>JAKSUQ010000038.1 GCA_024408855.1 bacterium | reverse complement strand
TTTTTGTAGTGTAACAGTTTAAATTTTTACTGTCCACTTTTATGGGTACAGATCATAAGTGGTGTTTAAGCAATATTTTTATATTTTTTTATTTTATAAATTAATTTTGAATCCGACAAAGAATCAATAAATTTTTGAACAAAAAAGTTCGATGATACGGACATAATCCCCAATTTAATAGACGATTAGCACTTTTGACGAACATGTCAAAGGGCTTTCTTATTTCATATCTTAGGTTTTAAATAAATATACTTTCTTTTTTTAATATCTGGTGTTACCGTGCAACCACAATTAGCACATTTGATTAAACTTTTAAATACTATATCGTGTTTAACCATTTTAGTATATTGCTTATTTCTGCCTTGTCTTACTGTATAGCAACAAACATTTTGAGAAAAACAGACAGTTTGAGAATTTTCGCTGTATCGCCATATAATTAGGACTTTTTTTAGTCGGAAGTGAACGAAATTTGCAAATCTCAAACTGTGCATACTGTGCATGTGGTGTGCGAAAAAGTGCATCGTTTTTTTGTTGATATTATTGCGTTTCGCTGAATGACACACACAGTTTAAGAAAAACAGATACTTTGAGATTTTCGGGCAGTTCTATTTTCGCACATTTTGAAAAAAACATCGATTTTTTGACAACAAGTTGGCAAAATTACAGTCAAAAAATTGATACAAAACCGACACATAAATTGTAAAATAATGTAACAAAAAATGTTAAGTTTGAAATTTACATATAATTTTATACTTTTTAATAATGAGAGTATAGTTATGGCAAACGAAATTCAACAACAATTTTATTATGCAAAATATGATAGCACACACGATGATTCCTCAAATGATGCTAATATATCTTGTATTGATAAAAATGATAACGCAGTAAATAGCGTTTTTGAAACATCAGCAAACAAACTTGTTTCTGATAACATAAGTATTGTTCAAAATAATGAATCTTTAGCATCATATTTTGGTGATTTTTCAAGATTTATTAGTAGCACATACTTTAAAATAGCATCCAATTTTCGTACAATTGGGTATAATGTAACTAGTCAATCTGCAGCAAATTCTGCGGATAAGCAATTTGAACAAGTTATTGATACTTATGCACTTTCTGCTCAAAATGAGATTGACAGATTGATTGAAAAGGCTCAAAAACTTGTAGAAGAAGAACAAAAACAAGAAGAAATTTTAACAGATGAACAAAAAAATCTTAGACAAGAAATTCAAAATAAGGGTTTTTCAAACAATTCAGTGTGTTATGTACAAACAAATAGTGATGAAGACACTTCATTTGTAGTTATTAATGGCAAATATATGGTAAATGGAAATCAAGTTGATGAACAAACCTTTTTGAATGAATATAATAATGCTATACAAATTCAACAATCTGGAAAATTTGATAAACCTGAATTTGAGCATTTTGATAAATTATATTGTAAAGACAATAATGATGGAACTTTTTCTACTAAAGATTGGACAAAAAGAGAATATGTGTATGATTATAATGGTAGCATACAGTATCAAGTGATAGATTGTGATGATCAATTGACAGCATACAATAATAAAACAGGTCGTAAAGCTCCACGAAATGATGAAATTCTAAATGGAGCTGAAATAAAAGATAATAGTGGAAATATAATATTTACTAAAAAAAATAATAAATACTATGATAAAAATGGGCAAGAAGTAGAATATTGGCAAGTTTCAAATTATATTGATAAAAATGAAGGTATAACAGTGAAAATGGGGTTATATAAGCCTAATAGTTTTGGTATTTAAATAAAATCGTTATAAAAACAAATCCATAGATTTTGTTAGTTTAGTAATAATTTTTTGTTTAGCATATACAAACTTGTTGTTTAATGATAAGTGTTAAAATGTAGCCAAAGTTTTTTCTAGAAATATAATATTTTTTCTTTGTTTTTTTATAAAAGAATAATTAATTGTTTGTTGTTAAAATAAACTGTTTTCAACGCTTGCCCAAAATCTCAAACTGTCTGTTAATGTATCTCAAACTGAGTGTTCTTTGACACTTACGGCTACACATTTCATGAACAATTCCATGCTTACAATTGTTGGGTAGCAATGTTGATAGTATTTATCATTGCGTTTTGCATATCCACAATGAGAGTTGTTACTTTACCTTGTTTTATTGCAACAGTTGCTACAAATGCAGTAGCAGCTATTGTTGCAGCGTTGATATTTGAATTTGTAGCTCCAGAATAGTAATTCACAGTTAGACTTTAATAAAAAGCCTGACCAAAAGTCAGGCTTTTTATTTTATCCAAATACTAATATTTGTTGTAATTATTTGCATTATTTTCTGATAATTTATCATTTATTGAAATTAAAAGGTATATTGAGAAAAATACAAAAATAAAACTTACAAATCCTCCCCAAAGAACAACTAAACCTGCCCATAGACCTTGAGCTCCTATTACTTTTATTGTTGATAGAATTAATCCTATTATGGTGAAAATTGCCATTATGTCTACAATTACACCACCAAACTTAACTACAAAATTTTTCATTATTTTCTCCTTTTTGTTTATGCATTAATAAATATAGCCTAATAGTCAAATTTTCATATCGGTTAATTGGGCAAACTATATATGATAATTTAGTTTGTCGTTAAAGTTTTGTCGCTCAAGCATAAAATTTTAGTTATATACTAAAATTATGGCAACTGAAGGTTTTATAGGACAATTCAACACTTGGAAATAGGCATGTTTCGGCAACGTGTTTGAAGAACAGGCAAATGGCACAGATTGACTGAAATTAGCGAAATGTCCGTTTATTGCCCATTTTTTGTCCAACTTTTTCCAAGAAAATTTTTAAAATAAGCCTCAAAAACAAACACTGTTTAAGTTTTCCCGATGGCAAAAAACGGTAAATTTTACACTCAAAATTCAAGGAGTTTTTAACTCGGGAATTAGTCGGAAGCATTTAAAACGGTTGAATTCCAATAAAATCAATATATTTTTATATACAGAATTTCTGCAATATTTTATCAAAGTTTACTCAAAAACTATCGATTTCAGTCGAGAAATTTGAATATTTTCAAACAATAATCGCAACACCAAGAAGTTGAACTTTTTAATTGGGCGTCATATAATCAAGAATTTTCATTGTTTATTCTGATATATTAGCAAAGTTTATTCCTTTAAATATCCATCCCAAAGCAAATTCTCAAACCAACTGTTAATTTACATTAAAATTGCTGGCTATTTTAAATAATTCTTATTTTTATGTATAATACTGTATAGTTATGGGGCATAAATATGAAAATTCAAAATATCACAAATAAAAATTCAAATAACACTCAATTCAATGGCAGAATTACAAAAAGTGCAGAAAAAACAATCAGGCGTTGGGCAAAAGAAAATATGCTTGATACAAACAACGCATTGTTTAAAAAAGAAGCTTTGAATTATGCTTGGAAAAAAGGTGGCATGGATTTAGAAATCAAAAAGTCTAATTACTATAAATATACGAATAAACGATGGAAAAAAGCCTATGCCACATTACAGGAAAATGTGAAAAATAGTGCAGATGAAGTTGTTTTAACTGCAAATGATGAGGGTTTGGTGTTTTATTTAGATGGTATTATGAATAATATACATGATATTGAATTAAGAAAACCCTGTTTTAGAGGCGATAAAACATTCCTTGAAACCTTGCCAAGCACTGATGAGTTTATTAATTTTGCGAATGTTTCTAAATTTATTAATGTCAGCATGGGTGATTATATTGTAGAGAGATTGTGGCTAATGAAAAACAAATTAAAAAATACAATAAATAGTAATTCATATCTTTTGCCAACTATGATATTACCACCTGAAACTATGCAAACGAAATTAGAAAAAATAATAAAATTCAATAAAAAACATCTCGCCAAATCCTATTCTATAAAGCGTGCAGAAGAGGATTTGAACGCCATTTATATATACAAAAGAAATTATTTCACAAATCAACTTAGATTTAAACAACAAAATTCAATTAATACAGATTAGCGATTACGGTTGATTTATAGAGACAAAAGCTGTTTCATAAAATCATAAGTCTGAACAAATGACACAACTAAGGACAACTTTCAAAGTTTTCATAAGCTAAATTGCCTTTTATTATTTAACATTTTTTCCAATTTAAGTTCAATACAGTTCATGTTTAAATTCCATTGCCGGTTCATATTGAGGATATTTTGAAAGATAATCCTCCGTTTTGTTATAATATTCATTTTTCAACTTTTGCCGTTGCTTATCTGCTTTATTAGCCATGCATATATCGATTACGGACAACGCAAATAGTGCTATGCCAAAATACTTAGCAATATTACCAACATATTTCCTCATTACATTATCAACATTGCAAAAAGATTTATAATTTCTTTTAGCAAAATCTGTACATCTTGACCAATCTATATTTTTCTTTGATAGAGGCGTACTCTTCGTTGCAAAATGACCAGCTATTGATGTTACCAATCCCAAAATTCCTAAGAATGTGGAAGCACTTTTATCATGTGTATGTATTTTGCTGTTTTCTTTTTTATAACTATCAGCTAACAAAGAAAACTCTACTTTTTTATTAATATATTTTTCAAATTCATTTTCTGATATTTCAAAATTATTATCTTCATCAGCTAAATCAAATTTCTTAAAATAACCCTGTTTTTCCATTTCTTCTTCTGTTAAACAATTATAAAATTCCTTTTGCATATTCTTACGTTTCAATCCCGGATAAAGTTCGTCTAAACAAACAAATCTGTTATAATCACCCTCATCCAACACTTGATCTTTATTTTTATCCGCAAAATCAAAGAATTTAACATCTACTGACTCATTTTGTTTAATAAAATCGTCTCTTGTCATATTAACTTTTACACTACCACAAGAAGTAAGACATGCTACTCCGTTGTATAAAACTCTATCCATGGTAAAACCCCCGTTTCTATCTTATAGTTACTTACTTTTAGCTAACTTAATTAATATCCTTACTTGCCTTACAATTCTCTTTTCGAGATGAATACTAATCCACTATGCTATTTATGTAAAGTTTTTCATTTTATATAAATTGCTTAACTATTAAATTTAATTTACATAACTTAATAAAATATTCCGTTCCTATTAAATTGTAAATAATTGTAAATTTCTTCATAAAAGCTCTAAAGTTTTACATAAAAATACCATTAATATCCATAGAAATACACAAGGAGTATTATAATGACTGACATTCAACCCATTGAGAAAATTGATATTAATACAATTATCCATCATATAACGAAAGACAAAGGTTGCACCGGAAGAGGAGAAAGAATAGATGTGTTGAATGCCATAGCGGATAAAGCTAAAGAATATCTTAATGATATTAACGAAAGCGATAAAAATATTATAAATTTAGCAGACGATGGCGACAATATTGTGTCCCAAATTAATGATTTAAGTCAACAAATTGAAGATTTAAATAATAAAAATGAACAATCTGAAAATTCTCTTGAAACAACAAATGACCAAATTACTTAATTAGAAGAAAAACAAGAAAATGGTGAACTTACAGAAGAAGAAGAAAAAAATTAATCAGTTTGTATGAAAGCAGAGAAATATGCCAAGGAGAGTTTGATAATAATAAAACTTTGAACAAACTAAATTCGCAATTAAGTGCAGCTAATGGGTCATTTAAAAACATTAATGATAATTTACAAAAAATCTCTGAAAATATGGATTCCTACAAAGATGTAGCAGATGAAATAACAGCTGCCTCAAAAACGTACGGTCGGACAACTGTTGCTGACAATGCCGAAGATGTACTTAACAGACAAGAAACTTCATGGTGGAATTTCTTCAGTGCGGGTAGTAAGCAAATGGACAACTTTACTGATAAAATGGACTACAATGAAGTAGATGCTTCGTCTTCGACATATTATGATGCCATAGACCATGAGTACATGACACAATTTGACGTCATCGAAGCAAAAGGCAAAAACACTGTGCAAGGTCCATTAAGAAAAGCAACTGTCCAAGTAAGTTCATACGGCAAAACACTTAACTTTGCAAGCGGTGATGTAAAAAACAAAGCAGAACAAGCAAAAAAAGACGATATTTAAAATTCTTAAAACTTTTATTATCTGCCTATTTCAGTAGCTTTAGTTGCCATTGCACGAGATATGTTTATAAGTGCAAGGTTGGCTTCATACGCTCTTTGAGCCATAATTGCATCTGCCATATCTACCATAGCATTTACGTTTGATGACCTTATATAACCGTTTTCGTCAGCATCAGGATGTCCCGGAGAATAAATTCGTTCTCCGATTGTCGGATCCTCGACACATCCGTTAAAAACTACACCGCCTTGCAAGTAAGGTAGTGTTCCGACTCCAAACATGTCGTTCTTCATTGTATTCATAAGTCCGTGAAAAGAAATATCTTCCGAAGCATTTAATACCGGAATTCTCCTGACATAATTAGGCGTATCTATATTTGCAATGTTTTTCGCATGGATATCCATTCTTAATCCATGAGCTTTAAGAGCATTTGCACCTACATTAATTGATTCAAGAATACTCATATTTCACCTTACTTTCCGACATTTACTACCGTTTTCATCTGGGTAATTATATTAGACATTCTTCGTGTTGCCATTGTATACATAAGCGAGTTTTTTTGCAGTTCTGCCAATTCTTCAGTAATATCAATTTCTTTTTCACGTCTGTCCTCTATAACGCCGGACGGACCTAATTTTGTTGACAACTTTGTTTCAAGAGGGCTATTCATATTTCCCAAATATTGTGAAAAATCAATATCACGTCTCACGTATCCAGGAGTATCTACGTTTGCGACATTTGAACCCAATGCCCTTTGTCTTTGGGATATCAAATCCATCATTAAAGTAGTTTTGTTCATACAATCCAAATTTGTAAATATCATTTTATATTATCCTTATTGATTTAAGCTAATCGACTTATTATACATATCGTCTGCGATTTTCATAAGATTAAAACTTGCTATCATAGAGGTATTTAATCTCATTAAATCATTTAACTCGTCATAGACATTGGTATTTGAAACTTCTTGTGCATATTGACGAATATTTTCAGTATTTTTTACTATTTTAGCTTCACCTGATTCTTCTGTCGGAACCATTTTGTTATTATTCCCTTGTTCCAACGATTCTGGAGAAGCAAACTGCACAATAGGAATTGTACCGATTTTTTCAGGCAAAGAGCCTGCTGTATCATAATTCATAACATCACCGTTCGGCTTAATTTCAAATTTGTATGAATTTGGAGGAATTTTTATTCCGTCCCCAACCAGCCAATCATCAACTGTCATCAAATATCCGTCGGCACCTCTTTTAAAAGAGCCATCTCTTGTATATTGAACCTCACCATCAGGTGATACAACAGGAATATAACCCTCACCGCTAATTGCTATATCATAAGGGTTTTTACTTACTCTTATTGAACCTTGCGAAGCATCATTACGAATAGCACCATCTAAATAACCATCTTCTCGTAGTATTTGCTCAAAACGGTTTGTTTTATATCCGATTGTATTATAGTTCGTAATATTATTTGCAATATACCCCATTTTTTCGAACTGCAGTGTGCCATTATTGATACTTTTTCTTATTATTGCTTGCATATTGTACATAATTTAAGACTCCTAAGCATTTGATCCGAGTTGTTGAATAACCTTTTGCAAATTATTATTTTGCATCATAAATATCTGCCTGTTAGCTTCAAAATTTCTCACAACAGGCTTAATTTCCAAAAATTCGTTCTGAATAAGTACATTTGAACATTCATTATAACCTTGTTTTACATCCGGATTTAAAACTGCCATTCCGTTTGCATCAACAATTCCAAGGTGTCCTGACTCTACCATTTCATAATTATTTTTGTCATAAACAGTAATTTTACCTTTTCCGTCAACTTTTACTTCTTCAACATTATCAGGAACAAAAGGTAATCTTATCGGAATACCCGCATCAGAAAGAACAGAGTGATCTTCCAGACTAAGTAAATTGCCGTCTTTATCCAGTTTGAATCGTCCATCACGCGTAAGTTTAACCCCTTGCGGTGTCAAGACTTGAAAATATCCTTTATTAGCTATTGCTATATCTAAAGGATTTCTTGAGGTAATAATACGTCCGGGAGAATCATCAACCACATTTGAAAGTCCATGTATTCCAAGATATTCCGTAAAGGAAGATACAACGGGCTGCTTTCTTTGATAACCTACCTTATCAAAGCCTATGATATTTTGATTTATCATCCCCAGCACTTCACTCTGAAGGTGCATTGCCCTAATGGATGCTTTCATTCCTTGTTCACAAAATCTTACGCCGCCATTTAATTGCATATAGTACTACCTCATTTCTCCCATGTTAATCGACAAATCTGCGAAAATACTTTAAATATTTTTCATAAAATCATCCAATTAAGGGAGCTTGGCATGTATATAATTATCTTTAAATAAAAGTCAAATTTTTATTTCGAATTTATATTTTTCATTAACCCCTTGAAAATTAATATTTAGCACCTTAAAATGTTTTTGGTCGAAGTATACAAAGTTCAAGTTTGGAATCTTGAAAGAAAGAAGGTTAATATGAAAGACGGATTACACCCGGAGTACAAAAAAACCGTTATCAAATGTGTATGCGGTAATGAAATAGAAACTGGCTCGGTTGCAGACAATATAACTGTTGAAATTTGTTCAAACTGCCACCCGTTCTTTACCGGTCAACAAAAAATTCTTGACTCAGAAGGGCGTGTTGAAAGATTCAACAAAAGATACGGTAGAAAGTAATTTCTATATTAAGAATTGTAAAAAACGGATTTTGATATATCAAAATCCGTTTTTTGTTCTCAAAACTTTTACTCAATGTATTTCATATAAAGTTCTTCAACTAATACACAAACCATAGCTGCAAGTGCAGGTGCAAATAAAGCTCCAACCACACCAAGGTATTTAGCAGCTATGAACAAAAACAGAAATATCATAAGCGGGTGTATGTTCAACAATTTACTAAAAGCGTACGGTCTTACGAGATTGTTTTCTATAAGTTGAGCTGCCACAAACGATACCAATACCCCAACTATCGGTAACATACCTCCTTCATACGAAGCCACCAAACATACAATTAAAGCAACAGCGGGGCCGGCAACCGGTATTATATCAAGAATAGCAGTTATTAAACCCAAAAGAATTGCATAATCAACTCTAAACAAAAGTAACCCGACTGTCATAACAATCCCGACACTGGTAATTGCATATGCTTGAGCTATGATATACCCACCCATTTTTCTTGCAATAATATCAACAACTTCTTCAGCTCTGCCTCGTATTGAAGTTGGGAAAAATCTTAAAAAAGTTGTTTTTACGGTATTTGTGTCTGACATAAAGAAATATGTAAAAATTATTGTTATTAAAATATAGACCAAAGCAGAACTTAAACCTTTTAGAAAAACAACTACGTTATTGAGAAGTTCGCCGGCATGAGTTGCAGCATTCGTCCAATCTATATTGAGAGTTTCTTTGTTTATACCAATACTTTGCAAGAAAGGGGAGGTTTTAAGCAGATTATCAATATTGTCAATATACTGAGGGAAAGTATCAGCAAAAGAAACAATTTGATAAGTACCTATTGCCAACATAGGAAGCATAAATATACAAAGCAAAAGTATAAACGAACCCAAAACAATCGCTGAGGCGAGCTGACGACTCATTTTTTGTTCCATTTTATCGACAAGCGGAGTGAGGGAACAAGATATAACGATTGAAGCAAAAAACATCAAAGCAATATCCTTGTTCGTTACTGCAAAAAGACATAATAAAAAGAGAACAATAAAAACTATTACGTTTTTAACTGTAAAATACTTAAAAATAGAATCATTAATCATATGGAATCTCCGTCGTTTTACTCTATAATACTAACACAAAATAAGTTAAACTTAATATTGCAAAAATAACTACTTGCAATCCGGTTAGTTTTATCATAGTATAGAAGTTGATGAGCGGAAGTAGCTCAGTGGTAGAGTACCTGCCTTCCAAGCAGGCTGTCGCGAGTTCGAGCCTCGTCTTCCGCTAATAAAGAAGCTTTGAGTATATCTCATAGCTTTTTTATTTTGTGTATAACCTTTCTGTCCAATTTGGATGGGTATAATGTTTAATGGACATTTAGATTGGGTAGTTTTTCAAGAATTTCAAACAGTCAGCCACGTTGAGCCCTATTTTGTATATTGAGATACGTGGTAAATTTTTGCACTAAACTATCCATTTCCTGCACTATTTTGCACTAAAATTCCAAGTATTTATTTCTAAATCGCTAAAAGTTTTATTGTGTTTGGCTTTTGGCGACGGATTTTTAGTGCAAGAATTGTTGGTTTTAATTTTCTTACGATTTGAGATGTGTCGAATTGTCTCTATGATTGGGATATAGGACTTAACTTTCTCTGAGATGAGAGCGATAGATGTGTATGCAAGGATTTTATACACATGACAAATCAAATTGAAACAACTAAATACACCCCAGAAAAATCAAAACAAGTTGCACTTGCTAAATTAGATTTAATCCATAAATGGATTGAATTTAGACGATTAGCAAAAAACAAAATGCAAGCAGACTATGATTTTGTAAAATTACATAATACTTCGAATTCATATTTGTTTGAAATACTAAGTCTACCCTACTTACTTAACGACAAAAGATGTTAAGGCAAGTGCTTCTTGGGAGATGTTTTCCTTAAGCCGTAACTCTCTAATTTTTTGACCAAAATTTTTTAATATATTCTTTTTTATATAATTATTATACTAATTGCTAACTTTAGTGCTACATACTATAATTAGCGCCACAGGCTTTTGGAAGGTTATATTTTTTGTTTTAGCACGCACAAAAATCGCATAGTAGCCGTTTTGTCGCAAAATGGCGTTACATTCAATTATAATCAGTGTTTTAACCATAGACAAATTTTAGACTTCAACGGACAAAAATTGACTAAAATTGGACTTATCAGACAAAACACTTTGCGAATTTTCAGACACTTCCGACCGCCAAAACGTTTGACAACAGCGAAATTGGGGCAAAAATCGCAATGTAAATTAACACTTGATTTGATAATTATTAACAGTTGGTTTGATAATATTTGTTAGGATAGAAACCCAAATCTACTTTCTTCTGTAACATTTTTGTAATATAAAAAAAAGAAAAGGCAATTTCTTAAAGTTCATTTGTTTTTAATATATGGGGAACAAAATAATTAAGGTAATAATTTATTATGGGGATTCAAAAAGTACTTGCATTAACATTACGCAGAGAAATTGCACAAATGGATAAACTTGTAAGAAATTCTAATTTAAAATTTCCAAGAATATCTCCATATAAAGCTTCTATGAGACTTAATACTCCGCAAAAACAAGAAATGTTTAGTCAATATGTTCAAAGAATTGGTGATGTTGTTGATAAACAAAGACAAGAAGTATGTTCATTTGATATTTTAGACATTATTAAATCAGACATAAAAGGACTGAAAAAAAATCACTATGGTGACTGCGGAGAATCAAGTTCTTTAACAATGGGAGCATTACTTGCAAATGGCTATAAAGACGGTAAAATAATGCAATTAATGTTTGACGCAGAAGTTAGAGATATGACAACACATGAATTACTGGATAAAAGAGTTCTGGACACAACTCATCAATTTGTCGTTAGACACTACAATGAAGCTGCTGATTTTTATAACCCCAAAACATACGGGAAAAATTTGATTGTAATGGATGCTTGGGGCGGATTTTGTGCAAATATGCAAGAAGCTTTTAAAAAATATTATGAACTGTTTATGAATGGTATGCGAAAATATCAACAGCCTGAACACAATATAGAAATTATCTATAAGCCTAGGTTTGCAGCTACAAACGCAGAAAGATTGATTACGCCTGAAGATATTGAAAATATACGAAAACTTTTTCCAGAATTAATTGTATAGCAAGTTCTGCCATAGTAATACCATAATATTTCTATAATGAGTTGGTTGAGTTTTTCGTTCAACTAAATAAGTTATTTGTGTTAAAATTCTCATCGCGCACACTTAATTTTTACGCACTAAAAAGTGGCCCCGGCGCGATTGTCTTGCTCGCTCGCTTTAAACGTGTCTACGCTTGACTGTTTCAAGATTTCGTCTTTCACAGTCAAGGCTTCGCTGTATGTAAATTAACACTTGATTTGATGATTAATAACAGTTGGTTTGAGAAATTTTAATGATTAATTGAATGAATTCAAGAAGTAAACGCAACACTAACACCTCAAGTATAATAAAACT
>JAKSUQ010000037.1 GCA_024408855.1 bacterium | reverse complement strand
TATAACAAATTTTTAGACGAAATTAGCCTCTGGGTGCTGATCTATAATATCCACTATTTTTTACACATACTTTTAGAAAAGTTGAATACAAGTTTTGGAATAAAATTGAGAAAATATTTATCAAATAGAGATGGGGAAGCGATTTCCCCTAAATAGAATTTTATTGAAAAACTTCCGACTAAAAATGGATTTCAAAATTTCAATTACCTGATTTTGCAAATTTGATGTTAAATCAGTAAAAATTCAGTATAATTTTTTTAAGGCTGAAATATGTAATTTGAACAGTTTTTGAACATTTTGAACAAATAATTTTCTGAAAAAATACTTTTACCCGTCAAAAGTAACAATTTTGTCCACCCCGAAAACTCAAACACGACGGGTAAAGTCAGCGATTACAGACGTTTTTTATGGAAAAATTTGGAATTTTGAGGGTAAAAAATCGGACATTCCGGACATTTCAATTACCTAATTCTCACTTTGAGGGAAGCGGCTCATTCGCCCATAAAATCAAGCCTTTCGCCTTAAAAAACACCCTTCCAAAATAATAAAAGTACATGAAAAGTTATACGAGTTAAAAATTCCTTAAATTTCAAGTGAAAAATTTACCGGTTTTTGCCATCCTGAAAACCCCAATGGTATTTGTATTTGAGGCAGATTTTGAAAATCTTTATGGAAAAAGTTGTGCAAAAAATGGACAATAAACGGACATTTCGGACTTTTCAGTCAATCTGTACCATCTGCCTGTTCTTCAAACACGTTGCCGAAACATTCCTATTTCCGAGTATTGAATTGTCCTATAAAACCCCCATACAGTTCATAATTTTTTCTAATTTAGATATTCAATTACTTTGTTCTGTATCAGGGATTTTGAGATAAAGTATAGCGAGTTTAATACTTTAGGCAGAAGTTTTAACCCCTGAAAATAAAATTTGCTATTGGTTTATAAAAATTTGTAAATTGATACAAAACAGACACAATAGTGGAAAGTTGTGTTCCAATGCTTTGACTTCGGAGTTAAAGTTGTTGTGCCATGAAAACTGTATTTTAATGTCACATTTGATGGTTATTATTGGATTTAGCTTAAATTGTAAGCTACAAGCTTTTTTGATTTTTCATTAAACATAATATTTTATCCATTACATCGTTAAGATACTCTCCGGCAGACAATTGAAACTTATTAGGGCAAATGTCATTTATCATTCTGTTCATGTATAAACTCTTTGAGACATTCTTTTGCTTCCCAAAATGTTTCTTGTGGTTCTCTATCAGGTAAACTTAATTTTATTTCAGATAATACTCCATCACCATTCTGTCTATAAAAATCAATTAAGGGTGAGGTTTCTTTTTCGTACACTTCTAATCTTTTACTAAAAACCTCGGGTGTATCATCCGGACGTTTTACAAGTTCACCGCCACAGGAACATTTATTAACAGCAGGATTATAATCTTTTACTGATGTCGCTTTCAAGCAATCTCTACAAATATATCTTTCATTAACTCTTTTAAATAAAAGTTGTTTTTCGGCATTCAAATTTATAACTTTGAACTTTGTACCTTTGTGATTTTTTAAATAACGATTGATTTTTTTTGCGTGTTTTACCGTTCTCGGATAACCGTCCAAGATAAAACCGTTTTTACAATCGTCTTGCGTAAATCGTTGCCATAAAATCTCGTCACATAACTTATCAGGAATAAGTTCTCCTTTATTCATGTAACTTTTCATTTCTAAACCTAATGGTGTTCCCTTTTTTATTTCCGCCCTGAATATGTTACCTGTCGTAATCTCGACTATACCTAAATATTCAGACAATAATTTTGCTAATGTACTTTTCCCCCCGTTAGGTGGGCCAAAAAGTGCTATTATTATCGGTTGTTTTAATTTTGTTTTATTTCCAAAATTTACAGTATCTACATGTTGTACGTTTAATAATCTTATGTTCTGATTATAAGATTTAAAGCTCGAGCTTTGTTTAGGAACATTATACCGGTTATTAATATTGAAATTTGGTATTATTGAATAAATTTGCATGATGAATCACCTTCTTGAACATACTTTCTACAAATTGCAAAAAAATCTTTATACAGATTTTCTATATCATCTAAACTATGATTACCTGAAATAACAATATCCGCTTTAGTTTTGTTCGGAAGAATAAATTTATCATGGACATCTCCGACAATTTCAGCCAATTTTTTCCCTTCCAGTTCCGGGTTTTTACTTTTGGGTGTCCTTTCTTTAAATCTTTGTCCGCCAACGCGTTTGTCACGAATTGTTCTCTTTGTATCTATGAAAATACGAAAATCAAAATCAAAATATTTAGGAGCGTACAGTCCGTCAAAAATTACTAAATTAGCAGGACGAATAATCTCTTTTTTTGATATTACTTTTGCTGTTTTATAATCGTACTGAGGTATCGTGATTGTTGGAGATTCACCATATCTCAGATTATTCAAAACTTGATATTCACTTGCTATGTTAAATGCTATAGGAGTTTCTCTTTCAGGGTGTTTTTCAATCATATCAACAAAAACATAATTTGCATCTTTCATTAAATCATCATTTGGAATATAAAAATTGTCTCCGGATAATATAATTGATTTTGGCAGATTGCCTAATGTCGAAGTTTCATTGAGTATATTATTTATAACTTTTGCCTGTGAACTCTTGCCGCAACCGCTTGGGCCTTCAATAAAAACGATTAAAGGTTTATGATTATTCGTGAACAGTTTAGAGAAAAGTTTTTCCGTAAAATTATTTTTCATCGAAACAATCAGCACATTATCTTTATAATGATTTGCCCATATGTTTAATTCATTTGCAAATCTTAACTTATTGTTTCCAAATGATATGTTTGAGTATATTTTTGAACAAAAAGCAGCTTCCGATGAAAATAAAGAACTTTGAATTTTTAGCGGCACATCAATGTTTTTGTCACTAAAAATTTTCAAATATTCATTATGACAATTATTTTGGTATTTTATCGCATTATTGGAATTTGTTAAAGTAATTTTCACATTCCATATAAAACCCGTAAAAATATTTTTTGCTATTTGGAAATTTTGTGTTAAGATTTGTATATGGAAGTAATGAATAAAAAGAGAAAAAAGGTATTTATAACTGATTTTGATAATACTTTATACGATTGGCTTGACGGCTGGTATAAGGCAATAGATAAGGCTTTAGTGTTATTTGAAACAAAAAGCGGTTTAACAAGAGATGAACTTGTCCCTGAAATTCGCAAAATTCATACAAAATACGGAACAACAGAATATGAAAATTTGTTTCACGAATTGACCTGTTTTATTCCACGCTTTAAATCCGCTGATGAATTTTATGCAATATGCGACGAAGCTAAAAAAATAAGAAATGAAAGTAAATTCGTTAATTTGCAATCTTACCCCAGTGTAAAAGAAACCTTAATCAAAATTAAAAAAGCCGGTGCTAAAGTCGTTGTATTCACAGAATCAGAAGCGTCGAGTACTTGCGGAAGAATAAATGCTCTTGGTTTTAACGGATTAATTGATGTTGTGTATTCTGCTGATCCGAAGAATGAAATCTTTGATGCTTGCGGTACACCTTACAGATTTTTTGAAGGAGTCTTCCATCCAAAACCATGTCCCGAAAATCTTCTTAAAATAATTGATGAAATTGGTGTCAATAAAGAAGATTGCGTTTATTGCGGTGATAACATGTTTAAAGATGTTGCAATGGCGAAAAGTGCGGGTGTAGATGACATTTTTGCAAAATACGGCAGCGACATTTTCCGCCAAAAGAAAATAGAACGTCCGTTTCTTGATTCAATAACTTTTTGGTCTGATGAAATGCTTAAAAAAGAATTTTTACTATATCAAAATGCACCTACTCCGTCATATACTTTGAATAATTCATTCGACGAGATATTTAACTATTTTGTTTTTGACGAAGTAAAAAGTTTAGTTAAATAGTTTTTGTTAATTTTTGCATTTACATATCCTTTATTTGTGGCAGTTTATTTTTTTGCTTGCCATTTTGGTTTCGAGTGTTAACTTTTGTAAAGTTTTATTATTTTGTAGCAAATTATTTTTTCAGAAGTTTTCATGCCTAACGAACACTTATTAATTGAAAGGAGAAATTAAATGAAAAAATTAGATTTATTGTTCAAAAATGTAGTAAATTTTTCAGCTTATGTTGATAAAAATGCAGAGTCAGAATTTGAAAAGATTTCATCAATTTGCAAAAATTATATTCTGAAAAATAACATCAAACCTTCAAATAAAATTCTTGAAGGTGAAAGTAAAATATTCTATGAAGTTCCAAACACAAATATCGCTCTTGTTGAATTAAAACCAACGATGTATTCATTTACTTATAACAGATACGGCACAGTTATAGGTACTGATGAATTAAGACAAAAATTCTGGGCAATGTTTGCCGGAAGAATTAACCATTCTTTAAGTCTTTTTGAAGAGGGTAAACACCATTTTAAAAATCAATTAATAGAAAAATTAGCTCAGGAATATTTCTTAAAAAATTCTAATAATTTGTATATCAGTAACTTCCTCGGCAGTATTGAAATTGATGGTAAAAATTATTCAATGGTGTATTTCTATGATTCTATTTCCCCGCTCGAAGTTGTTTGGAAAAATTACATGCTCGGTACAATGAAACATGCACTTTTTGAAGTTGAAAAATTTAATACAAAAACTGGCAAGAAAATAATGTATGAAGGGAAATTCCCGACAGATATTATAAGATTTGATTGGAGAAATCCGCTTCCGCACAAAGATGAATGTATCTGTGACGATTTTGCAGCATTTTATACAGATGTTGATAATGCCAAATTAACAACACGTTTAGTTACATATCTTTTAAAAGAATTATTGTCTTATGCTGATTATGAATTAATTGACCTTTGCTATTTCATCAATTATGAGGGTAATTGTGTTTGCTCGGAGATTACTCCTGACGGTATGAGGATTAGAAAGCATGATAACTCGTTTGACAAAGACTTATGGCGTCAGGGCAAAACTGAAGATGCCATAAGAGAAAACTGGGGTAAATTAATTGATGATTTAGAAAAATTAGACAAACTTATATAAGAATAAGGATTATACTCTATGGAAAAATTGAGAATAGCTATACCAAATAAAGGTCGATTAAAAGATGAAACGCTATATTTGTTATACAGAAGCGGTATAGTAATAGATTTATCAAATATGGAAAGAAAATTGTCTTATGAAACCGCAGATTATAATTTTTATTTTCTGCGGGCACAAGACATTCCGTATCTGATTTCTCAAAAAGTCGTTGATTGCGGTATCACCGGTATTGACATAATGGAAGAATTTGAAGATGCAAATATAAAATCGTTATTGAATTTAAACTATGGAAATACAAAAATGGTGGTTGCAACTAATAATTCCAATTCTAATTTTAAGAATTGTACAAGTCCGATAAAAATGAAAGTTGCAACTTCCTTTCCGCATATTACAAAACGTTTTTTTGAAGCAAAAAATGTTGATATTGATATAGTTTATCTGTCCGGTTCTGTGGAAATTGCACCGAAATTAGGAATTGCTGATACAATCGTTGATATCACAGAAACAGGGAAAACATTAAAAGATAACGGATTAAAAATCGTTGATGAAGTTCTAAGTTCGGAGGCTGCATTAATATTTGATGTAGATATTGACGAACAAAAATATCTACAGTTATTTCACTTGAAAAAATCGCTTTCATCGGCAATAAAACCTCAATCAAAAGTACTACCGTTAAATAAAATGGTTAATAATGTGTAGGAATTATGGGTATGTTGAATAGTATTTCTGCATATAATTTAACTTCTACAATTCAAAATAATATGTTTTTGAACCGTGGTCTTATTGATATTGGCGGAATTGCTATTCCTAATGCGGTTATGGCAAATAATCAGGTTGAAGCAAAAGAACGTTTTTCAAAATCTCTTATTTTTACCATATTATCTCTTGGTTTTCCGATTGTTGCAGCACCCTTTATAAATAAAACGGTATTACAGGCTTTGGGATTTAAAAATTTGTCGTTAAAATCTGCAAATAAACTTATGGAAATACCTTATAAGAATTTGGGAGATAATAATTCGGATTTAAACAAATTGGTCCAAATTTATCATAGTGACAATACTACGTTAACTAAAAATCTGCTTAAAGCTAAATCGGCAGCTTTAGGATTAAACATTTTTGCAACAGGTTTGTTATTGGGAATAATCCCGTGGGCTGTAAATAAAGTTTCAAAAAATATCACTCAACAAGAAGGATTTAGTGCCGAATTTGAAATGGGCTCTAAAGAACAAATAGAAAATAATTCTGCAAAATGGAAACGAAACAGAAAGAAAAATTTTTGTACATTTATCGGAACATCCTTACTCGGAGCTACGGCAACATCACTTGCTTTATATAAGGCTATATCCAAGAAAAATCCTTCAGGTATTTTAAAGCAATTAAAGTTGAACTCAGATAAGTTTGATTTTAATAAAGGATTCATTATGAAACTCCTACCTTTCTTTTTAATTGAACTTTTTTGTGTAATTCCCGGACATTTACTTGCAAGCAGAAGTGATAACGAATTAAAAGATTCTGCAATAAGATTAGGAGTTATGGATACGCTATTTTTTGGTGGTGATTTTGCATTAAATAAAATAGGTGCTGTTTTATCGGATAAATTTTTAAAAACAAAAATCCTTAAAAATGATAAAGATATAAATCAAACAAGTTTATTAAACGGACTAAAAAAGCCCGTCAGAACACTGGAAGAAATAGAAAATTTAAATATTGGTGCAAAAGAAAAAATTAAAACAAAAAAGGTAGCACTCGGAATGTATTGGACAAATTTGTTAATAATAATGGGGAGTATTGGTTTTGCAATGCCATATATTTTAAATAAATATTTAATCAAAAAGAATATGAATAATCAAAATGAAACTCAAACGATTTAAAGTTATATAAAGGAGAATAAAAATGATAATACCAAGCATAGATTTAATGGACGGAAAAGCGGTTCAATTACAACAGGGAAAAGAAAAAATTTTAGAGAAAGAAAATGTACTTGAATTAGCAAAATATTTTTCCAGATTCGGTGAAATTGCGGTTATAGATTTAGATGCTGCAATGAATAAGGGAAATAATGAAGAAACAATTAAACAAATATGTAAAATAGCAAAATGTCGTGTCGGTGGAGGTATTAGAGATGAAGAAAAAGCAAGAAGAATTTTATCTTACGGTGCTTCAAAAATTATAATTGGCACAAAAGCTAATGAAGAATTATTATCAAAATTACCAAAAGAAAGAGTTATAGTAGCCATAGATGCAAAGGGGGGAAAAATTACAACAGAAGGCTGGACAAAGGAAATTAATGAAACCCCGAAAGATTTTGTTAAACGTTTTGATAATTTATGCTCAGGATACTTATACACAATAGTAGATAAAGAAGGTATGTTAGGCGGTACTGATATTGATGCTATAAAAGAAATAAGAGAAATAACAAAAAATGACCTTACTGCTGCAGGAGGAATAACAAATGTTGAAGAAATAAAAAGTTTAGAAAAAGCAAATATTAATTCACAACTCGGAATGTCTATATATACAGGCATACTATCTTTAGAAGATGCTTTTTGTTCCTCACTTGATTTTGCGAAAAATAACGGGTTAATACCGACAATTGTTCAGGATATTGATACAAAACAGGTTCTTATGTTTGCATATTCCAATAAAGATGCAATTGTAAAATCACTTTCGACGGGTAAATCGACTTATTATAGTCGTTCAAGAAAAGAATTGTGGGAAAAAGGTTTAACATCCGGTAACACTCAAGAATTAATTTCCGCAAAATTTGATTGTGACCATGATACATTATTGTACAAAGTTCGTCAAAAAGGAGTTGCATGCCATTTAGGAAGATACAGTTGTTTTGAAGATAAAGATTTTACCTTAAACGATTTATATAAACTTCTTCAAGACAGAAAACTGAATTTGCCGCAAAACTCATACACAACAAAACTGTTTCTGGATAGAAATTATCTGAATTCCAAAATAAAGGAAGAAGCCCAAGAAGTTACGGATTTTGAAAACGGAGAAGATACTCTTGCGTGGGAAGTCGCTGATTTGACATATTTCGTACTAACTTTAATGGTTCAAAACAATGTAACAATAAAAGATGTATTGAGTGAATTGATGTCAAGAACCAAGTAGCAAAAATATTTTTACAGGTTTTATATCATATGTAGTAGTTAAAAATGAAAGGAATAAAACATGAAAATTTTACCGGTAAATAGTTATTCAAATCGTAAATCGCAAAATTTTGGGAATGCAAAAAAACAATCGGAATCAGGATCCTCAAATAAAGTTGCTGTAATAGGAGCTCAATGGGGTGATGAAGGTAAAGCAAAAGTAACAAATTTGCTGGCACAGAGAGCTGACTTGGTGATAAGGTTTAGTGGCGGGGCAAATGCCGGACATACGGTTGTTGCTGACGGTAATACCTACAAATTTCACCTTATTCCGTCAGGAATTCTTTATCCTAATACGACCTGTTTTATAGGTGCAGGAACAGTTCTTCACCCTGAATCATTTGAAAATGAAGTTAAGGAATTAAAAGAACAGGGTGTAAAATTTGATAATTTAAAGATTTCACCGCTTGCTACATTAACAATGCCGTATAACGTAGAAGTTGATGCATGGATTGAGGCAAACTCTGCAAAAAGTAAATTCGGAAGCACCAAAAAAGGTATAGCACCTACATATTCGGATAAAGTGGCTAAAACAGCGTTTAAAGTTCAAGATTTATATTCACCGGATGCGATTGATGCCAGATTGGATATGATATTACCGCTTAAGAATAAGGAATTACAAAATGTATATGGACTTCAACCGTATACCAAGGAACAAATGCTTTCGTTGTTTAAAGATTATGCAGAATTATTCAAACCATATGTATGCTTTGATTGGCAAGACATGTTACACGAATTTAAAGATAAATCTACTTTATTTGAAGGGGCACAGGCAGTAATGCTTGATGTTGATTATGGAACGTATCCTTATGTAACAAGTTCTAATCCGATAGCCGGAGGAGCGGCAGTTGGAAGCGGATACGGCCCGACATCTATAAAAAAAGTTATAGGTGTGGCAAAGGCTTATGTGACAAGAGTCGGTGAAGGTGATTTTGTTACAGAGCAGAAAAATGAAATAGGCAAGAAATTACAAGACATAGGTCATGAATTTGGTGTAACAACAGGAAGACCAAGACGCTGTGGCTGGTTCGATGGCGTACAAGCAAGATATGCTGCACTTGTTGGTGGCATTACAGACATGGCTTTAACCAAAATAGATGTATATGATAATTTTGATGAAATTAAGGTTTGTACTGCGTATAAAGATATCAGAGACGGTAAGATTTATAAATCATACCCTACAGATATATACATGCATAAATATTTAGAACCTGTATATGAAACGATGCCCGGTTGGAAAACACCTTTATCAGGCATAAAAACATATGAAAAATTACCGGAAAAGGCTAAGGAATACATTGCTAAAATTGAAAAGCTTGTAGGTATACCGGTTAGCATTATATCAGTCGGTCCAGACAGAGAACAGACTATTTTTGTTGACAAACACTTACCAGGGAAAACAAATCTTCGTACCATTAGAAATCGTGTAAGATTATAATTTATGGAAAATTATGAAAGGAACTTATTATAAAAATGTTAGATAATATGAACACATTTTTGAATACAAACTTTAATATACAATTTACCGCAAGAATTGGTAACCCAAGAAATTTACCTGAAAATATCGGAACAAAAATAATATGCGGTGAAATTTCCAAGCATTTTGTTCCTACCCCAACATCTGTTATTGATAAAATGATTAATGAACTCGGTAAAGTTTCTCCTACGGATAGAATTTTAGAACCATCCGCAGGTTATGGGCACATTGCTGACAGATTACAACAAAAAACACATGTTAGTCCTAAAAATATTGCAGTTGTAGAACCTGTTGATGAATTCAGAACTGTATTACAAAATAAAGGATATTCTCTCGTCGGTACGGACATTATGCAACTCACATCAAAAAAGGGGAATTATGACAAAGTAATTATGAATCCTCCGTTTGATAATGGTTTGGATATAATGCATTTATTAAGATGCTTTAATTTATTGAAAAAAGGTGGGACATTAGTTGCAGTATTGCCTAAAAATGCTTTTATAAAACCTAAATCAAAAGGTTATGAAAAATGGGTTAAAGACTGGTTGAACAATGGTGAACAAAAAGAAATCAATGAATATTTATTCGATTTACTTGAACGATATAAATCAAGAGTTATAAAATGCGGTAAAGCCTTTAAAAATTCTGATGTTCCTGATGACGTTTCAACCAGAATTGTTGTAATAAATAAGTAAAAAACTATTCTGTCATAAGCCTGTTTGCAAATACTTTATATTTGTAAGCCTCAGCATCGACTTTCGGAACTAAACATATTACAGTTTCGTAGGCTCTATTCCAGTTTTCGATTGTCCCGATGTTGTCGCCTATTGCAATACCGATACCTTCAAAATACGGTAAATTATACGCCTTTTTCATGTCATCATTTAAAAAACCAATTAAATCATCATCTTTCAGGTTAAACATTTCAATAGATTTACTTTGAGGATATAGGGCTTTTTGACGCTTCACCATGTTTGGCATGCAAAATTTATTTACTTCATTTAATTCCGTGCACGGAATAACATCCATGATATTTTGTTTCAACAATGCAATTGCTCTTGTGGAAAGCGGTTTATTAAAACCATTTCCAAAACACATTCTGTTATATTGCTGCCGGTAAATGTTATTATTTTGTATCGAATTAATATTTATTATGAACCCCACTTATAATTTTTTTCTACCAAACCTAATTTTTCCATTGCTTCTTCAATTTCCGGAATTCTTATACCTTTTTTTGTTACATAAAATTTTTCATAAAAATCTTTTGCATTTAAAGATTTATCGGGTTTTGTGTATCTTGCGCATTCCCAATCAATTATTGCCATAATCGGTTTTTTAACGTGACCGTTTCTAACATGATGTGGTGCTGCCGCAACATGAATATTATGAGCAACATTTTTGGGTACACCGATTATATACATTATTAATTTTTCTAAATCATGACAGTAACCGCCCAATGTATTTTTACCGGTCAATTCTTTTTCTACATTTAAAAATGCTTTTTTATGTTTTGCGGTATATCTTATTCTTATAGGGTAACCTATGAAATATTCTTTCAAACTTAGCTTAAATTTATCCCAATTGCTTTTCCAAATATCTGTACCGTTTAATAAATTTAAAACTTTATTTACTTCATTTTCAGTGTTTTCATAACCAAAAGAGTTATCAATCACAAAATCAGATTTTCTGACTTTTTTATCTTGCGGCATTTGAGAAGCAATTCTCTGCTTAGCAGTTGTTTCTGTTAAAAAAGAATTTCGTTGCAATAAACGTTCAAGTTGTAATTTAGGATCTATTTTTATCATGAGTATTTTGTCATATTTTTTTTGCTTTTTACTCTCGAAAATCAGCGGATTAAATATTGCAACAAATTTTTCACTGTTGTTTACTTTCACAAAATTATCGACAACTTGTTGAACAGCCGGATGAACAATTTTTCCCAATTCTTTTCTTAAGCCTTTATTTTGGGAAACTATTTTCCCGATTTTTTTTCTGTCAATAAAATCCTCATTTTCTAGTTGATTAAATCCATATTTTTTAAACAATTCTTTTACTTGCGAGATAACATTTTTATCTGAAATATAGAGTTGGTGACAAACATCATCCACATCAATACATTTAATCCCATTTTTTTCGAAATATTTTTGCACGGTCGACTTACCTGCTGCAATATTTCCCGTAACACCAAGTTTATATGCCATAAAATTTGGTTGATATTGATTATATGAAATTAGTGTGTTCATTACTTTATTCCGCCTTCTAATTGTAATTTTTTCAAATATTCTGCAACAGGTTTTGGAACCCAACGACTAAAATCGCCATTTTCACGGAACAATTTGCGCACAAGAGTCGAAGATACATCTCTGACTTCAGGTCTTCCTAATGAAAATATTGTTCTTATATCAGGATTGTTTAAAGTATATTGCTCATCAAGATGAAATTCATCTTCTAAACTTTCTATGGAATTTCTTAGTCCGCGTAATCGAATATGCGGGCTATTTATTACAGATGATGGTACATCTTTGTATGTAAGAACTTTGACATTTTCAAAATCAGATACACATTTTTTCATTAATTCAAGTCTTTTTTCTAGTGGTAAAAAATAATTTTTTTTAGGATTTTTACCAACTATAACAAGCAGTTCGTCACCAATTTGAGAACCGACTTTGACTAAATCAAGATGACCGATTGTAGGCGGATCAAAACTTCCTGCCAATATAACTCGATTGCTTTCGAAGGAAACATTTTTTTTATTAAAATTATTTTGATTTTGTTTTATATAAAAGTTACTTATCGGATTTGTTTTCATATTATTAACTTCCTACTTACCTATATTGCTAATATTTGAACTTAATTCAGAAAGATAATCTGCAACCGGTTTTGGCACAAACCTTCTTCCATATTCATATAAAACTCGTAAAAATATTTTTTGCTATTTACTTTTATTAATTTTCAAAATTTCATTAACAAAATTTAAAAATCCGCCGTTATCGACATCTTCGGTTATGAAATCAGAAACTTTTTGCATTTCTTCCGTTCCGTTTGCCATTGAAACTGACATTCCACCGTTTTGAGATACAAGTTTTGCCATGCAAACATCATTCGCAGAATCCCCTATACAAGCAATATTTTCAAAATTAAAACCGAAATATTTCTGCAAAAACTCAATCGCACTTGCTTTAGAAACATCTTTATTGGTAATTTCCGCAAATTTTATTCCCGAATTAAATACGCTCAAACCTTCGCCTAAAATTTCGCGAAATTTCTGAACCAATATTTCAATATCGTTATAAGATTTCGAATTTAATTTTGCAATGAAAGCTCTTGTCGGCAGCTGACCTTTGTCCAAAAGCTCATCAAAAGAATTAAGAGAATGCGTCTTAACAGAGCTTGTTTCAAGTGCTTTTGCAGAACCTTCTATATAAAGTTCACCATCAAATGTAAATCTGAAATATGTGTCCGGAGCTTGTAATTTTCGAAAAGCTGTACGGATTTTTTGTACATTATCTAATGATAATTTGTTTTCAAATAATTTATTTTTTGCCCCGTCTATAACAACGGCTCCTGATTCCGTTATAATAATTCCCGGTTTCATTTTTAATTTTTCAAATATGGAATCAATCTCTTTATAACCTCTTCCGGTTGAAATAATAAGAGGAATACCGGCTTCTTCAAGTTTTTTTATTGCAAGCAAATGGGATTCAGATGCTATTTTATTAGAATTTAAAATAGTACCGTCCACATCAGAAAAAACTGTTTTTATAGGATATTTTACAAATTTTTGCGCCTGCGAAATATGTTTGGCTGTCTTAGGAATAGTATCAATAATTCCGACATTTAAATTCATCGTTTTCAGACTCCATATTATAACTTACCTTTTACGGTAATACTAAAACCTGTGAATTTATTTTTTTGATAGTAGTAATAAGTATTTTATAAATATATTTACAAGCAGTAATAATTAACATCTAAAATATGAATAATATACCTTTCAAAATCTTTGTTATACCGCTCACCAGTAATTAGTTTTGATATGTAGCTTTCGGTTAGGTTCAGTCTTTTTGCAAGCATTTTTTGCGGAATATTTTTCTGCAGCATTTTGAATCGTATCATTCTTTCTCTGCGGTACAGAAAATGACTTCCGCCGTCTTTCATATTATTTGGACTTTTGGACATTCTTTGTTCAAGCAGTTCAATCTGTTTTCTTAATTCTGCTTGATTGCTCGCGTTAAACGTGTCTACGCTACGCTTCGCACTCTGCTCGCAATTCGCTTTACGCATAAAAACTCCTTAAAATTAGTTGGGGTAAGTGTTGGGGTACACACATTTTAACTCGTTTTACGGAAACATCAAGTTCTTATTTGTTTCCGACTATGTGTCCGAATGATACAAAGTTAGTCGGAAACAGTTCCATTCTTCCGAGTTGTGAGTATTTTTCTCAAACTTACTGACAAGTTATAATAAGAAAAAAATAGAATTAACAAGAGAAATTAGTTTGCTTGAAAATCAGATTGCTAATTTCAATAACAATTCCGAAGATGTACATATCAGCATGAAACACTTGTTAGAAGTAGCTTCCAGAATATATGAACTTTATATGAGTTCGGAAATTGATAGAAAAAGGAAGATTTTAAAATTAGTGTTTCCGAACTTTTGGTTAGATGGGCGAAACCTAAGCTATGAACTAAAAAAGCCCTTTGATGAGTTCATCAAAAAGGCTTATTATCTCTTAAATTGGAGAATAGGAGACTCGAACTCCTAACCCCCTGCGTGCAAAGCAGGTGCTCTA
>JAKSUQ010000036.1 GCA_024408855.1 bacterium | reverse complement strand
AGCAGCGTATATAACGTATATATAATTAAAATATTTACCCCAACTTATTAACAGATTGTTCACAAATGCCGGGTTGGCGAGTGGTGGCGGCTACACGTTCACAAACAATTAACAATTAGTTTACAATGAGTTTACAACTATAAGCGCCGTTTGTGGTATAATTAAATCATAGGGTTGACACCCTAAATATATTTTTGTTTCACGTGAAACAATGAAAGGATTAAAAAATGGTAAACTATATTCAAGCTGTTATTGTGACAAGTCACGTTATAATTATTGTTACCGATAACACGACACATCATTTCAACCGCGTTGACGAAATACCTGATTATTTATACAGTGAATATTATAGATTTATGCACTGTCTGCACGGTTACAAAACAAACTCCCGCACCATTGGGAACGATTTAAATATTTACGAAAGGGCTTGAAAAAATGAAAGTAAAAGCAGTAATTGTTGATAAAAGAACCGGTGAAGTTATAGAAGCGTTTCCGTCAATTGAAAGTGCAAATGCACACTTGGCTTTAGAGGTGTTCACACTTCGCAACGCTGAAAAAATGATATTGAAATTGTAACGCGTCATTGGAAAGTAGAAGAAGTAACGCAGTTAACAGTATTACAGTTTAGAGGTGGTAAAAATGTTTAAAGCTGAAATAACATTAATTCAATTACTTTTAGAACTTGACGAAATGGAACCAAAAGAGCGCGCGGAATATGAACCCGTAATAAATAAAATGATGGCGTGGGCTATGCGAATTTCTGAATCACAAACTTTACTTGTCGCCGTATAAAAAATAAACCCCGGATAAAACCGGGGTTTAAATGTTTCACGTGAAACAATTATTCAATACCGTACACAATAACCTCAACTTCTGTCAATGCTTCAATTGTACGCCCGTAAATTGAGGTACCAACTTCAACGCCTTTCACGGGGAAACGGAGAGAGAGCCCCGCGTCCGTTACAGCCGCGTGAACAAACTGAACAATAATATTCCCGGCTGTATCTTCATAGAATGACACACCATAATTTGAAGCAACTGTTATACCGTTAGCCGTTACCTTTACAATGTCAATTGAATTAAAGCCTACGTGATTTGTGGATTTAAAGCAAATGCCAATAGAGAACGCGCGATATTTTGCAAAGTCAAAATTTGGAATATTCACAACCGCCCTATCCCCGGCAACGCTCGCGGAACCGCTGTAAATCTGGGTAAGGTTGTTAATGCCCTTACCAACAATTTCACCGTTCCACTTTACGCCGAACGCGTTTGAATCGTTGCCCGGTTCGCCGTTTCCGACAATGAATCCAAATTCGCGGGCGTTGTCCGGTACGTTATAACGTCCACAAACAAACTGATTTTCTGAATTGGCGGTTGTATATTTACCGCTTGCGTGGGAATTGTCCCCGGCGGCGGTTGTGTGCCACCCCTCAGCGTGTGCCGCGTAGCCGTTCGCGTTACAATATTCGCCCTCGGCGTGTGCCGCGTACCCGTTCGCCTGATTATAAGCGCCCTCGGCATGGGCATAAGCGCCATTTGTATAATTTGTGTTGCCCTCAACGTGGCTACCCTCGCTATTTGCTCCGGTGTTAATTCCCTCGGCGTGAGAGTATTCACCCCAACAAGCAGTATTTAACCCCTCGGCGTGAGCGTTTTTATTGGCGAATGTTGCCCCGTTGTAAATTTCACCCGTTCCGGACGTTGTGCGGATAACTCCGTATTTATTCCACGTGCCCCAAACGCCGTTGGTTTTATTTCGCTCATAAATAATATTATCCTGTGTTAAAATCTGCTTTTCTAAAGTATCGTCACCAACAACGACTAACTGCCACGTACCAGTAAGCCCACCGGGGATATTATTAAAACCTGATATTTCATTGATATGATAAACTCCGTTTTTTATGTTGTCGTTCATTTCCGACGAAATTGTATCACGGGCAATAAAAACATTTTTCAACGGCGTACTTGCGTTTGTTGTCCCACTTGTGGAACCCGTTTCAAGTAAATATTCGCTATTCCATACTGTCGGCGGCTGTAAACCGCCACCAGAACCGCCCGCCGGTAAAGTGTACCAATCATTCCAAAGATTTCCGATTCTTATACGGAAATAAATATTAATCGGGTTGGAATATTCATAATAAATCTGGAATACTCTGTTATACTCCGGCTCATCATCATAACTTGACGGGGACGTAATAAGCAAGCCGAAATTATTACGCTCAGATACGCCCGCCGGTAAATTAGTTGAAGCATACGCGCTAACATTTATAAAAGTGAACGCGTCGCCGCAGTTGTTCGCGTTTATAGTTTCAAAAACCCCGTTGTTATACGCATATAACTGGCGGTCGTTCCAATTTCCGAAAACGCCCGAAACGCCTAATCTATAAAACGGGCGTAAACTGTCGTACCCGGTACCCGAAATATTAAATGCAATCTGTGAAGTATAACGACTTTCGGACGCTGACACAATACACCAATACCCCGCCGTTGGCATTTCGCTGGAGCGTGTAAAATATATCCCGTCGCCGTCGATTTCGTCAAGGGTATTTACAAACCCTTTAACGCCGAACCCGTCAACAAGTTTTTTATTAATTTCAGAAATTGCGGCGGTGTTCTGCGTAATAGCTACACCGTGCTCGTCAATAACTTTTCCTAAACTGTTTGTAGCTGAATATAAATTTGATATTGCTACATTGTGACGCTCTACAATTTCATTGATAGCGTTAATTTTTTCTTCAACGCTGTTTTCACTTTCAATAACTTCATTGATTTTATGGAGCAATTTAGAAATTAACTCATAATAACTCATGGAATTATCAAATTCAGTTGGTAAAACAGCATTGACGCGGCGCGCATGGATTTTTTCAATCATAATTTTCACCTCTTAAAAATAAATTGTCATAAATAATTCGTTTAACTTGTCGATAATCATATTATCAACATTTAAAACATTTTCGCGGTATTTTCGTACTCTTTCGGAAACGTCCCCACCAGAATACCCGTGTGTGTGTTTTGTGTAGCTGTCAACGGTCGAACCCTCGGACGTGCCCGAAATTTCGCCGGTTGTTTCGCTCGTGTTGTCTGCGGTGTTATTTGTAGCGCTTGTTAAATATGCTAAATTTTTAACCCCGCTTAAACCGCCCTGTGGCGTATCACTATACGCCACCCATTCGTCAGTTTTTACCGTGCTTTCAGCGGTTGACGTTGAATTATTTTCACTTGTGTTTTCCGTTGTTCTGTCAAATTCCTCCAGAATGTCAACCGTGTTCAACGGGTTATAATCCATTTCAGCGAGTTTGTAAAGCTGTATAAATTCCGGCATAATTTCGCATAATTTCGCCTGTAAACGCTGACGAAATAAGCCGACGGTTTCGGAGCCAATTTCGCGTGTCAAATAATGCTGAATAATATTTTTTTCTAAACGCTCTTTCTGTTCTGCCGTAAACATAGGATACGCGAACGAAAATAATTTAATTCTGCCGGTGTGAAGCATTTGTGAGTATTCCGGTGAGTCAAAATCTGGAATAAAATCCAATTCGGCGTAACTTGCAAGAATGTCAATTAATCGGGTTGTTACAAAACTCATTTATTCACCCTCTTTCGCTGTTTCACGTGAAACAGTTTCGTTATTTGTCGGAACCGGTGCGACGCGATACGCCACGGAAATATTTGTATTAAACATTTCATTAATAGCCTCAGCGGCTTTTTGCCTTGCTGTGAGCGGGGAAAGGGTTGAAGCCATTGCGCCCGCCTGCGCGGCGGAAACTTCGGACGAAATTAAACGCTCTTTTTTGTTTACGACAATATTCGGAATGCCTAAATACAACATAGCCTCATTCCAAATATTTGCGTTTACGCCTTGAATTTTATCAGCTATAAACGGCGCATTTGTTGACAGCACACCAACATTATTAATATCAAAATTTTTGTCTGCAAAAATAACGGGTTCGTTTCCGTCGTATTTCTGATATAATCGTCTTAACGTCATTAACTGATTTTGCGCGCATTTCAGCAAAACCGGCGTTTTCTGCGCGTGTAAATTAATATCGGCGGTTGTGCAACCGTGCGAAAGTCTACGCGCGAAAAGATTTATCATATTTAATTCGCCGTGAAATGCGGGCGCCGTTTCAGAATAATTTCCGTAACAAATTATAGAGTTTGTGTCGTTCAATGTATTTTGATACCCCGAAACGCTGTTCACATTTCGCTCAATCGGTTCGTCATAAATATTTATACCGTTTCCGCCCGTGAAAGGCAATTGCAAAAGGCTGTTTAAATTTTCATCATTAAAGAACAAAACCGCGCCGAAAAGAAATAAATTTTTTTCTAACTGGTGTTCTTTAATTGTTGTCGGGAGCCCTTTCCACTCAAAACGGCTTAAAGCAATACGTGTTAAAAGTTCCTTATACATTAGAAATGTATTAAGATTAGAAATTGTGCTTTTTTCAACCTGAACTTTGCTCATTTTTTATCACCTCTTTTTTAAACCGGCGAATTATCGCGGCTATAATCACCGACGCGTAATTCTTCGCCGGGTGTGTATTTCCAGAAAGTCACGCCGTTATCGAAAATTTCACAAATTCTTTCAGCGTCCGCGGCGGGAACCCCGCGCGTCGTCCCGTCCGGATTTTTTACGGGCTCAATTTCACACCCAACTGTTTTGATATAATTCCAGTATGGACGATTATGGACGTTTGGCAATTTAACGCGGTTTGTCGCATAGCCATATAAACTGAAATAATCATCAATAATTCTCAGAAATTCAATTCGGGCGTGAGCGTGGTAAAATGTAAAACCCTGTAAGCCGCTTGCTACATTTAGGGAACTACTTTGTTTTCCTTTCGCCTGTGGTGGTAATGTTTCGTGTTGTTTTTTCTCAGCCACAAGCCCGGCGACTTGTAACCCGTTTGAAATTAACCCGCCCACGTTACCGGTTAACAAATTCGCCGCGGCTGAAATGCCAATCCCGGCGCTTTCTACAGTTAACGACGCTTTATTCTGTGCCAACCATGCCGCGTAAGAATCCGTAGCAAATGCGCATTGCGGGAAATCGGTAATAGTTAAACGCGAGTTATAATTTTTTTCAACCCCGTTATAATAAAGTGGTACCGCTTGAAATTCTGGATTGCATGACATAGCCCCGGAAAACTCAAACCCACAACGCGCACTTTCAAAAAATTCATAACGATACTCAGCGGCGCGCCCGTTGTTGTCGGTACAATAAAGATAATTAAACGGGTAAGTATACACTTTATTATTTTTTGGTTTAAAAGTCTGGGAACTGCCCGGAATAGGGAACGCGTCATAAAATTTCTTGTATGTTGTTGTATATTTTTTAATGCCCGTGTCAAGTGGCTCACACACAAAAAATGTCGGTATCATAAATATTGAAACAATACCCGCGCTTTTGTTGTCCTCTGTAACACGGCGCAAAAAACTTTGTGTGTCAATTACTTTATTATCTCCGGAAAATGTATTATAATACAAACCGGAATACACGCCGCCGTACAACCCGCCCGTCACACTTTGCAACGACTTGTTAAAAGTCGCCGCCACACAAATTGAATAATTTTTAAAATTTTCTTCGGTGTGTTCTTCGTCAAAAACCATTTCACCGGTTTCAAGGTTTTCTGGCGTAATGCTTTCACCTATGCGGTCGGTTGCATGGTGTTCACGTTCAACAAAAACTCTGTGCGTTTCGTAGTCGGTGCCGAAAAGCCATGTTTGCATAACGTCAATTTCAAAAGTAATTTGTGTTGTAACGTCGTTGACATATTCAACAGAAGTCACAAAAGCATAGAACCACTTATTTAAATAACTTGTATTTTTGAACGCGAGATAATTGCAATCATATAATTCAGCGGCGGGAACGTCAACCATTAACGCGCTTTTTTCGCGAATATAACTAAAATTAAAACGTGTGTTAATACGTCTTTCGGCATTATTAAAGTAGCTGTATTGCTGTTCAGCGTTTTCAAAATAAATTGTGCGGTTTTGCGAAACGTCAAGCGGGACGTTGTGAAATAAAACAACGGTCGAATTTGGTACAATTGCCGGCATAATATCACCCCTTTATAATAGTTTGTTTCACGTGAAACAATTTCCACGTGAAACAAATTTTTTATTTTACGCAATTGTAATTGTGGCTGTGTCCTTTTTCGCTGGGTTAAATGTGGACGTTGCTGTAATTGTTGCTGTGCCGGTCGCGCCGTCGAGAATCTTAACGGCTCCGTGGCTGTCAACAACAACATTTTCGTTTGAAGAACTCCAATCAACTGACATTGGGGCGAAATTCTCAGAAATTACATTTGCAGAAAGTGCAACAATGCCGCCCACGCTTGCGGTTGCTGTTTTCGGTGAAACTGTTACGCTTGAAACTGCCGGGGTACCCGGATTGAATACTACAGCGTTTGCGAATGGTGATACACCGAAAACTTTATGTGAATGAAGGTTATAATTCCAGTAAAGCCCCTTAGAAACATATGTACCATTCATCATCTGGAAAACGTCATAAATCGCGAAAAATGACTTGTCAACAAGTACGGCGGGGACGGCGTTAAGTTTTTCAAGTTCTTCGGGGGTAAACTGCTTAAATCCCGCTGTATTGCCTAACAGCTTTTCAAGGTGGTTTGCCTTGAATGTTCCGAAACCGTCAATTTTAATGATGTGCCCCGCAAATTCTGCCTTTTCCATATGGAACGCCGCCGCGAGAACTTCAACATTGATAAGACTTGAAAAACGTGTGTTGACAATGAGATACTGTTCATTCTTTTCGGAAAGTGTATCAACACCGGCGCGGTTGTAGCGGTCAGAAAGAATTTCCAGAGCGTCGGAAATTCCCAGAATTGTTACCATGTTGTCACTTGCGTTTTCTTTGCTAACTGTTGCAATCGGCTCAACGTGCATTTCGCCCGAAAGGATATTTTTTGCAAGAATATATTTCATGGTAATAAATTCATCATTGTTCATAGCGATATACATAGAATTAATTATCTTCATAATTAACTCCTGTACGCCCTCCATTGTTGTGAACGCTTTACGGAGTTCAACTTCCTGAATTGTTACAGGGTAATACTTTTCCCAATTAACAGAATGAAACGCCGCGCGCACGTCTGGAATTGTTCGCTTTAATTCCTCGGCGTAGGCTGTTTCCGGTGAATAATCTTTAGCTTCAGCAAGAGCAACAAAAAGCTCTTCAATTGTCTCGCCGTTAGTGAGAATACCACGCTTTAAAGCCGCAAGCGGGTTTGTGAAACTTTTCTGATTGAAAATTACAAGCCCGATACGGTTTACAAGTGTCGTGATAAATTCATTCATACCGCCGGGAAAATCCATAATAGCTTCACCGACCGGAATAATATCACGCGCGCTTGTCATTTCTGGGACGTGTTCGCGATAGTTAACGCTTGCAAGCGCTCTTACGGCGTTTACAATGTCCATAGTTTTACCCGAAAATGGGCTTTTAATGTCTGGAATATTTGGCATAATTCAACAACTCCTTTTATTTAAATAAATTTGCAATAATTTCGTCTGGGTTTGGTTCGTCCGGTGTGGTGTCGTTCGCGTCGTCGTGTGGTGGCTTAATTGCCGCCGCGTCACCGTGTAAAAATCTTTCCGCGTAAATCTTTCGCCACGCGGCGTCGTTTTCCTCATACTTTTTGCGAAAATCTACGTCACCGTGGTTCATGTCGTTCAACGTGTCAACCATATCGGCGAGAAATTCCACGGCGTCCCCGTCGGGCGTGTCGCCGATAAATTTTCTAACGCGTGTTATCGCGTCATCATAACTTAATATTGCCATTGTTTACACTTCCTTTTTGTTTCACGTGAAACATTGTTTTTATTTTATGGTGTTTTCCATGATTTAGTCATAAACGGGATTTTTCGCCCGCGTTGGGGTATGTATGGCGGGATTGGCGTGGGTGGCGGCGGTTCCGGCGGTTCACCGGTAAATAGTTCGTAAAAATACGCCGCGGATTGCGAGCGCGGTATATATTCGCTCTCAATGTTACCGGGGAACTCGTAGCACCACAACCAAACACGCGCTAAAAGTTCGGCGCTCTCTGTCGATTGTTTGAACTCGTCATAATACATTTGATATTGTGGCGGAGCCCAATCTCTTTTTATCCAATCCCCGTAGCGGGACGTAAAAAGCATTTGCGCGGTGCCGTCGTTCGGGTTTCCGTCGTGCCCCTGATAATTCGGGTTGAAGCCCGGCAAACTTTGCGCCGTTGGACTTAATGTGTATTTTCCATTCGGCGTATATTGTACTAACCCGTACCCGTGATTATTGATATATTCGCCGGTCGGGCTGTACCGTGGTGGTGTGTTATCGGGGTACCAAATCCAATCGCCCTCCCAACGCCACGGATTTAATCCACTTTCATGGCGCATATTTCCGACGGCTCCGGCTATAGCGTTAACCGTCCAACCCTCGCCGGATAATATGCTATATATCATCATTGCGTTATTGGTTTCCTCAACACTACCCCAATTATAGCCGCCGGACGGCTTCGCGTACCACTGATAATTTGGCATTGTTACCCCTCTTTTATAATTGCGTCGTAGCCTTTGGCTTTCAATTCTGCCTGTAATTTTTCGGCGTTGGTTTTTTCAGCAAATGCACCCACCTGAACGCGGTATAATGTCGCGTTAGAGTTTGGCTGTTTTGTCGAAAGTGAGAGAGAAACTTTTTTATTTACTGTTTCAATAAATTCGGGGCATTTGCTGATGAACCAACCACCGGGACAACTACGGTCTGCGGCGAACCACTTATGAAAAGTTATTAACAGTTCATCAGATTTTACATTATAGCTAAGGGCTTTATCCTTTTCCGGAATGTATAATAAACTCTTCTTCCCGTGACGCTTCATAATATCAACAGTTAATTCAACAAGCTGTTGAAAACATTTATCCGGAAATTTGCACGGCTCGCCGCGGTCGCTTGCGACTTCAATTGTAATAGCGGAAAAATCGTTAAATCGGGAACTACTGCACCAACTGCGGCGCGCTTCATTTACAACTCCGACTATTTCCGCGTTTGCGTCAATTAAGTAATTGCAAGAATATCCATTGAAAACGGCTTTTGTTGCACCCTTATTCATTAACCCGTCCGTGCAATGAACTGTTAAAAAATTTATAGGGTTGTTTCCGCGCTCGTTAAAAAATGGGACTTCGATTATATCAGTGCATAAGGGAGAATACAAATTATTCATTTTTCGTCACCTCGTTTTCATTCAATTTCTGCAAGAAAGGTTTAAATAGTTTTTTCAGTTTTGGCGAAACTTCGCATATATTCTCAATTACGCTGATTGTTTCCATAATAGCGATATACCCCGATACGGTAGGTAGCAATGGAATGGTAACGCCAATATCAATATAATTTATCGCGTATTCAAGGAAAAAAGCGCCAAAAACGGCGAGAATTTCGCCGGATTTATGAAACAATCCGGAACGCAAAACACTTGAATTAAGTTTCCCGGCTTTCAAACCTTTTAAAAATCCGCTTAAAATATCGAATAAAACAAAGCCGAAAACAATAATAATAATTTTCATTGTAAATAATTCTCCTTTTTTCTATTGTTTCACGTGAAACAATGGCGGGAAAATTAGCTACTTAAAGCCGGAATGTATGTTATTCATGTCATTCTTACCACCTTTCAAATTTATTACATCTTTATTATACTATATTTTTTGAAAAAAGTCAATAGAAAAGTATTGACTTTTAATTATTTTAATGGTATAATTAATAAAAACGAAAGGAAAAAAGAATGTGAAACAAGAATTTTACGACGGCACAAAAATTTTATCAATGAAAGACAGCAACGGAAAACAACCAGAAGTATACATTATTACAACAAACCGAACCGCCGGCAAAACAACGTGGTTCGGGCGTTGGTTTGTAAAAAGATTTTTTGAACATAACGAAAAATTTTGTTTATTATATAGATATTCTTATGAAGTCGCGGACGTTGCAAATAAATTTTTTAACGAAATCGGGCGTTTATTTTTCCCCGGTTGGCAAATGGTCGGTGAAAACCGCGGGCGCGGCATATATCAAGAATTATTTTTAGTTTCCGCGAATGATGAACAAAAAATCCCGTGTGGGTATGCTTTAGCAATTAACAGCGCGGACAATATAAAAAAATTTTCTCATGTTTTCGCGGACGTTGAAAGAATTTTATTTGATGAATTTCAAACAGAATCCGGACGTTATGCGGACAATGAAGTACAAAAGTTTATATCTATACACACATCAATAGCCCGCGGCGGCGGTAAAATGGTTCGATACGTTCCGGTTTTTATGTTGTCTAACGCAGTATCTATAATAAATCCGTATTTCGTGTATCTGGGTATTACAACCCGTTTAAAAGCTTCAACCAAATTTTTGAAAGGCGACGGCTTTATTCTTGAAAACGGGTTTAATAAAACTGCGTCGGAAAGTCAAAAACTTTCCGCTTTTAATCGTGCGTTTAGTAATAGCGAATACGTAAAGTATTCAAGCGAAAACACATATTTAAACGACAACAACGCATTTATTGAAAAACCCGCCGGGCGTGGAAAATATATTGCTACTATTAAATACAACGGAAAAAACTATTCAATCTGGGAATTTGCCGAAAATGGTATTATTTATTGTGATAATACCGTTGACAATTCATTCCCGCTTAAATTGTCCGTGGGTGTTAACGAGCACGAAATTAATTATATTATCCTGTCGAAAAATGACTTTTTAATATCTCAATTACGGTTTTATTTTGAACGCGGAGCCGTTCGCTTTAAAGACTTATTAAGCAAGGACGCATTTTTGACGCTAATTTCATACAAATATTTATAAATCTGTTTATCTCAATAAAATATTTTCATTGCTTAATCCGGGAATTTTGCACGGGGTAAAGACCGCCCGGAAAGTTTCGGTTTTGCTTGCCGCCTTGAAAAATTTTATTGTATAGATAATAAAAACCCCGGAATTATTCCCGGGGTTTATTTTTTGTTTCACGTGAAACATTTATTAAAATTCGCTGTTAAAATCCTCGGCGTACCCGTCCGGCGCTTCAAAAATTACATTTTTATTTTTTTCGTGCACGGGGTGCATAACAAATGATGTGTCTTTTAAAACAACCCCGCCCGGCATTGTTACCGGTCGTAATTTTCCGGGGACGTTAAAATAAATATCAAAATCTGTTATTTTTCGCGGTTGCATTATGTAGTCATATTCATTCTGTTCTAAATCTTCTAAGTATTCCAGATATTTAAACGGTTCCGTTTTCCACGGTTGGACAACAGACATTATAAATAAATCTTTACAGTGTTTCGGCATACCGGCGCACTTTATGTTATAATACGGGTTTGGGATTGGCTTTAAATCTTCATGCGTGACGTGCTCAATATATGTTTTCTGCCTAATAAAAAATCCTATATTCCAACCGGCTTCAAGTTTCCAACAATTAAAATTTGTGTCGTGCACTTTTATTCCGGTTATTTCGTCGGGTGATAAATTACAATGTATACTATCTGTATCGGCATATATAAAGCCGGGTTTGTCAATACCGTGATAATTTTGTTGTGCGGCTCTTATTGTAAAATTTCGGGCGTATGATGTTACAGCCGCCCCGACCGGAATAAAACCCGGCTGTTTGTCGTTCGCAGGAACCGGGAAAAATTGCACAATGTCATTTTCAAAATATGCCACTTTGAAATTAGATTGTGTTGACGTTGCAAATTTACCATACAAATTATTTAAAAATAATTTTGCTAAAGTTCTTTCAGCACCTTTTGCGTTTTTCTTTATTTCGGCGTAATGATTTATATACCCGTCAAAAATTCCTATCTCTGTAAGAAAATAACAGCCGTCTAAAATTTCAAAGTCAACAACGTTATAATGTTCTAAAAATAATTTAAAATCGGTTTGTGTCATTGTTAAAATTTGCCGTGTGTCGTGTTTAATTCCGTCGCTGTAATAATGTGTGTAATATTTCCCGGTGTGCTTGTCGTAAACGTCCGATGTTTCCAAACATTCAGTGCCGCGGTAAAGCGGATTACCTTTTATTTGAATAAATGGTAATTTATCCTTTTTTAAATAAAAGCGGGTTTTTATGCGAATAAAAAAATATATTTCGTCACATTCACAAATATTCGGTAAATAGTCACCTTTCCAGAATGTAGGTTTGCCGACGGGGTAGCGGTTCCCGCTTTCGCTGTGCATTACGGACGGGTAAAGGCTGTTAACGTCCGCGGTTGTGCCATTTGTGAAAATTTTATTTTCTTTACCCTTAACAACATAGCACCAACCGCCTTTATAGGCGCGTCGGATATATTCGTCAACATTGCAAGCGTTAAAACGGTTTTCATTTATTTCTATTTCTTGCACGTTTGGAAAAAATTGTTTAAAATCCCATTCCCCTATTATTTTTTTATATTCACTTAAACAACATGAACCGATAGTTAATTTTTTATGCCCGCGGGTGAACATTATTTCTAACGCTTCTTTTAATACATATACGTCGTTTTCAATATACATTTTATCATTTTCGGGTATTTCGCAATTCGGGTATCTGAACCCCTTGTAATTCATTTCAAGTTTTTGGTGTTTTGTTTTAAATGCTTTACCAATCGCCGAAAGGGAAAACGGCAATAATTTTAAGCTGTCACGGAACTCAATAAACCGGCGCCCGTGCTTAATTATTATTTTGTACCATTGCCCGCGGTCGGATATTACAACTTTAAATTGTTTAGACTTCATTTCGGTTTCGTTTAAATAACGCGTGTGCGTTACGTCGTTTTCGTCGAACCCTGTTAAAGCTTGGGTGTAATTCCCGGAACGAAACAAATAATCAAGTATAAACATTCCGTCAAATTTTAAATTATGAAAGTAAATACACAAATTCCCCTCAAGGGTGGTTATTGCCTTGAAAAAATCTTGAATACTTCCCTTAATTGTTACTTTATCTGTAAATAATTCCGCGAACGCCGCCGCCCAAACTGCCGTATTTGTTTGATTTTCATAAACGGTTGTTTCAAAATCAGCCGCAAAAAATCTATATTCTTTAACTTTCATATTCGGGTTTACCCACAATCATATTATTTATTTTTTCGGTTTGTTTCGCCATGTTTAAATTGAAGCCGTTAAACGCAATTGTTAACATAAATTTCATATATGATTTATCTATGTTTTCTTCTCGGCTTTCTCCTATAATACCCTCTATTGCGTCTTGAATTTCTGGATATTTTTCACGCAACATTTTTAAATATTCCTCTTTTTGCCCGGCGTTTATTGCTGATTGTAAATTAGAATCTAACGCCGCGCGCATTGCGTCACGGCGGGCACCTGTATTTACATAATTTGCACCGCCGGCGTCCGTCCAACGGGAATCGGGAATATCCTCTAATAAATCATAAATTGATTGTATTATATCGTCGGTTTTTTCCGCGGTTGTGTCTGGTGGTGGTGTAAAATCGGGTTCATTTTCAATCCAGTTAAATGACGGGTTTGTTAAACGTGGCTTTCGTGGTTTCGGCGGTTTCGGCATTAAGCCGCGGCGCTTTTCCTTTTCCGGGGTTTCGTAATAGGCATATTGAGCCTTTAATTTTTTCGGGGTTAGTTCTTTTAATTCCTTTAATAATTTTTTCGTTACTCTTTTCGGGCGCGCTGTCGGTATTGGGGTAGCGTCAAATATATACCCTTCTTTTTCGGCGCGCTTCATTGCCTGTTTTAATCTTTTTACTTGTTTTTCATATTCAATTTGATTTGCGGTTTTCTTAATTGCCATAATATAACCCCTCTTTCAATAATTGTATAATACTATTATACTATATTACAGCGGGTATTTCATTTTATTTCTGTAAACGAAATATTAATAAATGGTAAATAGGTTATATGAAATAAAAAATCCCCGTTTCCGGGGATTTTCAGAAAGGATACACTATCAAATGATAGAACAGGAAAGGAAATATTTCCCTTTGTAGTTTTTGCTTTCAAGCTTGCGGGCTTCAACGCTGTATGGCATACTTTCACCGGCTTCAATCATTTCGTTGTAAATGTCAACAAATGCTGTCTTGAAGCTTTCGGAGCCGGTAACATATTTTGTGCCGTCCGGCGAGATAATGAGGAATTTCTCATAATCCTTGTTATCAGATTTTTCGTTGTGTACTGCAAGTTCCACATAGTCAGCAACTTCGATAACAAGCGGTGAACCCGGTTCAACAGCTTCATCAAGTGGAACGGCGTTAGATGTGTCTTTCATCATAATGCGCTCACGGGCTGTAAGTTCCTTTGTGCTGTAAGTGATTGTTACATTGTAGTTTGTGTTCATGGTTTTTTTCTCCTTTTAATATTAGTTTTTTGAGCGACTTTGTGAAAAAGTCGTCAAGTTTTATATTGTAAACTCCGGAAACGTCGGAGCGCTCCAGAATTTCACAAACATGGTAGTTTTCCGGGATTTTTCGTTGTAATGCGCGTTTAAGTCTTTTAATATCCTTTGATACTCTATCAAGGAATATTTTCGACTTGAAAACGGTTCCCGTTGATGTGTCCATAACGCGGACGGTAAATAATACGCCCTTTAATGTTATGGAAAGTGTCGCAATGTTCATTGTTTCCTCACCTCATGTTATTATTATAGCACTTTTGAAATTGAAATGTGTTAATAAATTATGAACTTTTTATTAAACTTTAAAACAGCCAATTTCAACTAAATCAACTTTTAAACATTCAAAGTCGTTGTCGCTATTCTCTAATAATAAGTCGTGGCGCGTTTGCTGAATGTCGGAAACGTCGCAAACGGTTGTTATAAAACAACCAACGCGCCCCGTTTCGCGTGTGCGAATCCATACACGAAAATGAACTATCATATTATTTCACCTCTTTCAATCTATTATATGCGTTTTTAATTGCTGTTAATGTTGTTTTCTTCCCGTTCTTCGTGTAAATGCCTTTCGCGTATACATTCTTACATGAACATGATACATTAAATTCACAAGTAAAAGTATTACCGTTTTCCATAAATGTAAATTCCGGTATGCTGTGATATTCTTCATAGCTTCGTCTGCCGTTTGCGTTTGCGGGCGGCGTAAAGAAATACGCCCCGCGGAATTTTTCAGCCTTTTCAAAAAGGTTTTCAAGTTGTTCTAATAATGCACTAAGCATATTAATATTACCACCGTAATACATATTTAAACCGCCTTTCATTGTTTCACGTGAAACAATTATATTAATTATCCCCAATAATTTCCCATTGACTAAGTTCAAACCTCGCTTGCCTTGCGTCCTTTAAATGATAATAAATTTCAAGCATTGGGACGGGGTGCCCCCTGTCAACCATTGGAACGTAAGCGCAACGGGTTTTATTCGCCTTTGCGATTTTTAAAGCGCTTTCAAGTTGTTCAACCTTTCGGCGGGCGTAGTCTTTATAATTGTTCAGCGCGCTTTCAAGTTGTGCGCGTTGTGCCCCGCTCTTTATAACTGCCCCGGTTAAAGTGTCAACTAAAAAATACATATTATCAACCTTTCATTGTTTCACGTGAAACAAAAATATATTTAGGGTTCGCCCTATGATTTAATTATACCACAAACGGCGGTTATAGTTGTAAACTCATTGTAAACTAATTGTTAATTGTTTGTGAACGTGTAGCCGGTATTGTTTCACGTGAAACACAACCCGCCGCCACTCGCCTACCCGGTATTTATGAACATTCTGTTAATAAGTTGGGGTAAATATTTTAATTATATATACGTTATATACGCTGCT
>JAKSUQ010000035.1 GCA_024408855.1 bacterium | reverse complement strand
CATCCCCACCCCAAAAAATTACCTACTCCCAAAAATTTACCCCCAAAATTTACCCCCAAAATTGCCTGATTATTACAAATTGTTTACAAAATAATCAGGTTGTTTTTTATTTTTTACACATCTTGAAAAAATCAACTTTATAGTTTATACTTTTAAAATAACGCAACTATAAAGTAGGGCTAAATTATGCAAGATGAAATTAAATTAACAAAGAATAGTTTAAAAGAATTACTGAAAAATAAGAATAACAGAGCTATTTTATACAAATGGCTAAAATCTGAATTAGCATATACTTCTAATGCCATTGAGGGTAATACATTAACTAAAAAAGAAACGGAACTTGTCATAGAAGAAAACCTCACATCTTCATCAAAACCTTTTGTATACTATCAAGAAGCAGTTAATCATGCCAGAGCATTTGAAAGAATTATTGAAATAGTAAAAGAAAATTTATCTATTGACGAAAAAGAAATTCTTAATATACACAAAATAATTTTGAATGGGATTGATAATACAAATGCAGGGTTTTATAGGGATTGTATGGTAAGAATATCCGGTTCAAGAACGGTTTTACCGAATCCTATTAAGGTTCCTGCTCTAATGACAGATTTTTGCAAGTGGCTTGTGGAACAAGATTTATCTAATCCTGATACTGCAATTTTGGCTCACTTAAAATTCGTTTCCATTCATCCTTTTGTTGATGGCAACGGCAGATGTGCAAGATTGTTAATGAATTTACTATTATTAAAAGCAGGATATGCACCAATAATTATAAGAAAGACCGACAGAAAAAGATATTTGGATGTAATAGAAAAAGCTCAAATGACAGAGGACACATCAGCTTACATAAAATATATGGAAAAAATACTTATAAGGTCAATGAAAACGGTTATAGATATTTTAGATACTTCAAAAGCAGAAGTTTCGCAAAAAGATTTACTAACCATAGCCAAGTTTGCAAAATATGTTGGATTACCTGTATCTACAATCAGATATTGGGTACAACAAAACAAGTTTAAACCATATTCTTATACAGCTTCAGGATATATGCTATTCAGCAAACAACAAAGGGAAGATATTAAACAAATAATAAGGCATTTATAATATGTGCCACAAACTTCTGTACTTAATTATAATCAAACTAACTGTTATTAATCGTCAAATCGAGTGTTAATTTACACGGGGTGTAATTTAACACCTCAGTTGCGTTTGTACGGTTAAAATGCTGTATATTAACACACAATTTGATTATTTTCGCTACAATACCCTATTAGTGCGGCTTTTCCAAGTCGGAAATTGTTAAATTTTACAAAAATCAATCTGTGTATACTGTGCTCGTGCTGTGCGATAACGTGCTCAAATTGTTTATTGAGAATACTTTATTATCATTAAGTTCTATTCCTTTAATAATGACATTTGCTTCAGCGTTATAATATCGAATCAACTGTTAATTTATAGAATACATTTTAAATAATAGCAGGTTTGAAAATCCAACTTACTGGCTTAACAAAATATTACAATTATAGCAAATTTTATATTTACAGGTTTTAAAATATTTGAGTATAATTTTAATTGAGAGGAATGATGATTATGGATAATAAAATTAAACCTGTGGTAAAGAGATTAACAAATAATAATTTTCACAAATTTTTAAAAGAAAACAAAAATTTTTCCGGCACAATAAGCACTGAATTTGCAGGAAAGTGTAAAGAACAACCACGAATTGGTGAATATACATATAAAATGGGTCAATTAATAAAGGCTAACATACTAGGAAAAGAAATCTCTTATAATCGAAATCAAAATGGAACAGTTAATTTTATTACTCAGTCTATTCAATTGTCTAATGGATCAAAAGAAACTAAATCAGTTTATGAAAAATTAAACTTTGCAAATGGTTTAAGTGGATATAAATCAGAGGAAAAACTTGTAGTTACCGACGGAAACTCAGTATTAGAATATCAAAAAGGAGAAGAATCTCCAACAATTACTATAACTGATACCTTAGGAAGACGTATCAAAGTTAAAAAAGTACCCATGCATGGTGAAACGCGTTATAAAATAAGTCGAAATAATATACACATTGGGACTTATGCCGTAAAAGAATTTGATTCAGACAGCCGTTCTTTTGAAGAATTTTCTGATAAGTTTTATTGTTATAGATCCCATGGTGACAAAGAGATATACTTTAGAATTGATAATAATGAATTATCTGTCAAAGATGACAAAAAACTAAATCTACAACAAGATTTTGAACTACATACCAATCTTCCTGAAATAACTGGAAAACCTGATGCTGAAATAGATATTAGATTTATAAAAACCGCAAACGACAATTTTGCTATAGAAACTTACGACCGCAAGACTTTTCTTGGAACGTATAAACCACAAGAAGATATTGTTGAATTATCAAAGGAATTGCCAACATTACCATCTGAAAAGGCACTCCTAAATTCATATCATTTTTTACAACAACTGACAGATGCAAGAAAATATGCAACTACATTCGAAACATTCTTAGATAAATTAAAAGGAGAAAATTTAGAACTACCTAAAATGGATGTACCTGAATTGAAACCTCTTTCTGTACGTAAAAAACTTCCTTTAAATCCTCAAATAAACAATGAGGGTTATGATAAAGAAATGAAAGAAATATTCTCAGATAAAAATCTTGACAAATTGCTTGAGGCTGGTTATTTGAGTTATGAATAGGTTTTAAAATCCTCAAAAGTTACTGTTATTAATTATCAAATTGAGTGTTCTTGTACAAGAGTCCTTACCGCCACAATATTTTATAGTTTTTATATTGCAATAAATGTTTTATTATGTTAGAATGACGGCATATCAACTAAAATGGGGGAAATATGTACGTATCCGCAATTAACCAAATAAATCCAACTGTTCCTAATCAAAAAAATTCATCACCTTGCAAAAGCAAAAGTTTTAGGGCTATGTCATTGGGGAAACAACATCCTATGGTTACTCCAAAAATCAGACAATTGGCTGAAACTGCAACTGATATAATGGAAGGTTTGGAAGGTAAAAATAGCTTTAAAACCTTAATTAGTGACGTTACAGCAGTTTATAAAGTTCCGGATATTCGAATAGAACCAAAAAGTCTTACATTGTCTAAAAAAATAAACGAAAAAGATATCTCAGTTAAGATGCATATATATCCACAATATGGTACATATATGTATATGCATATACATGATAATAACGACAGGATACATGGCGGAACGTACTTTACATATTGTTCTAATAAATGTTACGAAAATGAAGAATATTTTATTATAAGTGAAAGAGCATGGATGGTACCGATAGAACGATCACTAACTTCCAAAGATGTTCAAACATTTGAAAGATATCTTGGCGAAATGTTAGCAGATGCCGATAAAATTAAAAACGCAGTTTAAGCTAACTTCAATTTGATGTCATACTTAAATCCTAGTCCATTCAACAATTTGAATGCTGTTTCTAAACGTGGTTGTTTTGAACCGTTGACAATTTCAGACAAATTACTACGGTCTATCTTTAATTCTTTTGCCAGTCTTGTAATCTCTCCACGACCGCTAGATTGTACACGTACCTTAACAACATCTGTCAAACATCTAATAAATGTATCGAGGTCGCCATTTTCTAAAAATTCGTTCAAAGTAAGTTCGAGCCAACCTTTTTGATATTCTACATCATGCAGACGTTCTAAATGGTCGTGTTCCCAAGTTGGTGCATTTTCTATATATTTCTGTAATTTTGTTTTATCTAACATCTTATGAGTTCCTTTCTACGAAGTCTTTGAAGTAATCATTACATTTTTTTACTGTTTGCTTTTGGTCTTTCTTTTCACTACCACCAACAAATAAGACTAATTTATTATCTATGTCATAGTAATATATTCTGTAACCTTTACCGAAATCCATGCGAAGTTCTGATAATTCAGAATTTTGCAGTGGTTTATGGTCGCCATATAACCCTGCCCTTAGTTTTTCGACACGTTTATCTACTCGAAGCTGTATTGATTTGTCTAAGCCGTCAAACCAGTCTTTATATGGACATTCACCATTAACAGTGTAGTAATATATAATCTGTTTTTCCATGTAACATTCCTTAATTATATTGTAGGCTAAGCCTACACTTTTGTCAAGTTCATAGTTTTGTTATATACTATAAGCAGTTCAAAAATCTACGTCAGATTTACACCAAAATCGTGTACCCTATATGTACCCATTTTATATTTACAAGCAGAAATACTATTTTACATAATAACCGTTTTTGTACGATTTATAAGGACTTTTTCTGTAAAAATAGTTGAGTATGAGGTTTCTCATTCTCCAAACAGGGGTTCAATTCCCCTTACCGCCGCCAATAAGAGTCCTCATTTGAGGGCTTTTTGTTTTGGGAATTGAACCCTATATATATTTTTATGTATATTAAGTCGGAAAATTTTTCGTTATTGCGAGTAAAACGAAGCAATCTGTTTGGGTTTTAGTCGTATCCGACTATGTGAGAATTTGCAATTTTAAACTTGCACAAAATACACTTTTATTGCACTATTTTGCACTATCATTGCACATTTTTGCACTTAAATGTTGAGTTTCACCCAACCAACCAGCTATTTGCTAATAGATTATATATTTAGGTAAATTAAAATTGATATGAATTATATTTGAATCACTGATATTGGTTTCAACATGACTCATAAATGCTTCTAAAAGTTTAGATCGTTTTTTTAATTATGTTTCAGATAATTTAGTGGATTTATTGCCCAAGAAATCCCTTATTTTACTTGCAACTAATACTGAACCAACTATCAAACCCGCACTTGCACCATACGTTGTTAATGCCTTTGCGTTTAACTTTTTAATATTTTTATAATTTTCGAGCGAAAGAACTTGCTTTGCCATTTTATTCCCTTTATAACTTGCAAGACCTTCCTCTAAAACTTCAGGTAACGTTCCCGCAATAGCTAACCCAATACAGCTTTTTTTAAGTATATGAAGTATTTTATTATCTTTTTTATTTGTTACTTCCTCTGTATTTTTTTGCGATGTTGATGAAATAGCACCTAATATAGACAATCCTATAAGTGCTTTAGAAAGATATGGATTCCTACATTTTTGCAAAAAGTTTCCAAATTTACTTGTGTAATTCTTTGTATGCCCTGCCTCATGAAATGCGGAAGCAGATATTTTATCAAAATTGCAAAAAACTTTATCATTTAGAGCAAATGCATTTGCACCTTGAGTAAAATTTTCAAGCTTTCTATTAAATTTTTTATCAAAAAATTCTTGTAATTTTTGTGGGAAAAAATTTTTGATATAATTTTTTAATTTTGTAATTGGCTCTTTACTTTTTTTTATATTATATTTCCGCAGATCACAATCAAACATTAAATCGAATTGTGATTGAACCTCAGTAAATTTTATATTATGTGTTTTTAGCATATTTATTGCTGGCTCTTTAAAAATACTATTTGATTCTGTTGCATATTTTATAAGGTTATTTTTCATTTTATTTATTGGAATGCCAACAAGTTTTTTCCCTGCATAATATGTTCCTATCCCCCCTGCAGATGCAGCTGTTACGCCAATAATATTACTTACTTGATTATCTTGACAAGTCCCCATGTAAAAATTCCTCCTGATTTCCCCGTATATTTATAAAGTTTTTCTTTCATCAAAAATTGCTTAAAATTTATTAATTATAAAATTATTGTTACAATTTCATTTCCGAAAAAGTCATTTTACCCGTCAAAAAAAGTCATTTCATGTGTTCTTTTACAGCTACTTTACGATTTTTGCCCCTATCTCGCTGATGTCAAACGTTTTGACGGTCGGAAGTTTCCGAAAATTCGCACAGTGTTTTGCCCCAAAAGTCCGATTTTAGTCCTCAAAAGTTTGACAAAAGTCCAAGAATTGAAATTCTAAAAGGTCTAAAAAATTGAACCAGATCTGCTCAGAAACTTTAAAGCTATAGAAAAAGGTTATGGAAGGCATAACAGACTGAATAGATAGAGACTATCTTAATATTTTGTTACAAACTATCAATTTTTTCTCTGTTTTTGACTTAGTATATATGTGTATGAAGTATAGGTAGGTAATTATGACTACAGTAACAAAGAGTTCTTTAAAATGTATTCGTAAACTTGGAAGATTTAATTTAGATTATAAAAGTGCAGGAAATGCATTCAGATGTAGGACTTGCGATCGTAAAATAATAGAACAAAATGCAGAACATAACTTAATTGATGGTAGTCCTGCATATTTGTTTGGACGTATGAAACGGAAATTAGAAAAAACTTTAAATAAGATTATTTCTATCGTAAAGTAAAAAGGAGTAAATATGAATATATATACAAATTATAATGTTAAAAATGTAAGCACAAATACAAACTTGAATAAACAGAGTAGTTTATCTAAATATTGTTATTCTAACAATGCTATACAAGATAATGTATCATTCAAAGCACAAAAAGTGGCTACTGAAGAGTCTCTGGGTTTTATAAAAAGTCTTTTTAAAAAAATAACTAATAAAAAAGTTAAAAATGAGATTTTTGATGAAGAAGTTTATAACTTTATTAAAGATTATAATCCTGCTCAATATTTAGAACATCAATTAGATATATATGAATCTAATCCTAAGTTTCAAAAAAAGGTGGATAAAATGTATCGAGGTACTTGTGGATATGCTTATGGGACTCGTAGTGATATAGACTTCTATAGATGTAATGTAAATAAAAAAGGTTCTTCACTTCAGTCACAAGTTTTAGAATCCTATAGAATGAACCCTAATGCTTTATTTGAATTATTACAAAAAAAGGATTTATACGACGAGCCTAATATTAAAAGCCTATATTATGAAAATCTACCACAATTATTTTCGATTTTTAAAGAAACTCCTTCAATTGTAGATGATTTATTATGTGGAAACATTACTAAAATTATGTCACAACGTATTCGTCCAGAGGACAACAATTGGTCAGAAATTATTCAGACATTAAAAAATGCTCCTAAAGCTCTCGATGAATTGTTATCTGCTGCAGATTCAAAAACAGGAAAAACCTTAATGCATGATTTTGGGAAAGAACAAAATGTTAATGCTCTATCAACCATCAATGAAATCTATAAAGATAGCCCGGAAAAATTAAAAGAATTATATTCAAAAAAAGATAAATTTGAGGCAATACGGTTACGTACTGGATGGAGCGGAGGTGATGGATATTACGATTATAAATCATCTGAAAAAACTCCATTAGAGTATTTAACTCCGGAAAATTTAGTCGGTTTACGAGAAAAATATCCCATACTAAATGATATAAAATTATAACGGAAGGAACAGAAAATTATGACATTAGTTATTTCAGGTTTTCCCGGAATAGGAAAAACAACATCCGCACAACAACATTTAGAAGGTACTGTGATAGATTCAGATTCATCAAACTTTTCTTGGTTAAGAGATGCTAATGGAAATATACAGACAGATGCAAATGGAGTAAAAATAAGACACCCGGAATTTCCAAATAACTATATGAAACATATTGAAGGCGCGATTGAAGATAAAGCAGATATTGTTTTTGTATCGTCACATGATAATGTAAGGGAAGCCCTAAATAAAGCTAAAATTCCTCATATTCTTGTATATCCATCTTATGATATGAAAGAAGAAATGATACAACGATATATTGATAGAGGTTCCCCAAAAAGTTTTATAGATTTAATTCGCAACAATTGGGATAATTTTATTAATGGAATGAGAAAAGACCCTTGTCCTAACAAAATAGAATTAAAAGCGGGTCAATACTTATCTGATACTCTGGAAGCCATAAAAACAATGGCTAAAAAAGGTATGATAAAAGCTTAAAAGTTTAAAAAATCTTTTATTGTTGTTTTATTACCATTTGATATTAATTCATCTTCAGAATCAATAACTCCATTATAATTACTGTCACGTATTACAATGTTGATTTTTTTATTTGAAATTGAATTACCACAATAGTTATCAAAATTGTAAACCAGTTGTCTTGTTTTTTGGACTATGCGACAGAACGGTTACTGTCTTGTTTTTTGGTGTATTTTAATTGGACTTTTGAGTCGGAAGTGTTTTGTGCCATTCTTAGGTACAAAGTGCCGAAGAATCCAGCTTTTGCCGATTTAAAACAGTCGGAAATTTTTTGCTTTAAAAGTCCGAAATGTCTGATTTTAGTCCTCAAAAGTTTATCAAGAGCCCTTAACTTATCAGCGTGGGCATTACTTCGTTTTTGTCCACGCTACTTACTTGCTAAAATGTATTCAAATTATGCATTAATTTAAAAAAAACCTTTTAAATGTTGATACATCTCGGGATCTTTCATAGGAGTTGTTGAGTTGCAATATTTTATTAATTCATCCCATAGTTCATCGAATGCTTTATTTTGTTCTACTCCATTTTTTATTTTTTCATTATATTTTGTTTCTAATTTTTCTCTTATATCTTTAATTGCCTTACTTCTTGCTTCATATTGTTTTTCATAAATTCCATATTCCACTCTTTCAGAATTAATTTTTCTATATAATCGACAATTATCATTAAGTTCTATGCCTTCAATAATAGCACCCACTTCAGCTTTTCTAATTTCATTATTTTGAATAAAAACAGAATTACTTGCATTAATGTATTTTTTTGCAGTATTCGTAGTAATTTCACCTTTTGAAAATGCTTTAATTATCAAATTAGTAAAAGTATCATTTTCTCTTTGGGTATCAATAGTATCATTGTCTAATGTTTCATTATTTGCTTGTTTTGCATATTTTTTTACTGTAGAATCTTCAATTAATGAAATTTTTAAAAAATTTGCCATAATATACCTCAATGTTAATTACATATATAAAGCTAATATTTAAAAACAAATTGATATTTTTTAAACAAATTGTTACATATCTACATATTTTTGTTCAATGTGGTTTCGATAAGCAAACAAATCAAAAATATTACACAAAAAAAGCAGAAAAAGTTGCAAAGAATTGCACCCTGCCAACTGTTATTAATTATCGAATCAGGTGTTAATGAGCATAAAGTCTAAAACTTGTCTATGTGTAAATGTTTATGCGAAAAACTAAATTGTTTGATTTACTTGAAAATCATATTGTAAGTAATTTGGTAGATTATGCAAAACTGTTTGTTAAAAGGAATTAGATTGAGCGTTGATTTGCACTTGTTCAAAAGAAATAAGCGAATAGATATCGAATTATATCAGTTCTGATTTAATCATCAGATTCTGTAACATAGGTTAGTTCTTCGGCAAATGTAAGATTAATATCTTCCACTTTAACGAGGGTATTACCGTTATTGTCGTATACAATTAAATGGCTAACTCCTCTTGATGGTATTTTGTATTCGGGGACAATTCTGTCAATATATGTTCGTTCTTTTATTATATCAGGATTAACTTTTCTTCCTGTAACTTCGCCCCTTTTTATTGCACGTTCGATAGCAATATCTTCTTTTGTATCTATATGTATTAAAATGATGTCATTGTAGTTATAATCCTTAGCTTCACTTATAATATCATCAATGTTATCAAATGTGGTGGCAGTTTGAAGTACGGTGTTGATGCCTTTTTTTAAAGCCTCCCTCAAATTCACGGAATTTATCGTAAAACTGGCTTTGTGAACATAACTTGAACCCCTTTCTTTATATCCCGGAAGCAAGGGTTTTATATCATCTGAATCAGGAATGTAAAACAATTTATTAAAACAATTTTGCTCTACAAATGTAGTTTTGCCTCCGCCAATTCTTCCCGTAACGATATAAAGTTTGTGTTCCGCAGGGTAATTTTGCATTTTTTCAAGTTCGTTATGAGCAATTTTTTGCAAAGTACAAATAGGAATATTTTCCGGTTGCAATATAGAATTACCTTCGCTTTTGTATTGTGCGGATTCTGCTGCAAAACTTTTAATATATTTTCTAACTATCCTCATGCTTCGTTTAAAGGCAGAATTGTTAATATTTTGGCTAAAAGTCAAGTAGTTATTTTTCTTTCTCACGCCATTAAGATAATAATTATTGTTGAAATTGTTGAGTCCCTGTATGTACATTGTAGATTATCGTTATAAAATATATGTTGTAACAGTTGCAAATTTATTATATGTCAATTATTAACACTTTTCAAGCTGACAAATCTATCATCAGAGTCCTTACGGTAACCATTTAAAGTTAATTAGGCTATTACAATTATTTTTGCAACTTTTTAAAACATTTTTATTCATTTTTAACTTTTATAAATATATTTTATAATCTATTCTTTGATTTCATTCATAGATGTTTCATAAGGTTCATTGATATCTCCGAAGCCTCCCATGCTGTCAATATATGTATCACAAGGAGCTACTCCTACCATTTCTATAGAATGACCACTTGTTTCTTTAAATCTACTTGTTGTTATTTGATTATAGTTTGGACCAAACATAACTTGTGCATCTGGTCGTCCTTCCCTTTCGCAAACCATGTGTGCGAACTTAATTAATGCTTCTGGAACTTCTTCAGAAGCTGCAAGTTGACCATTCGCTTCAAAACTATCTATTACGAATGTCAATTTACCATCAACTTTTGCAAAAAAGCACATTGAATTTCCATATGATATTCCGTCTTCATCAACTAATTCATATCCTCTAACAAAAGCATTTTGTAAGTGTTGTGGTGCTGCAAAACCATTGCCACCACCTGTTGAAGTACAACATCCTACATGGTCACCAAAGAAAATATTTCTTCCAATATCATCACTATCAGAAAGTCTTACATATAACGTGACTTCTCTATCTTTTATATCCTTTGCATCATGTACTTTTTTATGGTGGTCTTTGATATGGTCACTAAACATACCTGCATTTTGTTTCCAATACTCATTTTCTTTTAATTCATTTTCTATAACGTTGAGTATTGTATTTGCTTCACGCAGATTGTTTTCTATAGAATCATCTGTTTTAGGTATAGCTTCTACTGCCACTTTGATTTTATTGAGTAATTGTTCACGTTCTTTTTCATCAAATTTTTTGAATAAGTCTGTTTCTAATTCATTTTTTAAATTGTTCAATACTTCAGCAACAGCTTGGTCTCTTTTTATTAATGTTGAAAATTTATGTTTAAAATTGTCATCGTATTTGTTCCAAAATTCAAAATCCAAACCGTTTTCTATAAACATTTCTTTTGTTTTTTGATTTTCAGGAATAGTCATACGTGCTTCTGTTAATTTTTTACCCGGATTTGCCATTAAGAGATTTATTAATTTCGTAAATTCGGTTCTAAACGTAAAACCTTCATCAGAATGCCAACCGGGATTATCCAAGCCTGCAAAAAGTCTTGCAAAATATTTGAAATCATAATTTATTGCATCTAATAAATCTTTTGAAGGTGATTCTATTCCCATCTTTGCATATAAAAGTTTACATGTATCTTCAATAAATGCTTTAGTTTGATTAGGATAATTAATATTGTCTCTAATTTTGCTTTCTATTATTGGCATTTGTTTATCATTTATTTGAAATTTTGTATATTTTTCGGGATTGGCAAGCATATCCTCTCTCTCTGCTTTTGCAGCATTAATACTCGCACGCATTCTTTCAATTCCTTCTTCGGGTATTTTACCTGAATTTATTAAACGTTCGTTTTTTAAGATTCTTCTATCTATGTCTTTTATCTGCTCATCTATTGATTTTGGTGCTATGAACTTGGTGTCTAATTTAGCACTAATTAACCAACTTCTTATATTATCAACTTTTGTTGCAGGGACATTAAATTCTTTTATAAAGTCTTCAATTTTTTCAGAATATGGTTTTTCATTTTCAGGAGAGAATATCCTTTCTACAGCACTTTTTTGTTCGGTTGTCAAACTTGGACTTTCTATTTTATTAATTAATGTTGTAAGATCTGCATCGCTAATATTTCCAATCAAACTTGTAACTATTTGTATTTTTTGCACTTTTTGTTCAGGATAAGGGAATTTTGCAAGAACTTCCTTTAGTTTTGCATGATTTTCGGGAGAAAGACGGGATAAAAGACTTCCGTATAAAAGGAAATTTTTAAATCCTGTGAATTTTAACTGAGTAGCATTTTCTATTGTTGCCATATCTGTAATTTTTAAAAGTTCATTTACCCCATCAAGTCCATATGCATTAATTCCACCATCATAATTTCCACTTGCTGTGCTTTCTTGTGTTGTAAGCATTTTATCTATGGCTTTTTCATCTGACTCAATACCATGTTGTTTAAGTATTTTTGAATGTTTCATTATATTTTCACGAATTTCCATACTTTTTATCATGTTTCCATATCGTGAATATGCACATGCAGTTCTAATAGGACAGCTACGTTCTACACCGTAATAAATATCACGAATGTATGTATCTAAATCCTGAATGTTATTATATTCTGTACAATTCAAAATTTCTATTTTTTGGTCAAGAGAAAACTCTTTATGTTCATCTGAAAAGAGTTTATTTGCAAGTTGAAAAGATCTATCATTAGATACACTAAAAATTACATCACTAATTCTGGCTCTTGGGAAAGACTTATCCTTTACTAACGTCTCACAAATTAGTTTTTTATTTTCATTTGTAGCATTATTAACTATTTTTTTTGCTATATCAGAAGGAAAAACTTCCTCTTTATTGAAATATATCAGCTCTGCTATTTCAACAGTCTCATCATTTATTGGAGATAGTAAACCACCAATTTCGTTATATTTATATCGTCCATCCTGGAACAATCTTGTTCCATATTCTACTTGAACATTTGTTCTTGAATTAGCAGCTATTATAAGAACAAATTCAAATGGATAATTTTGTTTAATTAAATCATGTATTTTTTCTGCGGTTGTTTCTTTTATATCATTTGAAAGTGATTTTAAACTGATTGAACTATATCCTGCTTTATGAGCATCAATTATGATGTTCTGTTTATATGGTGTGATAGAATATATTGTACCTAATATATCATTTAATGTAATAACACTAACATTTTTATCAGTTGGTTTTATTGCATTCCAAACATTTAATTTAGCTTGAACTGTTTCTTGTGAATCGTTTATGTTAAAAGGTTCTGTTATAGTTGCACCATTTTGTACATATGGTAATATCTCATCTAATAAAATCCATTCAAGGTTTGCGATTGTTTTATCATAAGAAGTCTGATGGAGCATACTAAAGTAGTTGCTTCTTTCATTGATTTTATCTAAAAATAAATAGTGTTCAAATTCATCAATTTTATCCGGTCGGGCTTTGTATGCATTGATTATTGCACTTAGTTCTGATATCTTTCCAATACTTCCCTCGTTTTCAGGAAGAGAAAGGTTTACTTCAATACAGAATCTCAGTCTGTTCAATGCCTCATCTGACAACGTTCCGTGTGTGAATATACCAAAGAAAGAGCCACCTAATTCTTCAGGACTCCACGTATCAGGATTGTTCCCATCTGTTTCAACTGCATTATGCTCATCAACGGTCTTATTGATTAATTGTTGAACATCAAGGATAAATTCTATTTCACGTTCGGTTAAAGATGGGTCTAATATGCCATAATAAGAGTTTGTTTTAAGCACCAAACGGTTCATTATATCTATGACTTCCTTTGAGTATTTATCCATATCAACTTTATCTAAGAAGTTTATAATATCTTTTAAATCAATGTCTTTTTTCTTCTTTATTTTTGTAAATACTGACTTATTCGTATCATCAAGCAATTTTAGGTATTTAACCATTTTGCTAAGAGTCTGTACATCTTCTTGAATCGATTGCGGCATTATATTATTTCCGTTTTCATCTTTTTCAACTTTTATATTTGTTCTATAACCAAGAATTGCATTCAATACATCATAACCCTCCTGGGTAATACCATCATGCTTTTCATTTGTATAGGACAGTATAAAATCTTTATTTTCTTTATAGAAATTAATAATTTCTTGATAGTTAGAATAGAAACCATCTTTGCAATCAGTTCTTCCTAAATGTTTTAATACTATATCCTGCATTATTTTGGTATCAAAAAGGCCGTCTCTTTTCGCTTCTACAAGAGCGTCAAGCACTTCGGAAAATTTTGGATTATTATAAGCAAAGAATTGTCCGCAATTCATAGCACAATCTTGAATTATTTTAAGATCGGGATATTCAATGATTATTTCTTGCGTAAATAATTCATCAAGTTCACCGCTTTTTAGAAGTTCTTTCATTTTTGCTAAAACTTCCGGAGAAATATGTGTTTCTTTTGAACGATCCGAATAGTGGTTATATATGCATTTTATGTATTTAAGCATTTTCTTAACATCTACGCCTTCATAATCTAAGGACTTTAATACATTTGAAAATTCCTTTTTTTCTGTATCAAGTAGAGCATAAAAATTATAAGCATTTGATAAATCTTTACTTGAAATATCGTCTAAGTGATTAAAATAGGATAAACCGGAGTTAATTCTATCAAAAAGTTCATCAATAGATTCTTCTTTTGAATTATTTTTTATAATAGACAATACTTCTGGTATGTTTTCTTTTTCAAGCCATCCGGATTTTGCTAACGATGCAATTCTATCTATATATCTTGTAAGAACTTCTGTTTTGCCGGATTCTATACATTCTAATATCTCTTTTTTATACTCTATAAGTTGTGAAAAACTTTCAAGTCCATTGTATGATGTAGTTCCATCATAATTTCTCAAGATTTCAACTAAATCATTGAATTTTGTGCGATTAAAATTGTCAGTCTTAAAATTTTCCAGACGATACGAATACATCTCTCCTTTGTAATTGTTATCGCAATATTTAACAATATCGAATATACGAGCATCCGGAATGCCATTTCTAAGAGCGTGTTCGTATATTTCTACCAGGTCTTTATCGAAATGATTGAAATATTTATCTTCTACTTTAATATTTCTCATTAAATTTCTCATTCCATTCAGACTTTTGTTCCAGCCGGCTTTTAATAATCTGTTAATATTTTCAATATTAGACAATACAATTTCAGACGAATTATGTATATAGTATTCATCATTGCCTTTAGCAAGTTTTACAGCCTCTCCCATTGCATTATCGGACAATTCATGAATTTCTGCAAGTTTTAAGTAGGCATTAAGAATGTTTTTATCAAAACTTGAGGTATCAATCTTACCATCGTTACCTCGCGTATATGAACTTTTTAATACCGTATCAATATTATCAACTATACCAAGTTTAAGGAATTGTTCAACAAATTCTACTCCGGTAGAGTCTGAAGATTTAAAACATTCTATAATTGAGCGCATAGTTGATGTTAAAGAAGAATACTCCATTTTATTTATTTCTGTTTTTCCCTCCGGAAATTTTAATTTTATATATATATCAAACCAAGTTTTAAGTTTATCCAACGCTTCATAATTAACTCCAGAAACTCCGTTTTCTTCATATACAGAATTCCATAATATATTTGATAGTTCTCTATCTTCATCAGTTAAAGGAATAGATTTGCGTAAATCACTTAAACCGGTCGTTTTTAATTCAATGAATGTATTATAAAGTTTTTCATCAAATTTACCATTAACTGTACAACGCTCAAGTATAAGCCAAGCTGTATCTTCTTTAATCTTATATGTTGTAATAAGTTCAATAGCTTTTTCATATTTTAACGGGTTAATTTTTCGTGCTTTCGTATCAGCAAAAATATTAGAGAATAAGTCATTACTTGAGTTTTTATCATCAGGAGTGTCTATTCTATCACAACATGCATTATATAACCGTGAAACTTCAGCAGAAGTTACATTATATTTGCTGCGTAATTCATCAATGTATCTATATGCTTCTTGAATATTATCGCAATGCTTTAAATAATAATTGTATGCATCTGTAACATCTTTTTCTTCTAAGTGGTTTCTGAGTTCAAGAAGTATTTTATATGTATCTTCATTAAACTCCATTGTTTTGGAATCGATACAAGTTCTCAGGAAATCACAAATTTCCTTTTTATCAATGTTTTGATTTACCAAATTTTCAATTTTATTGTATAATTCTTCTCTAAAAAATTTATTATCGGTAGTATACGGATGCTCGGGGGATTTTGAACATTCTTCCATTAATTTTAAAACTTGAGTCGGGGTAAATCCTAATTGTTTTAATGCCATACCTTTTTCGTACAGATCTTCGTTTAAAACTCCGTCAGTTTTACAAAAGCGTATTATATTATTTGAATAAGATTCTTTTTCCTCGCCAAGAAAGTCCATTAGTTTTCTGTAATAGTCTTCTTCAAAAAAACCATCTTTATTCTTACAAGTATATATTATACCGCACGGGTCTTTGTAAGATATTATTTCTATATATTTATTAATTAAATCTAAGCTGATTTTCCCATTTATTTTACATACGCGGATAGCGTCATTAATGTCATATCCTATATGTCTTTCAATCTCGGAAGCAGAATCTTCGTCGGATCCATATTCAGTTTTCAGAGCTTCGATTTTTTCTTGAGGGAATTTTGCTCGCAGCATGTTTCGTGCGACATTTTCCTCTATTTCCTCAAAACTGACTGCAATTTGGGAAGGTTCTTCGTTTGCTTTTGCACTTGGAATATCGTTATTACGGTTAAT
>JAKSUQ010000034.1 GCA_024408855.1 bacterium | reverse complement strand
ATGGGCTGCTAGCTCAGGTGGTTAGAGCGCACCCCTGATAAGGGTGAGGTCGGTGGTTCGAGTCCACTGCGGCCCACCATTTAAAGAAAGAAGTCGATAAGACTTCTTTTTTTATTGCCTAAATCCCATACACAGCGCATTTTATCCAAAAAAGAGAATTATAAAACTCAAAAATTAAAGAAATTAGAGTTGAATTATTCACTAATTCTCTTTTTGAAAAATTTTTGACTTCATTATATATAGCATTTTGTAGATTGATATACAGATTGAGAAAAATTAAAAATTATATTTCCCAAGTATTTTCTAATGTATAAAATCCGTTATTCTGATTATATGCTATCGAAATTTTTAAATCCTCGATAGAGTACCAACCTTTTTGAGCAACTCTATCAACTAATTCTTTTGTATAGTTATATGCAGTACCTTTAAATTCAAGTCCAACTGAACTATTTTCAATACCCTCTTTTAATAACTCTGCAAGAGCTTTTCCATCAGATGTATAATACTCGCCATCTTTAAGGGTTAATTGTGATAAATCTAAATCTGTATATTTTTTTACTTCTTGATATGCTCTAAACTTTGCTAATGAATCACCATTTATTGTTGAATCAAGGTTCATAGCATAATACATTAGATTTTGTGAGTTTTTTGTTCCACTTAATAAATCAGTTAATTTTGATAATAATTCTTTATTATCAGAACCAGAAACATTTACTCCAAAATTATATGGATTAAAAGATAATAGCAAGTTATCATTTGCAGATAATTCTATGCCATTATTTTTTAGTAGATTTTCCATATTCAAGCTAATGGAATCATGTCTATCTTTTATTTGCCCAGCTTCATAGCTTTCCAATGTTTGTGTAGGATTGTTTAATCGTGGGTCATTTCTATTTGCACCACCAACTGTACCAAAACAAATTGCATTATAGTCATTTTCATACATTGCATAAGTTTCAGGGTCATCAAACTTTTTGGTATATCCAATACCATCCACACCCCAATACTTTTGGCTTAAATATTGTCGAACTTCTGCTTCATTTTTACATTTTGAACGAACTGAACTTGCCCAATCAGCAAGTTTTTCATCTAAAGCTCTAACTGATAAATTATATTCGCTATATGGATTTGAATTTTCATCCTTTGCTTTTAATTCATCAGAATTATACCTATCGACCATTTGTTGATACCAGTCTTTTGGCTTATCAACAGTCATTCTATGAGTATTATTGTAATAATTATAATATCCGATTTCTGTCATAAAATTTTCATGTCAACAATACATTACAATTATACCATTTTCTCTTATGTTCGCAACCCTATCATCAACTCTTTCAAACTTTCAAAGTTTTTGATATGTTCATTTTTGATTTATCTGACAAAATCTGCTAAATTATTTATCTGTTAAAATATTCCCTCTCAAAATATTTTACATTAAAACTCTTTTGTGATAGACTTTGGAGTAACGGAATTTTTAAATTTCCAGCTATAACAAGTAAAAAAAGGAGAAAACAATGGCTCAAAAAAGAGTATGGCTATTCCGCGAAGGTAATGCGGACATGAGAGCTCTCCTTGGCGGTAAAGGTGCTAATTTAGCAGAAATGACCAATTTAGGTTTACCTGTTCCTCCGGGATTGACTATCACTACAGAAGTTTGTATGGAATACATCAATTCAGGCAACAAAATGCCTGCCGGTTTGATGGATGAAGTTAAAATCGCATTAAAGGATGTTGAAGAAAAAGCCGGTAAAAAGTTCGGTGATTCAACTAATCCATTATTAGTTTCAGTACGTTCAGGGGCAAGAGTTTCAATGCCTGGTATGATGGAAACTATTTTAAACTTAGGTTTAAATGATGAAACAGTAGAAGCAATGATTAAATTAACTAACAATCCTCGTTTCTGCTATGATTCATACAGAAGATTTTTGACTATGTTTGGTTCAGTAGCTTGGGAAATGGACAGACAAAAATACTTCGAATCAGAAGTTGAAAAAGTTAAAGCAAGAGAAGGAGTTAAATCTGATACAGAAATTTCCGCAGAAGGTTGGAAGTCTTTAATTCCTATATACAAAAATGTTATTAAAGAAGTAACAGGAAAAGAATTCCCGCAAGATCCATATGTCCAATTACAAGAAGCTATCGAAGCAGTATTCCGTTCTTGGAATATTCCTCGTGCTGTTGCTTACAGAAATATGAACAAAATCGATCACAATTACGGAACTGCTGTTAACGTTCAAACAATGGTATTCGGTAATATGGGTAACGATTGTGCAACCGGTGTTTCATTCACTCGTAACCCTGCAACCGGTGAAAATAAATTCTACGGCGAATACCTTGTAAATGCTCAAGGTGAAGACGTTGTTGCCGGTATCAGAACTCCAAAACAAATTGCAGAACTGGAAACAGATATGCCGGACATATACAGACAATATGTTTCCATCGCTAAACAACTTGAAAAAGGATATCATGACGTTCAAGATATGGAATTTACCATTGAAAGAGGTAAATTATGGATTTTACAAACACGTAACGGTAAAAGAACAGCTAAAGCTGCTATCAAGATTGCAGTAGACCTTTATAACGAAGGTATCGTTACTAAAGAACAAGCTATTATGCAAGTTGATCCATACTCAGTTTACCAAGTATTATTACCTTGCTTCAATCCGGCAGCTGTTAAACATTCACACAAATTGTCAAAAGGTGTTAACGCTTCTCCTGGGGCAGCAGTAGGTAAGATTGTATTTGATACTGAAGAAGCTGCTGAACGTGGGTCTAAGGGCGAAAAAGTTATCTTGGTAAGAATAGAAACTTGCCCTGATGATATTCACGGAATGGCTGTTGCTCAAGGTGTACTTACATTACGTGGCGGGGCAACTTCTCACGCAGCAGTTGTTGCTAAAGGTATGGGTAAACCTTGCGTTTCAGGTTGTGAAGATTTAATAATCGACTTAAAGGCTGAAACAATCACTTGTGCTGACGGAACTGTTTTACACAAAGATGATATCATTTCACTTGATGGCGGTACCGGCGAAGTTATGGAAGGTGCTATCGAACTTGTTGAAGCCGGTATCGATTCAGACTTTGAAACATTCTTCGGCTGGGTTAATGAAATCAAGACTTTAAAGGTTGAAGCAAACGCTGATACTCCTAAAGACATTGAAAATGCTAATAAATTTGGTGCAGAAGGTGTTGGACTTTGCAGAACAGAACATATGTTCATGGATCCTGACAGATTGCCTTGGGTACAAAAAATGATTATTGCAGGTACTCCGGAAGCAAGAAAAGAAGCATTGGATCATTTATTGCCAATGCAATATGATGATTTCTACAAGATGTTCAAAGCATTAGGCAACAAACCTCTTACGGTTCGCTTGTTAGATCCTCCGCTTCATGAATTTTTACCTTCTAAGGTTGAATTGGTAGAAAAAGTTGCTACAAAGAAAGCTCTTGGTCAAGATTATGCAAAAGATCAAGAAATGCTTGATATTGTTGAAAACCTTTCGGAATCAAATCCAATGATGGGATTGAGAGGTTGTCGTCTTGGTTTAACTTACCCTGAAATTAATGAAATGCAAGTGAGAGCTATCTTCTCGGCTTGTTGTGATTTGAAGAAAGAAGGCGTAGCTGTTAAACCTTGGGTTATGGTTCCTCTAATCGGTCATGTTAACGAATTAAAGACTGTAAAAGATTCCTTGGTTCGTGTAGCTCGTGAAGTTATGGTCGAAAAAGGTGTTGAATTGGAATACAAATTCGGTACTATGATTGAAATTCCTCGTGCAGCATTAACTGCTGATGAGATTGCTCCTTATGCTGAATTCTTCTCATTCGGTACAAACGACTTGACTCAAATGACATTTGGTTATTCAAGAGATGATGCAGAAGGTAAATTCTTGAAAAACTATGTTGAACAAAAAATCTTGCCTTCAAATCCGTTTGTAACATTAGACAAAAACGGTGTTGGTAAGTTAGTTGAAATGTCTATGGACTTAGGTCATCAAGTTAATTCTTCACTTGTTGGTGGCATTTGCGGCGAACACGGTGGCGATCCTGATTCTGTTAAATTCGCACACAAAATCGGATTGAACTATGTATCTTGTTCTCCGTTCAGAATTCCGCAAGCAAGACTTGCAGCAGCTCAAGCTGTTGTTGAATGCGGGAAAAGAGAACTTGCACACGCATAAGTCAATGACTGACAAATAATATTGACGAGGATATTCAATTATATGAATATCCTCGTTTTTTAATTTTCTACAATAGCAAATTATTATTTTACAGGTTTTAAAATTAATATGAACATTAGTAATTTTTATTATACACAATCTATTTACAGTAATAATTATTCTCCGTGCCCATCATTTGGAGCACACGGAAAGCCCATTGATTTAAAATACATAATTAAAACAAGAGAAAAATATTTACCTGAAAGAATTGCAAACAGTGTAAAAGAAGTCCTTGCAAAAGACAGCAAAAATATGCCGTCATTATTGGAACTGCATAAAGAAACATATGCGCCATTATTAAATTGCAAAACATTAGATGAAGCAAAACAACTTTTCCCGGAATTTCAAACGATAGATACAACTTATCAATTCCAGAATAATTGCAAAACATTTAGAAGTCTTAACGGAAAAAGTGTAAATGAATTTGCTCTTGATATGCTCAAAAAATTATGGGCTGAAGTCAGAAATAAAGATGATATCGCCAAAGATATGGGTTTAAAATCAAGAACAACTCTAAACTGGATATTAAATAATATAAATTTTGTAGCTTATACGAATATATACAAAATTCTTTTAAAATCCTCAGACAAAGAAATGAATGCAGAAATTGCCTCTAAATCATCTGCTTGGAACCTTTTACATAGTGATATAATACGAGAAAGAAACAAATTTGCAAGCAAAAAACACAAGACGCCGGAATATAGGAAAGCTCAATCTGAACGTTTAAAAGCATATGACATAGAACATCCAGAACGCAAAGAAAAAATCGGAGCTCATTCGAGAAAAATGTGGGCAAATGCACCCGAAGTAAAAAAAGCTATCGCCGAATATACCCAAAGCTGTCCAGATTACGTCAGAGTTGTATTATTTAAAAAAATGAGTGGCAAAAAATTAACTGAAGCACAACGCAAAATTTATCAAGGATATTTAAAAGGATTTTGGAATAAATATCCGGAATTAAAAAAAGTATTATCTGAGGCATGTGCCAAAGCTAAAGAAACGAAATAATCCACATTAAAACATTTATATACAATATTATTAATCCGATTTTATTTCTATATAGACGGTTCTATATAAATATCTTTAAGATAATTTGAATCTATTTTAATAACTGTATCTTTATATTCGCCTTTGGCTTTCCTTATTATAGATTCCACATATTTCATAGTATCACGTCCGCCATAATCTACCGTTTTAGCGGCTATTGCACTGTATAATTCATCCGCTATATTTACTTTATCCTCCATTTTATTTTTTACAATTTCATCTTTCAAATGTAATTTCGCAATCTTAGATTTGACATCATTGTCATACGGCTCAATTCTAATTGTTCTAAGCCTACTTCTGAGTGCTTCCGGAATTCTGTTTATATCATTACTTGTGAAAGTAAAGATACATTGAGAAACATCAATCGGAACATCATAATATTTATCAATAAATATTTTTTGAGAATCGCACAATGGCAGTAAAGGATCTACCGGATTTCCGTTATGTGAATTTGTAACAGCTTTATCAACTTCGTCAAAATTAAAGCAAACCCGTTTTGTTTTCCCACTAATTATACCATCAGCAATAGCACCACTTTTAGAAGCTGAATAAGTCCTTTCAAAACCAATAATAGAAGCACTGCCTTCAACACCGGCTAAAGGAACTTTTTTGTAATACATTCCTAAAGCATCCGCAACAACTTTGGTCAATGCAGTCTTACCTGTTCCGGGAGGACCGTCAAAGTGCAAAATTAAAGGAGTGTCATTTTTTATTCCATATTTTATATTGTAATTATATTCTTTAAGAAATTCTATAACCTGCTTTTTTGCCTCTGTCATGCCAATTATATGATCATCCATGTATTTTTTGACATTATCAATATCGACAAGTTTATCTACTTCCTCTTTAGATCTTAATTCATCTAATGTTATCAGGTCTTTTATCCTGAAATTTGATCTTTCATAAGAAGGTCTTGCCGCTTCTTCTTCGGCTTGGCGTTTAATTTCAGGACATTTAATTGTTTCTATCTTGTTTCGAAGAAGTTTAAATTCTTTTGCATTCTTCCCAAAGACTTCTTTAATAGCCGGTATGCATGATAAACCAATTAGAAACAATATGGCTACGGATAATATTGTACTAATATTATTTTTTTTCTTCTGTTTCTTTGCTTGCGGATTTGACTCGTAATCCACACCCTGTTGAACATGTGCTTGAGACACAAATTGATCATCTTGTGCTTTAAAATTAACTCTGCGTACATTATTACGTTTTTCAACTGAATTTGTATTTGTATCTGCTATTACATTTGATACAGAATTTACAACCGTCGTTGGCATAATAACTCCTTTTGCACTACGAAACATACTAACTTCCATGTATATAAAGTATTTTTAGAACTAAAAATTGCCCATGCTATCATAAAATAAGGAACAAAATGCCCAAAGTCCAGTTATTACGCATATTTTATAAGTTACAAAACTTTACATGTCCTCTATATCTGAAATATCCTCTGCCTCAGACTGTTTAATCGGAACAAACACTCTTATATGATCAAATTTCCTTTGTGTTACCATCTTTAATCGTTTATAACTCATATCGTAACCAATGTCATTAACTCCATCGGCATTACTATCTTCACCCCCTCCGGTAATACCAATATGACCGGATTTATTCTCACCGTTTTTTTTATATTCTGCATTATAAACTATTATACAACCCGCAGGCAAATCCGCTAAATTCATTTCCGCTACAATGTTATGAGGCAACTCTTTAAATTTGGGATTATCAGCATACGCACTCGCACATTTATATGCCTTATCACGAGATACTCTCTGTTCACAAGCCTTTACTTCAAGAGTTGTATCATTAACTGCACTTGCACAATATGTTTTCCCATCTTTAACATATCCTGACATATTAAAACGTCTTTTTATATCCTTAATCATAGCATTGGCAAGGCCTTGATCAAATTCATAACCATTATTCTTCATCCAGTCATTATATGATTTACTTCCATACTTATCTTCTAAAAGCCAATTACCTGTAAATGCATTTTCATTATTATATTTTGATTCTACATTAAGTAAAGTTAAGTCAGCATATATATCTTCCCCATATGCATACTCATTTACATCAGTTACTGATTGGTTTTGAGAAACATTATCTTCATCCGTCTTTGTATCATCCTTTATAGACCTAATATAATGTTCTACCATACAATAAAAACGACTCATTGATGTTCGCAATGAACAACTATCAAACTGACCTGTTTTCATAAAATCTGTAGGTGAATATCGTGATAATTCATCTTCCGTTATTTTACTTTTATCTTTGTCAGTATTAACATTTTTCTGAAACTCACTCCATTCCTCTTGGCTCAATACGCCATCATCACCGGCTAATACTTCAAAAATAGTATTAATTTGCGTTTTTTCCTCTTCAGAAAAAATTCCATGACGAAATATTTCTATAAAATCTGCCTTTGCTAAATCTTTTTTTAAACTATTAATATTCCAGGCCATTACTTTTAAATCCTCTATTATTACTAATACACATGACGACAAAAAATCTAAAAACTTTAATAAGTACACTAATTTTTCGGAATATTGTTACAAGAATTAACAAAAATTCTAAGTTATACAAAATATCTTTGTATAACTTAGAGTTTTGCTATGAAAAATAAATTTATTTATTAAATATTTGCTATTTTCTTATAATAATCGTGTGATTGTTCAAACTTGTATGCTACATTGAACATTTTTGCTTCTTGCAGTTGAGGTGCCATTATTTGCAAACCAATCGGCATACCGTCAGCATCAAATCCTGCCGGAACAGACATTGCAGGAATACCCGCCAGATTTGCACCAATGGTCGCTATGTCTGTTAAATACATTGCTAAAGGATCTTCCGCTTTCGCCCCCAAGTCAAATGCTGTATTCGGGCAAGTTGGTGCAATAAGAGCATCAACTTTTTCAAAAGCTGCCAAAAAGTCATTTGTTACAATTCTTCTCATCTGTTGAGCTTTTTTATAATAAGCATCATAATATCCTGATGACAATGCGTATGTTCCAAGCATTATACGACGTTTGACTTCCGGCCCAAAACCTTCTGCTCTTGATTTACAATACAATTCCATCAAATTTTCCGGATTTGCTGTTCTGTAACCATATCTTACGCCGTCAAATCTTGCCAAGTTTGAACTACATTCTGCCGTTGCAAGTATATAGTAAATTCCTATTGAATGTTTAATATTTGGCAAAGAAACTTCAACAATTTCAGCGCCCAAAGATTTATATGTTTCAACAGCTTGCTTAACAGCTTTTTCAACATCCGGAGCAAGCCCCTCTGCAACTAACTCTTTAACAAGTCCGATTTTAATCCCTTTTAAATCATTATTTAAAGAAGCTCTGTAATTTTCAACAGGAAGTTTCAAAGAGGTTGAATCATGCGGATCATAACCGGATATAATCTCTAACAAAGTTGCAGCATCTTCAACCGTTCTTGCAAAAGGTCCTATTTGATCAAGAGATGATGCAAAAGCTATTAACCCGTATCTCGAAACCTTACCATATGTAGGTTTCATACCAACAATCCCGCAAAAACTTGCCGGGAGTCTTATACTTCCGCCGGTATCGGAACCAAGAGCAAGTGTTGCCTCACACGCCGCAACAGATGCCGCTGAACCACCGGAAGAACCTCCCGGAACTTTATTCAAATTCCAAGGATTATGAACTTTCTTAAAAGCAGAATTCTCGTTGGATGATCCCATTGCAAATTCATCCAAATTCGCTTTACCGACTATCGGAATTAAATTATCAACCAATTTTTGAGTAACTGTTGCATTATAAGGAGATACAAAATTCTCTAAAATTTTACTTGATGCTGTCGTTTTTGAACCAATCAAGTTCATATTATCTTTCAATGCCAATGGGACACCGGCAAACAACGGTATGTCTTCACCATTAGCAACTTTTTCATCCACTTTTTTTGCTGTTTCCAATGCAGTTTCTTCTGTTAAAGAATTGAATGCTCCAAGTTTTTCATCCAATGCATTAATCCTTTCCAAAGAAGCTCTCACTAACTCAACAGCTGAAATTTCTTTATTTTTAATAGCTTCACTCTGTTCGGTCGCACTCTTTTTCAATAATTCTAACATATCTTCTCCTTAATACATCTTGTTAAAAATATTATATCAAAAACAGAGGATTTAACAGCATGGCAAAAAAAAATTTTACGGTTTTTATACACAATAGTAATCAAAAAATTTAAGGGGAAAATATGAATTCAACAACCAACAACATAAGTTTTCAAGGAGCATTTTTATTCAGAACTCCAACCACAACCGTCAGAGCAACAATTGACAAATCCTTGCATGATAAAACGCACTTAAAATTTGATCAATTTAGCAACAAAGCAAATGTCCTATATGTTGTTCCGCAAAATAAAGATTTTGCTTTTTGTAAAATTTTGAACAAACTTAGAAAAAATCTTTTAGTTGAATATTACCCGTCTATTTCTTTAGATGATCCGATGAATATAAATATTAAAGACATTGCAGAAAGAGCTACCGCCCAAGACGGGAAGGGTGTTCGTAGCATTGAATCTATTCAAAAGTATATCATCAACTCAATAGGTCAGAAAAAATTTGGGGAAAAAGTAACAATAATCACTGATATAATAGGCACTCACATGAAGAAAAAATTTTCAGCGGAAGAAATTTCGCCTGATGCAAAAAAAGGAGTTTTACATATAACCGACAACTCAAATAACGTCCATGTTATAGTATTTCCGAAAGGCAAAAAAGATCCGTCTCATTTATGTGTATGCGTAGACAGAAAAGATAATCACGGAGATAAAAAAAGCGATTTTTATATCTTAAATAAAGATTATACAATTAATAAGGTTTGTGAATCTCTTGATGATATTCGGACATTTAAAAAACTCACTATTGCAAAATTAGAAGAATATGCAAAAACACATAAATTCACAAGTTTAGAATCATTTTCAGACAAAAACTTTTAAGACAATTATATAGAAGTTTCGGGTAAAAAAATGAACTCTTTGACTAACAATGTAAATTTTAAAGGAACATTTTCTCTAAAACCTAATACAAACAAAAGTGCAGAACTGTTTGATTTAATGTTACAAAAAAAAACATCTGTAAAAAATTGCTATGTGAAAATTAATAAATCTGAAGCAACAAATATTCCATTTTGTATTACAAACATTCCGCTTTACATAACAACTTCAAATAAAGACTTTGAGTTTTGCCAAATTTTACAAGACTTTAATAAAAAATATAAAAATGCGTTTAGCGTCAAATATTATCCGTCCGTTTCACTTTCACAAAAAATAAAAGATGAAAATACAGATAAAAACATACAAGAATTGATAGACAGAGTAAACAAAATAAATGATAAAAAATGTGAAATCAGCGACATCAAGGATATTAGCGAAAATGTAAGCGAAACAGCTGTTTGCACTCTTGATATCATTGATAAATATATCCGGAATTTAATTGGGCAAAAAGTGTTTTCAGAAAAAGCAAAATTAATTCTTAATGTTATCAACGAATACAGACAGGCAAAAAGAACGCTCAAATCAGAACAAGACAACTTATCAACCGCTAAAAATGAAAGGCAAGCGGATAAGTATTTTCCGATAAATGACTTTTCGGCAGATATTATCGTACCAAACGAAAATCAAGGCATGTTAGATATATTTGATAAGCAATCCGGTTGGCATATCTATGCATATCCAAAAACAAAATTTACACACCCAAAACTTAAAAACTGGCATCTTATGCACATATGCTCTTTTGGAAATGATTCACGAAATAATAAAGGTATTCAAAGTTATACACTAAGCGTAAAAGATAGCAATTATTCAGTTCTATACCAATGGGAACCAAGAGATATTTTAGATATCTATGGTTTTACATCTGATAAAAAGAAAATGAACGAATTTATACTTTTCCCACATTATGTTCAAAAGAGCATTGATCAATTCAAAGAAAATCACCCTAAAATAAATCTAAGAACATTTTCCGCTGATAACTTTTAAAACATACTTTACAAAAATACAAATGTCCCAGCACAATTTTCTATATCTTATATAATACAAATCATATGCCAAACATTCTTCCGGAACAGGGTTGTTAGTATGTATTTGTTGCCATCCTGTCCAACCCGGACGAACCCAATTCCTACATTCCCAAAACTCAATATTTTCTTTGTTTTTGTAATATACATCTTCTCTTACAGGACGAGGTCCGATAAGACTCATTTCTCCTTTTATAATATTAATCATTTGCGGAATATCATCAACATGAAAATTTCTCATCCATTTGCAGAATGGCATTATCCTTTTGTCATTTGTTTCAAGCTCAATCAAATCATCATCAAAACTTTCATCAACATTGTCTTGATACATTGTTCTGAATTTAACCATTCTGAATGGTTTGCCAAATTTTCCTATTCTTGTTTGAGTATAAAATATTGGTCCAAAATCCGAAAATTTTATAATCAACATTGCAATGATTGTAATCGGAAGTGTTATCAAAAGAATTGCAAGTGCCGCCAATTTATCCAAACCGCACTTCACATGTGAATATATGACATGTTTAGGTCTTACATAATTATAGAACAACCAATTTACGGTCATTTTGGAAACATATAATTTCTTTGCGATATGAGCATAGAAAGTAGGCATTCTCCATACCTTTATTCCTAAAGGTATCCCATAAGCCAAATCCGTAAGAATATTTGAATCCATTCTCGATTTTACGGCAATAATAACGATATCGATATTGTTGTCTTTAATGACAGCCTTCGAATCATATGTTAGTCCCAAAATCGGAATTGTTGAATCTTCTTCAACTATACTATCCATATTGTCATCCAAAAAACCAACAACTTTTAAACCTAATTCAGGTCGAGTTTGAATTTCCTCAGCAATAAGTTTACCATCTTGCCCTGCACCCACTATTAATACGTTCTTGGTATGCGTAAATATCTTTTTGAATATAAAACAAGCTAATCTTGTTAAAAGATACAAAACAAAAATTGACAATACATCAAATAAAACCAAAAAGAAGCTAAAACCACCGGCAAACGGTATAGATACCAAACCGGCAAGAGATGATGCAAAGAAAATTCCCTCAAACAGCAAATATAAATTCTTCGGTTTATATGTTTTTAGTTTATAAAAACCTTTCAAAGATAATACAATTGCTATTGAGAATGTAAAAATAAAAGCAACAATCAGTAAATTCAAAAGCGAGGATGCAGCATAATAAAAACTTACCCCTACTACCAACATTGTTACTAAAGCATCAAATATTGCAAAAATATAGTTTGACTTTGAACTTCCGAACATACAACTCTCCTAAATTGGGTATTTAACCTGTACATTATAACACATTTTTAAATATAGGTACAAGTTGTAGGAATAACAGCTAAAATTCCCGAATAATTAATTTCCATGCATGCTATTTTTTTTACAAAACTTAACCTGAATTTTATACCATGCAAAACCATGTGTATTGCATGTTTTCATGATACAAATCGGCTCAAATCATGTAAGCATGGCTAATCGCCATGGGGCAAAGTGCTTAATCACAATGTATTACAGGGATACAATATATGTAAACACATATTTACAATTAAGTTTTAATGGGTTGTCAAAGCTCTATCAGACAATATAATAAAAGAATAATCGAGAAAGATTTCGATAGTGGTTTTATGAATATATTGACTTGTCTATTGGAGGAGTAAGTGTTTAAAAGTCGTGATATGGGAAGAGCTATTGCAGTAAAACGTTGGACACCGACTGCATTGGAATGTTATAAAAGAGGTTGTAATTGTGAAGGATGTTTTTATAGTGATTTTTTCAGTGCAACTGCACAAAAATGTCAAATGAAAGCAGCCGTATTAGAATTGGTTAGGACAATAGGAACCCCTAACGTAGAATTACCACAAATTTTGGAACAATAGTTACAGTCTGCATTAATCCATAATACTATCTTTATAATTATTGAGTTTTGGGGCTAAAAAACGAAAGACTCTTTAAAAATCAATTAATATGTTGTACAATGGATAAGTAGACACGTTAGGAGGTGCAAATGCATATACATGTAAACGGTAAGAACATTGAGATTACAGAAGCTATTAAGTCTTATGTAAAAGAAAAATTAGGTAAAGTGACGAACCATTATGACCAAATTACAGGAATGGACGTAATTTTATCTGTAATCAAAAATCCGGCTGCAACAGGAAAACATGTCGCAGAAGTTTCATGCAAAACTGATTCCGGCGTAATTCGTTGCGAAGAATCCGCAGACTCAATGTATGCAAGTATAGACTTATTGGCGGATAAATTAGATCGCCAAGTTAAAAAATTCAAAAACAAATCATTGTATTCTGACAAATCTTCAATTCGCAATTCTGAAACAGCAGAAGAAGTTGAAGAAAACGTATAAGATTAGCGCAAGAGATTGTCAAAATCGTCGACGAGATTATCTTGCCGACGATTTTTTGTAGCAAGATGTATTATAAAGTTCGGAGATTAGAAATGGAAATTGTATTAGCATCCTCAAATGAGCATAAAGTAAAAGAAATTAACGAAATTGTTTCAGGTAAGGGTATTAAATTTATATTACCTCCAAAAGGATTTGACCCGATAGAAAGCGGAGATACATTTAGTGAAAATTCCTACATTAAAGCATTCGATGCGTGGAAATTAACAAAAACATGGACATTAGCAGATGATTCAGGATTATGTGTTGATGCTTTGGACGGAAAACCCGGAATTTATTCCGCAAGATATGCAGAAACTCCGCAAAAACGTATTGACAGAGTTTTAAACGAACTTAACGGCATCAAAGACAGAGATGCACGATTTGTATGTTATATGACACTGATATCACCAGACGGGGAAATTGCATACTCTTGCGCCGGAATTTGCGAGGGTAGTATTACTACCAAACAAAGAGGAACAAACGGGTTTGGTTATGATCCGATATTCTTAATTAAAAATTCAGACAAAACAATGGCGGAATTAAGTGAAAATAAAAAAAACGAAATATCACACCGTTCAAGAGCATTAAATCAAGTTGTTGAGTTTTTAGAAAAGCACATTTTGAAATAGTAAAACTATCCTTCAACTTTATAGTGTTGCAATTGCTTCTTGAATCCACCTGAATCTACCATTGTGCTTTTATTAATTTTTGTAAATTTTCATTCAAAAACATTAAAGTTTTTTCAAAACGAACCGTAAATCATGAGGTAAGTTTTAAAGGAAATAATTGTGTTAAATAACGAGTATAATAAGGACTATTCAAGAGAAAATGGTCAACAGGCACAATCTTCAAACAACGGTATTAAACGTGAAAATGTAAAAAAAGAATTTTACAATATATTTGATTCGTTAGATAGCAATGGTAATCATGAACTCGAAGAATTTGAAATTGAAGCCGGCAGACAAAAGGTATCAGAGCAACAACACTCAACGGAAAAACAAGGAACTTCAATATTCTTAAACGAAGAAAAACTCGCAAACTTCGAAAAATTAAAGGAGACGGGCGAATCTATAAAATTTGCAAATCCTTTACAGTATGAAACAAGTGATATGGATGTCGTTCTTTCTTACATACCTAATAGCAAAATCTCAATACAAGAATATACAGATTTTTTTACATATATCGGACTTAAAAAATCTGCCGATATCAATAACACTGAAAGTTGGGAAATCCTCAACGAATCTGAGACACAGGATGGGATTACTGCGAAAGACGATTTAACTCTAATTTTGCAATTATTGAAAAGTATACAACAATCCGTTCCGGAAGAATGCTGCGAATTACTTGATAATATAGTTTCTAAAGCGGAAGAATCTTTTAATACGTTCCACTATGGCGAATGATATAATTGATTCTATACGTGAATTTTTCGGCGGTGTATCACAAGATGATGTTACTAAAGCTATTACAAAATTAAAACACGACCTAAAATTCTTGAAAGCTGCTACTGAAGGAAATTTAGTTTGCGGAAACGATAAAATTGATTTTAATACAGCTTTTAAGATATTGCGTGGAGTGGAATTCTCCGAAAATAATTTTAAAACTTGTCAGGAAACATCGGCAAAATACATTGATGTTTCTTCAAAAAATGTAGCTGTTAATTCTTTTATTGATAAATTCAAAACTTATTCTTCTTTGAGAGGTGCAGACGGAATAGACTTAAACAACCCTGCTAAATTTAATGAAACATTTTTGGAATTCTTTAAAACATTAGGACTTAATAACAAAACTGATATAAACAAATTTCTTGAAGATTTTTGCAATGCCAATAAGAATGAAGAAGCTTTGAAAAAATACGGAAGTAAATTAAAACTGATAAAATTAAACGAAGCTCATAAAAAATACTATAAACAAGATTATGCTGTTATGAGACAAACTCCGAGTGGTGCATGGGAACCTCTTACTCCGGAACAAGCTGAATTAATGTCAGATTATTTGATAGGGAAAAAACTCGTTCCTTTGAAAGCCTCTTTATTAGGTTTAAGTGAAAACAGCAGCAACGAAGACTGCGAAAAATATGTTGAAAAATGCAAGACTAAATATTTAGAAGCATTTAAAAATGCGTACGGTGAAGAGGATGTAAACGAACTCGCTGACAAATATATTCAAGGACAAATGAAAGGTATGGAATGTTTCCAAGTTACTACCGCGTTGGTAATGATGGCAGCTACTGTTCTTACTGACGGCTTGGCATCTGCATTTTTAACCGGAGCAATGATTGCACAACCTTTGACATTGATTGAAAATCTAACGAACGGGGACGGCGCTACTTGGAATGATGTCGAAGCTCACGGTAAACTGTTATTAGAAAACTTACCTTGGTTTGCACTCGGTTCTCTCGGCGGGAAAATCGGTGATGAAGTCAGAGCCGTTTGTAAGTTGAAAGGTTTACAAAGCATTACCAAACAAGCAGGGAAAAGTTTAGACAAAATTATGACTTCTGTTGCTACTAAAGCCGATCCTAATCTTTCAAAATTATTAAAAAAAGTTGACATATTAACACAGACAAGCGGGGTTACAACAGAAGTTGCTCTGGATTTGGTTACAACTAAATGTTTACAAGAACAAGGGCTGACAACTTACGACTGGGTAATGTCTTTTGCCGGTGCTTTACAAGGTACGGTTATTCAAAAGAAACTTGCTAAGGTTTGTGATAACCAAACAAGAGTCCGTCTCTTGCAAGAAAGTTTTAAAGAATTGAATCTCAATACAGCTGAAGCTACTATGATAATCTCTAAAATGGAATTGCCGATAATCTTAGATGATGCAACCGTAACCGCTCCAAAAACTGATGGACAAAAACCTCAAATGGGATTG
>JAKSUQ010000033.1 GCA_024408855.1 bacterium | reverse complement strand
GCATCCAGCTTCTTTGCTATCGAACCTGCTAATGTGTTGTTTAACAAAAATTGAACATCTTGTGTCATATTTACTCTCCAGTTATGTTTTCAGCAACTTTAAATAATCGTCCTCGTATATATGTAAAGTTTTTGGAGTAAAAATAATTGACAAAGCGGACACAATATCCCTCATATCATATCATATCATATCATATAGCAATTATACCAAGGCTTTCAGCCTTTTGTAAAGATTTTTCTTTTTGCTTAACATTTGGACAAATTTCAGCAAAAACAAAAAAATAATGTATTATTGAATAAGAATTTTATTTAGATAATTCTGTCATAAAAGGAATTGTTACTATATACTGATGTCCGTCTTTCTCGGTTTTTATCATATCTGCATTCAATTCTTCATCCAAATAATAAACTTGCGAAAAATCAATTTCGGAAGTCTTATTTTTACTATTGTTTGTAGAATTTCCCCTAATACTAAGCGAATTACCCTTTACATCAACTTTAATCGCATCCGAATTATCGTTTAACGGTTTTAAATCCACAACTACCTTATATGAGTCAGGTTCCTTACTTATACTTACAAAAGGCGTAGTCGAATACCTCAAAAAAGGATGTTTTGATATGCTGTTATCAAATTTCTTAAATTCCCTATCCTGTATTTGTAACATCTTATCTATTCGTTTGATTTGATTGGTCGGATTAAAAAGTTGATTGTATGCAAAACATATTGCCAAATAAAATGCAAAAAATGCAGTTACAAAAGTTAAAATCACAATTCCCAATACATTTACTATTTTACGCCATTTATTTTCCATAAAAACGAACTCCTCTTTTAAAATATTAAAACATGGGAACAATTTTTAGACAATAAACACCTTGGCTATATTAACCAATTATATTCGGATATACAAAATTCGGAATTTTATAGTCCTGCGGATTTGAGTCTATCATTTTTTCAAATCCCTGTTTCAGATCTTGAGATTCACAATCGATAATCGGAAAACCTATCATTTCGGAAAGAGTCTTCACCTTTACATCATAATTTATGCCCAAAACCTTTACATTTGACTTGGAAGCAATTAAACAGGAATGAAATCGCATACCAATTAAATATTCCAACTTCGACAATTCTTCTGTACACTTATCAACTGTCAAACCTGATAAAATCGTTGTTTTTAGATTTCTTTCCGTCAGTAGTTGATTAAACTTAGTTATAATTTCTAAATCCATACTATCCTGCAAAGAAAATAGTATAAATTGCCTGTCTTTAAAATATTCCGTAAGACTATCCGCTAACAATAATAAAAAATCTTCATTTAACTGTTTGCAAGGTCTTAATTGAATTCCTACCGAAGTACTTTTTTCGTTATTTGGAACTGACAATGCAAATGCAGGATCAACCACCAAGTCGGAAGAGATTCCCCACTCATCAAGAATATCCTTAGATTTTGCATCCCTCACAGATATTCCTGAACATCTTTTCAAAACAAATTTTGTTAAAAATTCACCGATTTTTGTTCTGAAAGGTGTAATTCCTTGAGCAAAAATATAAACTTTTTTTCTGAAAAACAATGCTGCTAATATAATTGAAATATAGTACAGTAAACTTTTAAGACTTGTTACATCTTGCAAAAGGCTTCCGCCGCCCGAAATTAACACATCTGATTTTATTAACGGTATCAAGAAATCGAACATTCCGACAGCATTACAACCGTACAACTCAGCAGTCTTTTCAGGATTTTTAGAAATTAGCGTAATACTACTTGCTTCTTTATTTTCTAACATTTGAACAAGAACACTTGCGACAGCTTCATCACCAAAATTGTCAAAGCCAATATATCCTGATACAATGTACTTTAGCATTCAGCATACTCCAAAACAGTTTCTTTATATGGAATAGCCTGAATTGCTCCAAAATTTTGTGTTTGCAATCCGGATACAACAGATGCAAACTTTGAAGCAGAATTAGGTGTATAACCGTTCAATATAGCATGCAAAAAACCGCCGTTAAAAACATCACCTGAAGCTGTTGTATCAACCGCTTTCTGTGAATTATAAAAATTTATAAAGTTTACCGCCCCATTATATCCTGTATAATAACCGTTATCCACATGAGACTTAATAACTACGATTTTTACACCTCTATCCCAAAAATATTTCATTATGCTATCTATTGAATTAATAGGATAAATGCTCTCTGTATTTTTTTTCAAACTTATAAATATTATATCCGCATATCCGATAATTTCATCAAAACACTCCTTTGAAGCATCCTGATTCATAAAACAGGAACTGTAATTCGGATCATATGCTACTAAGACATCATTTCTTTTAGCCAATTTAAATGTTTCCTTAACCAATTCTCTGGAACTCGCTGAAATTGATTGAACAACGCCGGTTGAATATACCAACTTTAATCTTTTAATATAATCCTCAGAAATATCCTCTACGGATAATCTCGCAGATGCCGATTTCCGTTTATAATAAATCAATTCCTTTCCGACAGAAGAATTGGAAACAATATACATACCGTTCTTTTCTTCGCAAAATTTAATCATTGACGTATCAATATTTTCTTTGTTCAGAGCCGACAAAATATACTGACCAAAACCATCCTTCCCGACTTTAGACAAATATGAAACTTTACTGCCCATCCTTGATAAAGTTACCGCAGTTGTTACTGTATCACCACCGTAATATTTATTAAGAGTTGAACTCTCATCCAAAGTACCGTTAGTTGAAAGCTCAATCAGACATTCTCCAATAACGGCTATATCAGTTTTTTGTTCCATTTTGAACTATCCTTAATCTCATTAATTATATTTTCGGTTTTTTCAGTAATTTCGCTCGTTGACATATTGCTATAAAAACCTCGACCTACTCCAACCGCAACGGCACCTACCGCAAGATATGAAGTTACTTGCTCAAGACTAATATCTCCCGTTGGCATTAAACTTAAAAAAGGCATTTGTCTTAATATGTTTTCAATGTATTGTATTCCACCCATAGCTTCTGCTGGAAACAATTTTATAAGTTGAACTCTTGACTTCCAAGCTAAATATGCCTCATTTGCGGTAGTAGTACCTGCAATATAAGGTATACGGAGATTTTTTGATATTTTTACCAAATTCATTTGAAATATTGGAGATGCAAACATTTTCGCACCATTTCTAATTGCATAATCAGCTTGCGTAGATGTTATAATTCCGCCTGCACAAACCGTTGCACTTTTTGATATTTCGTTAATAACTTCATAAATTTCCGGAACCTCTACATTAATTTCTAAAATTTTTATTCCGCCTTTTATTAACGCATTTGCTATTTCTAAAGCTCTGTCCGGATTCTTACTTCTTATTATCGGATAAATTTTATCCTTTGCTATCGTTTCAAAATAATTTTCAATCATTAATGTCTATCCTTTTTTCTTAATTTATTATATCATAAATAAAAAGATGATATTTTTAACCGCATAAAGCAGAGGTATGTTGTGAACAAGATTAAGTCCGTTATACTTGGAATTGCAATATTTATAACATTTTTAATTGTGTACTTCCTTTCATACAATTTAGCAGAACCTAAAGCATATGACTTTATGGTCAGGAATTTTTTAACTAATAAGTTACCCATAGATAAACAAAAACAAGTCCATGGTAGCGACGATATTGTTCTAATAGTAATTGACAACATTAGCGTTCAAAGATATCGCTGGCCTTGGAAGCGTGAAAAATATTGCAACATATACAATTATTTTTCTACTTACGCAAAACCTAAAGCAATAGTACATGATGCAATAATTGTTACTGATGATATTGAAAATCCTGATTCAGATAAAAAATTCTATAATTCCGTTAAAAAAACTAACAATTTAATTGTAGGTTATTTACCGCTGTGGAACCAATGGACCGATAAAAATTTCGGGCAAAAATATGATAATAATTTCAAAAGATTTTCTATAAAAGTCAAAGATAACTCCAAAGTTATATCACATTATTACAATAGTATCTATGCAATGCCTGAATCATACCAAAATGTTGTAAAATACGCCGGCTCGGTTTCAATGATATCCGGATTTTTTAACGGGGACAATATTATATGGGCAAGAGATGAAATCAACAGGACTCAGGAATACTTATTCTATTACAAAGGAAATTACTATCCGTCATTAGCTTTAATGACTTATTTGTATGCAAATGATTTTCCGGAAATAGTACTTGACGATAATTATATGAGGATTCCGGAATTAAACAGAAATATCAAAATACAAAAATCGTCATTCCTGACTCTCGTTCCAACCAAGTATTACAAATTTTATAACAACGGTTATTCTCATAAAAAATATTCAGCTATTGATGTTATAGACTCATATAATGCCATTGTGCAAGGGAAAAAGCCAATTCTTTCTCCTGAATTATTTAAAGATAAAATTGTTGTTATCGGAGCTAATGTCCCTACCGGAACAGGAATTAACGATAATAAAAATTCTCCGTTAACAAATCATCACCCAGGAGTAGATTATCAAGCAACAGCCATAGACAACATCTTGCATAATGACTTTTTATTCGTTATTCCTGTCGCCTGGAACATATTAATAACGTTATTGGGAATGCTTTTAATTTATTTTGGAATTAAATTATCGGATTTATATAAGGCTATAACAATTACTCTAATAACAATCTTCGGATATTTTATAATTTGTGCAATCTGTTTTTATTTAAGCATTGTTATAAATGTAATTACTCCAATTGCAATGTTCGTAATAACGACTATTTTTGCCTATTTATTTAAATATTTAACAGAATACAGAAGCAAGGAAAAAGTTAAAAACGCAATGGGTAAATATATGTCAAAAGACATAATGAAAAATGTTTTGCAAAATATAGATAACTTGGGATTAGGAGGAAAGAAAGCTGAAGTTACGGTTCTATTTGCTGATATAAGAGGATTTACCACCTTAAGTGAAAAAATGTCAGCCCAACAAGTTTCTGAATTATTAAACGAATACTTTTCGGAAATGGAACCGATTATTACAAGTTATAACGGAATAATAAACAAATTTATAGGAGATGCCATAATGGCAGTATTCGGAGAACCAATACAAGATACAGAACATGCCCAAAATGCGGTTAAATGCGGTTATGCTATGCTAAAAGCAGTTCAAAAATTGGATAAAAGGTGGACAAAAGAAGGTAAACCGGAAATCGAAATCGGTATTGGTATAAACACCGGAGAAGTTTTTATCGGAAATATTGGGTCCGTTAACAGAATGGAATACACTGTAATAGGTGATACGGTCAATTTGGCAAGTCGTCTTGAAAGTTACAACAAAACCTACAAAACAAAAATGCTTATCAGCAAATCCACGTACAACAGAGCTAAATCATTTGCTTATGTTATAAAAATCCCTGATGTACAAATTAGAGGAAAAGCCAATAAAATGGATATCTATGAAGTTTTAAAAGTCAAATTACATTAAGGTTTAAAAGTTTAATTTTTTTAAATATATCCGTCTTTACATTTATATTTCCAATGTCAGATAACAAAACCCGTTATATTATGAAACCGTCAAATGAGATTTGTAATAATTAAATTTCTCATCAAATTTTGTAATGTTTGACAGATAAAGGGAAAACACAATGCAAATACGAATATTACTTACAGAAGATCAAAAACTTACAAGAATTGGATTAAAAGCACTTTTTAATGATTATTCCGACATAGAAATTATTAGTGAGGCTACAAACGGGAAAGAAGCAATTGAAAAATCAAGACTTACAAAACCTGATATTATACTTATGGATATTGGTTTGCCGGACATTTCAGGAATTAGTGCAACAAAAAAAATTCTTGAAGAAAATAACAATATTAAGGTTATTATGTTAACTTCACATGTTAACGATATTGATGTGATTGCTGCATTAGAAGCTGGCGCAAATGCTTATATCATAAAAGATATTCCGACTGACATATTAATCAACGTAATAAGAATGGTACGAAACGGAGCCATGTGTTTAGATCCGCAAGTTGTTCCTTTTCTCAGAGATAAAAACAACGGAGTTATTCCGCAAAGACAACTTTCAAAAAGCGTTTTCAAAGAAAAGCATTCAAATCTTACTCAAAGAGAATACGAGGTCTTAAAACTTATTGTCGACGGTCAATCTAACAACGACATTGCAAAAACTTTAACAATAAGCGAACATACAGCAAAAGCTCACGTTTGCAATATCATACAAAAATTATTAGTTGACGACAGAACTCAAGCAGCCGTTAAGGCTTTAAAAGAAGGACTCGTTTAACCCCGAAATTTGTATCTAAAAGCTTTTTCTTCCGATACTTTTAACATAAAAAATTCCAATATTATTAAAATTTTTATTAATATGTATTTGCTACAAATTATTATTGGTATTATAATTTAGTAAATTATGGAGTTTTAAATGTTTGAAGATTACAATGAAGTTGTCTGCCTCGGGGTTGGCGGTACATATTCGGAAATAGCAAAGGACGCCCTTTTTAGAAAGTTTGATTTATATCTGTATCAACGTTCTTTAACATCAATTAAAGAATGTATCAATTATGTGGATGAAAACTGCAATGCCATTGCTGTTTTGCCTATTGAAACTACATATAAAGGTATAATCCGTGAAACGTTAGACAATCTTATACAAACAAAAAATCAAAATGTAAGAATACTTGCAGAAACTATTGTACCTGTAAATGATTGTATTCTTTCAAGAACAACGGAATTTTACAGTATAATGGGGCTTATTGCAAACCCAAATGCTTTAGCCAAGTGCAAAACCTTTATCAAAGAAGAAATGCCTCGTCAGTTGAATGTCGTTATGGCAGAAAACATGAATGAATCCGCGGCTTTATTGAAAAATTACAACCTTACGTATTCTATAATCGGAACTAAAAAAACTGCTGAGATATACAACTTGAATGTTCTAAAAGAACATATTGAAGATGACAAAGATAACAACAGAAGATTCATTGTTATCGGAGACGGTGAAACTTATCAGACAGATCATGACAAAACAAGTTTGGTATTATTCCTCAACGACAGACAAGGAGCGTTGATGGATATAGTTCAAGTATTTGTAAAATATAAAATAAATATCACACAAATCAATTCCAAGATGATGAATAATAATGCGGAAGAACAAGCTGTATTTATTGATTTTGACGGACATGAAAAAGACGAAATTATTAAAAATTTAATTTCAGATTTGGAACCTTTTGTTCAAAGTATCAGAGTAATTGGCTCATATACAAGTTTTTAGATTTCTACAAAGTACACTTCATAAAATTGCTCTTGTACTCTTTTACAGAGTTTAAAAGTTCAATAAACTCTTCATATTTCACACTGCTCGAAATTTTTGAAATATCACAATTCCCAACAAAAGCTATTTTTATAGCACCCTCATCTCTTTCTATAATTCTAATCATACCAAGCTCTGCGTAGAGTTCAACCAAAACTTCCGCTATTTCTTCAGTCAACCCTAATGCCGCAGCAGCTCTTTCTAATACAAAATTTCCATCCTGTTTATTGCAGGAATAACGTATCATACTTGCGCAATTTTTAATTATTTCATTCTCATTTTGTGCTAAGTCTGGATAATACATATAATGAAGTGCTTTTGCACAAACAGATTGCTTAATTTTATCATACAAATCATCAGAGGACGGATAATCAAAAAACATAAGAACGTCATTCTTACAAAGGTTATTGCGATTGACCGAACATTTTGTAATGTATTCATATGGTTTTAATGTTTCTGCAATTTGTTTATCTTCAACAAAAACGGATATACCTAATTTTGAAGTCTTAATATAGTCATTTACTTGAGCAAAAATATTTGTTTTTTTACGATGGTCATAAACTTTAACTTTATCGAATTTTTCCTCTTTAAGCACTTCAGAATGAATATCTTTAATAATTAACTGAATATCAGTAGTCCCATTGAAAATATTTAACTTTGGAGCAAACGCAACATCAAACTTATCCCCGTTAATTAGCGGTATATCACCTCTTGACCACCACACACAATCTTTTTGTCCGTAAGGAGTATCCACTATCAGTTTTAAATGTTCTTTTGTTGCTCCCATTAATTTTTTTTGTTTCAGGGTTAAGTCTTTTAAAACAAATACAGGCGACGGATTTGAGGCTCCGAATGGTTCAAGTTTTGAAATTTCATCAATCAAAGATATGTCAAGGTCATCAAGTTCTATTTCCATATCAATATCAATAGACGGATTTAACTGTTTCCCGTCAAGCATTTCATCAACGGTTTTATTTAAAGCCTTTTTAATTGCCTCAAAAGATATTTTTTCTTCCGAAAAAGAAAACCCTCCTGCAAGCTGATGTCCGCCAAAACCGTCCAAATATTCTGATATATTTGACAAAATTTCATAAATATTGAGTTCCTTAATTCCTCTTGCCGAACAGCGAAATAATTTATTCTCAGACGAATATGTCATTATAAATGCCGGTTTATAATATTTTTCAACAAACTTTGATGCTACAATACCTATAATTCCTATATGCCAATCTGCATTACATAAAACAATGGCATTATCTTTCATTCCGGTTGATTGCCACAATTCATCAGCTTCGTTGAAAACCTGAGAGCACATTTCTTGTCGCAATCTGTTAAAGTTTTCAAGTGCAGTTATTGCAATTTCTATCTCTTGCTTGTTATCCGAAGTCATAACTTTTATTGCGTTATCAACATTATCAAGCCTGCCTGAAGCATTAATTCTTGGAGCTATCGTAAATCCTATTTGTTCAGCGGTAAGCGGTTCCTCCAAATTTACTCCTGCGACATCTAACATTCTTTTTAGACCATAATGCTTACCAAGAGTAATAAGTTCAGCACCCTTGGTAACGTAATATCTGTTTTCGCCAATTAACGGCACTATATCAGCAACTGTACCAACTGCCACAAAAGGTAATAATTCATAACTAAATTCAAGTTTATTATACCTTTCAAGCAGAGCTTGAGCCAATTTGAAAGCAACGCCGACTCCGGCAAGAGATGTCAGATATTCTATTTGTTTAGTTGTTAATTTTTCATCAAGTGCATCCATTGATTTCGGATTAATTATGGCATATGCTTGCGGAAGCTCATCAGGAGCTTCGTGGTGATCAGTTATAATAACATCTCTTTTAAAGCTGTTTAGAAATTTAACTTCATCAAAATTGCTTATTCCGTTATCAACCGTTATTATCAGTTGAGGTTTTTTCTCCGCTAATAATTTTACAAGAGTCTTCGAATTCATCCCATGACCTTCTGTATCGCGATCAGGTATATAATAATCAACAACAGCATTCAAATAAGCTAAAGTTTTTAGCAGTACCGAAGTTGAAGTAACTCCATCAGCATCAAAGTCGCCATATATTAAAATCTTCTCTTTAGCAGTTATAGCTTTTACTATACGGTCAACGGCTTTTTGCATATCACAAAAAGCATTTGGATGAATTAGCTGTGTTTCAAGCGGATGCATAAATTCATATTTTGCATCTTTGTCGGTAATTCCCCTAAGTTCCAACAATCTGTCCGTAACAGATTTATTCTTATCTTTTTTATCCTTTATTATCCATTCTGTTGTGCAATACATGTCATTTCTTTCAATACTTCAATAGCTTTCTTGAGTTGAACGTCATTTTTGGTATCCACATTATCTTTTGTCAACTCAACAACAACATCCGGAGTTATACCCTTCTTATGAATATCTGTTCCAGAAGGTGTCAAATATCTTTGAATGGTTATATTCATGCCGGCTTCGTCCGAAAGTTTATTTATTTCCTGAACAAGCCCTTTACCGAATGACTGTTCTCCGACAATCGTTGCCCTATGGTTATCTTTTAAAGCACCACTAAGAATTTCACTGGCAGATGCTGAACCTTTGTTTATTAAAACAACTAACGGCTTTGAGGTTACTTGATTATATCTTGCTCTGGTAGTACTTTTGTATCTGTCTCTATCAACCGTACTTACAATAACTCCGCCATTTAAAAGCATGTCTGATATGTATATTGCATTTGTAAGTAATCCGCCGGGATTCGAACGTAAATCAAGAATATATCCGCTTTTAGATTGCGAATTATTCAATATATTTTCAATCTCGGTTGCTGCATTTTTGCTTATAAATGAACTTAGTCTTATATACTGAATGTCATCAGGAATAACTGTCCCCTCAATAGGAGGTTTGCAAGAAACAGACTTAACCTCGATTTCATCACGCACTATGCTGTAATATTTATTTGGCACCCCGCTTCTTTTTATCAGCAACGTTACGGTAGTACCTTTTTCACCTCTGATTTTATCTGCAGCAACGTCAATATTCATACCTTTTGTAGTTTCGCCATTTATTTCTAATATTTGATCCTCTGCTAACAAACCGGCTTTTTCAGCAGGAGAATCTTCAAGCGGTGCAATAATAACGAGATTTTCATCCCTTAAACCTATTTGAGTTCCAATTCCTTTCAAAGAACCCTTAATTGATTGAGTTTCTTCTGAAAATTCTTTTGGTTGAAGAAACCTTGTGTACGGATCATTCAGGCTCGCAAGCATTGTATCTATTGCGACATATGCATCTTCTTTCGTTTTCAATTTATGTTCATAACGATAGCGCCATTTATTCCAATCTTGAAAATTATTTGACGGATCATAATATTTCTTGTTAACGATTTTCCAAACATCATCATACATTTCAGCAGGAGTTGATGCCTGCACTGTACTAAACCCTAAATATACAGCAGCTATTACTGCCAATCCTGTTTCTATATATCTTTTCATAAAATTACCCTCTATATAAGTCTGTTTATATCCTACATAGTACACAATTTTTAAAATTTAATCAAATATTTAGCAAATATTTTTTTTTAGAGTTTTATATTGTTAGAAAAGAGAATATCACATGCGAATTGAACTATTAAACAATCCTAACTATTTAAACAAAACAATTATCAGATTACCTCAAAAAAAATGCGAATTTGATACAATTGCATTAAAAGACATAAAAGATAATGTATGTGCATGTTGTGGCAGAAAACTTATATCTGCATCTACATATCAAAAATTTTGGACGGAAATAACTTTGCCCTTAAAAACTGCTATTCAAGGAAATTGGTTTGAAAAAGTAAAAAATTGTTTGCCTGATACCTTAAATTACCTTGGCGAAATGTCCGAAAAATTTCCAAATAAGTCTTTTGATTTCATATTCTCAAACCCAGAAAATTTTGAAGATTTAAGATCTGTTATTCAAGATGACATGCATTACAGCGGAAAAAATTATGCTAACAACAACGATTGGTTTGCACAAGTTAAAAAATATACCTATGTATTACGATCATTTTCCAGAAAACATTTACAACCCGCATCTGTTATCATTGAAAATATGAAGCCTTTTGTTGAGTCATTGGATAGTTTAAAAAAAGGAATTTATGAATATTTTAGAGAAAAAGTATTTCAATATCCCGACAAAAGCTTATTGGAAATTATAAGAGAACCGGATGAAGCAACTGAGAACATCATAAATACACGTCTTATGATAGATGAACGAGCTTCAGTAAGAGATTTTCACTTTAACAACGTTAAAGAACTGATTTGTAGCAAAGCTCCTGAATTGAAAGAAAAAGCTGAAGAAATTGAACGTATAGCTAATATGAAATACCAACGAAACTTGGAACAATCTAATACCAGATACCTGGTAAAAGAGATCTACAAAGAGTTTTTAAACGACTACGATTTGAACGATTTGCAAGACAAAATTATGTCAGAACTGGATCAAATACCTAAAAGTTACAGATCTCCTGAATCATTTTTATCTTATGCAAGAATTTCGTATACTGATGCGGCCATTATAGAATCTATAATAAACGGAGCTATGGCAAGTGAAGATCATATAATTCCTGTATCAGACGGCGGTAAAAATTATTTCGACAATATTATAGTTTTATGCAGAAAATGTAATAAGGAGAGAGGAAATACCCCATATACTGATTATCTCGATTATAATGAACAAATGCCTTATTTTGTAAACGAACAATTACAAACAGTGTGCAAAAAAATATTAAACGGTGAATTAAATCCAAAATACAGAGAATATCCATTAAAAGTTGTTCCTAAGATTGTTGCCGTTTCTGAGGGTAAAATTTTTCCTGATATATCTGAATATGTAAAAGAATCAAGAAAAAGAAATAATACAGCTTTAATCAATCTCCAAAATCTTCTTCTTTATCCGGAGAATGAAGAAAACATAAGAGCTAAAATAGAAGAAGAACGTCATTTTTCAAGACAGCTGGATTATTTTGAAAAATGGCAAAATGAACAACAATAAAAGCGTTACATAATCATTAACAATTCTCGTATAACTTTTGTTGCCACAGCCGTAGAGGCACCGCTTGAATCATAATCAGGCGCTAATTCCACGACATCAGCTCCTATAATATTAAAATCTTTCATATATCTAAACCAACTTAAAAGTTCATTGAAGGTAAATCCACCTGTTTCCGGCGTTCCGGTTCCCGGCATGACCGACGTATCCAACACATCTAAATCAACTGTTATAAACACATTTTTATTTCTAAAGCAATCAATATCTGCAAAGTTTCTTGCTAAAATATTGTGCTTTTGCATAAGTTCAAATTCTTCTTTCATACCGGAACGAATACCAACTTGTCGTATATTTTCATACCCTACAATATCTGCACAGTGCCTTATAACAGCAGAATGTGATAACTTTTCTCCAATATACTCTTCTCTCAAGTCAGTGTGTGCATCAAAATGTATTATTGCAAAATTTTTTTGGAATTTACTAATAGCTTTAATTTCCGGCAGTGTTACCAAGTGTTCGCCACCAATACCCAAAACTCGTTTTTTGTTTTGATAAATTTCCTCAACATTCTTTTCTATTAAATCCAATGATTTTTCTGTATTTCCGAGAGGGAATTCTAAATCACCAGCATCATGAAAATTGCAATCCTGTATATGCTTATCAAAATATGGAGAATATTCTTCAAGTCCCCAACTTGCAAGCCTTATTTGCTCCGGCGCAAATCTTGAGCCCGAACGATATGAAACGGTTCCGTCAAAAGGCATGCCCAACATTACAATATCAGATTTCTCAAAATCCTTATTCTCGCCCATCCAACTTCTGTCTAAAAAAGGTCCTGATAGCATAATTTTCTCCATTAAAAATGTATCCAAGTATGATCATTATACGATAAATCTAAAATTATAAATACTAATCACTACAAACTAATTCTAAAGAATTAGTTTGTTACAAAACTTAACATAGTTGAAAGCATTAACAAATAAGCAATTTAAAGTTTGTTGTAACAAAAAAGGATTAGTCCTTGTATTAAAAAATAAAATTATATGGTAGTATACTGTATAGTGATGTGAACTTAATGTTCATAGGTTGTACACAATAGGAAGGTTAAAAATTATGACATTACCAAATGTAGCTTATTTTTCAATGGAAATAGCAATGGATCAATCCCTCAGCACTTATTCAGGTGGATTGGGGTTTTTGGCAGGTTCGCACATGTTATCTGCCGGATACTTACAAATGCCGATGGTCGGTGTAACAATGTTATGGTCATACGGCTATTATGACCAAAGAATTGACCACTCCGGCAATGTTGAAGTCGCTTATATAAGAAAATATTATGACTATTTAACGGATCCAAATATCACTGTTACAGTTGAATCTTTCGGAGAAAAAATCAAAGTAAAAGCGTACAAAGTTGAACCTGAATTATTCGGGACATGTCCTGTATATTTGTTGACAACTGATATTGACGGAAATAGCGATTGGGCAAAGAGCATTTCTCACAGGCTTTACGACGGAAATGAAAAAATAAGAATTGCTCAAGAAACAATTTTAGGTATTGCCGGCATTAGAGTCTTACAAGCTGCGGGTTACAACTTTGATGTAATCCATATGAACGAAGGTCATGCACTTCCGGCGGCATTTGAACTTTTAAGACAATATAACGGTGATTTAAAAGAAGTAAGAATGAAAACCGTATTTACAACACATACTCCTGTTGCAGCAGGTAATGAAGTTCATTGGGTTGATACCCTTTTAGAAGGTGGTTTCTTTGCAGGGGCTTCCCGTGAAACAGCTATTCAATTAGGTGGGGAGAATTTCTCATTAACTGTTGCTGCTTTGAGGATGTCAAGAATTGCAAATGCCGTATCACAACTTCATGGTCTTGTTGCCAATAAGATGTGGGAATGGGTTGAAGACAGATGCCCGATTAGAGCAATTACCAATGCCGTAAACCTTCATTATTGGCAAGATCCAAGAATGGACGGAGACAAATCTTTTGATGAACTATTACAGGCTAAACGTGAAATGAAAGAGGAATTATTCAAGTATATCGCAAATGTTGCCGGTAAGAGATTTGATCCGGATGTTTTAACAATCACTTGGGCAAGACGTTTTGCAGATTACAAACGTGCTTGGCTTATTCTTATGGATAAAGACAGAATTAATAAACTACTTGACGAAAATAAAATTCAAATTATTTTTGCAGGAAAATTCCATCCGGATGATGTAATGGGGAAAGAGATGTTTAATAAATTACTAAAACGCTCTCACTCATTGAAGAATGTAGTTGTTCTTCCTGGTTATGAACTTCAATTATCCGGAATGTTGAAGAGAGGCTCTGATATTTGGTTAAATACACCGCTAAGACCGTTTGAAGCATCAGGTACATCAGGAATGTCCGCTAACGCAAACGGTGCGATACACCTTTCAATATACGACGGTTGGACGGTCGAAGGTACATTTAACGGTATTAACGGGTATACTGTTGAATATGAAGGACTTGATGACGATATGCCTTGGGAAGAAAGACATTGGAAAGACCATGAATGTGTAATGGATATTATTGAAAATCAAATTATTCCGTCATACTATAACAACAAGCAAGAATGGGCAAGAATGATGCGTCAGGCAATAAGAACTTCTGAAGCATACTTTAATTCAGACAGAATGGTTATTGAGTACTACAACAGACTTTATAACCCAATAGCACATGATGATTGCCAAGGAGGAGAAAAGAAAAAGTCTATGAATTTATCTGAAACTCCAACTTTTGATGCTTGGACTTACTCTAATATTAAGTAAGATAGTAAAAAATAGATTTTAAACGGCGGGTTGATGCCCGCCGTTTATATATAAGAAAGTGATATTATGAAAAAATTTTTGTCATTAATTTTAATGTTTTTAGCTATTCCGGTTTTTGCAGATACAATGCCTTTTTATACAAATATGGTGCCAAAATCTGCAATCGGAGTTTATCAAACAGATACAGACTTGGATATTTATTATTGCCCGGAAGCTAATTCGAAATTGGCAAAAAAATACCAACTTTCCTATAAGCAGGAAACCATGCCGGATAATATGTTTGCACTGTTAATAAACGATAAAAAGCTCGGTTTTTTATATGTTACGGATATCGGTGATGATGGATGGGTGGAAGTAGTTTATGATAAACAACTCGGTCTAAAGGGATGGGTTTTAACATCAGACAGACTACAATTTTTACCATGGATTAATTTTTACAACCTTTATGGCAGAAAATACGGAATGAAATTTTTGAAAAATGCACCGCAAGACTTGTATGTTTTACGTTCGAAATGTGATGATGATGCACAGATCATATCTAAGCTAAACTATATTGAACAAATTAAACTTACAAAGATAAGTGGCAATTGGGCTTTAGTAACAGTTTTCGACATAGACAGAACTCCAAAAACAGGTTGGATGAAATGGCGAAACTCTGATGGTACAATCTATGCATTTCCAAATATCAAGTAAAAATTTTATTCTGATTGAGCATCATCCTTCTTATTGTATATTGCATCAAAAGAAATTTTTTCCTGGAGAATGTTAATTTTTACAATATCAGGAATTGTTTTTGAATTAGCCATATCACTAAAATACAAAAATGCTTTATTTACTTTTGCTTTAAAATTAAAAATATTTGCTTCTTTTTTAAACGGAGTTACTTTTTCCAGTAAATTCTTCAAATAATCTACATCATTAAAACGCGGATCGTCTGGGTTCATAAATATTTCATTTAATTCTGCCTCGGCCATTTCTTCCTCTTTTGTAATAGTATGCGACTGTTTTAGGGCTTCTATATCGTCGTCATTAAATACCCCATTACCATCCGTATCATACTCTTTCATAGCATCATTAAAAATTGACAATTCATTAACACCATTTTTGTTGTTTTCATCAAGTGTACCATTTTTATCCTTATCACAAGCCGCTTTTTCCATTAACCTAATAAATTCGACATTAAAATAACTTTCAGGTATTTTATTTGACATAATTATCTCCTCATAATTATCACTTTATATATTTATATAAGAAATTATTCCAAGAAAAATTGCCTAAAAATTTTCAAATACATATTTTTGTAAATATATATACAGAAACAATACCGACTATAAGTTACAAAATAAAACAATAAATACCGGTCAAAATGGAAACAGTTTAATGGACTTTTTGTAAAAAATTCCTGTGAGCCAATCACATTCTGATAAAAATAATCGAACAAGAATTCTTTATATTATTATCGCTGAGACATAATATTATTAAGACCTTCCGCACATAAAACATTCTCATTACTTTACAAAACTTTACAATATATATTTAAAAAAGCAATTATCAAAATGATATATACTTTATATAAGTATACGAGAATATTAAAAAGGAGTAAACTTATTATGGGTAATGAAATGCAAATTACTTTTAGGGATGCACAAAATAGTCAGTCAAAAACATATAGAATGGCTGTCGGTTCAAAAATTACAATTACAAATTCAGTTTATGAATTAAAAAAAGATGGTCTGTATCAAGATGGAAAAAAGCTTAAAGACAATGTTGTAAATGTAATTCTACCACAACTATCTGCCGTTTCATTATTTGATGCTGATAAAGACGGAGATATAGATTCTGAAGATAGCAAACAGATAAGCGAAAAAGCAGATGAATACTTAGCCGATAAACTTGATAACGCGCTAATGAGTTCTAATTCTAAATATCATGTCGAAAGAACCGGTTACGGAGTAGTTTCAACCTATGCTTTAGGGAACACCTTCGCTGCTACTTTTGAAAATCAAACATGGCAATACCAAGAAGGAAGAGAAGTTAGATCTATTTTTATAGAATTGCCTGAAAAATAGATTTTACATCATTAAAGTGGTTAACATAACAGGTTCTCTATCAATACAAAGAACTGTGTGCTAAAAATGAGCACTCAGTTCTTTGTCTTTTGCAACCGCACTCATAGGATCACTCCGTAACCTCATTATATTTAAACGCCATTTTCATCCAGTTTAATTATAACAATATATAAACATTTCCAACTATCCCTTAACAATAGGAGGATCTTTAATTATTTTTTTTAACTCCCAAAATCCAATCGGTTGGGAAAATACAATATCCATCTAATAACTCGCATTATAAAAGGGGTTGAGATATCTCATCAAACCCCTAACATTAAAAACTCCCGGAGATGGATTCGAACCACCGTTGGAAGAGCCAGAATCTTCAGTCCTGCCACTAGACGATCCGGGA
>JAKSUQ010000032.1 GCA_024408855.1 bacterium | reverse complement strand
CCCATTAAGAAATGTAAAATAAATTTAAAATTTGTAAATTTTTTATAATAAATAGTTTACATGACAAATATTGTGTTGCAATATGTAAGTATTAAGAAGTATATATCTTTAGTCGTTTAAGAAAAGAGAGTATATAAGACCGATATAGTATCGGGCATTTCGCGCATGGATTAGTGCGAATTATATAGTGGAGTATATGTACGTATAAGAAAGGAGATTCAATATGCCACTTACAATCAACACAAATGTGTCCTCTTTAATAGCACAGAGGAATATGAACAACGCTACAAATGCATTGAATGCATCAATAGAAAGGATGTCTACCGGTTATACAATTAACCACGCAAAAGACAATGCAGCAGGCTATTCAATTGCAAAAACATGGGTTACACAAATTAATTCCCTTGATGTAGCTGCAAGCAATGCTGCAACGGGTTCAGACTTGCTTACAACAGCTGAAGAAAACTATGGATTGTTGGTAGATCACTTGCAACGTGTAAGAGATTTGACAGAGCAAGCTGCTAACGGAACATATGGCTCTACTTCGAAGAAAGCAATTCAGGGTGAAATTACTGCAAGATTTCAAGAAATATCAAGAATTGCATCTAATAGTGAGTTTAACGGAATTAAATTGATGGCATTTACAGAAGGCGGTGATAACTCAGCAGTTGGTATTACAGAAATTGGTGTAGATATTCAAGTAGGTTTATATGCTGATGCAAATAGCAGAATACACTTAGATATAGACTTGTTTAAGAATGCAAGTATGAGTGGTTTATTTAAAGGTATGGCAAGTGAAACTTCAGAGAGTGGAGTTACATTCCAAAATCTTTTAAAAGCTGCTAACGGTGGTACAGATATTATAAATACTTTGAATACTGAAGACTGCTTAAAGAGTTTTGCAGCGGCTTGTGCAGGCCTTAAAAAATCTGATGACGGCTCTTATGTATTACAAGATGACGGTACAATGACTCCAAGGGAAATGTTAGCATTTTTGGATATAGCAATTGTTGATATTTCTGATAGAGTTACTAAAATTGGTGCTGCTCAAAACAGATTGACATCAGCATTGTCGTCAATTGATGTTCAATCACAAAACCTGACATCTTCATTATCAACATTACGTGATACAGATATAGCAGCTGAATCATCAAATTACTTACAATCTCAAATATTACAACAAGCATCCGCAACACTGTTGTCAACGGCTAACCAATTGCCAAGTATTGCATTGAATTTGTTATAGTAGATTGGAATAGTAAGGTATTAAAATGACTAAATGTAGCAAGTGTAGGCTTGTTGATTAGGGATTTTATATAGAAAAACAGAGGTTGTTCAAATTTTGACAGCCTCTTGTTTTATTTAATAAAAAAGGAGAATGATTATCAATCATTCTCCTTTTTGTTTATATTTAGATTTTAATTTTAATTAAACACTAACCTTCATTGTGTTAGCAATAATTTCGTTAAAGCTGTCAGCTTTAAGGCTTGCACCGCCAACCAAAGCTCCGTCAATATCTGACTGAGACATTTGTTCTTCGATAGTGTTAGGTTTTACAGAACCACCATATAGAATTCTGATAGAATCACCTGCAGAAGATGAAGAAACTTCTTTAACAACATTTCTAATCATTGAGATAACCCTGTTAGCCTCTACGCTATCACAAGTTTTGCCTGTCCCTATTGCCCAAATTGGCTCATAAGCGATAACTGATTTAGAAATTTCTTCTTCAGATAAACCATTCAATGCTGCTCTGATTTGAGTAGCAATGTGTTGATCAGTAACTCCTGCTTCTCTTTGTTCAAGAGTTTCGCCACAGCAAATAATAGGAATCAAGCCTCCTGCAAGGATTGCTTTTGCTTTTTTGTTAATCATTTCGTCAGTTTCGGAAAAATATTGTCTTCTTTCTGAATGTCCTATAATTACATAAGAACATCCTGCATCTTTAAGCATTTCAACAGAAATTTCTCCGGTGTATGCACCTGATGTCTCCCAGTGGCAATTTTGCCCTGCAATTGCAATTTTATCACCACCGCAACCGCAATTACATTTTTCTGTTTCAACAACATTTAAGGATGTGAATACAGGTGCAATAACGATTGTAGGTAATTGTGTAGCAGAGAAGTCTTTGGTAAAATTCTTAATACCTTCAAACAATGCTTTTGCTTCACTTTGAAGTAAATTCATTTTCCAGTTTCCTGCAATAATAGGTTTTCTTGACATATAATTTCTCCTTCTTTAATAACTGTACTACAAGAGCATATTAGAACAAAATAGTATATTAATCAAGTTTATGTATTCAAAAATAAGTATGACACCTAAATTCTGTTGTTATTAATTTTAAATGTAAACTAAAAATTTAAAGTGGTATAATAAAAATGTGATTTTAAGGAGATAAATATGGGTGAATTGAAAATATATACAGAAAATGATATAAATTGTGAGATTATTAAAGATAAAAAAATTGCTATAATTGGTTTTGGTTCGCAAGGCTACGGACAAGGTCTAAATTTAAAAGATTTCGGTTGTAATATTGTATTTGGATTGAGATTGGGCGGTAAGTCAGATGTTAAAGCTAAAGATTATGGTTTGAAAACCATGGCTATTGAAGACGCCGTTAAATGGGCTGACATCGTTCAAATACTAATACCTGACGAGGTTCAAGCTGATGTATATAACAAACAAATTGCACCGAATATTAGAACCGGTCAGTATTTAATGTTTTCTCACGGATTTAATATTCATTACGGATTTATTAAACCAACAGAGGGTGTAAATGTTATAATGGTTGCTCCAAAAGCTCCTGGACATACTGTAAGGAGTGAATATCTTGCAAATAAAGGGGTGCCTGCTTTGATTGCGGTGGGAAAAGACTATGCAGGTGATTCTAAAGAAATAGCTTTGTCATATGCTTGTGCAATCGGTTCAGCAAGAGCAGGAATTATTGAAACGACTTTTAAAGAAGAGACAGAAACTGATTTGTTTGGTGAACAAGCTGTATTGTGCGGAGGTTGTGATTATTTAATAAAAACTGCTTTTGAAACTCTTGTTGAGGCAGGATATTCTCCTTACATGGCATATTTTGAAGTTTGTCATGAACTGAAATTAATCGTTGATTTGATTTATGAGGGTGGGATTGAGGATATGCATTATTCCGTTTCTAATAATGCCGAATACGGAGATTACACAAGAGGTTGCGAAATTATTAATTCAGATACCAAACTTAGGATGAAAAAAATTCTTTCACAAATACAGGATGGCAGTTATGCAAAGGAATTTATGAATGAATTTTCATCCGGAAGCGAAAAATTTAACAAACTCCGTTTGGCTTCCGAAAAACACTTGATTGAGAAAGTAGGCTTGGAAGTCCGCTCAATGTTTAAGTGGGGAAAAGGGAAACTGGTTGATAAAACCCGAAATTAATTTATTCACCTAATGCATGAGCTTTTTCGGCAGTAGATTTAATTACATCATAAAAGGTTTTATCAGTATTAAGATTTTCCATAACATCAATTCCTACACGAGTGCAACCGCCTTTTGTAGCTACGTTTGATATCAATTCTTCCATTGTTATAGTTCTGTTTAGAGCCATTTTTGCAGAACCAATTGCGGTTTGAATACTTAATAAAAGAGCTTTTTCGTAGTCCATACCTAACTTCTCGCCAGCTCTTGCTATATCGTTAATAACTTTGTAGAAGAAAGCTGGTCCGGAACCTGATATCGCTGTAACTAAATCAATTTGGTCTTCATTATCTACTAAAATACATTTCCCGATGGTTGAAAGTAAATTTTTAACATAATTTATATCGTTGTCGGTAGCAAATTTACCTGCAACCATGCCGCTCATTCCCTCGCCAACAAGTGCCGGTGTGTTTGGCATAACTCGTATTATTTTAGAATTATCAGGCAAATTTTTTGCAAGTTTTGTTAAAGTCACTCCGGCAGCTATTGAAACAATTAATTTTTGCGGTGAAACATATGGAGCTATTTCTTCTAAAACATCCATTACCTGATTAGGTTTTGTTGCAATAAAAATAAGGTCGGAAGAAGAAACGAGTTCTTTGTTATCTAATATTATTTTGATGCCTAATTTTTGACTTTTTTCATTTATTCCGGTTGTTTCTGCTTGTGTAGCTTTAATATTGTTGCTGTCAATAAATTTTGTATCTATTAAACCTTTGATTATTGCACTTGCCATTTTCCCTGATCCGATAAATCCAACTTTGTTAATCATTGTATCTCCCTTATAATTTTGTCTTGTCTGAATTTTGTATAAAAGTCAATCCTATATGCATATGGGCTTGACTAAAATGCATGTTTTATTTAGTATAAAACCATTATAGATTAAATTAGCTGAAAAGGAAATAGAACAATGAAACGTACTTTGGAAGGAACAAAAATTAAAAGGCAACATGTAAGCGGTTTTAGAGCAAGAATGGCTACTCCGGGCGGACGTGAGGTCTTGAACAGAAGACGTGCTAAAGGCAGACACGAAATATCAATTTCTGGTAGTAGCAGAGCATAATTTTTCTCAAAGTTTCTGAATATTTGACAGTATACGTGTTCTTTATAAGAACTGGTTTTGTTGTGTTTGTAGTTTTAAAGGAAAGATTAACTTATAAAGAATTGAAATTATTTAAACCATTGTCAATTGGCGGAAAAGATTTTCTTAATAATACGTATTTTTTGTCAAACAATGCAATTTTGTATCTTAGATATGTTTATTGTATAATTCTGAACTGAGAGGTATGATTGTGAAATATTCACGTTTAACAATAGCTATTTTTATATCTTTAATACTTGGAATTATTGTAGGATGGCTTTTTCCGTCGTTTGCTGTCAGAATGCATGTTCTTGCAGAAGTATTTTTAAGAATGGTAAAAATGATTATAGCTCCTTTGTTGTTTGCAACTCTGGTTGTTGGTATTGCAGGTCATGGAGATATAAAAGGTCTTGGTAGGCTTGGAATTAAAACAGTTGCGTATTTTGAAGTTGTTACAACTGTAGCCCTTATAATTGGTTTAGGTTTTGCAAATCTTTTTAAACCCGGAGCAGGAATGGATGATGTAACATTACAAAATGTCGGACTTGCATCTGTCACAAATATGTCAAATTCTGTTCATACAACATCTTTTGGGCAAATGTTTTTAGGATTATTTCCTACGAGTATTGTACAATCAATGGCAGAGGGAAATCTCTTACAAATAGTTGTATTTTCAATATTTTTTGCGATTGCGATTTGTGCAATCGGTAAAAAAGCTCAGCCTGTTTTAGATGTTTTAAATTCAGTTTCATCTATAATGTTTAAATTTACTGAGTATGTGATGTTATTTGCTCCGGTGGGTATTTTCGGTGCAATTTCGTATACTGTCGGATCTAACGGGGTAGATGTATTGTTCAATTACGGAAAGATAATAGGTTCTCTTTATGTGGCTTTAATATCCTTTGTTTTATTGGTTTTGTTTATTGTTTGTGAAATAGTACACATACCTTTTAAAGGACTTTTAAGTGCTATACATGAACCTGCTATTTTGACTTTTACAACCGCAAGTTCAGAGGCTGCACTTCCGAAAGCAATGTCTATTATGGAAAATTTTGGTGTTCCTAAATCTATTGTCGGTTTTGTAATGCCAACCGGATATACTTTTAATTTAGATGGCTCTACACTTTATTTGGCTATGGCTGTTTTATTTTCAACTCAACTCGTAGGAATTGACCTTTCTATAGAACAACAATTAGTGATAATGTTTGCATTGATGTTGACATCTAAGGGAGTCGCAGGTGTTCCGAGAGCTTCGCTAATTGTTTTAGCTGGTACTCTTACAAGTTTTAATATCCCTATTATCGGTGTGGCAATATTGTTGGGGATTGATCAAATACTTGATATGGGAAGAACGACTGTGAATTTAATCGGAAATTGTGTTGCAACTGTTGTTATTGCCAGATGGGAAAATAGTTTTGATTACGGAAAAATGAATGATTTTTTAAGAAAGAAAAGAAATATAATTAATACATTAGAAAGAAGCAACGGAAACGTAAGTTTTCAGGATGATTTTAAGAAATTAGAAGGGAAAATCTAAATGGAATACAAAGAAACATTAAATTTACCGCAGACCACACTCGAAATGAGAGCAAATGCAATAAAAAAAGAGCCGGAAACTCAGAAATTTTGGGAAGATATTAAAGTCTATGAAAAAAATATAGCTCAACGAGACAAAGCAAATTCTTTTGTCTTACATGACGGACCTCCTTATTTAAGTTCGGAAAAAATTCACGTCGGTACGGCATTGAACAAAATTTTGAAAGATATTTTAATCAGATATAAATCAATGAAAGGATACTATGCACCATATGTTCCGGGATATGACGGACACGGTTTGCCGATTGAAAATAAAGTTGTAAAAAATATTGAGGGTGGCAGAAGTGCTCTAACGCCGGCACAATTAAGGCAATTATGCAGAGAGTTTGCTCATAAAAGTTTAAAAGGTCAAGAAGCTGAATTCAAACGTCTTGGTGTTTGGGGTGATTGGGAACATCCATATTTGACGATTAACCCTGAATTTGAAGCAGAACAAGTCAGAGTATTTGGCGAAATGTACAAAAAAGGTTATATCGAAAAAGGATTAAAACCTGTATATTGGTGTGCTTCTTGCGAAACAGCTTTGGCGGAGGCTGAAGTCGAATATGCTGATATTGATACAACTTCAATCTATGTTAGATTTAAGTTCGATAATCCATCTCTTGAAAAGATAAACGAGTTGGTTGATACAAAGGGAAAAGATGTTTATGCGGTAATATGGACGACAACTACCTGGACAATCCCGTCTAATATGGCAATAAGTATGCATCCTAAATATGAATATACTTTCTTTGAGCACGAGGGTGATATCTATGTTATTGCTCAAGGTTTATTAGCAAACTTCTTGGCTGATGTAGCTTGGGAAGAAAAAGATATCAACGTAATTGGTTCTTGCATAGGTCAGAATTTAGAACTCTTAACAACTGACCACCCGTTGTATAACAGGAAATCACCGATTATTTTGGGTGAACATGTTACATTGGAAGCAGGTACAGGTTCAGTTCATACAGCTCCTGGGCATGGTCTGGAGGACTACGAAGTTGGTTGCAAATATGGTATTGAAGTATTTTCACCACTCGATAGCAAAGGTGTTTGGACTGAAATTGTTGGGGATAAGGATTTAGAGGGATTGCCATACTACAAAGGTGAATCAATAATTTTGAGAAAATTAGAAGAATGCAAAGCACTACTTGCTAAAACTCCTATTAATCACTCATATCCGCATTGTTGGAGATGTAAACATCCTGTAATATATAGAGCAACTCCTCAATGGTTCGTTAAAGTTGATAAGTTCAGAAACGAAACTCTTGAATCAATAAAAGGTGTAAAATGGATTCCTGCAAGCGGTGAAGCAAGAATTTCTAACATGGTTGCTGGTAGAACTGATTGGTGTATTTCACGTCAACGTGCTTGGGGTGTTCCTATTCCTGTATTCTACTGTGAGGATTGCGGTGAAGTTATAGTTACTGATGAAACAATTGAAAATGTTGCAAAAATATTCGAGGTCGAGTCATCAGATGCTTGGGTAAAACATACGGTTGAAGAACTTTTACCACAAGGTTTTAAATGCCCTAAGTGCGGTAAAGTTCATTTCAGAAAAGAAAATGATATTATGGATGTATGGTTTGATTCAGGCGTAACTTGGAGAGCTGTTGTTGAAAAACGTTCTAACGAATTAAGTCATATTCCTGTTGATATGTATCTTGAAGGTTCTGATCAACATAGAGGCTGGTTCCAATCTTCACTTTTGACTTCAATAGCAACTCAAGGTAAGGCTCCATACAAAACAGTTCTTACTCACGGTTTTGTTTTTGGAGAAGACGGAAGAAAAATGTCAAAATCATTGGGTAACTACATAAGACCTGATGATATTATTCAAAACTATGGTGCTGATATTCTCCGACTTTGGGCTGCTTCAGTTGATTACAGAAATGATACCAAAATTGGTGATAACATTGTTAAGCAGCTTTCTGAAATCTTCAAGAAAACAAGAAATACTGCAAGATTTTTGCTGGGTAATGTTTATGACTTTGACCCGGAAAAGGATTATGTAGCGTATGATGATTTAAAACCGATTGATAGATTTGCTTTGCATAAGTTAAACAAGGTTATTTCCGAAATTACGGAAAGTTTTGAAAATTATGAATTTTATAAGTATTTTCAAGCTCTTCAAAACTTTGCTGCAAACGATTTAAGTGCCTTTTATTTAGATATTGTAAAAGACAGACTATACACAGCAGGCAAGAAATCCATTTCAAGACGTGCATGTCAAACAGTTTTGTATGAGAATCTACAAGCATTGGTAAGAGTTTTAACTCCTGTAATGCCGCATCAAGCAGAAGATATTTGGCAAAATACTCCTCAATGTCAACGAGGAGGTTTGGAAAGTATACTTCTTGCGGATTGGGTAGTAGTTAATAACAAGTGGAATAATCCGCAATTAGAGGAAGATTTTACAAAAATATTAAAAACGAGAGAGGTTGTAACCCGTGCTATTGAACCTTTGAGGGCTGATAAAAAAGTCGGAAGTTCCTTAGAGGTTGCAGTCTATGTAAAATCAGATTATGCAGATTTATTAAAAAACAATGAAAAAGATCTTGCTGATATTTTCATTACATCTCAAGCACATGTAGCTGATGCTGCTCCTCAAGAAGTTCTAAATGAATACTCAGAAGATGGAACAACTGTTTGGGTTACGAAGGCCGAGGGTGAAAAATGCTGCCGTTGTTGGAAGTATAGAAATCTTAATACGGACGGTATTTGCAAGGACTGCGAAGATGCAATCAAATAGTTATTAGATATATAAGCAGTTTATGATTATAATTCGGGTTTGGAAGTTATTAAGAACATTCAAACCCGAGCTGTTTAAGTACGGATTTTAATGATTCGGAGTCAAGTCCTATTATATTTTCAAGACTTCCCTCATATTTATCTATGTATCCGTCAGGAAGTTCTTGAATTCCGTAGCTTCCTGCTTTATCAAAAGGTTTATAGTTATCAATATAAAATTTAATTTGTTCGTCTGTAAGCGTTTTAAATCTTACATAGCTTGTTGTTGATATTAGGGCAGCCCTGTTTGTTTTTGTATTAATACCGCAAATAGAAGTTACAACTGAATGCGTTTGTCCGGACAAGTCTGAAAGCATTTTTTTTGCAATATCTTCGGATTTTGGTTTTCCTAAAATTTTATTATGTAATACAACAACAGTATCAGCCCCAATTACTATTTTATCGTTACCAACTCGCCTTACGACATCGAGACATTTTTGGGTTGCCAAATCTTCAATTAAATCGTATGAGAAAGTGTCTGTGTTTATTTTTTCATCATAATTTGACGGAATTACTTTAAAGTCTAATTTCATATCCGTCAATATTTTTTTTCGTCTTGGTGAATTTGATGCAAGTATTATTTCCATAATAATTATTTTTCTGTTTTAAAAGTGAACGGATTACCTGAAATTTTTGCTGTAAGTGCATCTTTTAAGCAGGCTGTTACTTTATAATTAGCCATAAAATTTATTATATCTTCAATTTTCATAATTTACCTTTCATTAGTATCCGTTTGGTATATATTTTCTGTTTTTGAATTCTGCACCAAGTTGTTTTGCTATAATTTCACAGTTATTTACATTGATTTCCCTTTTATCAAAATCGGTTACAATGCTTGCAATTGTTTTTATACCTGCATTGTTACAAGAGGTTATAAAATCTTTTACAGCTTCATACGCGTTTTCAATTTTAGGCCGGCAAATTTCGTCATAATCATTTGGGTTATCACTATTAAGACTGATAGAAGCCTCGTCTATTAAATCTTTAAATTCTTCTGCGACATTGTCCTTATAAACAGCATTGGCATGACCGTTAGTATTTACTCTGATTTTAATTTGCGGATAGTTTTTTCTTAAATAAAGAGCAAATGCTTTCATCATATCTTTTTTTAAGAAAGGTTCTCCATAGCCGCAAAATACAACTTCACTTGGAGTAGGTTGGAATTTGTTGAATTGTTCAATTATATCGTTCAATGTATAGTTATCATCATGCCACATTTCAGCTCCGCACACATCATCTTTTTGTGAGCGAAGGCAAAATACACAATCATTAGTGCAAGCATTTGTGAGATTTATGTAAACTGTTTTGGGGTGTTCATCATTTTCTATTGAATAAACTAAAGTATACAAGGCGACATTCCTCCAACTACATTATATTCCAAAAAAGATGTGTGCAAATATATCTTATCAAAACTTTACTTTTGAGAGGTTTTATGCTCTAATATAGTTGATTTAAGTAGTTTACGATTGAATAGGAGACATCATGAAAGCAGAAGAAAGAACATTTGTAGCAATAAAACCAGACGGAGTTAAAAGAGGTCTTATTGGAAGAATAATAAAACGTTTTGAAGATAAAGGATTTAAAATTGTTGGTATGAAATTATTACAGGTAACTCCTGAGCTTGCAGCGAAGCATTATGAAGAACATATCGGAAAACCTTTTTATAACAGGCTAATGTATTATATAACAAGCGGTCCTATTGTTGCTATGGTAGTTGAGGGTTATGCTGCTGTGGAAAGCGTTAGACATATTGTTGGTGCAACTGATCCTTGTAATGCTGATGTCGGTTCAATAAGAGCTGATTATGCACAAGTTATGGAATACAACGTAATTCACGCTTCTGATTCTGTTGCCAGTGCAAACAGAGAGATAGATATTTACTTCAAACCTGAAGAAATCTATGATAACTGGCAATCTACATTAGAAAAACTCGTATATGATGAAGAACGCTATAAAGGTTAGTTTCCGATATTATGTCTGTTTTTGATAATTTTAATTATGAATTGGTACATACTGATTTAAAGACCGGTGCAAGGGCGGGAGTATTACATACACCTCACGGTGATATTGAAACGCCCATATTTATGCCTGTCGGTACAAATTCGACTGTTAAACTTGTTACGAATAATAATTTGTATGATACCGGGGCTCAAATTATTTTGGCAAATTCTTATCATTTATATCTAAGAGCTGGACATAAACTTATTGAAAAGCTTGGGGGTATTCACGGATGGATGAATTGGAACAAACCAGTTTTGACAGATTCCGGTGGATTTCAAGTATTTTCGCTTGCTCATTTAAGGAAAATATCTGAAGATGGTGTAGAATTCCGCGATCCCAAAGACGGCAAAAAACATTTTATCAGTCCTGAAATTTCTATGGAAATTCAACAGTCAATCGGTGCGGATATAATTATGGCATTTGATTGGTGTGCACCGTATCCTTGTGATTATAACACTGCTAAAGATGCAATGGAACGTACTCACAGATGGCTTGAAAGATGTATAAAAGCTAAAACGTCTGAAAATCAAGCATTGTTTCCGATTTGCCAAGGTGCATTTTATGATGATTTAAGACGTGAAAGTGCAGCTTTTGTATCTTCAATAGACGCCGTAGGATATGCAATCGGCGGGTTGAGTGTTGGTGAAGATAAAGAAACAATGAACCATTTCGTAGAATTAACTGCCCCGCTTCTACCTGAAAATAAGCCAAGATATTTAATGGGTGTTGGTACTCCGGAAGATTTATTGGACGGAATAATAAGAGGTGTTGATATGTTTGATTGTGTTTTACCGACAAGAAACGCTCGACATGGCTCTTTCTTTACTTATGACGGTAAACGGCAAATAAAAAATTCAGCATATCAGGAAGATCCAAAACCTTTAGATGAGAATTGTGATTGTTATTGTTGTAAAAATCATTCGAGAGCTTATTTAAGACACTTGTATAAGTGTGGTGAGGGTACTGGGCAAGCATTGATGTCAATTCATAATATCAAATTTCTTATAGATTTTGCTAAAAATGCTCGAAAAGCAATTCTTGAAGACAGATTTAAAGAATATTATGATTTATATTATTCAAAAATGGTATAAGTATGCAAGAAATTACGGTTGGAAAAACATATAAACATTATAAAGGCAATATATATAAGATTATTGCTTTTGCAAAACATTCTGAAACGACAGAGGATATGATTGTTTATCAATCTGTTAAAACGGGTGAGATGTGGGTTCGACCTAAGAAAATGTGGAATGAAGTTGTTGATGATGCAGGTGTGTTGAGATTTACATTATGTTGACCAGAGAAGTCAGTGAATGGTTGAATAAAGTTAAAAATTGCCAATATTCATTTGAAGATGCAATGGCTGAATTTGAGGTGCTTTCAAAGTATTTAACGATTGATGAATTGAAAATGCTAAAATCAAAACTTGAAGAAAGTTATAAAATTTAATTGTATATTTCTTAACATGTCTTAAAATTATAATTCTAAAAAGGCAATTTAACCTTTATTATTAACTTTATATATGTAAAGTAGGTTTTATGTAGAATTATGTCTTTTAATTATTCAAATGGTATGTATATTTATAATGGAAATTTCTCCGAGCACCGCTATGGAGATAGTTCTGCATTGACCTTTTCATCATCAAAAAGTAAGAAAAAACATCCGGTGGAAGAAATAGCATCTAAAATCGACGAGGAGAAATCAAAAAAACGTACGAAACGTGCATTTGCTGTTGGAGGCGGAGTTGTAGCGCTATCACTTATTGTTGCGATTTTTAATCCTCACGTTTCTACAAAATTAATAACAAATTTAAAAGAGTTACAAAATAAGGTTAATATCAAAGTCAAAAAAAGTAAAGGCGATTTACTGGCAAGCAAATTTTATAAGGTTGTTTTAGATGGAATTGATTGGTTTTCGAGATTTTTATCCTATTCAAATAATATAAATTCAGTAAAAGATACCTACTTTTTACAATTATGTACAGAGGAAAAGAGTTTTACTAAAATACGTAATAAAGCTAAAAAAGAAAGATTACAGAAAGTCGATAATGTAGTAAGAAAAATATTTAAAAAACCACACCTTTTTATTACTAAACTTGGAGATAAGCTCGCTGTGCATACCGTCAATCGGAGTTACCGTATAGCGGAGAAAGATATCCAAAAACTTGAAAATTTTATTAATGAGCATAAATCTAAATTGCCTTCTGAACAAAAGTTACTTTTGGAAAAGAAGCTGTCAGAGCTATCCGGCTATAAGGAATATTTACAGCAGGAAAGTATATCTGCCCGCTTGCATCAGCAAGAAAGTTGTATGGCGAATTTGAATACCGATATAAGAAGTTATTTTCAAAAGTACAGACATGGTTTTTTAAATCATTATGTTGAAAACAGAAAACATTTTAATGAGAATTTGTCATTTTGGGCTCAAGATATGTTGCAATCAGAAAAAGATAAAATTGTACAAAAAGGTGAAGAATTTGTAGGGCAGGTTATGGGAACAACTCCTATTTCAAATGGAGGTTATAAAGATATTGTAGAAATTCTGTCCTCAAATTTAGATAAGTCCGAAGTAAAATCACTCAACAAATATTACAATAACGCTAAAAACAGCTTGATAAAAGCAAACAAAAATGAATGCGTAGAGTATTTTGATAAAAAACGTGATTTGACTTTAGGGAGTGCTCCGACCGACATTGTTACCGCTATACTTGGATTATCGGCCGGCGGTTTGGCAATTGCTATGGCGGATGATAAAGATAAAAAGATTTCCCACCTGATTACAGGAGTTATTCCTGCAATTATGGGTATCGGAACAAATATTGTTTTGACGTCAATGCTGTTTTCTGGCATAAAAGGTATTGCAATAGGTGCTTTAACCGGTGGTGTTTTTAGTATTTGCGGAAGCAAAATAAATAAAGCACGATTAAACGCCAAAGGTAAAACTGATGATGAAGAAGAAACGGAGGTAAGCAATGCTTAAAATTATTAAACATTTGATTAAATGTTTTACTTTTCCATCAAAAGAGCTTTGTTATATATCAATAGATATAAATTTATCCTAAGTCGGAAGTACAATTAGGACATTTCTTTGCATTTAACGGAATCGAAGTACAGCAGAAAGGACATACTTTCTCTGTTTCTGCCTTAACTTCTTCTTGTTTTTTCACTGCATTATTTTTAATAGTGTTTACAATCTTAACGATTGCAAATATTGCACAAGCTACAATTAAAAAGCTGATGAGAGTGTTAATAAATAATCCGTAGTTAATTGTAACTGCACCTGCTGCGGTTGCTGCATCCAATGAATCAAATTTTTCTCCTATCGGATAAATTTGAAGATATAAATTCGAAAAATCAACTTTACCCAAAATTACACCGATAGGTGGCATAATAATATCTTTTACCAATGAATCTACAATTTTCCCAAAAGCGGCACCAATAATGATACCTACTGCCATATCAAGTACATTACCACGTAAAATAAATTCACCTAATTCTTTTGCTAAATTTTTAAACATAATTAACTCCTTTTTGTTTATCCTACCAAAAACAAGTATATATTAAAACAAATAAGTTATTTTATGTTCATATATCTTAGGTTTGTGAAATAGTTGTTTATTTCTTTTGCACCATCAATAAACGGCATGCCACAAATAGGCTTTTCGTTAAAATGTGCGGAGACGTGTTTTTTTTCGTTTAATCCGTTTGTAGTTATTATAAATCCATTGATCCGCCCTATATTATATATGAATGGATAATGTTGCGGATTTATCGTAACATATTGTTCTTCATTATAAGCACAGACGGTTTTCCCTTGATAAATAGGGGTTCTGTACGTTTTGACCTCTTTTATTAATTCATTACTGTTTTTATTATAATATTTTTGTGTATTGACAAATTCTTTTACACCCAATCGTATTTCTTCTGGATGCTTAACAGCAATTTTCTTTTGCTTGAATATATGAAATTGAGGTAATCTTATTTTACTAATTCGCATATTATCTCCTTATATTTTTTATAAAACATAATTAACATCAAATTATTTCTGATGCAATACAATGAACTCCGCCGTCATAACTAAAATAAGTGTCCGTATCGTTGTTATTAATAAAATGGATATTATCTTTTTTAATATAAGGAGCAACAGATTCTATAAAGGCATTTTTTGTACTAAAACCGATTAATTCTTCGACTTCCGGTGTGATACCCAAATCAATGTCAAACATTGAGTTATTTGTGATATATTGAATTTCACCGTTGTTTTCATAAGCCAACGCATTAATAAAGTTGTTTCGATAATTAGAAACAAATTTTTTATTTCCAAGTATAGCGTATGCTTTACCAACAGAACGTACCAAGTCTGTCAAAGTTTTTATTTTTGCTTCTGAAAGAGTATTGTGTTGCATATGTTGTTCTATTGTAGTTTGAATTCCTTTATCCCAATCATTAAGATAGAAATTATAATCATCTATACTAACTCTTTCTTTAAGAAGATGATATGCTGCAGGAACAGGAATCGGATTCATTCCTGCAGATTTTAGGGACTCAATCAATTTTGGCAAATTTTCTTTCGGTTTATATGGGTCTTTTTCTATTGTCAATTCATAGCATTTTTTTGTAATATTAATCATTTTACGAACATTTTCTAATTTCATTCTAATTTCATCAGAAATATCCTTTTTGCACAAAACTTGATTAACTTTTTTTAAACCTTCATCCAATATTTCAAGTGTTTTATTATAGTCTGCAACAAGTACATTACCATTTGTTAGCGGTCTGATTGATAAATCCAGATGATAATCAAGTGTTGGAACCGGAATAACTTCATCAACATTATAAGTTTGTTTTAAAACGCTTACTTCATTCTTATTGAACTTTTTTTTATTAAGCAACATAATTTTTTTGTTATCTTTTTGGCAAATATAGAAATTCCCGCCACGAATGTATGTACTTGTAATTTTCTCAGAGTTATAATTATTTGATTTTACAATTTGTTTTACAATTTTTGAGAGAGATTTTTGGAAATATGTTCTTGTTCCGTCATATAGAATTTTATTTTGCAAAAAAGTTATATAATCTTGAGCCCACATAATTTCATTTGAAGCAAGCAAATTCAAATACTCTTTCGGTGTCGAGTGTCGATCAAACATTGGCTTTCTTGTTTTTGCGTTTAGTCCGTCAAGGATGTGTTGTAGCGATTTTGTGTGAATGGAATCTGTAAGATAAAAACCTTTAGTTAATTTTGCATCATAACCATTAAAGCCGGTGTTAGTATTAATATTAATATTATTAATTAGCATTTTATCTCCTTGTTAGGTATAAAAACTATAAAAAAAATTTTTGCGTTATTTTAGGTAATAATTTTCAAATAAGTTGATTAAGTTATACATAACCTTTTTTTTGTAAATCTCTTTAACAAATACTTGAATGTTTTTATATATTTGGGTTAATATCAATAAAAAGGATATGGAGTTAAATTTTGCGAAAGATTACGTTAGCTGAAATGGCACCTCATGTGCATAAATTTTTACCAAGAGAAAACAAGGTTGATAAACTTTCAAAATGGTTAATCTCATGGATTACACTTGCACTAAAAAATAATAAAGTTAAGCCTTTTGATTTACTTCCGTCAAAAGGAGAAATTGCTTGCCATGTCGGGGTTAGCCAAGGAACTGTTCAAAGTGCGTTTCGGATTGTAGAGGATGCCGGATATATTGAGTCAAAGCAGCGAATAGGCACATACATAAAAGATAGATCCCATAAGCAAATAGAGAAGTTGACTTCGAAAAAAGATATGGCAGTTGATACTATAAAAGAATATATGCTTGCAAATGATTATAAAATTGGCGATACTTTGATTTCAACCAGAAAACTTTCTAAAATTACAGGTATATCAAGCACCACCATAAGAATTGCAATTTCTGAATTAATATTACAAGGAATTTTAGAGAAAAAGAATAATAAATTTGTATTAACCGGGCGCTCATATCGTACAAGCGGAATTAAAGCGACAACCCTTGTAGAGAAAATTACGGTGCGTATGAAAGATTATCTTTCCAAAGAATTTGAACATGGAGCTAAAATTCCCCCCGTTAATGTATTAGCTGAAAAGTTTCATGTTAGCACAAAAACAATTCATAATGCGGTTAAAAAATTAGCAAAAGAAGGTTTTTTGTATTCCAGACGCGGACAATACGGAACAATTATTGTAAAAGAAAGTGATATAGGAAGTTCTGTAAGATACAGTTATGAGAAAATCGAAAATTTGCTAAGGCAAAGGATTACAACAGAATTGAAAATTGGAGATAAACTGCCTTCTATTAAAAAATTATCCGAGGAATATAGTGTAAGCGAGAAAAGTATAAAACACGCATTAGATAACTTAGCGGACGAAGGATTTTTGACTTTTGAAAGAGGTCGTTATGGCGGGACATTTATAACTGACATACCGCAAGAATCAAATAAGACATATACTTGGCTTGCACTTGACAAAAATTACGTTGAAGATAATTAATCGTGATATAGTTGTATTCCAGAGTTGCACATCCTACTTGAAAATTCAGATAAGCATGGTATTATAAACTTATATAATTAACAAAAGGAGAAAAATTATTTCAAGCGAAGAAAGAAATGCCTTTAAGAATTCAGGCAAGGATAAACCTCTTATTAATGAGAAGATACGTGCAAAAGAAGTACGTTTAATTGATGAAAATGGTGATAATCATGGTGTTGTACCTACATCAAAAGCATTGAAAATGGCGGAAGAAGCAGAATTAGATTTGGTTGTTATCAGCCCAAATCAAGCACCGCCGGTAGCAAAAATTTTAAATTACGGGAAATATAGATACGAACTTGAAAAAAAAGCAAAAGAAGCTAAGAAAAAACAGCATGTTGTTGAAATAAAAGAAATCAAAGTTCGATACAAGATTGATACTCACGATTACGAAGTGAGGTTAAAAAATATAAGAAAGTTTATTTCTCAAGGAAACAAGGTCAAGATAGTAGTAATGCTAAGAGGACGCGAAATGCAACACTCAAATCTTGCGTTTGAGCTTGCAGAGAGATTTATATCAGACTTATCAGAAGATCCGATTGTAGTGGAAAAGAAACCTATGCTTGAAGGAAGAAACGTAACAGCATGGTTGATACCGCAGTCAAATTAATAACTTGCAAAAAGTACTTGATTAATAATCTTTATTATGTAAAATAGATATAGTTGGTCGGTGGAGATGAGCGTATAAGCGAGACTTCAGACTACAAATAATTATGGATGCCGCAATAGCTCAGTTGGTAGAGCAAGGGACTGAA
>JAKSUQ010000031.1 GCA_024408855.1 bacterium | reverse complement strand
TTGGGGAGTTACAAAACTTCCGTTCAAAATAAAGAGTGCAAAAAAAGCGGGTAAAACTCCGGCATTGTTTATCTGTGTTGATGAACTTGCAGGCGATGCACCTGCTATGCACGATGCTAAATCATTCGGAGAACTGTTTAATATCCAAATGTTTTTCGGAACGATAGACAGTTATATTCCGTTGGATTGGATTGTTTAATGAAACAAATTTTATTAATTACACTATTGCTTTCATTTTTAATTAAAGTATCTGCTGATACGGGATTACCTCCATTAAAGGATGCACAAACTTGGTATCCGCCTGAAAAAACTGATAACAAACCAAAAGACAGTTATTGGAAAGTTATGCTGTATCGTGCAAATAAGGTTCATCCAAGCGACAGTTGGAGGTATTATTATCATATAACCAACCGAGAATATCTTGATTGCACTTATTATAAACATGTAAATTGTGAAGATATCCGTTTTTGTAGGTGTTGGCAGTGTAAAGATTATGTTTATAATTTTGGATACAAAGAATAAAAAGCATATGTCCATATCTGACGTAGGGTTATTTTATAATAAAAATGTTGGAAATAATAAAATGTTCAAATGTTATTATTTCATGTTTGCTCTCTTTTCTGTTTACACAAAAACCTCTGATATTAATCAGAGGTTTTTAATAGTATGTCCGGTTTTGACATAGGGTACATTTAAAATAGGAATGTAGAGAAAAAGGAGAACGATATGTCAAAAATTAAACTTGAAACAAATAAAACATTAAAAGGGTATGTAGCGATTAATGAAAATAACAAAGCTTTCTATATACCGGAAGGTGATTCAGTTGAACTAACTGTTTTGAGAGTATTAGAAGGTGAATATTTTAGTATTATTGATTTGTCAAATATTGATAGCAATATGATAAAACATATACAAAAAGTTTAACGAGGCACAGTATGTTGATTGAAATTATAGGAATTATGGCACTTAAAAGCATTTTTAAATCTGTTGAAAAATGTGCAATAGAATTTGATAAATTCGCTATAGAGTTAGAACAAATTAAAGAAATTAAAGGAGAATGATTATGTCAATTGAAACAGCAATACAAAAAAGTTGTTATGTACAAATTTATGGTGAACACGGAAGAATTTTAGGAAGTATTCCAATAGAAAGAGGGGATATGCTTTTAGGGTTTACTTCGGAAAGCGTAACCGTAAAAAGAGGTTCATTTGTAAATGTTTATAATGAACACGGAGCAGTAATATCATCATATCCGGCATAATTAAACTATATAAATCTTATCTGTAAATTAAGTTTTATATAATTTTTACCATTTTCTTGGTAAATATATCTAAAATCGTATTTTGTTGTACTAGGTGTTTCCAAACGTGTATTATTATTCATCAACAATTCTATTCAAAGCAGACTTTATATTATCAATTGCGATATCTCTTTTTTCAAATCCAAGGTATGTTAAATCAATATCAACTGATAATCTTGGTAAATTGTTATAAAAAATATTTATAGCAGTACCACCCTTAAGAGCAAAACAAGATTCTGTTGCAACAAATTGCAATGCATCAACAACTAACTTAACTTGCTTTAAATATTTTTCGTCCATTTATATATTTTTCACATTTCCGATAATAATGTTGTATTTAGAATTATGCTTTCCGCCTTTTGTTATTTCTCTTACCCCTTTACCCAAATCTATTTTAGATAAATCTAATCTTTTGAACCAAGAATGGTCAGAAAGCTCGGCTAGATATAAAAACAATCTTTTAACTTTTACGGAGCTACATTTTTCTAATAACAGTTGAAATTCTTTAGGTTTGACAGTAATCAAAAGTTCAATAATTTGATAAGCTTCATTTGGCATAATTTTTTCCGGAACCAAATACAACATTTCTAAAACGGCTCTTTCTAATGTAGAAACTTTTATCTTAAAATCACCGGTTTGAATTTCAACAAGCCCGATATCTTTTGGCAAAAATGTTGTACAGTTTAATTGAGTATTTATGCCATACAATGTTTTAAACCACTTTGGTAGTTTTTCACTTCTAAAACCGAATAACTGTGTATTTTTATCAGAATAAGAAATATTATGAGTTATGCCATAATAATTATTCAAAGCACTTATTCCACCAATATGAATACTTAAATTTAATTGTTTTTGTAAAGCGTAAATTGCACCATCTAAACTGGCACTATCACCTAATGTTATGTATGCACCTTGTGATAATCTTTTCAACCAACCGTTTTTTTCATATCTCTTTTGTAAATCATGTGAAATTCCCAAAGAAGTTAAATATTTTGAAGTAATGATTACATTCTTTGGATTTTTTGATAATAAAGTTTTTAAATTTGTTTCTTTTTCGGTACCCATAGTACCTATATTAGCACAAAAATAAAATATATAACATTATTTGATGTAACGATTTAAAATATTGTAATATTTAGTTTTTTCTTCTGATATATGTTTTTCAATTTCTAATAATTTATTAATTTCATATTCACTATATAATTCATTGTGTTCTAAATATAAAAAATCCCCATCAAAGCTTTTTATAACGGACATATATACGTTTTTACGAGTTTGATTAAATTTATAATCAGCAGAAGAATATTTTGTAAATTCCACACTATTAATGGAAAATCCATGTAATTCGCTCTCTATTGATGTAGAGTACCACTCAAATCCACCTAACATATATATGTGTGAGATACGTATATTTTCTTTCAAAATGTAATATATTATTTTTTCAATTGGATGTAATAAATGTTGTTGTTTTTGTATATCACCAAGTTTAGATAAATCCCAATATTTATTGCGTATAACATTAAATGTTGCTTCATTCATTTCTTCATAATCATCAAAAGTTGAAATAAAATTTTTATAAAAATTTGATGACATAATTTGAGGGATAATGCTCGTATTATTTAAATAATTTTCAAAAAAGTTGATATCTATAGGCTCTGTCATTGGCTCAATATTCATTTTATAATTAACGTTAGGATCAAGCAATGCAAGACAAAGAGGATCAATTAATATAAAAATGATTAATAATAGACCAATCGTATATTTTTCTAATTCTATAAATAAATTTTGTTCTTTATTTTTATCAAATCCATAATATTCCGCATAATGCATTCTTGCTCTATAAAAAGTATCAAAACCTTGTTTATGTATAATTTTATTTGCTTGTTTAATCAAATTTTCTTGTTTATTAAAATATTCCGAAAGTATATTTCGAATTTCTTTGTAATCTTCAGAAAGTTTTAAAAGTTTATCTCGTAATTTTTTATCCATTGGAAAATAATCTTTTTCTTTCCAAGCTTTTTTCATAGAAATATCTTTTGTAAGATACAACATATTATTTATTACTTCATTAGCTCCTCTAACTGAATAAAAGGCACAATCATATAAACCATCTCTGTATAAAAATAGTGCATTTTTTAAGAAATGGATTGCTTCTTCAACAAAAGCATTACAAAACATAAAATCTAGTTGTCCAGTAACAATAAATAATGAATGTAAGAATAATAAAAGTTCTTCACATTCAGGAAATGGTACAGTATTTTTATATTCACTTTCCATTTCTTTAATTATTTGTTTTTCATAATTATTTAAGTTTGACATAATTATCTGATTTTATTAAATCATAAATTTATTACATATAATATTTCAATTCTTGACTGAAATCGATAGATTTTGAGTGAAATATTAAAAAATGCAGGGAAGTTATAAAGTGACAACGAGTTTGAGAAAAAGTGACAGGGTATTTTGAGAAAAATAAAATGCTATCTTTTTACTATCCTAATTTTCTTTTAAATGTTCTTGCTGCTATAGTTAAAGTTATTATTGCAATTATTATTAGAGGTATAACATTTAGCAATACATCAACAATTCCCATTCCTTTTAAGAAAATTCCTCTCGTTAATACCATAAAAAATCTTATCGGGTCTAAGTATGTTATGTATTGTAAGACTTTTGGCATATTATCAATCGGGGAAATGAAACCTGATAACAACATTGCAGGCATCATAAATGTCATAACACTTAGTATTGCCTGTTGTTGAGTATTGCAAATTGCTGAAATAAATAATCCTACACCTACTATTGAAAGTAGAGAAATAAATATTGCAACTAAAAATAAAAGTACGGAGCCGACAAATGGCATTCCAAAACATGTTGTTACAATAATTGTCATTATAATAGTTAAAGTCATAGAAATCATCATTGGCGGAATGGTTTTTCCTATTAATATTTCCATAGATGATAGCGAACTAACGATAAGTTGGTCAAAATTACCCAGTTCTCGTTCTCTTGCTATTGATAAAGCTGTTAGAATCAATGTTACGACAACTGATAACATTGCAACAAGAATCGATAAGACATACCAACGATATTCAAGATTTGGATTATACCAATTTCGTACTATCGGATTTATCTTTGCTCCTTTTTGGGGCGAGATTTCATTACTAAAGTCATTTATAATTTGTGTAATGTATCCGTTAGCAATAGATGCAGAGTTTGTTTGTCTGCCATCAACTATTACTTGAACTGACGTAGGTTTGCCACGTTTTATATTTTGACTAAAATCATTATCAATATATAAACCTAACAGTGATTTTTGTACATCAATATTATTTTTTAAGTCTTTTTCATTATCAACATAAAAAACATATCTAAATTGTGGAGAGTTTGTTACTCTTGAAATTAATTCTCTTGAAAGTTGGGTATTATCTCTGTCAATTATAGTAACATCAATATTTTTTACTTCCATAGTTACTGCAAAAGCAAACATTAAAAGTTGTACAAGAGGAAATGCAATAATAAAACCTCTGCTCTTTGGGTCTTTCCATATTGTAATTAATTCTTTTTTTATCATAGCGATAATTCTATTTATATTTATCATTTTTCCAACCTCAAAGATGTATTTTTAAGTACCGCCATAAATAATATGAAACCTAATACCGATAAATATATTGCATTAACATAAACAATAGGCAAAATACTCCCTGCCATAAATTCTGATTCTATAAAAGTTACATAGTGTCTTGGCGGAAGTATTAATGTAAAAATCCTGAAAAATAAAGGCATTGATCTTATCGGGAATAAAAATCCGGACATCATAAGTGCAGGTAAAAAGCCAAGTCCAATGGACATTAAACTTGCAAGAAATTGATTTTTTAATTTCGTTGAAATCATTAAGCCGATTCCTAGTGATGCAAACAAAAATAAACCGCTTACTAAAATTAAAACAAAATAATTTCCCCTAAAAGGTATATTAAAACACACAACACATAAGAAAACATTAAATAATAACGATAACATTCCCAAGATAAAATAGGGAATATATTTGCTCAAAACTATATGAATTGGCTTTACCGATGTACTTAAAAGTGCTTCCATCGTACCTCTTTCCCATTCTCTTGCAATAACTAATGAAGTCAGGAGTATTCCGATTAATGTCATAGTAATTGCAATAGACCCAGGCAAAATAAAATGATGACTATCTAAGTCAGGGTTATACCAAAATCTTGAATTCTGTTCAATTACTTGTTTTGCCATGGCATTTTTGTATTTACTTGTTTTTAGCCATAGATTTGATATTTGCATTGCATAATTTTGAACGTAATTTGCAGTATTTGTTTCGGAACCGTCTGCAATTATCAATAAATCTGCACTCTTTCCGCGTTCCAATTTTGTAGAAAAATCATTTGGTATAACAACGGCACCTCTGATTTTTGAGCGCATTATATCTTTTTCAATTTCTTTCATATTATCAGTTGAGATTGAATTTATGTATTTACTGTGTCCAAAAGATTTTACTAAAGTTGATGTTTCAGGTGTTGGATTGTCGTTTTTAATTCCCATAGTAATTCTGGGAGAATCTAGGTTTAATCCGTACATATAGATAAAAACTGAAATTAACGGCAAAATAAATGCGATAATTATACTGCTCGGGTCACGCATAATTTGAAGAAATTCTTTTTTTACTAAGGCAAATAAAATTTTCATTATTTTTCACTCTCCTTAATCAAAGTGATAAAAGCATCTTCCATATTGTCTGCGTTTGCTTTTTCTTTTAACTCTTTTGGTGTTCCGACTGCAATTGTTTGACCTTTATAGAAAAGGCTTATTCTGTCGCAGTATTCTGCCTCATCCATAAAATGAGTCGTAACCATTACCGTTACCCCTTTTTGGGCTAAAGAAGTTATATGTACCCAAAATTCTTTTCTGACGATAATATCAACACCGCTTGTCGGTTCATCCAGAAACAAAATCGGCGGATTATGAATAAGAGCGCACGCCATTGATAATCTTTGTTTAAAACCAAGCGGCAAATCCTCTGCCGGCTGATTTTCATATTCTTCCAAATTAAATGTACTTATTGCTTTTTTGATTTTTTCTTTTGTATTTTTTACTCCGTAAACAGATGCGAAAAATTCCAAATTCTGCCTTACGGTCATACTTCCGTATAAAGAAAATTTTTGCGCCATATAGCCAAGATTTGTACGAGCTTTTTCTGGTTCTTTTAATATATCAATTCCCATAATTCTTGCAGTTCCGCTTGTCGGTTTAGCAAGTCCGCACATCATTTTAAACGAAGTTGATTTTCCAGCCCCGTTTGGACCTAAAAGCCCGAAAATTTCTCCCTTTTTAATTTTAAAAGAATTATTTTTTACTGCGTAAAAATCGCCATATCGTTTTTCTAAATTATCGGCAACAACTGTATATTCAATATCAGTTTGAATTTCAGAATAATCTTGCGCAATAGGAGAAGTTTCCATATTGAATCCGCCCATTAGTTCAATAACTTTGTTTTCAAAATCTTTTGTATTATCGGCTAAATCGGTAGGTTTCCCCATAAAAATACTTTTTCCTTTGTCCAAAACAATTATTTCATCAAAATTTAATGCTTCATCTAAGTATGCAGTTGACCATAAAACCGTTGTTTCAGGGGTAATCATTTCTTTAACCATTTTTATTAAGTCTTTTCTTGAAATAGGGTCAACACCGACAGATGGTTCATCAAGAAGTAAAAATTCAGGTGTTCCAAGTAGAGTACAAGCAAGTCCGAGTTTTTGTTTCATACCGCCTGATAAAGCACCTGACAATCTGTCTTGAAACGGTGCAAGTGTAGTAAATTCAAGCATTTTATCAAAATCGTGTTCAACACCTTTTAAATCGGCATAAAGTTTTAAATTTTCAAGAACGGTCAAATCTTCATATAAACCGAACTTTTGAGGCATATAACCAATATGCTCATTTAATTCATCTTTTTGCGTGACGGGATTAAAGCCCAGAACAGAAATTTCACCTTCGTTTGGCAACAACAAGCCTATCATTGTCCTTAAAAGGGTTGTTTTACCTGCTCCGTCAGCGCCAATAAGTCCTGTAATTTTACCTTTTCGAATACTTAAAGATAAATTATCAATCGCAACGGTAGAATTAAATTTTTTAGTTAAATTATTTATTGTTACCGTTTGCATTATCAGTTCCTGAAGTCAAATCAACTTTTATTGTAGTTGGCATTCCTTGTCTTAAATATTCATCAATATCATTTATATAAACTCTTATTCTGTAAACTAAATTTGTTCTTAAATCAGTAGTTTGAACAGTTTTGGGAGTAAATTCAGCAACAGGCGAGATGTAACCAATATAGCCTTTATATTCTCTTTTTTGATTGGTTTGAGGATTAACGGTATCTGTATAAACCTTTACTTCCTGACCATATTTGATGTTCCCTAAATCAGTTTCATTGACATAAGCTCTTATCCAAATTGGTTTTGTTTTAGCCATTGTATAAACCGGTTGACCTTTTGTAACTGTTGCACCTGGTTCTTGCACTCTTATCATAACAATTCCATAAAATAAGCTTTCATAGCCAAATAAAGATACTCTGAATAAAATTCTTTATTAATTTGTTCATTAAAAGCTTGTTCCATTTTTGTATTAATCATAATGTTCTCCTTCGTCTAACTTATGAATTAATATTATCATAAAAAAGAGTACAGATTATATTGTGATATTTAAAAGTTAAAATTATGTAATCGCATTACTTTAATATAATAGTTTCATTAATAATGAGGTGTCTTTTTGTAATAAAAACAACAATTACTATTAAAAGATTAATATTAACAATACTGCCATTTTTGTAATAGCAAATGTTTTCTTTTTTGTGTTTTAAAAACGATATGCAAATATATAAGATACCAACATACAATACTACAGCATTAAAACAAAAAAATAGTAATTATAGCTCAAGACATAAAGCTTGTTCATTAAACAACGACTGCAAGAAAGTTATAAATACACAAAGTTATGTTTCTTTTTTAGGTTTTCCTGCGGCCAAACGGCTTCAAAGGTCAGACTATTTGATTTCTGGTTATATAAGAGAAATTGGTAAAGCAAGGAATTTTTATGGTGACAGAAATCTTGTTGATTTATCAATGGGGAATCCAGATTTAACACCGCCTCAAAAAGTAAAAGATGTTTTACGTGCAAAAGTTAATGATCTTTGGTCACACAGATACAATAATCCAAAAGGTGAGGGGGTACTTTTTCATACAGTGGCGGCGTGGGCAAAAAAGAGGTTTGGTATTATTATAAATCCTAGAACTGAAGTAATGACAACATCAGGTTCATCTGATGCAATAGACCATGTATTTACTGCGTTTGCAAATCCTAAAGATAAAATACTTATTCCCAACCCAGGGTATTCTTTATATGATGATTTGATAACAAGGCACGATTTAACAAAAGTGTCATTTAATTTATTCCCACAAAATAATTATTTACCCGATTTTTCCCAAATGCCTAGTGATGCAAAAATACTTATTTTGAATTATCCGCATAATCCGACAGGTTCTTTTGCGAATATGAAAATATTTGAAGAAGCAGTTAAATGGGCAAAAGAAACTGGCACTTTAATAATTCATGACATGGATAATAGTGAAATTACACATACTGGAATAAAACCTGTAAGTATTTTACAAGTTGATGGTGCCAAGGATATAGCTTTTCAGGTGCATACATTTTCAAAAGCTCAAAGCATGCCAGGATTTAGAGTCGCTTTTGTTATGAGCGATGAAGAAAATATAAATAATCTTCTTAATGCAAAATTTCTTTCAGGAGGGAGTGTTTATGTACCAGTGCAACATGCTGCAGCGGTAGCGCTAAAAGATGAAGAAGGTTATGTTGAAAAAGTTAACAAAATTTATCGAGAAAGAAAAAATACAACTATCAGTTGGCTTGAGAAGCTTGGTAGTAATGCAAAAGCAAGTGATGGAACATATTACCTTTGGGTAAAAGTTCCTCCTGAGTTTACTTCAGATGAATTTTTTAAATATGTGTTGCATAAATCTCAGGTTGCATTTACCCCAGGAACTGTTTTTGGTTCAAACGGCGAAGGCTATGTCCGTATAGTAATGTCTGCTCCAACAGATATTATTAATAAGTCATTTGAACGTATACAAAAAGCTGGTATAAGGTTTGACATTCCAAAATCGAAATTAACTAAAGATGTTCAACGTGAAATTAAAATGATGTCGGATAACACTTATTTTGTTGAATCAAAGGCTGATAGAGACCTTAAGCAATACAAATTATTGCTTGCTGAACGACAAAAAGAACTTGAAACGAGATTTGCTGACAAAAGTGAAAAATTCCAAAAATTTATGCCAAAGTTGAATGCTCAACTTCCATGGAATATATTAAAGGATGGTCAAGGAGTATATATTCAAGATGTTCAGCGTGGAATACCTTTGTTTGGCGATATAAAGGATATTTGTCCATTTAGTGATAATACTGAATATATCAAACTTGCTGAAGATATTAAAAATCAATGGTTAAGTAATTCTTATACTGGAGCTGATATCTTACCACCGTATAAATCACAAACCTTCTATCCAGATGCGCATTATATAACATTAAGAAGTGAAGATGGGAAATTGCAAGCTATTATGAATATTGAGCTTCAAGACGATGGAATTATGTGGGGTAGAAGCCTTAATACTGCACCTTGGAATCAAGGCGAAAACGGGCAAATTAGGGGATGTAGAAAAGCAGTTTTAGCAAGAATGGCAAGTTTTTGCCTTGAAACCGGCAATTCAGTTCTTAAATGTGCTACCAATAAACCTGAAAACATCAAATTATACAAAAGTATAGGTATGATAGAAGATGGTACAAGGAACTTTGGTGGAGAAATAAATACTGTCTTGAAATTTGATAAAGAATCAATGCAAACATTCTTAAATAAATATCAAATTAACCTTGCTTTTTAAAATTTATTTAATATTTGTAGTCTTTGATAAATCTACGCCAAGATTGCTTAAAAAATTAGTTACAACAAATGACGTTTCAATTTTTCCATATTGACCAAGCTTATCTGTAATTATTTTACATTCTTCTATTGTTCTTGCACAAAACATAATAGAGATATCAGTTCTTCCAGTAAATCTTAGAATTTCAAGAACCTGCGGATACTGTTTGAGCATATCTACTATATATTGTTCTTTTTGAGTATAAGCACCTGAACATATCAGAGAAGTAATTGCAACAATAGGGTATCCAAGTTTAGCATTATCTATTTTTGTTACATAACCAGTTATTACGCCATGTTCTTCAAGTTTTTGGACACGTTCTTTAACAGAAGGAGTTGATAATCCGATTTTCCTACCAATTTCTGAATACGAAATGCGTGCATTCCGTTGCAATAATGCTAAAATTTTTAATGATGTTTCGTCTAAATTAAAATTGTACATAAAATAAGTTTTTTTCCTTAAATTTTAAGGCTAATTCTATCAATTTCCTTAAGTATAGCATAAAAATTTTGTTTCAAATATTTCATAATATGCACATCAGTTAAAGAAATATTCCAAATTAAAACAAAACTTAGAAGTAATAAAGTGTGTAGTATTATGTGTGTAAAGGTGTTGGCATGAAAAAATTATACTTAATTACAAATTAGTAAATAATCTCAATTAAAAGATTTCCAATAAATTATTTAACATTCAACAAATATGCATTAAAGTTTGAATGCTATTTTGCATACTTAAAAAATAATAAATATGGTTGGAAAAACAATATAAATACAAGAAAAAGGTTGTGCAAGTATGTTTATCAGTAAAACTCAAAATTTAGGACTAAAATCTTTTAGAATAGAAAGTCAAAACAAAAAACAAAGTAGTATGAAGTATGCTATCGGCAATATGACATTTTGTTGTGGAGTTAAGAATAACCCAAAGCAACTATCAGACATATTATTTTTTTCAGGTAGTTTTAATCCCATACACAAAGCACATATTTTTATTGCAAATGATATAAAAGAAAAACTAGCTTGTTCTACAGTAGTTCTTGTGCCGGCTTGGCTAGCATATCACAAAAATACTGATACAAATACTTCTTTTGAAGACAAAATAGAAATGACAAAACTTGCATCTTTAAATTTAGAAGGTTTTGAGGTCTCAGATATTGATAAAAGAGCGAATATAGGTAATTCTTATTCTTATAATACTGTAAAACGATTTATAGAAGAACTCCCATTTAAAAGTAATGGTGAGAAATTAAATTTCCTTATCGGGGCCGATGCTTTTGCTGGATTACCAAAATGGTATAATTTTCACGAATTATCAAAACTTGTAAAATTTATAGTTTCTTCAAGATTTGGTCAAACATTTCCAGATATTATCGCAAAGAAATTAAAAAATGAAATCCCAGAACTTAATTATCAAATTTTTAATGAAGATATAAGAACTGAAATATCGTCTTCTCAGATAAGAAAGCTAATCCAAGAGGGAAAATCAACCGAAGAATATTTAGATAAGAATGTATTAAGTTATATTCAAGAACACAATTTATATAGAGGAGGTGTGAAATGAGATTGTCGGCCATTACAATGCAAACAAATTACAAAATGCAAAATGTTTGTATAAATAATTATTTCATGAAACCTGTTTACGAAAAACAACACTGTGACATTATTTATTTTCATGGCGTAAATCAATGTTTAACCGCAGAAAAATTACCATTAGAAAAATTTAAACTTATTGCAAAAGAAAAAATTGCAAGTATAAATAATAAAAACAGATTTTCCGTTGTATCTGAATTTACAGAGGTTTTGGATAAATTTTTACAGGGGGCATGGAATAATACAGCACAAGCAGGAAAATATAATGTTGTTATAAATGCACTTAAACAAATTCTTGGCAAAAGAGGGTCAGGGAATATTGCAATGGCACAAATAAACCCAATTTCTGGAAATGTTGAAGCAAATGCATTGAGTATAATGAAATATATTAAATCTGCTGAGCAAATAGGACTGGATGCAATAATCTTTCCTGAGTTATCTCTTATGGGTTATCCCATACAAGATACTATTGATAGACATCCTGTCATTGTAGATGAAAACATTCAATGGCTTAAAGAAATCGCAAAACAAACAAAAAAAACAAACGCAATCATAGGATTTGTTGAACCTAATTTAACAAAATCCGAAGGAAAACAATACTACAATTCTGTTGCAGTATTAGGTAATGGAAAAATTCTAGGTATTACCAGAAAATCACTTCTGCCTACATATGGTGAATTTAATGATAAAAGATATATGCAAGAATCTCCTGTATGTGGAAACCAGCCGGCTGAAACACTCTGCAATTTTAATTCAGATAACATTTCCAACTGTTCTAAATTGATTAACATAAATGGTCATAATTACGGAATTGTTATATGTGAAGATGGCTGGAATAACAAACAATTTTTTTCAAATAAAAGATTATACGACAAAGATCCGGTAAAAGAACTCATGGAAGAACAACCAGAAACCATTATAAACTGTTCCGCTTCTCCATCAAGGATAGGAAAAGAGTACCTTAAAAATCAAATGTTATCTTACTCCGCAAAGAGTTATAATACACCTTTTGTTTATATTAATCAGGTTGGAGCTTTAGATGATAGCTCATTTGATGGTGCCAGCAGGGTTTATGGTACAAACGGAGAACTTTTATCAAGAGCAAAATCATTCAAAGAACAATTTATGATTATTAATCCATTTGAAAATAGCGGAAAGATATATGAACTTCCAAAAGGACTTGACAAGATAAACAGTTTACAAAAAAGTTTTTCACTAGATTATGAAAACGATTTGGGCAGAACTTACGAAACAATAGTTCAAGGAATAAGGGATTATTTTAATAAGACAGGAATAAAAAAAGCTGTGTTAGGGCTTTCTGGAGGTTTAGATTCTACTGTTAGCGCTGTTCTTGTCGCAGACGCCATTGGTGCAGAAAATGTTTATGGAATAAGCATGCCTTCAAAAATTACGAGTAAAGAAAGTAGAACTGATGCAGAAATTTTAGCTAAAAATTTAGGAATTCATTTTGATGAAGTACCTATAAAAGGTATGGTGGATGCTACAAATGAAGCTTTAAACCCATTATTTGACAGAATGGAAAAAAATTGGGAAGGAAGGTACAAACAATCTTTTGTACAAGATAATATTCAAGCTCGTTCAAGAGCTACGATTCTTTGGGGAATGAGTAACGCATATGGTGGAGTAACCCCTATTGCAACATCTGACAAGTCGGAACTATATATGGGTTATGCAACTATTAATGGGGATATGTCAGGTGGTTTTGCACCATTAGCTGATGTTACAAAGACTAAGCTTTTTGCACTTGCAAGATGGCTAAATAAAAACAGGGTACAAAAAAATACGATACCTGAGGCTGTTATAGCCAAACCACCCGGTGCTGAACTTGCAATTGATCCTAAAACAGGTAAACCACTTGTCGCAGAAGATGCGCTAATGCCTTATGAATTTTTAGATGAAGTTATTTGGCGTATAGAAAATAACAATGAAACTTATAACTCAATGCTTAAGTCTGATTTTGTATATGAAAAAACTCATAATGTTTCAAAAGAACAAAAAGAAGCTTGGTTAAACAAATTTTATAAACGAATGTCTTCTGCACTTTTTAAATGGTCATTACTTCCACCATCGGTTATAGTAGATGGGCATTCCATAAATAAGTCTGATTATAAACAACCTATAACCAGCGGAAGTATAAATTACAAACAGGAAGGAAATAAAGAAATTGCAAAAAAATTAAAAAAAATAATTTAAAGTAGCAAATTTATTTTTTAGGAGTTTTTATAAAATAACTTAAAATTAAAAAATGTATGTATATAAAAAGAAATTATATTAGTGTAGTGAGTAAAAAAGGAGAATAATATGTTAGTACAAAGAATTTCAACAAATTATCAAGCCCCCAAAGCAATACCTATTGAAAAAAGACAACTAATGACAATGCCATCTTTCAAAAGCGCAATCCCAAGAGAAGTTCCACCAGAATTATGGCAAATAGGTAAATCTAAAGAGTTACAAGAATTGGCATTTAACCTTAAAACACTTGCCTGCAAAACACCGGAAGATTTCCGAGCTCTTTTTTTAAGAATGAAAGAATTAACAAATCAAATTGGAGAAAAAGCAGGTTTCAGTGTCATACACAAGACTCCAAGAATGGTTCAGACCGATGCTTATTATGTATCAAGTAATTTTTATATCCATCCGGATGCAAAGGATCATAGCGTTTATCAAATTGCATTCAGAAGAGAAGAATTACCTTGGATGAAAGACATGGGAGTAAAGCCTGAAGAACACAAACTTATATTCCATGGTTTGCAGGATATTATAGAGGATACTTTACATGATCCTGTAACAAAAGAAGAAATAGAAGACGCTGATAATTTCTATAAAACAGCAAGAAATGGCTGGAATTTTAAATGGGACAGAGGTATGTGGGAAAAGATTCTGGCAGATAATAACGGAATAATACCTATAAAGATTGAAGCTTTAAAAGATGGTTCAACAGTATTTCCGGGTGAGCCTGTTATTCAGATAACTGCTGATGATGGTTATGGAGAACTTGCTGCTTGGTTTGAAACGAGATTGTTACAAGTCTGGTCCGCGTCCGAACGTGCGTCTATGCTTCGTCATTGGCTTGAATATAACAAAAATATGATAAGAGAAACTTCTGACGCAAATTTAACAGAAGAAGAAATTATTTCAAAAGCACAGAAAATGCTTGTAGATTTTTCTGATCGTTCCAGCATGTGTCCTCAAGAAAGTGAGAGAATGGGAAAAGCAAGCATGACAGTATTCCCTATACAGTCAACAATGTCTGCAGTTTATCAGGCTGCCAAAGATAACAACGGAGTTATTCCCGGTTCCATAGCTATGCCATCACTTCCTCACAGAGTAATTGAAAGTTATGAAAAAGAACCAGATGCGTTTAATGCACTTTATAATTATACTAAAGGTGGTTTGGGATCTTATGTTGTAGATTGTTACAATTCCAAAAATGCTGTAAAAGAATACATTTTGCCACTTGCCAAAAAGGCGCAACAGGAAAATAAAGCATTAGGAATTAATACCGTCATAAATGCAAGACCTGATTCCGGCGATCCGTATGAAGAAGTAAAATATATTCTCGATTTGGCGGTAGAAAACGGTTTATACAGAGAAATCAAAACCAGAGGTGGTCGAGTATTAAAAGGGATGACTGTTTTAAAAGCTTTGCAGGCAGATGGCATGAACTTTAAAAAAATGATGGATATAAACAATCGTCTTATTGAAGCGGGTTATTCTCCGGCAGATTGTTTGTCATACGGGGTTGGTGGGTATTTGCATGATGCAATATCAAGAAGTAACATGTCTGCCGCTTGTAAACTTGCTGAAATCGGTAAAGGCGAGCGAGAACGTGCTGTTATGAAATGTCCAAAAGGTGAACCGGTAAAAGAATCTATTCCTGGAGCTGTTAAATTAGTCAGAGAAGAAAACTCTACTGCACCAACCGTCAGAAGATTGAATGAAGACGGAGAAAATGCTTATATTGTATGGTACGATGGTATAAACGGACACGGTATTGAATATAAAGAAAACTTTAGTGATGTACAAAAAAGAGTTTTAGAGGGTTTTGACAAATATGAAAAGCCTCAACAGTTATATTCTGATGGCATATTGGAAGAAAAGGCAAGAGTTCGTGAATTACATCATGGTAGTAATAACTAAGAAAGGAAGTATGTATAATGGAAATCAATGCAATAAATAATCAAACATTCGCTGCTCATCCGGCAACAAGAGAAGAAATAAAAACCTTAAAATCAGCTATAGAAAAAGGAAAAGCATTTCTGTATGACGTAGATACAACACACGGTTTTATGGATCAAACAATACATAAACGTCCAAATGGTATTACAGACGGATTCCCTGTTATTGGGGCGACTCTTATTTTACCGGCTTTAGCGGCAATAAAAAGTCTGTTTGCAGGGAAATTGCCAAAGGTGGAATCTGTTGATGCACACAGTTTTTCTGATCCTGAAATTAAATTTTTTAAGAATGTATCTGACATTCACAGTCAAAAGGGAACTTTTGGCGCAGAAAAAATTAAAGAAACGGTGTTTGGCGAACCAAACCTTCTGATTGAAGTAGAACCTGAAAAACAAGATGTTCCAAATGTAGCAGACATCCAGAAAACAATGGGTAACAATGGTATTATAAGAATAGAAAAGAACGAAATTGACATTTTAAAATACGGCGATTCTAAAACAGGGAATGTTATTGAAAATAAAAAAGGGGTAGATTTCTTTAATAACCTGAAAAATGCAGGTGCTAATGTTGCTCTTGTATATGGTGTTGCTGAAGAGTATTGCGTAAAAGCAGCCGTTGCAGCCTGCAAGCGTTTTGGAATTACACCGATTGTAATTAATGATGCCGTAAAGGATGCAGGAACAAAAGCATTACAAGACAACAATGACGAAGTTTACGGAGATGTTGCAACAATTACTACAAAAGAATTAGCGAATTTATAAATTTTAAAGGAAAAGATATTTCGCAGTCTTCTGTTTGAAAATTCTAAAAAACTATATCGTCTAAATGTACCTTCTATATTACAAACAAATACAAAAAAGACTTATATCTCTGTACATCTAGTTGTTCTAGATATAGAATGATTAATTGAGCATCAGTATACCGCATGGTGCTATCTTATGTTGCAAATTTTACCTATTTTATAATAGATGTGTTATAAAAAATATTGACTTTTATAATAGATATATTATAATATTAGTGTATTATTATAATAAATAGGTTATATATGGATAACAAAAAATTATTAAGGCGTTCATATCAAAAGAAGTTTAATGCTTTAAAAAAAGCTATTATAGAAAGACCGCCGCAGGGATGGTTAAAAACAATTCGCGAATTTTTAGGAATGACAACAACACAATTGGCTAAAAAAATCAACGTTGCTCAGCCAAGAGTTATAAATTTAGAAAAAAATGAAAAAAACACTAAAATATCAACAATGGAACGAATTGCTGATGCACTAAACTGTGATTTTGTTTATGCTTTTATTCCAAGAGAAAATATTGACGATATTATTTATAATCAAGCCAAAAAGAAAGCTCTAAAAATATTAAATAAAGTACATACAAATATGAGTCTTGAAAATCAACTAACCGATTCTGATGATTTAGTAGAAGACATAATAAAAGATTTGCTTGATGATAATATATCAAGAATTTGGGATGAGGGGTAAAATACAATATGAATATTTTTGAAACTGATGACAATTCGACTCCGTTAACGGAAGAGGAAAAACAACAATTAAAGGCAAAATGGGTGACAACTCGTTCTGAACTCAATGAACTTGAAACAAAAGGCATTGCAGATGCAGAGATTTGGCTTTTAAAAAATAAAAAAGATATTTTAAGTGAGACTTTTATAAAAGCACTACATAAGAAAATGTTTGGTGATATTTGGAAATGGGCAGGAAATTTCAGAACGACTGAAAGAAATATTGGAGTCGCACCATATGAAATACAACCAAAATTAAGAATATTACTTGATGACATAAGGTTTTGGATAGCAAATAGAACATACTCAGAAAAAGAAATTGCTATAAGATTTCATCATCGATTAGTACAAATTCATCCTTTCCCAAATGGTAATGGCAGAATTTCTCGCATTATGGCAGATTTAATTATGCGCAATTTTGGACTTAATGATTTAGATTGGGGCTCTGGAAATTTAACAGAAATTTCCGAATTAAGAACAAAGTATATATCATCATTACAAGAAGCAGATAATGGGGATTATACAAAGTTAATAAATTTTATTAAATAAAACATGGAATTTATTATGGATGTTTTTTCAGAGGATAAATTAAATAAAATTTTTAAATGTTATGAAGGGCAAGATTCAAATAAAATAATTTCACGAGAATCTACTACTTTAGAATTCAAAGCAAGCTTTTCTACTTCTGCAATTCCTATATATGCAAAAACAATGGCTGCTTTTGCAAACAGAGATGGTGGTTATATTATTTTTGGAGTAAAAAATAATCCAAGAATGGTAATAGGACTTAAAGATAATACTTTTGACGAATACGATGATGAAAAATTTGTTAAAAATCTAAATGAATATTTCTCTCCAGAAATTAAATATGATCGTATTCAAATTAACTATAAAGACCTTAACGTTGGGATTTTATATGTATTCCCATCTGAAGCAAAACCAGTTGTTTGTACTAAAAATTACAATAGTGGTGATAAACAATTATTAAGAGAAGGTGCAATTTATTATCGGTACAGAAGTGCATCATCAGAAATTAAATATTCAGATTTAAGAGTTTTGCTTGATAAACAAAAAGAAGATGAAAGAAAATTATGGTTACAAACATTTGCAAAAATAGCAAAAATTGGTGTTAATTATTTGTCATTAATTGATTTAAAAGATGGATTAATTTCGGTGCTCTTGGAATTTTACCTGTTAATCTTAAAGAATTTGAAGCTACAAATGAAAATGCAATACTTTCTGCATCCGATACAGAAATGGCTGGTTGGTGTGCAAAAAAAATTAAATTACACAAGAAACAAAGGTCTTGATTTTGTTGCACGTTTTAATAACAAATACATTATTGGAGAAGCCAAATTTTTAACAGATTTCGGTGGACATCAAAATGCACAATTTGAAGATGCTATCTCTACAATTGAAACTCCTGATGTAAAGGCAATTAAAATTGCAATTTTAGACGGTGTATTATATATAAATGGTACAAACAAAATGCATTCAACGTTGATTGAAAAATCAAAGACACACGATATTATGAGTGCACTTATCTTGAGAGATTATTTGTATAGTATTTAGTAAATAGGGATATAATGTTTTTAGATTACAAAAATAAAAGAAATATTGATAGTATTATAAATAATGTACCAATAGTTGAATTTGATAATAAAATTGATTTAAATTCAAATTTATTGTTTTGTGGGGATAATCTTTCAATTTTAAAAACATTAATTTATAAATACAACATAAAAGTAGATTTGATATATATTGATCCACCATTTGCAACGAATAATGTTTTTAGAATAGGATCAACTCGTGCAAATACAATAAGTTCAAGTAATAATGATGATATAGCATATACAGATAATTTAAAAGGTTCCGAATTTATAGAATTTTTAAGAGAACGATTAATTTTTGCAAGAGAAATATTATCAGATAACGGTTCAATATATTTACATAT
>JAKSUQ010000030.1 GCA_024408855.1 bacterium | reverse complement strand
ATTAACCGTAATAACGATATTCCAAGTGCAAAAGCAAACGAAGAACCTTCCCAAAATACACCGGCGGAAGTATATAATATGTATACGAAAACTTCAACCGATAATTCTGTTAGAACATCCGCAGGAAAAATTGATGAAAAAACTGGAGAATTAATAAGAAAATACAATGAACTTGAAGATAAGCGTGATTCACAAGGTCTTAGTCATGAAGAAGATAGTGAACTCTTATGTTTAACACTTGAATTAGTAGAACTTGGATACAGACCGGGTAATGACAACCGTCTGGATTTAGAATGGAATTCTAATTATTCGGAGGATATACCTAATCTCGGTATGACCAAAACTGAATTGCATAATAGATTATCGGCAATGGGCATATCTGATTATGTGATAGAAGGTATTGTAGAAAATGCTAATAGAATCAATCTTGATTTGCTTAATGCAATAAAAGATCCAAAACTTATAGAAGAATATCATGCTTCAATATTAATAGACTTTGAAGGAGATGGTAATAATGTACCTGCAAAAATTGAGATTGCTAATTTACTCGAAAATAACACAATTATTCCGACGAGGGAAAAAGGATTATTGATATCCAGTGCAACAAAAGATAACCTTGCAGCGTTAAAACAAAAAATTAGTTCAATTGAACAAAATGTTAACTATCTAAAATCTTGTAATATAGATGAAAACGTAGTTAATTTCTATACGAGAGTGATGTGTGAAGATAGAGTGGAATTTTCAAGAGAATTGTTTGATGCAATAAAGGATAATAAAGATATAGTTGATTCTGATATTTGCTTTAATGTGCCACAAGAAGATGTTGCATTAAAAATTGAAATGTATAATATTCTAAAAACAACTGATACATCTTTAGAAATGTTACTTTTTATTATTAGGAATTGTAACAAAGATAACATTGATAAGATGAGGGCTATTGAAAGCCTTAGGAATGATGAGAATACTGATGCAATTGAATTAATGTATCGTAATATTGATGAATTTACTCCGGAACAATTTAATTCATTGAAACAGAATCCGGCATTATTAAAATTCTATGATGTAAGAGCGCTTTCAGACCTTTCGGCAGAAGATATTGCAGCTAAGAATGAAATATTATCATTAATAGCAGATTCAAAATTGAACGTAGAGTTATTTGTTCGTCGTGCTACAAAGGATAATATAGAACAGGGTAAACGTAAGATTGATTACTTAATGCAAATTGATAAAGTTGAAAGTATTACTCCAATGTCCAAACGTAGCCTTGCAAGAATAGTAGAGGGTTCCGATATGGAAATTATGGGAGGCTTTCTTGATGCAATTAAAGAAGATTACAGTTTAATTGAGGTATTAGTGTCACAGCACGATGTTTTAGAATGTAAAACTAAAGAAGAAGCCCAACAAAAAGCCGAAATATATGAAATGATAAAGGACATAGAAGATCCTTATGTTAAAGCAAGTATTTTAAGAAGAGTTCAAGCTGAAGGTGTAGAACAATTAAAGCAAAACTTAGTAGATGAATTACCTATTGTAACAAAAATAAATAAACTTAATAACCTGCAAGAACCTCAATTTAGTCAACAGGAAAGTGTTATTCGAGTAAAAATACTTAATGATGTAAAACAAAAACTTAGAAAAGCTTTACCTGATAATGTAGATGCTCAAAATAAAATCTTCACACTCTTTGAAAATGCAAAGAATATAGAAGAACTCATGGCAAAACATAATGTCTTTAAAAATATAGCTAAAAAACACACAATATACAGTTGGACAAAAGATTTATTGGAAGAAATAAAAATAAAAGAGCACGCAGATTTGGCTATTAAACTTGATTTATACTATGAATCAAAAAATATATTGGGCAGTAATTTTACTCAAGTTTATAAACAATTAATGAAATTAGATGTAACTTCTGATAAATCAGTACCAGAAAATATAAACTATTTAGTTGGACAATTTAAAACTTCTGAAGATTTTGAAAGATTTATAACAGTATTTAATGACAAGACTGTTAAAGGTGGAAAAGATTTCGCTATTTCATCAAGCCCTGAAAAATTTGCTTTATATCAACAATTTGTACAAAGTCCAATTGCAATGAGTATGAAAGAAGAAGTTTATAATACTATGATAAAAAACATTTCAGAAGGTGTTTATAAAGATTCTGCTGACCTTACAAAAGCTCTAAATGAAGTTAAATTAGTAATGGTTAAAGATGTAATAGCAAAATATAACAAGGGCGAAGTTGTTAAGGCTGCTTTTATGTTGGATCTAATAAAAAGTATGACAATTTTAATTGAACCTGAAAAATTTATACAAACAGTTGAGGCAACTTTCCCTAATGTTGACATTGCAAAATTAAGAGAACAACTTAATGGTGATACAAATGTCGATGGTCCGAAAGCAAAAGATGCTAAAAATGGTCTTGCAGTATTAGGATGGATTATTGAAAATACTTATTCTCAAAGTTTTGAAGAAATTGGTAATAATATAAACAATACGGATTTACATACTTTAAGTAAACGTAATAGTATTTTAATTGAATGTTCGTCTGATGTTGCATATCAATTAGCATTTTGTTCAGAGGCAGAATTTAACAAAATTGTATCTATTTTGGAAAAACGTCCTGAGATATTGCTCAATAAATATGATAAAGCAACATTCGATAAATTAATAAATATGTCAGATGCAGAATTTGAAACATTGAAAACCCCATTAAAAGAAAGACCAAGTGAAACTTTCGATGCCGGTGCGTATAGCAGGCAGTTAGATGCACGTTTAAATGGAGGTTTTACTATAGACTTAAGCACATGGCGAGCAGAAGAACGCAAAAGACTTCAACAAGTTCAATCGGTACTTGGGAAACCGATTGGAAATAGTATTCCATTTGATGAATCTCGACCTTTAACAAAACATAACAATCCTGTTACACCATCGCCAACGGCAGAACAACTAATGGCAGAACTTGAACAAACCGGCAGATTTTCAGTATCTATTGCTGATGAAGGTGGAATGAATCCTGCTCATACTGATCCTGCAATTGTTCATGAAAGCCCTGAAGAATTAGGTGTATTTATATCAACTAAAACTTCTGTAAACATTGGCGAAACACGAATTTGGGACAGAGATAGATTAGCTCGTGACTTATTGCAAAACTTTTATGACGGCAATGGTTACACATTAGAAGGTGTTTCAATTGATGTTGTAAAAAAAGGCGATAAATATGCAGTTACAATATCGGGGAAAGGCATCTTTGATTATCAAAGAGTTTTGGATTTTGGTGCTCATTCGACAGAAGATAATGCAACAACGGGAGCAGCTCAACGCAAAGGTGCAAATCTTGATGATTCAAGAAGAGCCGGGAAATACGGCGAAGGTTCAAATGTCCTCACAGGAAATTTAATTTGTAATTATGGTTCAGATTATGTTAGATATCGTTGTGGCGATTGGGTATTGGATTTAAATTTGAGTGAACCTAATGAAATTGGCGAAGTTGTTATCAACAAAAGAGTTACAGAAGCTTCTCAAAGATTAGAAGGGACTACATACGAATTTGAAACAAATGATATTGAATTAATAAAAAGTTTGGCTAAAGCCAAAGATTATTTCTACAGTCCTACGAATAAAGATTTTGCAAACCTTGATTTTGAAAACGAATACTTTGGTATAAAAATATTACCTGAAGGCGAAAAAGGTAACTTGTATGTTGTTCAGAGATATGGAGTTGATGGAAAGCAGGGTTTTGATAATACTCTCGATGGAATATCAATTGTATTTAAACGTCAGCCATATGATGAAGAAATTACAAAAGCTAATAATGGCAGAGAATATGATATCAAAAAACTTGGAACAGGAAGAAATCGTGTTGGTTTAACAAAAGAAACTATGACTGAACTAATCGAAAGGTATGCAACAACGTTCACAGATGAACAATTAATTCAAGTTATAGGAAGTATGAAAAAAGAATTCCTTTTAGATAGTAAAAGTCCCAATAAACATATATTGACTGGTTTCATAAAAGCTGCTAAAGAGAGAAACTTAAAAATAGATTTCGGACACAATGACTATCTTGCAGTAGCTAACGGAACAGAAAGTACTGATATTGAATTGGCAAGAAGCGAAGGTAAAATACTGGTTGTTGATGAAATGAAAAGTATTGGAATCCCGACCATAAATGCTTATATAGCGGCCTGTAAGAGTGAACCAGTTCCGGAATTAAAATTAACACCGGTTGAAGAAAAGAAGCTGATGATATTAGAAGAAGCAGTTAAAACATTCAGTTCATATTTAGACTTAGAAAACTTTGAAATTATAACAGAGAATGAAGCATCAAAACCAAAATATGTTGTAGAAGAATTCCCGAGCAATGATGGCAAAGGTACAAGTAAGACATTAGCTATGGCAATAATAAATGGTACAAATTTTGAAGGTCATTGGGTACAAAGAGAATACCTTAATGACGGAGATTTCTTTGATTTATTAGCAACTTGGTTGCATGAAAATTCACATAAAGTTGGTGGCGATGGTTCTGATGTATTCAATCAAAGATTAATAAAACTGCAACAATTAGTTGTGGATATAAGTAATACACATCCTGATTTCTGTGAAAAACTCAATATTCTTTATCAAAAGTTTAATGAAGTTAGTGGAAAACCGAGTTTTCAATATGATACACCTTCAAATAGTGTCGAAAACATTCTGTTAGCTGATATGAATAAGAAATTAGAACAAGCAGCAAGGCTAACAAAAATATCGCAATATATTGAAGAACATCCTGAAGTACCAATAACTGAGGTAAGTGGTATTAGAGAATTATACAGTCAACAAATGCAAAATGACTTAGCAGATTTAGATCGCAGAATAAATATTTGTAAACAAGAATTGGAAGAAGCTCTTAAAGCTGAAGAAAAGTTAAAAAAATTATCTAATAGAAAAGGAATGTCACCATCTAAACGAGTATCTGATGCTCGTCGGCATATAGAATTTCTTGAAAGCCAAAGAGATGACTTAATAAAACGAGCAGAAGCTGAACGTAAATGTGAGAATGGTTCATTTTCAAGAACACCACTATACGAAAGTGGACAACGTTATATAAGTCCACTATATGATAATTTATGTACAGTAGAGAATGTTGCTCCTACTCCTGATGATAATATGGCTACATTATTACAAAATGGCAGTGTAACTATTGATATTCCTAAATCTGCAGAAACAAAACCTAAAATAAGCAATTCATCAATTCTTAAAGCAGACAGAGGTACCTTAGGCGTTCCGGATCCTATTCCTTTGTTAACTGATTATAATTCTTCTCAAGAATGGTCAACAGATGTTGTCGCAAGAGACATTATGCAAAACTTTTATGATGGACATGGTGGTACTTTAGATGGAATAAAAATCGAAGTTAAAAAAGTTAATGGAAAATATAAAGTTAAAATATCCGGCAATTCTGAATACAATTATTTTTATTTAGAAACTATCGGTGCTAGTGGTGGAAAAACTCAAGATGTCAGAGCTGCAGGTGGTTTTGGCGAAGGTGCAAAGATGGCTTGTAAGACTATGCTGGGGCAGGGTATTACAGATAAAATTACATTTGCTTCCGGAGATTGGACATTTGATTTTGAGTTAGAACAAGGTGTGAGTCGTAGTAATCAACACGTTACAAGAGTTCTTAATGAAAATCAGAGCAGAGTTAACGGAACTTATGTCGAATTTGAAACGACTGATGAGAGTATGGTTGAATCTATTCTAAAATCAAAGGATTATTTCAAACATTCAGAAAACCCGGATTTCTATGAGCAAACTGCCGAAACGGATAGATTTGCATTTAGAATTTTAAATGAAGGCGAACGTGGAAATCTATACTACATACAAAGATATGCTATTAAAGATAAAGGCGAACTTGAGGGGGCTCTTGATGGTATTCAAATAGTTTTCAAAGAGCAACTTACAGCAGAAGAAAAAGCAGAAATAGGCTTAAGTGATGACTGCGACAGACAAGGTTTTACAGGAACTGAACTTAGAAAAATATCTAAAGTTATGGCAAGAAGTATGTCAAATGAGCAATTGTTAGATGCTATTCAAAGTTTAGAAAGATATTGGGTAATAACGGACTTAAGTCAATTAACAAAATCCTCTATTGATTACACACCTGAACAGCAATTTGCATTAGGATTAATAGATGCTGCTATTGAGAAAGGTTTAAGATTTAATACTGTTGGATTAAAGTTTGTTGCAGTCGCAAGCTCAAATAACAAGGATTATGATATTAAATCATTAGTTAAACATGGATATAAGATTGTTGACAACTCAATGTACAGCTTAGGTTTTCCTTATATATATTCAACTCTAAAGAACATTAATCAAATTACTCCGGTAACAGAAACTGTCATAGAAAGCCAAAAATTAGCTCTTGTAAGGGAGCTCCTTTTACCTAATTCAGAAACAAAATTGAAAATTTTTGAAGCATCAGAGGGTAATGACAAAGTTAGTTTAGTTAAAGAAGGTAATTATATTGCTATTGATAGACAATATCTTAAAGAAGCTGATTTCAATACTTTATATACTCAAATTTGGTCACAGATGGCATATATAAATAACCCTATGAATTTTGGATATGAAATGACAAATAAAATCGGTCATCAATTACAAAAATCAAGCGATCCTATGTTCATGGTAAAATTCAATGCATATGCTAAAAAATTTAGTGAATTAAAAGAATAAAATTATATTGCTTTTCAGAAATAATAAATTTCTCGGATATCGTCTGTCAAATGATGTGCATAACTATTTTATATAATTATACCCTGCATAATATGATAAGTAATCAAACCAACTGTTAATTTATTGGAGCTTTCGGTAAAACTAAAATAAAAAAGGAACTCAAATAGTATTTTGAATTCCTTTTTAAATGGTCGGGATGACATGATTCGAACATGCGACCCCCTCGTCCCAAGCGAGGTGCGCTACCAAACTGCGCTACATCCCGAAATTAGGTTTTTGGGCTATATGTTATAAGCAGTCCACCTGTTCCTGCATACAAGTTAATCATAAATAAAACATATTTAAAAATCAAGACTTGTTGTTTATATTTTAATGTTTTTTCCTTAAAATATTGTTAAATTGCCTGTAAAGGATATTTTGGTTAACTTATTTTAAGCAAAAATACTATTTGTACTCGACATTTAATATTTTTTTGATTATGATGTGTTATATACTACCGAATATAATATGCAAAAGGAGAAGAAACAATGCAGGTAATATTGAAAAAGGATGTCCAAAATATCGGTGAAGCTGGTGAATTGGTTAATGTAAAAGACGGTTATGCAAGAAACTTCCTTATACCTAAGAATTTTGCGGAAGTTGCAACCGAAGGTGCTTTGAAAAACAGAGAACACAATTTAGCAAGAATCAAAGCAAAACAAGAAAAATTACACCAAGAAGCATTAGCTAAGGCTTCTGAAATCGAAAAATTCGGACAATTAGAGCTTTCTGCAAGAGCAGGCGAAAGCGGTAAATTGTTTGGTACGATTACAACCAAAAAATTATGTGAAGAATTGAAAGAAAAAGCTAATATTGAAGTTGACAGAAAGACTGTTTCTCTTAATTCTCCGATTAATAAGGTTGGTGAATACACAATGCTTATCAAGTTGACTTCTAAAGTTAAGACTGAATTAAAAGTCGTTGTAACAGCTTCTGAAATTGTTAAAGAATCTATTGAAGAAACCGTTGAAGAAGAAACTACAGAAGCGTAGTTTGTTTTTAAATTTTAGATATGTCGGCTTACTTGCGTAGGTCGACATATTTTTGTAAAAGAAGAGGAGAGTATAATGGTTAAACTTGAGACAGGATATCTTGCGAAGGGGGATTTGCCGTACGAAAGATTGCAGCTTGCTGTAAATTTAGTCGCCAAAAAATTTGCCGAATGCCCTTTTATTGCATCATTGCCTAATATTTATCCTGATGACACTATCCTCAAACGAACTTTGGGAAATATGCCCGGAATAATTTTTAAAGATAATACAGTGTGTATTGCCACTGCTTCTGCCGGATTTGAAAAAGAACTTGAAGAATTAAACAATGCTTATGCTTTTTCTAAAGATGAGTTACTTGAAAAATATGCTTATGATTCAAAGTTTTTTGAAAAATATTTGCATATTATTAAAAAATTTAAATCGAAGTATGCTTGTATAAATTTGCTGGGAATATTTTCTTTGTCGCAAATGTTATCCCAAAATTTGCAAGAACACGTACTTACTGATAATACATACAGAAAAGCATTGATGAAAATGATTTGTGTTAAAGCTAATTGGATAATCAAGAAAATAAAAGAATATTGTCCTGATACAATTCCGATTGTAATTTTTGAAGAACCTCTTTTTGCACAACTAAGCATACTTCGTCATACAAACGAATTGATTACAAAAGAGTTTATAACTGATATTTTTTCACTTGTTATCCGAAAGATAAAATCATATGGTGCAATTACCTGTATTCAATGCTTTGAAAAATGTGATTGGACAATTCCGATTGATTCCGGAGTTGATATAATTTCGTATGATGCGTATAATAATCCGAACAATCTTTCGGTTATGCCGGATGCGGTTAATAAATTTTTGAGTAGAGGTGGTTTAATAAGTTGGGGGATTATTCCTGCTGCCTCAGAAAATGTTGTTAAAAGTTTATCTGCGGATTATCTTTATAACAGACTTAAAACTACTATTGACGGTGTAGCTCTGTCCGGAGTTTCGCAAGAAATGTTATATGATTCCGTTCTTGTTTCTTTGAACGGCAATACAAGTCATTTATCTGTAATTTTTGCCGAAAAACTGTTTTTGTTCTTACCTAAAATCGCGGCAACAGTTAGAATTAATTTGAAATCTCCTGAAAAAATTACTCAATAGTTTCATTATCTATGAGGATGGTGTTTCTTATAAATGAGTGTGCCATAAGCAATAGGTAGGGATTCATTTCGTTTGTAGCTGACAGATTAACTTTTGTTTCGGCAGTTACGTTTTCTTTTTCTTCTTTTGGGGCAATAGCTTCAATATCAATAGTTGTGTTCATAGCGTGTGATGAACTTTCATTTTGCATGTTTCTCAATAACGTTCCTTTAGGAAATGACTCCGAACAAATTATATATATATCAACAGAGTTTGTAGTTGTTAAAGTGAAGACACCTTTTAAGTTTCCGTAATTTTTTGTTTGAATAAGTACGGTTAATTTTGAATCATTAGATTCATTTTCACCGTTTTGTGTTTCTATTTCGAGGTCAAAGCCGACTCCTTCATTCAGCGGAAGCCAAGGAAGATATAACATCATAAGACTTTTTAAATTTTGTGCGGGATTATCTGATTCTGCCATAGAAATACAGGAATTTATAACACTCAATGTTTCCTGTAATTGTTTCCCCTCAAGATTCTGTCTGGAGGCGGAAGCCATTGATACGATTATTGCAGCAACTGCTTGTTTACTGTTTTGTAATATTAATTTTGATATATCAGGCATGCTAATCATACCGCTGAACATCAATGCAACAATGTCTGATTTCGCTTGAGTTGCCTGAATGTTTGCATTTTGTGCAATATTCAAGTTCTCAATATTTATTTCTTCAAACATTTTTGAAAGTGCATTCGAATTTTTCAATAAATCCTGATTAAGATTTCCCATCCCAAGCGTACCGCCATAGAGTGGTTTGTTTAAGTTTTGAGCTTTCATAAGGATTTCTGCGAGATTTTGCGGTAAACCTAACAAGTTTTTAATAAATGTTGAGCGATCGCCGGCTCCGAATGCATTCATATAATGCATTGTTTGAATATCTTGCAATGATTGTAAATTTTGATGAATAATATTTTGTGGCTTTGTATTTTGTAGTCCGTTATTCATTTCATTATTAAAAATCATTGTTTCTTGTGTCTTATCTGCAATCTTCTTTTTAAGATACAAGGGACAATTTTTTATTCCGAAGAGAATTTTGTTAATACTAAATCCGTCCATAAAATTATTATATCAGAGTTTGTGTATATAAGAGAAGTTATTATTTTTTATAATGAATACTTCTTGAATTACAAGCCGTTTAGTCATATTATTAATATAGAAACGAGGTCAAATAACATGATTAACAGAAAATCAAGAGATGAAATAAAGAAAATGCGTTATGCTGGGCATATAGTTGCACTTGTTCATAAAAAGATGAAAGAAGTATTGGAACCGGGAATTTCCACAAGAGAACTTGACAGTATTGCTATGCAGGTTATCAAAGAAAATAAAGCAGTGCCGACTTTTTTAGGTTACAACGGTTTTCCCGGATGTATTTGCACCTCAATAAACGAAAAAGTTGTACACGGAATCCCATCTGATACTGAAAAAGTAAATGAAGGTGATATTATAGCAATAGATGTCGGAGCAACGTACGGTGGAATGGTAGGCGACAGTGCGTGGTCTTATGCGGTAGGAAAAATTTCAGAAGATAAACAAATGCTAATGAAAGCTACCGAAGAAGCTCTGTTTGCCGGTGTGGCACAAATGAAAGCCGGTAATATTCTTGATGATATTTCCGGTGCAGTGGAAGATGTCGCAAAAAAATATAAATTAGGTATTGTTCGCCAATACGGCGGACACGGCGTCGGTCATACAATGCATGAAGATCCGTTTTTGTTTAATTACAGGGTTGGGGATAAAACAATGCTAAAATCCGGCATTGTTATTGCAATAGAACCTATGCTTAATTTAGGTTGTGATGAGGTTTTTGTCGAACCGGATAATTGGGGAGTCGTAACTAAAGACAGAAAACCGTCCGCACACTTTGAACATACTGTTCTGTGCACGGACGATGAACCTATTTGTTTGACGACGTTAATTGAATAAACGATAAGCCTACCCACCATCTTCTGAGGGTTTTTAAGAAAATATCGCTAAGACTGTTTCGGTGATTTTCTGGCTGTTTCTTTTTGTTTTCGAGGTTTTCTTTTATATCTTTCTCAATTTTATTTGCGTATGCTGTTCCATCCTCAAATTCCGTTTCATCTACCCAAGCAATAAGAGCTTTTTTAGGAATGTTACATTCTGCTTGATTATACGGATTCTTTTTGCCGTTTAAAAATATTGTAGATTTTCTATTTGCACCATTATTACTGTAGTCGCTGTTTAAACCATCGACAGTTGTGTGCCCTTCGGTAGGAACTGCTTTGGATATTGATTGAGAGAGATTTGCAAAATCAAAAATAGCCCCATATTGTTGTTCGACTTCATCCTTAAATTTTTGAATTTCACCTTTATCAATAAGTCCGTTATCATTGCCACCGTTTTCTTTCTTGTCATATTTTTCTGCGATAGTTCTCAAATTACTGCCCCATGCAAAATATGAATGAGTATATCCGATTTCTTCGCCTGCCATATGTCGCTCTCCTTTTTTTATTACTCTCGTATATATAAAGTATATCTAATAGAAAAAATTGCCTTTTTTGTTTAAATTTTTAAGTTTTATTAAGAAAAAATTTTGCTTTTTTTGCGAAATATCAATCAAACAAAGCATTTTTACCTACTGGACAAATATTTTTTTTAGTTATAAAATGTAAATAATTGTTAATATCTTAATCGCAGAGGTAAAAATGGATCAGATTATAAAAGTGGCATGGGAATTGAATGAAAAGACTGATAACAGATACAAGTTGGTCTATGAAATTGCCGAATTAGCTAAAAAATTGGTTGATGAGACTCAAATGAAAAAAGCCCGAGATGAGTTCGGTTATGATGAAGTTGTTCAAGAAAACTCTTTTAAGAAAGAAAATTCTGTAGAACATGCTATTATGGTGAAGGCTTCTGAATCGGACGATACTGAACTTGTTGGGTAACGATTAAAGTTTTGTTTATAATTAGGAGCTTCAAAAATAAAGAAGCTCCTTTTTTTAATCTCATTTATAACCAAAATATTTTATATAACTTTTTTGTAAATTTTTTTTAACGAAGTAGCAATTTTTAATTTTTATAGACTTAAAACGAAAGGAAGGTCGATATGATAAACAATAAATATGGTAAGAAACTAATGAATTTGCGGTGGGGGTTGTAATATGCCTATAAATCCAGCTACATTATATTCAGTATTAGGGAATCCTAATTCCCTTGTCCCGCTTGCCATAAAAGATGTTTCTGCAACTGCAGGTATGACAGCAGGCTCTCTCATTACAGGGAAAGAGGAAGGTATCGACAGGCTTATTGATGAATGCGGTACAGCTTTTATTTGGTTATTTGGAATACCGATTTCTAAAGCCGTGTTTAATTTTTCTATATTTAAACCGCTTAAATTAGATTCAAAATTTGATGCGAGAAATTTTAAAGATAAAGAAATTTTGAAAAAAATCAAAGAGTACGCACCTGATGAAAAGGTGAAAAACAGTATCGAAAAGGTTATTTCTAAAGAGAGGTTGTTCAAAAGTCTCGTAACAACAAGGTTTATAGCTTCAACAGTTATTACAATTGTAAGTTATTTGGTGCTTACAAAATTTAAACAAAAATATACCGAAAACAAGATAAAAGAGAATCTTATTCAAGAATATAATGAAAAATTAAAGCAGGAACAAGCCGAAAAAGAAAAAAAATCCGTAATTGCAGATAATTTTGAAGGTTCTCCGTCGTTTAAAGGTATGGGTGCTATTGTTGAAAATTTTGCATTTTCTCCTGTTAAAAACATGTGGATTTTAGATGGGGCAATTACCCTGGAAAGATTAAAAGATTCCAGAAACCCTCAGGAATTTGTAGGCTACGCAATTAAAGAAGGTATTTTATTGACGTTTTTGTATTATGCAGGCGGGAAAATTCAATCACTAATAGAAAAACATTCAAAAAAGAAATTTAATAAATCAATCGAGCTTGATGCAAGGGTTTTGGCAAATGAAGAATTTAAAAAAGCTTTTGAAGACGGATCTATTGAAAAAAGTTTGGAGCAATTTAAGTCTGCTAATACTTCAAATACGGCTTTATATGATTTTTTGCACAAAAATCCAGACAACCTGGTTGTAAAATCTGCAAAACAGTCTGATATTATCAAAAATAACAAGGTTAAAGAGGATGGTTTTTGGGGTTTGTTCAAGAAAAAAATTGATACTGGTAAAATTGATACCAGAGAATATATCGATCTTGAGGATGTTAAGGGGGTAAATAATAAAATAAGCGAGTTATATTCTCAATATAGGGACGCTTTAGCAAAAGGTGAAACTTCCGAAAAATTCTTTAATGGGGTTAAAAAACTCAAAATTAAGTCCGTACTTGCAAATATAGGAATAAGTATTTTGGCTTTGGGAATTATAACACCTGGAATTATGGTAGCTAAGAGATTTTTATCAAAAGATGACAAGGAATTCGAAACTAAAAAAGAAATTCGGGAAAAATTGATAGCGGATGGAGTTATTGCATAGGACAATTTGTTTGATTGTAATTCAGAAAATTACTTTTTAATAATGAGTTCAGGGTAAAACATTCTTAAAATCGGCGTCGGAACTTTTTTGATAGCATTTTCATAATTGTCGGAATAAGCACTTGCTTCATACAAATAAATTTCTTCTTGCTCTGAGCCATTCCAATCAAAACAGTGTGAATATACTCCTTTGTATTTTTCTTCCGCATTAGCTAAATAGTCCGCAAAGCCAAGCAAAGAATCAATAATATACTTTTTCTCTGCGTTTACGAATAAAATAGCATGGTCTAAGTATACGTCAGTTTCTGAAGAATGCATTTCGGTTACACAAAAATCTTTAATCCCGTTGACTTTGGCTACAAGAGCAGCTAAAATTACTACCTCTCCACAGTTTCCGACCCCCATAGACTTTATTTTATTTGTGAAACGAAATATTTGGAATAACGAAATTGAAATAAAATTTTGAGTATTATTATGCAAAATCCGTCGAAGTATCTTTCTTTTTTTTACTAAATTATCGAGATAGTGTTCCGTTTTAGGAGAATACGTATGAAAACGTGCATATTTTGTATCAGAAAGACAAGGGTAATTCTTTTGAACTGTCCTTGCAATTTGGTCGGCAAAACGTATTTCCGCATTACGGGAAGTGAAATTTTGATTATAAGGATTTTGTGTCGAATACAGTTTCATATTAATAATAAAACTGTAAAAAAAATTTTTTGCGATAGTTTGCATGAATAATAATTAAATATTTGAAAAAAAGAAATTTTATGGTAGTATTGTATTATCTCTGAGGAGAAGTGGCCGAGTAGGCTTAAGGCGGCACCCTGCTAAGGTGTTGTATGGGGCAACCTGTACCGTGGGTTCGAATCCCACCTTCTCCGAATTTTAGACTCCTGTATGGAGTTTTTTTTAATATGTATCAGTTAGTGTCTTGTTTCATGGACAATGCGACAGAACGGCTACTTTGCGATTTTTGCCACAATTTCTATATATTTTTATGTATATTGAGTCGGAAAAATTTTTCGTCATTGCGAGTAAAACGAAGCAATCTATTTGACTTTAAGCCATATCCGACCAGATGATAATTTGTAATTATAAACTTGCACAAAATACACTTTAATTGCACATTTTTGCACAATTCTTGCACTAAAAATTTGTCGTGAATTATATAATATGCCAACTGTTCCTCTCTGAGGGAGAGGATAGAATTTTGCAAAACTTTTTTTGCTAAAATTCTTGATGAGGGGTTTGTAATTTGTTGTTTAGTAATCATTTTGGTAGACTAAAGTCTACCCTACTACTTACTGACATTTTTTGATTATATTTAAACAAAAATTTCACACCGAGAAAATATTAATAAAACTTAATATTTTATAAAATTTAGACAAATTTAAGCATATAAATGTTTTTATATATAGTATAGGTTGCGATTGTTTAATTATTTATAGAAAGGAATAATATGATAGACAATGTATCTTTGGCTAGTGGTTTTTCAGAAGTACTGACTGATGATTTTCTAAAAAGAAAGATGCCAAAACTTCAATTAGAAGAACTCTATCGTTCAAAAACTGCTAGCAGGATAGGTCGTTATATTAAAACGGCTTCCGTACCTCCTGAAGTATTAATGTACGCAGATATATGGAGGACAATTGTGAAGTTAAAAAATGGAAGTTATATCTCTCCAGACGAGTTGGATTGTGTTATAAAAATAGTACAATATAAAACTTGTCCACAAAATATAAAAGATAAACTTTTGAAAATACTACCAGATATAGAAAACAATATACATGAGTGCGAAAAATACGCAGAAGAACACATTAAGGATTTGGGTAAAGATGGAGTCACTAACATTAAAAAGTATTCTCAAAAACTTAGAGTTCTAATATCTAAAATTCCTAAAGGGATATAGTTCGTTTAATAAAATTTTTCATTCTATCTGTAAGAAAAAGTCATTTAATGTGTTCTTTTACATCTATTCCAGTAAAATCAATATTATTCAGATGTACTTTCCCAATGTAGAGAAACAGGACAATACAGAAAAAGGGAATGGATAGTAATACACAGTTTGACGAAGAGTTTTTCTCTAAGAATTTTGCTTAATTATCCTACTTGTGCGACTTTTTAAGGTCGGAATTTGTTAAATTTTATAAAAATCAAACCGTGCATACTGTGCATGTGCTGTGCCAAAATATGCTCAAATTGTGTATGCAAAACATTTTGAGTAATTGTTGGGGGGAAAACAAAACCTAACTGCTTGTTTATGTTATAATATGTTTATGAATTTTAGAAATAAATTGAAAAATAATAACTATTTATCAAAACAGTTATCTTCAGAAACTCCATATAGTCTAACTAATAAACAAATGATTATAACTGCAATAGCAACTGTAATTATAATGTTACCATTTCTAATGTACCGTGATGGTATTCTTTCTCAGGACATGTTTGTAAACACAATTGTATTTCTTATTTTTTACATTTTTATTATTTTACTACCGATTTTATTTATATTTGTTGGGAACCTAGTAATAAATAAGCTATTACATTTGTTTTCTCATAAATATCATATTCATTTATTTCCTTTATTTTTATCATTGTGTCTTTTAAGCCTATTTATAGTAATACTTTGTTTATTAATATCAAATATACATAATTATATATGGAACATAGAGAATACATTATTACTAGTACCTACTTTTTTTATGCCATTTTTGTCATTATTCTTTTTATCAAAAGTTATAACAAAACATAATAATAGCAAGTAAGATATATAAAAGCAGATATGTTGGGGGTTCATGAAGTGCACCCCAACATAAATCATCAAATCAACTAATAAGTATAAATAGTAGAATTTGTCCTTTTTGCAATAGCAAATTAAGGACAAATTCTATATCAATTCTTATCAAAATAACATATATTATGTTATTCATAAATGTATTTATTCCATATTGGTTTGCAAATTCAATAAATAAACATCCTATATTTTGGCACAATATGACGAAAAAGAATGATGATTTTAATGATTTAATTTCATCTATAGTTGGTCTAGCAGTTATATCTGCAATACCTGCGATTGTTGCATTTGTATCTAACTATCGTAAAAGAGTATCAATAATAAGTATAATATTGATAATTTTGTTATGTATTTGTAATATTTTTCTAGTAACACAAATTCATTAATATAACAATTTTGTAATAAGACGAGTTAATTTTAGCGATTTTGTCTTTTGTTTTTATAGTAAAATCATTTATCTTAAAGTGACAAATAGAGAATTTTATTCCAATAAATACTATATTGTCAAACTATCTGTTATTAACTATCAAATCAAGTGTTAATTAACAGGGAACCTGCCTGAAAGCCCCAAGAACACAAGACAATTTGTAAAAAATTAGGGTTACAGAAAAGTCCGAAAAGTCCGTTTGCTGTCATAATTGTGTCCTGAAAATGACTAATGGATAGCAATGCACAGTTTGAGTGTGGATTAAATTTCAAGATTTTTGCTATAATACACTACAAGTGCGACTTTCCCAAGTCGGAAGTTGCTAAATATTGCAAAAATCAATCTGTGCATACTGTGCATGTGGTGTGCGAAAAAGTGCTCAAATTGGGCATTGATAACATTTTGAGTAATTGTTTGATTAAACCCCAACCTGCCTGCTATAAGCTATTTTATTAATATACAATTTATTCAATAAAACATCCGACATAGTCTAAGCTATTATCGTCATTTTTATCTGTGAATATCACACCTGTATTTTTATTTACATACTCTTGTTTATATCCCATTAATCTTTCTATGAAATTGTATCTTGAACTTAAATTAAATATTTTAGCAAGTGTATCAATTTGAACTTTATTGCCGTTTTTATCTTTTGCTGTAATATTACCCATTAATCCTGTTTGATGGCAATCTATATCAATAGTATAATCTCCTAATTTTTGAGTAACATGAATGCTATTTATTTCTTTACCATCTGGACATCTAGTGTCTTTTGTATTTTTTTCATTTGCATATGCAAATACCCCCTGCTTTTCTAAAGCACTTTTATTATTATGAACTAATTCTTTAAATTTATGCATCTCCGCTTGACCATTTAGTGTTCCATTCTTATCCCCACAACTATCTGCTTGTTTTGCTAAGTTTCTTAGCATTGGATTTGCAAAACAAGTTTCAATAACATTACCAAAAGTATTACTCATATTCGCTCCTTATTTTTGTACCTCATATATATAAAACATATATAAGGATAAAAATTGTTTTTTTAGCATCGAATGTAACAAAATTGTTACAATTAACCACAAAATACTCAAATCGACTGTTATTAATCATCAAATTGAGTGTCAATTTACAGCAACCAGTTGGATTTTTTGGAATTTTTTAAAAATAATTGCGGAAACTGGATATTGATGCACAGTTTGAGTGTAGATTAAATTTCAACTATTTCGCCACATTACCCTACTTCTCTAACTTTAAGGGATCGGAAGCTGTTAAATATTGCAAAAATCAAACTGTGCATACTGTGCATGTGGTGTGCGAAAAAATGAACAAATTGTGCATTTTAAACATTTAGAGTAATTATATAGTTGAAAAAAATTAAAATTACAAACTTATTTGTGTAGGCTATTGTCTAAAATTCTAAGTTTTATAATTTTTTAATACAATAAAATAGGTTTAATAAATAAACATATTTACATAATTTAATTATAGTATAATTTTTGATTAATTAGTTCGTTAATTTTAGCAATCGTTCTTGGAAAATTTTCTTGCAAATAAAGAGCTCTAGTTGAAAAATAATCATTTGGCATTGTATTTAAGAGCATTGTTGTCTCTGCAACTCTTTCTTGTGCTGAACGTTCTTCTCCATATTTGGCAATGGATATAAAATAATCAATGTATTTTTGTTGCTCGCCTGTAGATTTATTTAGAAAATTTTTAAGTTCTTCTTTAAATATTGTTTTTAATTCTTTATTTTTTGAAATTGATTCTCCATTAATATCGTCATCTAAAAAATGTCCAAATTCATGTAAGAACACTGGAAGCATATATTCTGCAACATTTTCGGTCTTTTCGCTTTCAATCTCTTGTTCGATTGAGAAATATTTCCCTAATTCAATAAATTTTTTATCTACCTTCCAACGGGCATTATTAGAATAATTAGAGCTATTATCAACATCTAAAGAAATTGAATTAATTGTATATTTATTTAATGCTATTAATAAATTTGCTGGCACTCGTTCTAAAATCTCTAATATAAAATTTCTTCCTTCGGTAATAAATTTTTCATCTGTATCTATTACAATAATTTTATCATTTGTAATATCACTTATTGTCAATTTTGAATCTTCAAAATAAACTTCGTATTTGGTATTGTCTATATTATGTTCAAATTTATTTTCGGAAATTTTCTTAATTGAAATTTCTTTTTTTAATAGTATGTTTCCATCTTTATCTTTTATTATAGAAGACATTGTTGTTGAATTTTCAGGCTTTGATTTATAATCAACTGATGTAGTAGTTCCATCTGCTGAAACCAAGTTTTTAGTTACGACTAATGTATTATCCTCAAGTCGTTCTACTTTTTGCAAAATTCTTTCATTACCACAAGCATCAATGACTTTTACTGTAGGGTTTATAGTATTTGAATCTTCTCTTAACAAGATTCTTGTTTCTAAAAGATTCCCTTCTTTCCAAGTATTATTTTTTTCATCATATTCTAAATTATCATAATGTTTTATAATTTCTTGTAACACAATATCATCATTATTAATTAACACTGTCTGAACAGTATTTAATTCTAAATTTTTAATAATCTTTTCTCCAGTATTGGAATCTAATATTTCAACTTCAACCAACCCTTTATCTGCTTTATATTTATATGATTCATTTGAATCAGTATTTAATTTATATCCAATTGCGCCATCCTCATTACTACAAACTATAAAATTAGAATTATTCTTTAATATATTTTCAGGTAAATATTCATAAACATCGCATAATTTAATGATTCCAGCAATTCGATTTGTATTAATATTATTTTCACTAATAATATTCAATACTTTTTCTTGTTTTTCAACATCACATTTCAACAAATTTTCAATTCCACTTGGGTAAAGATTATTGTTAGCTATTTTTAATTGCAATAAATACTTAATTCTATCAAAATTTTGAGGATTTGTTATTTTTGCAAAATCTATAAAATCGTAATAGTCACATTCATCACTAGTGTTATCTAATTGCAAAAATACTTCTGCATATTGTTTTTGTTCTAATGAAAGTTCTTCGTAATTAGGATTTTTTCTCATTTTGGTTAATATATCAATTTTACCTAAACTAAGAAACTTTAACCAATCTTCTATTTGTCCTTTCACTTGATTTAAATCCAAATAAGGATTTAATTTTTTAAATTTATCATAAAAATTGGTTAAATCATTTGAAGAAAATTTATTCTCTATACCATCTGTTTTATCTGAATCTAATAAGTCATTTTTTATTTGCTCGATTTCATCAAAATCAAAGATAGAATTATAATTCTTATCGTATTCTCGTAAAAAATCGAAACCTCTCGGAATTTCCATTTTTGGTTTTAAGTTTATTAATATTTTATTTAAATCAAATTCCATAAAATTTTACTTTGTTTATAATGTATTTATCGTCATTTTCTTGAAAAACTTTAAAATATTTTGCAAACTCTTTACAATTATATAAAAATTGTTACAATTAATCATTAGGTGGATTCAAGAAGCAATCGCAACACTTAAAGATTGAAGTTTTTGTTTTGG
>JAKSUQ010000003.1 GCA_024408855.1 bacterium | reverse complement strand
ACAGGGCACAATCAATAACATCTATGATTAATAAAATAACAGATATTCAAAAAAATAACAAGGAATTGTGGAATAACGAAAACTTTGCGGATAATGTCGGAGATATTATATACAATTCCGACACACCTGCCAAGGTAAAATTAGCCGAAAAACTCCTTACTGATAAAGAGTTTCCAAAAGAAATTATTTCAAAAGTACTGATTGCAATTGATAAAAAAGGAACCAATTTAAATTATGCATTAGAACTTTGCCAAAACTATAAACAGATAGAATTAACGCCTAATAAAATACCTATTATGATACAAAATGCAGGCAAGATTTCACCAAAACAAATACAAAAACTTAATCATATTATGGGACGAGATAAGGTAAGTAAATTATCTGATTCAGATTTTATATTAGCTTGTAATTTTGCAGATATATACAAAAAGAATAACATCAATGAAATACCAGCATCAGGTAAAAAAGCATTATTAAGAAGTTTAGTTGCAAGTAAAGACGGTTTGTTCAATATTAGTGATGAATTAAGTAAAGATTTTCCATTGATACCTAAAAATCAAGAAGAATATTGCTCACTACTTCCGTCAATCGTTCGTTCATTAGGTATTGAAACCTCACCTCTTACACCTGAACAAAGAATTGCAATGTTTAACAGTTCTATGAAAGATTTATCACTATCTGTTGCAAAACTTTCTGATGTCGATTTTGCAAATCTTCAAATAACTCAAGATATACCAAAAGATGAGTTTACAAAGATAGTACTTGAAAAAGTAAAAGATCTGTCTTCTGCTGAAAAACAAAAAGTATATGATTACTTTGGTTTTGAACTTCATCACAACAAAGATAATACTCAAACAGGCTATTCTATAACAGGTTATCCTGTAAATTTGAACAACGGTAAAAAACTTGCTCAAATTACAGATTCTAAAACAAAAGCCGTTATCGAAGATTTAAGACCTGAAGTTATAAGATTTTCAAAAGAAAATCCTATAAGATGTAATAACCCTGAAGTTGAAGCAATGCTTAATCAAATAGTTGATGCTTTGCCTGAATTGAGAACTACAATAGGCAGAGCTCAACACGGTAATAACGGAACAAAAGGTGCTCATGACTTTGATGTTATGAAGCACTCACTAAAAGTTATGCAAAAAATAACTCAAGATTCTCAATTTGCAAAATTGAATGAATCAGACCAAAAAATTATGTTACTTGCATCCCTAATGCACGATATCACAAAAGCAGAGGGCAAACCTGATAAAACACACGCAAATGAAAGCAGTTTTGATTCGTTCTTTATCGCTAAAAAATTCAACTTAACCAAAGAAGAAGAAATAAAATTATATACTTTAATAAGACATCATGAATGGCTTGAATATGTAAATACGGCTAAATCAGAAGAACAACTAACAAAACGTTTGCAATCAGTAGCTTATGACCTGCGACAAGATAACTTGTTTGATATGGCATTAATGTTCACTCATGCTGATTTAAGAGCAGTTAAAGCAGATGATTCGTTCCACGATAGAGTTGACGGCAAAAGTCGTGTTGATTTTAAAGGATCCTTAAGAAGTTTCGGTCAGTCTGCTGATTTATATGCAAAAAGAATTAGAGAATGCATTAAAGAATTACAGAAATCACAACCGATATTGCCTGTTACAAAATTCCCGAAAGCAGACAGGATAAGTCAGGCTATTACCCATGTAAACCCTGATGGAAGCACAAATATTAAAGGTGTTTACAAAGATAAAGACGGACTTGTAATAATAAGATTTAACGAAGTTGAAGACTGGGAAGCAATCGGGTTTGCTGAGGGGTCTGTATCTAAAGGCTACACATCTGCTGACGATGAAAGAGAAACTGGTAATATAAAATTCTTTATTCACGGACTTGAGTATGCAAACCAATTGAGTAAATTTGATGCATTCTCACTTGTTGATTCAGATGCTTTGCTTTCAGTAAGTTATGCAGAGGCAGTAGAAACAAAATACAGATTTTTCCGTTCACAGGGTGTAATACTTGACGTGGATACAAAATATATTCATGGTGGCGGTGAAACTGATTCAGGTTCAGGCTACGGAAAGAATATAAACGAATTTAAAAATAATTATGCTTATAAAGGTTCAGAAAGACATAGTGACAGAATATTTATCGCTGATATGGTTAAACGAGCTACGGGAATGAGCGACAAAGAGTATATAGAATTTGTAAAAGCAAACGCAAATAAACCTATGAGTGAAATTGAACCTGCAGAAATTAGAGATAAAATTATTAAAGAATTTGCAACAATAAACTCAAGGACAAGACGAGGAGATAGAAGTTACAACGAGATGTATATTTCTAACCCATCTGAAGTTATGGGTGTATTTGCATACAGTCAAAACGACAATATAGGACCTTCTGCTACCGAATTTGTTGAGAGAAATAACGAAAGATTAGGCTTTTTAAAACAATATGCGTTGGAAAGAAATATTCCACTTGTTATTTTTGGGGATTAATATAAATTCAATAATTTATTCCTAAAGTATCTCGATTTATTTTATCAATAATATCTCGGATTAGTTCAAATTTTTGTTGTTTCTTTTCTTTTTGTACTATATTTTCATATGTTTGTAGTTCCGAAATGTTTTTGAATATTTTTATCGTGAAAATAAGGCAAAATATGCATTTTAAAAATCGTTTTGTATTGATGCACTGTTCTTAACCCTAAAGTAAAAACAAATAGCCATATTGGATGATATATCTACAACTGAAATTCCAATAGAAATAGTTGAATTGTCTTATAAATACAAAATACCGATAATTATAATGGGAAAAGATTGTTATTACTAAAATTTTATCTATCTTATCCTGTTTACAGATATTGCAAGAAGTTCAATCTATTTTTAATCAATATTTATGCATCAATGATTTCACACATTTTTATTGTAAAGTTTTATGTTAATTCACTTTAAATTAGTATTCAAATAGTATATAATAATGGTATATGTATATCGTCAAAAACCTTAAGGACTATGAACTGTCCAACAAGCAAAGGATTTTTGCAGGCTATATTAAGGATAATGTTGATTCTTTGGCATGTTATGAAAAGATTACAAACCTGTCAGCTTTGAGAAAATACTTTGCTCCGGTAAATGATTATGAAATTTATACCACCGCTATCGCAGATCCGGCTTTACTAGCCAAGCGGGCAATAGCAGGTTAATTGCTATTCACATTTTTTATTTATGTGGTATTCTTGTTTTGAGGTATTTTTATATTGTTTTTAAGAATAAAATTACTATATAAAATAGTAATTTATTACAAATTGTGGAGACTTGGAGAGCAAAATGAGGAATAAAATCGTTATTATATTGGCCGTTATGTTAACTTTAATATTCGGAAGAATGTTGTATTCACATATTAACAAAGCAAATGCCGATAAAAAAAGAAATACTACACCAGCTGTTACGGTTGATATCGTTCAATCAGAAAATGTAAGACGACAGTTTGAAACAACGGCAAGAGTAGTTGCTAAATACAGAGTTGATGTACTTGCCAGAATTGACGGGTACTTGACAAAAAGTTATTTTAAAGAAGGAGACTTTGTAAAAGCCGGTCAGGTATTGTTTGAAATCGAACCGCAAGAATACATTTACGCAACAGACAGAGCAAAAGCAAATATGGATAACATCCAATCACAAGCAGATTACTACAATAAACAACTTGCAAGATATGCAGAATTGGTTAAACAGGATTATATCGCCAAATCCGAATATGATAATATTTTAGCTCAAAAAAATGCATATTCAGCTCAGGTTGAGAGTGCAAGAAGTGCTTATAATGATGCAAAGAGAAATTTGGGTTATACAAAAGTTAAAGCACCGGTTGACGGCAGAATCGGGATAATAAATGTAACAGTTGGAAACTACGTTACTACGGCAATCGGGCCTTTAACTACAATTAACAGTTCAAATCCTATGTACGTTACATTTCCGATTGAATCAAAGGATTATGCGGAATTGACCAATATTGATAAAAGCGAAAACGTTAACAGAGAAGTTGAATTCATTTTTAGCTCAGGCGAAAAGTATTTGAGCAGAGGCATTCAGGACTTCCATGACAACAAAATTGATGAAAATACAGGTACTATAACTTTAAGAGCAACTTTTGACAACCCGCAAGACAGGCTTATACAAGGAGATTTCGGTAAAGCAATCATATATTCAAACAACAAGGAAGCATTGCCGATAGTACCTCAAAGTGCAACAATGGAAAATCAAGAAGGCCTATTTATTTATGTTTTGGATGAAAAAAATCTGCCTCGAATTAGCTATATTAAAACAATGGGGACATCCGGAACAAATTGGATTGTATCAGACGGAGTTAATATCGGAGACAGAATAGTTACGACAGGAGTACAAAAAGTAATACCGGGTTCGCAAATAAGAATTGTTAAATCTGTTCAAACTGAAAATACTTCGGAAAAAAAAGAAGGACTTTTGGTCAAATTGTTTAGAAAAATTAAAAATATGATTATAAATAGGGAAAAATAATGGCAGGCAATTTATTTATAAAAAGACCAAAATTAGCAATCGTAATATCATTAGTTGTATTATTGGCAGGTATAATATCTTTAAAATCATTACCATTGGAAGAATATCCGTCAATAACACCTCCGCAGGTTATAGTTAATGCAACTTATAGCGGTGCAAATGCTGACGTAATAACGTCCACAATTGCAGCTCCGGTTGAATTGCAGTTGAACGGATTGGAACACATGCTCTATATGTCCTCTGAATCGGAAAACGGCAATTATAAATTAACCGTATACTTTGATGTAGGTTCTGATCCGGATATGAACTTGGTAAATGTTCAAAACAGGCTTCAGTTGGTTACTCCAAGATTGCCGGAAGAAGTCCGAAGATACGGCCTAACTGTAAGAAAATCGACAGGTGGTGGCGGTTGTTTGTTTTTCTCAATAACTTCGCCTAATAAAACCTATGATGCACTGTATTTGGCAAACTATGCTACAATGTTTCTTAAAGACGAACTCGCAAGAACTAAGGGATGTGCAGGTGTAAGCGTATACGGTGCCGGAGATTATTCAATGAGAATATGGCTTAAACCCGACAAAATGGCAAGTTTAGGAGTTTCGACCAGCGATATAAGCACTGCCATAACAAGCCAAAACACACAAACACCAGCCGGAAATATCGGCGTTGAGCCGATGGAAAATCCTCAGATGATGAAATTTACACTGAGAACAAAAGGACGCTTAAAAACTGTTGAAGAATTTGAAAATATAATTATTAAATCCAACCCTAATGGCTCTAATACTAAGCTAAAAGATGTTGCAAGAGTGGAGTTGGGAGCGGAAAATTATTCGTCAAAATCATTAATTGCGGATAAAGAGTGTGCCATTCTTGCCGTAACTCAGCTTCCTAACGCAAATACTATAGATTTGGCTAATGAAGTTCAAAAAAAGATGGAAGTCTTAAGTAAAAAATTCCCGAAAGATATGGAATACAATGTTCAATATGATGTAACAGAATTTGTTCGGGAATCAATCAAAGAAGTTGTACATGCAATTATTTTGGCAGTAATTTTAGTAAGTGCAGTAACATATTTGTTCCTGGGCACTGCAAGAGCTGCGTTTATTCCTTTTTGTGCAATTCCTGTATCATTGGTCGGTGTATTTATATTTATGTCAATGTTTGGATTTTCGATAAACCTGCTTATATTATTCGGTTTAGTACTGGCAGTAGGTCTGGTTGTTGACGATGCGATTGTTGTACTGGAAAATACACAGCGACATATTCAAGAAGGGAAAAACGCAAGGGAAGCGACAGAAATAACAATGCAAGAAGTTTTTGGGGCGGTAGTTGCAACATCCCTCGTTCTTATGGCAGTATTTGTGCCGGTTTCCTTTATGACCGGTATTACCGGACAAATGTTCAGACAATTTGCCATATGTATTGCTACTTCAATCGGATTATCAACATTAGTTGCGTTAACTCTTTCGCCGGCTCTTTGTTCAATTATATTAAAATCGAATTCGCAAACTGCCGATTTTAAACTTATACAAGAATTTTCGGTTTGGTTTAACTATGTTAGAGATAAGTACTTGGGAGTGGTTGAGTATTATGTAAAACAACCTAAAAAAACTTGGATGTTATTGGGCGGAATAGTACTACTCACACTAATCTTATTTAAAATCACACCAACAGGATTTTTACCTGATGAAGACAGAGGGGCTTTATTTCTTCAAGTACAATTGCAAGACGGTGCAACACTCTCCCGCTCTACTGATGTCGTAATGAGTATCGGTAAAGAAATTGTCCAAATTGACGGTGTAAAATCGTGTTTGCAAATTAACGGATTTAACGGTGAGAATACGGCTTTCGTTATAGTTAAATTAAAGCCATGGTCAGAAAGAAAATCTGCAAAACTTTCCATTAACAATATAATAGAGCAGGCAAAATCCGTTTCTTCAAAATATACGGAAGCAATAGTATTCGTCAGCCAACCACCGGCAATTACAGGTATGGGAACTTATGGTGGACTTGAATACCAACTTCTCGATAAAGGGGACCGAAACCCTAATGATTTGTTCAAAGAAGCACAAAATTTCATAAGAAAAGTACAAGCAGACTCGGATTTTCAAAGTGTATATACATCATTTACAGCTTCACTTCCGCAAGTTGTAGTTAAAATTCAAGAAGAAAAGGCCTTGGCACAAGGCGTTCCAATTTCTGAAATATACACAACTTTAGCCTCACAATTCGGAGCTACTTATGTGAATGACTTTAATAAATACGGAAGAGTTTATCGTGTTTATATGCAAGCAGATGCACCATACAGATCGACTATGGACGATTTAAGTAAAATTTATGTAAAAAACAATCAGGGCAGAATGTTACCGATAACTTCCGTAATTACAACGGAAAACGTTGTCGGTCCGTATTCACTGACAAGGTTTAACTTGTATCCGGCAATTACGATTAACGGAACAACAGCAAAGGGCGTAAGTTCCGGTTCAGCTATGAACACAATGGAAAAACTTTCTGATAAAAATTTACCGAGCGATATGGATTATGCATGGTCGGGAACATCCCTGCAAGAAAAGAAATCATCAGGACAAATCGGTTCTATTTTAACTATGGCACTAACTTTTATATATTTGTTTCTTGTGGCTTTGTATGAAAGTTGGACATTACCATTGGCGGTTCTTTTAATTTCGCCAATTGCATTATTTGGAGCATTACTGTTCCAAAATATAACAGGTTTAGCTTTAGATATATATGCACAAGTCGGGCTCGTTATGCTTATAGGTTTAAGTACAAAACAAGCAATTTTAATTGTCGAATTTGCAAAAGATGCAATGGAAAAAAACGGTTTAAATTATATTGATGCCGCCATGCAAGCTGCAATGCTCAGATTTAGAGCTGTTATGATGACCAACATTGCTTTTATATTAGGTTTGCTTCCGTTAGTATTCGCAAACGGTGCCGGTGCCGGTAGCAGACATTCGATCGGAATTTCAGTGTTCGGTGGGATGCTGGCTGTTGCTTTCATAGGAAGCATTCTTGTTCCTGCGTTCTTTGTAGCAATTAATTACATGAAAGAAATTGGTTTAAAATACATAAAATCTTTGAGGACTCAAAATAAATGAAAATAAAACAAATACTAACATTTATATTAATAGTTTTTATGTTTCAACAAACTGTATATGCCGGTTTATTGAATAAGAAAACTGAAATTACACAACCACTTATAATTAGCGAAACAGATAAAGAAAGTTACCCTGACAGCGAAGATGTAGAACCTAAACTTGATGGAATTAATTCTGAAAATAAAGTAATTTCCGGCAGTGTGGAAGTTATTAACAATGTTAACTTAGACGAATGTATAAGACTTGCTCTCGGTAATAATCCAAGAATTCAAGCAGCAATGCAGGATGTTTTTGCAGCAGATGCAAGGGTTCGGCAAACATGGTCTTCATTTTTTCCGCAATTCAGTTGGCAGTCAGGTTATACAAGAATACGGCAATTACAATTATCGGATGTCTTGGGCAAAAATTTAATATACAACTATTTTGTATTGGGTCAAATCAGTGCAACTCAAATGCTTTATGACTTTGGTGTAACACAAAACAGAGCAACAATAAGTAAATTAGACCAACAAGGATACAAAATCACATTAACCGGAATTGTTAATGAGGTTGTTTGTGATGTCAAAGGTGCATATTTTAATCTGCAATACGCCTTGGAAGCAAAAAAAGTTGCAACAGATATGGTTAATAAGTATGAAGCCTTTTATAAACAAGCAAAAGCATTTTATATGGCAGGTACTGCTCCTAAAGTCGACGTTACAATAGCAGAAGTAAATTTGAGTAATTCCAAGTTACTTTTAATTCAATCGGATAATGCGGTGGAAGTTGCAATGGCAAAATTGAGCAACACAATGGGCTTACCATATGCAAGCAGATATGGTATTTCTGACAATTTAAAATATACGCCTTGCACTATTACATTAGCCGAAGCAATAGAAATAGCAAAAGACTCCAGACCGGAATTTAAACTTGCAGACATACGTGTGGAAGAAGCGAAACAAAATGTTAAGTTGACTAAAAAATCATATTTGCCTAAATTAACTCTTGAGGGGCAGTATCAATACGGAGGTTCTACGCCGGTAGCTGATTACGGTTATAATTATGGCGGATATCTGACGTTCCCGACTATTAACGGAATGTTAATAAAAAATCAAATAAAAGAAGCAAAAGCATTGCACAGCAAAGAACAAGCATCTGCTATAAATACAAAGAACAATATCTATTACGAAATTCAACAAGCATATTATGCAATGAACGAAAAGAAAAATTCCATTCCTGTTGCATTTTTGGGTTTAAAACAAGCAAAAGAAAATTATGAATTATCATATGGAAGATATAAGGTCGGGGTAGGAAATCCTATCGAATTACGGGAAGCTCAAGTTCAATATCAAGAAGCTATGCTTAAATATTATAACTCTTTATATCAATACAACTTTTCCAAAGCAGAATTGGAAAAATATATCGGTAAAAATATTGCAGACGGCGAAGTTTCTTTAAATCTGAATGATAAAAATAATAAAACTAAAAAGAATAAAAAAAATTAAAGTATTGTTTATTATATGAACTTGTTATATAATCAATTATATATAGGAGAACTATTATATGTTACCGATAATAACAGAAGAGATGTCCTCAGAGATTTTTGGAGAAATTTTTCAAGACGTACAGTCTTGGAGAAAAAATATGATTCAGTATTTAAAAGAAGAAAATCCTGAGATTAATACTGCAATACTTGAAGTTGCAAAGTATGATGAAAACATTGATTTAAAAGCTGTTGCACTTGGAGCATACTTAACTTATCGTTTGGTTGAAGTTGCCACCGAAAATGATGCTTTGGCAGTCGAAGAATAATTTTTTAAATCATTGATTTATCTTTGCATATCGGGTGTTTTTTGTTAATTCTTTCTGCCATAAATGTTGAAATGAGCGGAATAAAAGCGTAGTATAAAATGCCCATTGTTAAGATTGGTTTTGCGATTTTTAGTCCATCCAAATATTTTTTTAATTCGATATCATTTTTATTAGCCTCAATTATCTTTTGTTCAAAATTTTTAGCGGTTTTATCAGTTGCTTTATCCGCAATATACGTCAATATAATACTTAAAACTGTTGAAAGAATTGTATTATATATTAATGGACCTTGCCTTTCAGATTTAATTTTTTCACTTTTTGAAACTCCTATGGCAAAAGTTGATGTCGCTATAATATCTTTTATTACATTGATGTTTAGCGGGAAATTAGAGTCCTTAAATTTACCTGCAAAATCTTGAACCGATTTGTTATTTATTGATTTGGCAATCATATCCGTTAACAGATCCCGTCTACCCTTGAAAGTCGGATTATATAAGTTCTTACAATCACTTTCAACGGAATTATTTTCTTTCAATTTTGCAGACGATTTATTAAAAAAGGGAAGTAACAAAAGAGTAGCTATTGATTTTGGAACAGCGACTATTATACCTGTCCCCAATTTGAACATTTGCGTCGCAAGAGTGTACGCTTTTGAGTTTTTTAAACTTTCCGAACTTCCTTGAAGATTTTTAATTGTTTCTTGGGATAAAAATTTTTTAGGATTTTTATTAATTGCTCCGACAGATTTTACAATAGGTATGGAAATTATTAGTGTTAAGCATGCCTCAATTATTGCAGATGATATTGCTTTGGCAAAAGCTGTTTTTTTATTTTCCTTATCAGTATTGGGAGTTGCCATTATAATTGCAGGACGAACGGCAGACAACGTCAAAGCAGTTGCAGATGCAAATAATGCACCATTATTTTCTGCAAATTTAAGTATAGTCTTTAATCCCTTACTATTATAAAATCCGTCAAATGAGATATTATTTTTTTCAAAAGAATTTACTTTCATTCTTTTTTATTAGATAACATAAATATGAATATTATTAAACTTGATATTATAATGAATCGGGAAAAAGTATTCTTTGCAATATTGATTACGATTTTGGCAATTAATTATTTCGTATTCAAGGATAATTTAGCTTCCGTATTGTCAGCTTTTTGGGGTGTATCTTATGCATTTTTAGCAGGTAAAGGAAAACCTTCTTGTTATTTATTTGGACTTTCAGGTTCCGGATTATACGGTTGGCTCTCTTTTGCTAATGCTTTTTGGGGAAACTTAGTTTTATATCTTTTTTATTATATACCAATGCAAATATTAGGTTTCTTCAAGTGGAATAATAATTTAAAAAACGGCAAAAAAGAGATAATTAAAACTTGCCTTTCACATAAAGAAAAACTTACATTATCAATTTTAATAACAATTACAACCATAATTTTTGGAATAGCATTATATTACATGCATGACAAAAATCCTCTGTTTGACAGCATAACAACAATTGGTTCAATAGCAGGCATGTATTTAACGGTAAAACGTTGTATCGAACAATGGCTAATATGGATCATAGTTGATAGTTTATCAGCTCTAATGTGGTTAGAAATAGCACTAAATGGTGAAAAGGTCTACTCGACCGTTATTATGTGGTGCTTGTATACTTTTTTGGCAGTATATTTCTATATCCATTGGAAAAAAGAAATAAAAGAAAATAGCCTATAAAAATAAAAGGAATTAACTGTTGTTAATCCCTTTTCTAAACGGAGTTTAATTAATATATAAATTTATTATTGAGTAGCTATTTCAATAGCTGATTGCAAGAGTTCTTTATTAGACTTAATTAATGCATTTACAAGTTCCATCTGAACTTTCGCTTGTTGATATGCGGCAGAATTTTCATCAAAACTGATATTTGATTGTTCTAATAAGCCGGAACGTATTTCTCCTCTGCCAATAACAGGTTTCCCGGAATCCTGAGTTTCCACAAACAATCCGTCTTTCACTTCATACAAACCGCTCGGATTGTGGAAATTTACTGTTGCTATTTTATACAAAGGAACCATACGGTTACCGCCATCAGCTTTTCCATATATTGTGCCATCATTTTTTATTTCATATTCATCATATTTACCTAAAAACTTGCCATTATTAGGATCAATCCAAAGTTTTATATTGGTGGTAGGAATACTCATTGCACCGCCTTTTAGGGCTGTTTCTTCATACAAATCCGCATTAATAGATTTTGTACCTGACATTATTTCACCTTTGTCGTTTAGAATATACCCTTGAACTGTCGCCCCATTTGTAGCACGATAAACGCCCTCCGAATCAAAAGTAAATTCCCCTAATCTTGTGTAAGAAACTTTGTTATTTTCTTTATCACGAAGTACAAAAAATCCGGCACCCTCCAAAAACAAGTTTTCATTTGACGTTCCCGGCGTTGACTTACCTTGCCCAAAATTTCTGACGTTTTGATCAATTACAGCTCCGCCTAAAAAAGTTTTGAAAGTAACTTTATTCTCTCTAAATCCTGGAGTATATACATTAGTCAAGTTATCCGCAACTACATCAATCCAATTATTAGTGGCTTTTTGAGTATTAATCGCGGTTGTATAGATGTCATTCATTTTTTTGGCCTTTCTTTTTATTGTTTTGATTTTCTCTTTGATTACGTTGATTTAACTCGTTATAGTTAATATTTTGTTCATCAAATCTTTGTCTTAACAGAGGCAAATTTTCTTTCAAATACGCTTCCGCAACTTGTGATGACGGTAAAAAGTCTGCAGATATCTTACCATCTCTTGATATTTTTATAATGACAGAAATATCATTGTCAAAATCTATTCTCAAAGGTGTGCCATTTTCTTTTGCTCTTAGAAGTGCATCAGCAAGAGTTTTAGATATTTGAACCGATTTATTAATATTTTGTGTTAAATTTTCTAAGTTCATATCATTTCCGTTTACAAGATTAGCAAAAACTTCTACATCCGCCCTGTTCATTATTATATTATCAGATACAACTTGTTCTTGACCTGCAAACTGGTTATTGATACTTTTCAACTCCTTAATTCCTTGATTTTGTTCTTTGCTTTGTATTCTTTTGTTTGCAATGGCGACATTTTCAGCCATAGTGGAAAGTATAGCTTGTTCTTCCGCTATTTCTTTTGCATTATTACCTAATTCATCTTGTTTAGAATTATCGTTACTATCGTTCATAAATGATGCAAACGGTTGACCGTTACCTGCAAAATTCATATTTGGAGACATTTGAGGTAACATATCCGAGTTATCCTGTATGTTATAATTTCCGTTTACCATATTTAATTCACTTTCATTATCTTTATCGTCAATTTTATCCGTGTTCTTTAATTTATTTGTTATTGTTTCGTCCAACAGGTTTATTTTTTTAATCGTTGATGCTAATTCATCAGTTGCGATTTCACTTTGTTGAAAATCATTATTTTTTTCGGAGCTTTTTGTACTGGTATTCTCATCTGATATATTTTCGTCTGTTTTGCCTTCAGCTTCTTTGGTATTTAAATTTTTCAATTCATCCGAAAAACTTGCAGATGAGTCATTCTGCGAAGTTGATTTGTTAACCTGTTGTATACTGTCAGTTGTACTGTTAATACTTGGAGAGTCAATATTCATTTGTTAATCCTTCCGCTTCTGCTTCTTCAATTATTTTTCTGAGAATTACTTCTTCTTCCTCATTTTTTTCTTGATTTTGTATAAAAAATCTTTGTACACCTATTTCGGAGAATAATTTCAATTCTTTGGCTTTTTCTTCATCAAGATAAGCTTCTTTTTGTTTGTCTTTGTGTTTTTCTAAAACCTTTACAGCTTGTTCAAGTTTAACTAATTTTAGTTTTTCTTCGTCTAAAATTGCTTGTAACCTTGCCCTTTCAGCTTCCAGAGCATCTGCTAAATCCCATAAATGATGAAGGTAGTTATCATAGTATTCCATCATTTTGTAATCAGCAGTTTTTCGGTTATTGATTGTTGCCTGAATTTCCGCATCATTTTTTCTTATGTTTTCTTCCGCTTCATATACAGCATACTGGGCTTTTTGAACAACAATTAATTGTTCTTCTTTTTTTCTTATTCTAAAATCAAGTATTTTTTGTAATCTGTATACAAAGGGCATGATAACCACATTATTACATATTATTCAAAGCATTATCACATCTATTTGTATGAATAATAATATGTTATAAAAAGTCAAAAATTTATTCATATTTTTGACAGAAGGGCTTATCTTTTATATAATTACACTTGCAGGAGAGTAGGATTAGATTATGATACAAGATTTTTTTAACAATTATGTTCAGTCAATAGAAACATATATTATGTTCAGAATAAAAGAAAAGGTTGCGAAAATAACTCCGGTGCTTGTTGAAAAAGGTCGTCCGCCAATATCATTATCCATGGGGGCGCCAACTCAAGCTCCGCCTCAAGAAGCAATTGAATTGTTACAAAAGCATTTGACTGACGCAGGAATAAATACTTATTCAACTCCAAAAGGTGAAAAATTATTCAGAGAAGCATGCGCAAGAAGAATGAAAGAACGCTTCGGAGTCGATTTGGATGCAGAAAATGAAATATATTCATTAATCGGCTCAAAAGAGGGATTAGCAAACTTTATCAGAGCAATCATTAACCCCATTGAAGATGAGTCAAAAAAAGATATCATAATGATACCGGATCCGGGATATGCTTCCTACAAGGAAATGATTAAAGTTTCAGGCGGTTTGGCCTATCCTGTACCGTTAACCTCTGAAAATAATTATATGCCTGACATGGAATACATATTTCATCAGCTCATATCTGACGGCTATGATGAAAAGAGGGTTAAAGCTCTCTTAATTAATTACCCACATAATCCGCTCGGCGTTACTGCTAATTTGGAATATTTTAAGTCTATTGTAGATTTCTGCAAAAAACACAATATCCTTTTGATGTCTGATGCAGCATATACAGACATGTATTTTAAAGAAGATTTAAAACCGGCAAGTATATTGCAAATTGAGGGAGCAAAAGATATAGCCGTTGAATTTTTCAGTTTTTCAAAACCTTATGCAATGACAGGGTGGAGATTAGGCTGGATATGCGGCAACAGAGATGCAATAAGAATTTTTGGCAAATTGAAATCTACAATCGATTCAGGCATTTTCAAAGCACTACAAAAAACTTGTGCAGAAATTCTCAATTCTGAAAAAAGTGAAGTATATATTAAACAATCAAATGCCACTTTTAAACGAAATCAGGAACTTTTTGTTAACGGTTTAAAAGAACTCGGCTGGAAAAACTTTAACATTCCTGATGCTACATTTTATTTGTGGCTTCCAATTCCACCAAGATATGAAAAATCAATCGATTTTGCCAATGACATAATGGAAAAATCCGGTATAATAGTAGCTCCTGGGGAAGCCTTTGGAAAGTACGGAGAAGGTTTTTTTAGAGTATCTTTGGTTTGTTCCGAAAACGATTTAGTTGAAGTTATCCGAAGAATGAAAGAAGACGGTTTTTACTTTAATTAAACCTCAATCTCTAAAATAGGTCGTTAAATCGAATTGTTATCAATTTATGTTTATAATATAATTTTTATTGGAGACATTAGTACGAAATGAAGGTTATTAATAGTCAGAAAGAAGAATATAGAGCTTTTTTAAATACAATTCGAGCTGAGAGAGAAAAATCATCAAACATTGTAAAGCTCGCATTTACATTAATTATAGCAATTCTGTGTGCTGTTATAGTTTGTGTAATCCTTGTTGAAAATAACTTTTTTATAAATAATCTTTCACCAAACGGAGAGGATGTTTCTGGATTATTCAAATTTACAAGGACACAAAGAAACGCCTTTGAAGCTCCATTCTTACCAAGAAAACAAAATATATTAATTTTAGGAGTAGATTCCAACGGTGCAGGAACCGATTTGTGGGATGGAACTCGATCTGATACGATTTTGGTTGTTAATATTGACCCAAAATCCCAATCTATTAAAGCGATTTCAATTCCGCGAGATAGTAAAGTTTATCTTCCTGATAATCATGGAGTACAAAAGATTAATTCTGCACATGCTTTGGGTGGAGTAAATTTAGTCAAAAAAACATTGAAAGAAACTTTTGGAATAAAAATAGATAAATACATCATTGTTCATGATGAAGCTGTTGAAAAAGTAGTTGACGCATTAGGCGGAATACCGATTTACGTTGAAAAAAGAATGTACTACAATGATTATTCCGGACACTTGCACATAAATCTTGATAAAGGCAACACCGTTCTAAACGGAAAACAAAGTGTCGGATATTTGAGATACAGAAAAGACGGACTTGGTGATATCGGTAGGACTCAACGTCAACAGTGGTTTATGAAAAGTTTATTTGAAAAATTGCATTCACCACAGATATTAACTAAAATACCAGAAGTGCTAAAAATTGCTAACAATTACATTAAGACTGACATGAGTTTTTACGAACTTTCACAGTACGTAGCTATGGCAAGAGGTGTGGACAGCAATAAAATTGAAATTGCGACTCTGCCGGGTGCTCCTAATCAAAAAGGCTACATAAGCTATTGGATTCTGGATCCGCAAAAAACCCAAGAGGTGATTAACCGCATGATATATAGAGATAAACCGGTAGTTGACGGAGCTAAGTTTAAAGGTGGGATTATGTATTCTCCCAAGAGAGAAGCCGATGCTCAAAAAATAAAAGACACCCTTAACGATATCGGTTTTGAGGTTAATATGTTAAAAATTACTCACCTTTCACATGATAAATTTGTAGCTAATAAGAATGCCGTAACTCTCGACTTCTTCAACTGGCTTGAAAAGAAAATACCGGAGATTAGCGGTTATCAGTTTATTTATGACCCGACAGAGAATTTCTCGGTTGGTAGCGATTTTACGATTGTATTGGCAGATAAATAAATACAAAAAGTGTGTTAAATTATAAGGAGTACTACCATGAATGATATTTTAGAAGTTATTTCTCAAAGAAAAAGTGTAAGAAAATATTCAGACAAACACATTCCGGATGAAGATTTAAGAAAAATACTTGAAGCAGGCAGACTTGCACCATCATGGATGAATGTTCAATCTTGGAAATTTATATTAGTTAAATCGCAAGAAAACAAGGATTTACTTTCTGAATTATCAATCGGACAGCAACAGGTCAAAAATGCTGATGCAGTTATTGTATGTATAGCTGATTTGAATTCTTGGGATGAAGCCAATATTACAAACATACAAAATCCGGCTTTAAATCCTGCCTTACAATGTGAAAATGCTCTAAAAATCCGGACTCTTGAGCAAGTAATATATCCGGTTTCTTATATGATGTTAGAAGCTGAGTCTTTGGGAATTTCTTCTTGTATTATAGGTGCTTTCGGAAGTGAAATTTCGACAATACTACCGGAATGTCAAACCAAAGTAAAAGAACATTTTGGATTAAATGAAAAACAAATCATATCAACAATAATCACAATGGGATACGAACCTGAACCCAAACAAATGGTAAGAAAAGAAAGAAAAGACTTCAATGAAGTCGTATCTTTAGAACGACTTGGGAACAAGTTTTAAATAAAACTTGTTTTTATTCATTAATATCCGGTTCTCCTGCTACAACCTTAAGAATTTCTACTACCTTAGGCATTTGACATTCAAAAGAATAGTGTCCTTTGATAATTGAACATTCTGCACAGTTACCGTTCAATCGATAACATTCAAGTGCTTGTTCTGTCCAATTTTTGGTAATAGAATCTGAAATTGTAAGCAGAGGTTTGTTTGATGTATTTTGCATAATTCCCTCTTCAATAGTAAACATTCCCCATTCTTATCATAAAATATATTTTCAATATAGCATCATATGTTTAATGTATTTTTACTTATAAAATTCAAATTCTACACAAAAACAAAATTAATATATTGAATAGTTTAGTTAGGGTTACAAAAAATCTTACAATCAACTATCTTATAAATGATTGAATAATTTTGTATTAAGGAGGAGATTATAATGAAACAAATAATTCCCGAAAAAAGTTCAGAAAAGGTTGCAAAATTTTTGAAAAAAACATCATTACATAAACGAGATTTTGCAGAAATGATCGGTGTTACCCTTTCTTACGTATATAATTTAATAGATGAAACCGTACCATTCTCAACAAGGGGAACTACGATTGAGAGAATTGCAACAGTTATGGAAATTGAACCTGATAATTTTGGAGAATACAGAATACCGCAAGAACCGATTTTAATTGATGAATCCGTTGAAATCTTAAAAGATTATATCAAAGAAAACGGACTTTCTGTCATCAATTTTTTGAAATCTTTTCCAAGAAAAAAAAGATTAGAAATTGTAGATATATTGAGAGGTGCAATGCCTGTTCCGATAGATTATAAAGAATTAAATCTTATAGGGAAAACTCTCAATATGCCGCAACATGAAATTTATAAAATGTGGGAAACCCGCATAAAACAAGTACTTGAATCATCAGGAATGAACATATACTCAAATTCCGGACTGATTAATGCAATGTTTGATTGTGCTCAAAAGTATATTTCATCAAACAAAAACTAATCCTTGATTTGAAAAACACATTTCGTGCAATGAGCTTTTGGTTGCAAAACAAGATTGTCCTCTAAATCGTACATTTTAGCAATCCTTGTAATCAGAGGCTCACCACAAATAGGACATTTCAAGTTTGTTTTATGATTTAGTATTTGTGATTTTATATTATCAATAGTATCGTCAGAAATAACCTGAAATTCATACTCTCGTTCATACTTTTTTATTTCGCTCGGTGAACATTTTAAAACTCTTGCCAATTTTTGCCTTTGCGAAACTGATAAGAAGAGCTCTCTACCTGATTCCAATTCCTCTAAAAATTCAATACTTATACCGGTTTTGTCCGCAAAACCGTACAATGAAAATCCAAGTTTCTCTCTTTTTGTTTGAATAAATTCCGCTAAACTGGTCATAACAATTTTATACAACAAAAATAATTAACTGTATACAAAAGGAGGTCCATTCTTTATTTCAAATAGAATATTATCTGCTACAACTTTTAACTTATCAGCAGATTTACCATCTTCTTTTTGTTTATAAAATTCTTCACACAACGGTTCAATTACAGAATCTTTTTTCGATTTAAAATTTCTTAATTCCGTAGCTACAAGTCGTTTTTGAAGATTGAGCTCTATATCAGCATTATATTTTTTTACTTCAACTTCTTTTATCGCTTCCGTTCCGACTTTTCCGCAATACCCAACAGCTGCAACACTTGTAATCCCCAAAAATAAATTTTTGAATTGGGGATTATTAGGATTCATAAGCCAATCATAAAAAAATGATAAATAATCGTTAACATGAGAAAAATAAGTAATCTTATTTCTTCCGGAACCGCCGATTGCACTGTTTACCTTTTCTGTTGCCTGATTCATTGAAGATTTGAGTTCATTTATAAATTTTTTCTTTTCAACATCTTTTAAATTCATTTTATTAACATATTGCTCGATTTCATCAGGTTTTGCATAAATTGATTCCAATAAACGTTCTATCAAATGTTTATAAGCATTATCACCTACAAGTGTATGACCAAAATTATCCTCAATTTTTTCTATTGGCTTTTTATTATTGAAATCTTGTATAACATTATCCAAACCCTTTTTTGTATTCTCAAGGCTTTTTTTAATAAATTCATCACTTTTTTTAAGATTTTTTAATGCTATATATCCCACACCAAAAACAGATAGCAATGTTAATCCTGCTAAAGCAAAAAACATTGCACCTGAATTTTTTCCCTGTTTGTTATTTTCATTTTTACCGGTAAAAACCGGTATATTTGCAGTTTCGACTTCTTTTAGCGAACGCACAAAATCATTTGCTTTATCAGAAAGCATACTTCTTATAATCTGTATTTTACCTGAAAACGATTGTGTTTCAACGGCAATAAGATTTTCTTGTAAATTCTTTTGAATATTTGCTTCCTGACTTTTTACCCAAACCTCTTTTACACCATCAATAAAATTTTTAGCAATAAACGCCATTGAAGCAAGTGAAATTACCCCAATAGAAGCAATAATTGTACGACGATTTGGCGACTGAATCATTGAAAAAATACTTTGATCAATTTCATTATTTATACAATGATTTCTTGTTAAACCCGGCAATAAGTATTCTTTGCAAGATTCATATTTTTTCTTCGAAAAATTCTTTATTAATGCCGTAAACACTCCGATTAACCCCATAGTACCTACCGATGCGATTGATAACCCAACAAGTTTATTGTTCTTTTTTACATCTTTTTCATAAAACTTTTGAGGCAGATCAATTTTAGTTTCAGAAATTACTAACGTATCAAGCGTTTCATCCAAAGATAGCAAAGGATCTTTAACATATGAATTAACAATAACTCCTTCTTTGATATTGTTATCGTTGCGGATTTGGGTTTTTGTCATATTTTTATGTTGTTGATCTGTGTTATTAATCTTTGGTATTGCGTCCATCATCCCTATCTTTCTGTTTTTTTAGTTTTTTTGATATTTTATGAAGTATCGTTTTTAAATTAAATATTTTTTTATCTTCATCAATTTTTGTACTATCTTGATCGCTCTTATTTTTCTTAAAAATTTTGAATAAATTTCTTAACTTTTGCTTCAAAAGATCCGATAATTCTGAAATTTTCTTATTAATAAATGCTTTTGCCTCACCATAAATAGCATTAAGTTTATCAAATATTTCAAATCTTATGTTGTTAATAACTTGAAAATATTTTGGAATATTTTGCACAAAATTTATCACAGGTAATGTAACAGCAGAAATTACGACAGCAAGCGGCCTCAAAATTATGTTACCTGAGAACATCTTTTGAAACTCTCTCATTTGAACAGCCAATTTTGTCATAACATTTTCAAAATTTTGAACATTCATTTCATGTAATTTTAAATTGTGCTCATGATTTTTTTGTGCTAATGCTCTTGCTTTGAGCATGTTACCAATCATTGCACACTCATGATAAGTCATTTCTCCAATTTGGCGATTTTTATCCGATTGCCTAAGAGTTCCTCCTCCGGATGAACAAATCGGACATGCTCCGGGAGCAAGGCCATGCGGACATAATCCGGTATTAACTTTGTTTACATTTTGAACAGAATTTGTCAAGAATAAACCTCTTTTGCTCGCAGTACCGCAAACCAAAAGAAGCTCATATCAATCACTTTGACTCGAAGTGTTGATTCATTTTACAAAAGAGAAACTTTAGTAAAAAGAGTATTCCGACTTTAACGGCTGCGGCACAGCTACGGATTTTCACCGTAATTTCCTCATATTATATTTTTATTTATTCTAAAACAAATATTGATAATTTGCAAAAATTGCAATAAAAAAGCCGTCTAATCGACAGCTTTTTCATATTATTTAAATTCTATTATTAATGCATTTGAAAATCTTGTGCATAACGACTTTCCTGATTAGCATATGTGCCGACAGACATTCCGTCTTCTTCTGCACGTTTTTTCTCTAACAATATTTGATTTTCTTTAATAACTTCGTGAACATGATTAATATTTTGTTCTAAACCTGCCAAAATTTGTTCTGCATAAACAGAAGCACTATCCTTAATTCTCAAAGATTCATCAATTGCTTGATTTCTCATAGAGCTTGCTTCATCCAAAGCCTTACGTTTAATTTCTTCACATTCGCTGATTACTTGATCTCTAACCTTATCAGCTTCTTTTTGCATAGCACGTAACAAATCAGACTCGCTCAGAATCCTGTTTGCTTCTGCTTGAGCATCAGTAATTATTTTTTCAGCTTTTTGTTGAGCTTCATACTGAAATTCATCACGTCTTCTTAATAAAGCACGAGCTTCTTTTATCTCATCAGGCAGTGCATCATACAACCTGTCTAATATATTAACAACCACGTCTTTTTTTACGATTGAAAAATTAGTTAATAAAGGCATACCTCTTTCAAGAGCTTCTTCTAATTCGTTCATTATACCGTAAATCACATCTTGCTGCGAATTCATTTTATACTCCGTCTAATCCTTAACAACAATCAAATTGTACTACAAACATTTATAAAAAGTCAATTAAAGTCCGCAAGAGCGTTACGCATTATTACAATGCCGGATAAAATTTTTCTATATATATCAAATCATTGTTAATCGACTCTTCCAAATCGTCAATGAGTTTAATTGCCTTTGTATAGTTAATTGAATAGTTATCCTTACCAAACAGAGGTTTAATTCTAATATTATTAATTAAATTTTGATAAATATCATAACTTTTGACATTCGCATCAGCTCTATCAAATCTGCTTTTAAATGTTTTTAACTTTTTGGGAAAACTTGCATCAATACAGCACAAAATATCATCAATTCTTTGTTTGTTAACATAACGTTTATCGCCTAAAGAAAAAACAGCTTGAGAATTAAGAGTCTTTTTTAACTTTACAAAATATTCATCCAGTTTACCTAATTCAGAATTTTCACTCATAATCATAATTCCCTTCTGTTATTTAACAAATTTTCAATCATTAAACTATAATTATTGCTATGATAAATATAGCTGCCTGCAACAAGAGAGTCGGCACCTAATGCAGTACATATTTTTGCCGTTAAATTATTTATACCACCATCAACTTGTATTATCAAATTACTATTAGAATTTTTCTTTATTTCCGGAATTTTCATTGCACAATCATGCATAAACTCTTGCCCTCCAAACCCAGGTTCAACAGTCATAACAAGGCACAAATCAATATCGTTTAAATACGGAAATATTTCTTTCGCTTCGGTATTTGGTTTTATGGAAATTCCGACTTTTTTACCAAACTTTCTTATTTCACTTATAGTATCAAGCACTTCCGACTTATTTTTACAAACCTCCAAATGAAAAGTTATCAAATCAGATCCCGCATTTGCAAATGGTTCAATATATCCTATCGGATTTTCAATCATCAAATGGGTGTCCAAAAACATATCCGATTTTTGTCTTATTGATTTTACAACCGGTACACCAATTGTTATATTCGGAACAAAATGACCATCCATAACATCTATATGCAACCATTCAGCTCCGGCTTTTCTTACTTCCTGAATTTCAGACTCCAAATTCATAAAATCTGCCGACAATATTGACGGAGAAATAATCACTTTTTCCATAAATACCTCTCTGTCTATTTTATCATATTTTGATATTATGTAAAGAAAGAAACAGTTTGATAAACTTAAACCTTATTGTCCGTACATTTGTGTTACGAAATTTATATCTTTGTCTCCTCTGCCGGAAATATTAACAAGTATCTTTGTATCATTGGCTACTTGTTTTGAAAGCCTTAATGCATAAGCCAAAGCGTGTGAACTTTCCAAAGCAGGAATTATACCCTCAATTTTTGATAATTTATAAAATGCATTTACAGCCTCCCTATCATCAACTGTAACGTATTCCGCCCTTTTAATACTATTAAGATAAGCATGTTTTGGACCAACCCCAGGATAATCCAACCCGCTTGCGACAGAATAAGCATTTGCAATATTTCCGTCAGCATCTTGTAAAAACAACGATTTAAATCCGTGTAAAACACCTTCACACCCATAATTAATACTTGCGGCATTGTCTCCTAATTTCTCACCTTTGCCCAATGGTTCAACCCCAATTAATCTTACGTCGCTATCGTTCAGAAATCCGTTAAAAATTCCTATCGAATTTGAACCGCCACCTACGCATGCTACAACATAATTAGGAAGTTGTCCGCACATATTGAGAATCTGTTCTCTTGCTTCCCTACCAATTACGGATTGAAAATGTTCAACTATCATAGGAAACGGGTGTGGACCTACAACAGAACCTATTGCGTACATAGCATGCTCATATTCTTCCGAATAAGCCTTAAAAGATGCATCAACAGCTTCTTTTAAAGTTTTTGTGCCCTTGTTAACCGAAATTATATTCGCGCCCAACAAATTCATTCTGTCTACATTCGGGCGTTCTTTTGCAATATCAATTTCTCCCATGTAAATATCACAATCTAATCCCATAATCGTTGCTGCCGTTGCAATAGCTACACCATGTTGTCCTGCACCTGTTTCGGCTATTAGTTTGGTTTTTCCTAATTTCTTTGCAAGCAATGCTTCTCCCAAACTATGATTGATTTTATGAGCACCGGTATGATTCAAATCTTCCCGTTTCAAATATATTTCCGCACCATATTTTAAAGAAAGATTTTTGGCATAATATATCGGGCTCGGTCGTCCTGCATAATGTACCAATAAGTCATTCAATTCGTCATTAAAAGATTTATCGTCTTTCATCTTTAAAAAAGCATCTGCGATTTTTGAATATTCAAATTTCAATTTTTCAGGCAAATATTGTCCGCCATAGTTTCCAAAATAACCCTCTTTTGTAGGTAATATATTATTCATTGTTTTCATCAAATTTTCTCCTTTAATAAAAATTTTGCCAAAATCGAATTTCTATCTTTTAAAATTTTTGAGCCCCTTGTAACCTTACAAAGACTTACATTAAGCTCATTTGCGATTTCTCTTTGAGTCTTTCCGACCGCAAGCATTTGCATAATACGCCATCGTTTCGATAGAGTTTCGATTTCAGATTTTGTAAGAAGCTCTTTAAAAACACTCTTAAAATCACGTTTAGCAGTCCTTTTTGCCATAATCTGATTTATTATATTAAAAAGAAAATCGTCATCTATAATGTTACTATCCATAGAAACATCATAGCAAAAAAGAGATTATTGTCAACAATTTTTAATAAAAACAATCGCATTTCCATTTTTGCCTTTTAGAAATTAATGAATATAATATAAATATGAAAAAGTTTATAATCATATTAATTTTTTTATCGTTTGTGTTACCTGCCAATGCATTCTTTTGGGATAAAAAAGATAAAGCACTTGAATTAGAATTGGACGGGAAAGGTTATGCCGGTACACTCCCTGATTTAAACGAAAAATACAAAAAGGATGAGCAAAAAGTCGGAACACCGATTTTTGAATCACAAAAGGATTTTAATGACCCCTCCGAGCTAAAACCTGTACCAAGAGAAAATCCTGCTTATATTGATATAATTATGAAAAAAGATAAGACATCAGAATATGTAAAAGATGCAAACGAAATCATATCTATTATAGAAAAACTTGTTGATTGCATTGAAGATGAGAACAATGTACAATTATTTGTAACAAGAGCTAATGTTTTAACAATGAATTTAGATCATCTTATGCAAAAATATGATTCAAAACCGGAAAGCTATTATGAATCATTCAGGAAATTAGTTGAAATAAACCAATATACAAAATCTATTGCACAATTAAGGAGAGAAGCACAGATTTATCAAAGATATTTGGCATATCAAGCATCAGGCTCAATTTATAATCCGGAGAATATAAACCAACAAATCGAATATCTTAAAGAAGAATTAAATCGTGCTGTTATACTTTTAAGACAAGAAAATTAGTTTTATCCGAAAAGTTGCTTAAATCGTTTCATGGCTTCAAGCGTATTTTCTTCGGAACCAAAGGATGTTAATCTGAAAAACCCCTCACCGTTTTTGCCAAAACCTGCACCAGGAGTTCCTACAACTTGAATATTATTAAGCAAATAATCAAAAAATTCCCATGAAGTCATACTATCCGGACATTTTAACCAAATATACGGCGAATGTTTTCCTCCTATGTGCCAAATTTTACAAGATGTCAATGTATCTGAAATAATTTTGGCATTGTTTTGATAATAACGTAAATTTTGCTTGATTTCTTCTGAGCCATCTTTGGAGAAAACAGCTTCAGCACCACGTTGAACAATATACGGAACTCCGTTAAACTTTGTAGATTGCCGCCTTAACCACATCTGATTAAGATTAGGGATTTCCATAGGGACAATAGTGTATCCGCACCGCGTACCGGTAAATCCTGCCGTTTTGGAGAATGAACAAATTTCAACAGCACAAGTTTTTGAACCGTCTATTTCATATATGCTATGCGGAATTTCTTCATCATCAATAAATGCTTCATAAGCTGAATCAAAAAGTATAATTGAGTTATTTTTATTTGCATAATCAACCCAACATTTTAATTGAGATTTTGTGTAAACTGCACCTGTCGGATTATTCGGAGAACAAATATAGATTAAATCAGCCTGAATACTTTCATCAGGCATAGGTAAAAATTCATTGTTCTCATTAGCATTTATAAAAATAATTTTTCTTCCTGCCATTATATTTGTATCAACATATACAGGATAAACAGGATCAGGCACAAGAACTGTATTGTCTTTATCAAATAAATCTAAAATATTTCCCAAATCGCTCTTGGCACCGTCTGAAACAAAAATTTCTTCAATTTTTAAAGCAACCCCATGTGATTGATAATACTTTTTAATAGCTTCACGCAAAAAAGCATAACCTTGTTCCGGACCATAACCTTTAAAAGTTTCTTGTACCGCCATTTCATCAACAGCCCTGTGCATTGCATCAATAACTGATTTGCACAATGGTCTTGTTACATCACCTATTCCGAGTTTTATAATTTTTTTATCAGGATTTTGAGCTACATATTCTTGAACCTTTTTTGCAACCGTTGTAAACAAGTAATTTTGTTCAAGATTTTCATAATTCTTATTCAAATTCATAACAGCTCCTTAATTTATTGATCAGATTCCTCGTGGTTATCTTTCATTAATTTTTCAAAATCGGACGGTTTTATATTTTGGATAAAATCCTTAAACTCTTGAGCTTCTTCTTCATCTTTTGCAGCATCTGTTGAAACAGAACCATTCATGAGAACATTAGAGGTAACATAAATAGGGACTTCCGCTCTCATTGCTATTGCTATTGCATCAGAAGGTCTTGAATCAATTTCAATAACCTCATCTCCTTTTGATATATATATTGTAGAATAATAGGTTTCCTTTTCCACATCATTTATCTCTATTTTTTCAACTTTATACCCTGTTTGCTTAATTACATTATTAAGCAAATCATGCGTCATCGGTCTTGTAACAGATAACCCTTCTATGCATCTTATTATTGCACTTGCTTCTGCAGAACCAATCCAAATAGGCAAAGCCTTTCTGTTTTCCAAATCGTGCAACACAACAATAGGAGAGTTCGTTCTTACATCAAGTGCTATACCCATTACTTTCATTTCAATCATTTTATATTCCCTCGTCTTTTATTATTATATCATCGGCATTATATTTGTAAAACTAAATTATATGGTATAATTTTGAATATGAAAATCAATATAATTTATAACAAAAATATTCCTAATTACAAAGAACAGCTAACAAAAGTTGAAGAAGAATTAAAAAAATACAATACCGAATTTAAATCTTTTGATATTGATGAAATGCAATATTATGGTGATTTTACAATAACTTTAGGCGGAGACGGTACAATTTTAAGAACAGCCAGATTTTATTCTGCAAAAAAAATCCCCGTATTAGGAATAAATATGGGCAGACTCGGCTTTTTATCCCAATCGGAAAAAATACAGACAATTATAAAAGCCGTAGTAAGAGGAGAATATCATACAGAAGAACGTATTATGTTGCGATCATCAGATTACTTGGCATTAAATGACTTTGTCGTAAGAGGTTGTAATTCTTCCAGAGCATCAAATTTTTATTTGAAAATTAACGGACACCAAGTTTGTGATTATATAGCAGACGGTTTAATTATATCGACTCCAACAGGCTCAACTGCATACGGATTATCAGCCGGAGGTCCTGTTGTATACCCGACTCTTGATGCAATAGTCATTGTGCCGATATGTCCACATACCCTAAATGCAAGACCATTAGTTGTTCCAATAACTGAAAAGCCTGTTATCAAAACTAATGATGGACTTTTAAGTGTTGCTATTGACGGATATGACAAAATTGAATGTACTGATAAAATCGAAATTTCTGTTTCCGAGCAAAAAGCAGTTCTTGCATTTTTGAAAAAAAGACAGTTTTATTCTGTTTTAAGAAATAAACTTCACTGGGGCGTATCTCCAGAAGCATAATCTATTTATTACGTTGGAAAAATTTTGCCAACTCCTTATGTTCAAAATATTTTGCAATCGGTCTACCGTGCGGGCAGGTTTCCGGGTTTTTGCAAGTTCTCCAATTCCTTATAATTTCTTCCATTTGAAATAAATTTAGTTGTGTATTGGCTTTAACAGACGCTTTACAAGATGTTGTTATTAATATTTTTTCTTCAATATTATTAATGTAACCTGAAATATTTTCCAAAATATCTGCCAAGATCTCTTTCGGTGGAATTTTTGATATAATCTGCGGGATTTTTCTGAATATAAGTTCGGTATCAGAAACAAACTCAAATTCATAACCATATTTTGCAAGTTTATCTTTATTTTGAGACAAAAGCTCTTTATCAGATGGCGAAATTGAAATTATATCAGATATAAAAAGCAACTGACAATCTATATTAGCGGATGCTTTTAACTTTTCATAAATATATCTTTCTTCAGCTATATGTTGATCAACAATTTCAAGTCCGTTTTCTTTTTCAATAAGAATATAAGTTTTTCTGTATTGCCCAATGATAACATCTTCTTGTGCAATTTGATCCGCTTTAATCAATTCTGTTTGTATTGATTTATCAGCAATAGGCTTATTAAATTCCTTAATAGGATATTTTTTAACAGGCATATTGAGCGTATATTCTTTGTCTTTTTCAGTTTCTGTCGGTCTTGTAAAAAATTCAGCAATACTTGAAGATGCTTCTACTTCAATAGTATCATTTGTTTGAAAATTTTTCTTATAAACGGATTCTTGGTAACTATTACAAGTAATATTCGGATTCGGATTTGTTTCAACAATAGATTTTAGTGCCGAATCAACAGCAGACATTATAAAGTTAAATATTTGATTAGGGTTTTTATATCGAACTTCTTTTTTGGTAGGATGTACATTTACATCAACATCAGTAGGTGGAATTTGGATATTTAAAATTACAAACGGATATCTTGAATTTCCGATAAGATTTCTGTATACACTATCTACTGCCTTTTGAAAAACAGGACATTTAACAAGTCTTGAGTTGACATAAGTATAGTAATCTTTTTTGCTTGCCCTTGTATAATCAGGCGAACTGACAAAACCCGAAATTTTTAATTCTGAAAGTTTATCCGTTTTCAATACAGGTCTTAAATTCTTAGCAGTTTCTGATGAAAAAATTTCTCTTACAGTTTGAGCTTGCTCGGAACAAGAAGTTGTTTTTATAACTACTTTACCGTTAAATTTTAATTCAAATGAAACATCCGGATGAATAAGAGCTATCGATTGCACAAATTCACTAATATATGAAAGTTCGGTTTTTGCACTTTTTAAAAATTTTAGCCGTGCTGGCAAATTAAAAAACAAGTCCCTTATTTCCATAATAGTACCGACTGCACAACCTGTATTTGTTTGTTTAACCTCAGAATTCTGACATTCAACTTTCACTCCGTAATCAAAGTCTTTTGTTCTTGTAGTACAGGTAAGTTTTGCAATAGAAATTATACTGGCTAATGCCTCACCTCTAAATCCCATTGTACGAATGTTATACAGGTCCTCACCCGTTTGAATTTTGCTTGTAGCATGTTTTGAAAAAGCTAATACAATATCTTCAGGATGTATCCCGGAACCGTTGTCAGCAACTCTTATATCACGGCACTCATTAGCTATTTCAATACTAACTTTTGTAGCACCTGCGTCAACAGAATTTTCTACAAGTTCTTTAACAACAGAATAAGGACGCTCAATAACCTCTCCGGCAGCAATCTGATTAATTACGTTTTTTGATAGTTGAACAATTCTCCCCATATAAGAATTATACATCAAAAATTTTAGAACAATTAAATCTGATAAATTTATTATGCTAAAATAAATATAGATGATTGAAAATAAACAAAAGAGGTTATAATGATAAAGTTTGGGACTGACGGTTGGAGAGCAATTCTTGGGAACGAATTTACGGATGAAAATGTATCAAAAGTTACTTTAGCTATCGGTGCATATGTTTTGGAAACGTTTGGACGTGAAAAAGAAATTATTATTGGCTATGACCCGAGACATAAGGCAGATTATTATGCAAAGTATTGTGCAAAAATTCTTTCTCAGAGAGGATTTAACATTGTGTTATCCGACAGAATTGTACCTACTCCGGTGCTCGCATATAATGCATTAGAAAGAAACGCATGCGCAATAATGTTTACAGCATCTCACAACCCACCGGAATATTTAGGAATGAAATTTATTCCTGACTATGCAGGACCTGCAACTTCGGAAATTACGGATAAAATTATAAAAGAACTTGATAAAGAAATTCCTTTGTTTGGTTCAAAAAATTACAAAACAGAAGATTTCAGTATCGCATATTTTAATCATTTAAATAATATTATTGATTTTGAAAAAATAAAAAATCTTAAATCAAAGATAATTTATGACGGTTTGTATTCAGCCTCAATAGGATTTTTTGATAAACTTCTAAAAGATCACGAAATCAATTTTGATACATTGCACATGTTCCATGATCCTGATTTCGGAGGACTAATGCCCGATCCGAAACCTAAATATTTACAGGATTTAATAAAAAATATAAAAGACGGCAATATTGCTATCGGAATAGCTAATGATGGTGATGCAGACCGTTTTGGAGTAATTGATGAAAACGGGAATTACGTCTTGCCGGATGTTATAATCTCAATTTTATTAAAATATTTGATTAAAAAAGGATATACAGGAAGCGTTGTTAAAACAGTAGGCTCAAGCATTTTGATTGATATTGTTGCACAAAAATTAGGGGTAAATGTTATTGAAACCGCAGTTGGATTTAAGCATGTCGGACAAGCCATGCGGGAAAATGATGTTATAATCGGAGGAGAGGATTCCGGCGGATTGAGCATCAAAGGTCATATTCCTGAAAAGGACGGTTTGCTCGCAAATTTATTACTTTTGGAAGCTGTTGCCGACAGCGGAAAAACTTTGGCAGAACTTCACAATGAAATATACGAATTTGCAGGCACAAAGTTTTATACAGACAGAAAAGACATCCACAAAACAAACTCCGAAGAAATTAACAAAATTTTAGATAGTTTTAAAAAATATTCTGATATAGGAGAATATAAAATTACCGAAACAAATCTAAAAGACGGAGTAAAACTAATGTTGGGGAATTCAAAAAAAATATTGGTTCGCCCGAGCGGAACAGAACCGCTTTTAAGGATTTATTTTGAAACAGATACAATTGAAGATCTGGCAAAACTTGAAAATTCAACATTGGATTTATTGAAAGATTTTGTTTAGATGTTTACATAATTAAAAAAGTATTATAAAATTAAAATATTAAGAGAGGATTACAAATGCCAAATTCAGAATCTATGCCGGTTGAAGTTATAATTTTAACAGAAACAAGTGATATAAAAGGAACAGTCCACGTTTCTAAAGGAGTTGCCGCTAACAGGCAACTTACGGAGTTATTGAACGATTCCAACAGAAGATTTTTAGCAGTTACAAATGCTGAAATTTATGAAAAAAATTCCAATCAACCACCGAAAAGATATGAATTTTTGGAACTCCACATGGATTCAATTTTGATGGTTCATCCAATCAGCCAATCGTTATTTAAAGATTCTCCAAAATCACAAGAAGAAGATATTGCAAGATTTAGAGAATTAAGAGCAAAATTGAACCAAACAAAACCATTCTAAATTGTGATATTTCAACTACAAAATTAGATAGTTGTATACGTGATTTAGTACTTCTGCAAATGCTTTATCGTTTCCAAAGAAAACGTATAATTCTGCATTGTTTCTTCCCATTCGCTGTAAATCTTGAACTTCAATAGGCGGACCTGCCGGAGTTGTTCTTGCAGGGTTTTGCGGATTAGAAATAACACCCGTTGCTCTTAATATCGGTATATATAGTCTATTTTTAAATACCTCGTACTGAGTCAGACCTTTTGTAACTATTCCTATGTTATTTTGTTTTTCGTCAATCAACAAACCGCGCTGCATAGGAGCTGTATTTGTTTTGGCTTCATGCCCTCGTGCTTTCGGAAGATTTTCCCTTATATCATAATCAGCATCAAAAGTCCTCTTTATAAGTTTATTCATATCTTCGGAAAATACTTCTTTTATCGATTCAGTCAATCCAAAACAAACTTCAAGCAAGTGGTTTTTTTGAGTATTAGTCCAATCAAAATCAAATTTCAAATAGTTAGAATGATTATCTAATGTAACTTTTAACCAGACTATATCCCAACGACCTTCAAAATCTATCTTCAAAACAGCTCTGCTTTTTCCTGCAAACAAAACTTTTGAACGGGTAATTTTAAAAACTTCACCGTCGTCGTCAGCTTTTGGACCGTTATTATAACTATCTCCAAAATCGACAAAATCAATTAAATTTACAGGAATTGAGTTTATAAAAATATTCCCGTCTTTTATCCGTAATGAAATATTTTCATTCTCAATAAAATCCTCTCCTACATTCACACAAGGATCAATACATTCAGGCATAATAAACTCGGTCGAATTAGGGTCAGAACAATGAACTTCTGCCAAATATGTATAAACATTGGTATAATCTTCCGTAACCGGTATTCTTAAAGTATCTGTCAGCAAATTTTTATCAAAACCTTTTTTTACTGAAAATATTTCAAAATCTTTGTATTTATTTGTCGACTCAAACTCAACTACGCCGGAAAAATAATTATTCGACAAATTAACAATCATCTTGTCCTCAAATTTTGTTTCGAATTTGATTTCATCAATAACCGTATTTGCTATTTGCAAGATTTTTTTGTACCTTATAATATTTTCTTGATGCACATCATCAGTTGAACATCCGCAAATACTGTCGTGAGCTTGATTTCTAATAAGCATTTTGTAAGCATATTCAAGAATTTTTTCATATTGTTTTTCGAGCTTGGAATATTTTGCATAATGCGTTGCCAACTCTAACATATATGAACATTCCGTATTGTATTTTTTCAAATCTAATCTTGAAGAATAACAACCTTGCAAGATAAAAGTTTTAGAATTATCTCGTAATTCTTTGTTATAACTTACTTTATCAAAATTAGCCCTTACATTCTTAAAGTACTCAAAAGGTGATGACAGCTTGATATTGTAGTCATCTTTCAATAATTCATTGATACCTAAAATTTGGTCCTGAATATCCGCAGGTACTCCCAAATGATCTGCTCCAATAGGACAAAGCATATAAAGCCCTGATTTTTCAGATATTAAGTCAAGATTCTTTTTCAAGATTTTTGCTTTTTCCTCTAACGAACAAGAAAGAGTAAAAACATCTTGAAAATAGCCTCTTACAAGATTAACCGTATCAGTTCCGCACCACTTAAATTCAGCCGGCAACTCTCCACATCCTCTCCAAATAATACATTTGTCGATTCCAAAATCTCGCAAAATATCCGGAACATTTTCACTATGCCCAAAGGTATCCGGAAGATATCCTATAAAATCCGTACAACCCCATTCAATAGCCGTTTTCATTCCAAGTTCGAGATTTTTTTCAAAACAAACTCTATCTGTAAGAAATTCATCTGCCAAACAATAAAACGGACCTATATATAGTTTTTTTTGATATATAAGACTTTTGATTAACGGTTTCTTTTCCGGACGGATTTCAAGATAATCTTCTAATGCCGAAACCTGTCCGTCAAAATAAAAACAAGGGATTTTGTTTGATTCAAGCATGTAGAGTACGTTGTCAAACACACGCAACAAACGCATGCGAAATATCTCATACTCTCTGTACCATTCTCTGTCCCAATGTGTATGCAAATATGCAATTACCTGTTTTTTCATGCTTATGATTTTACATCAAATTATAAACAAACTCAAATTTTATTTATTTGCACCGCAACAATTTTTGTACTTTTTACCACTACCACACGGACAAGGCTCATTTCTTCCTACTTTTTCATTCATAGAAGTTTTAGGTTGTTCAACCTGTGTTGAAAGAACTTCAAACATATCAGAAAAGACTTTTGAAGAGTACAAGACAGTTGCTGATGAATAGATTTTATTCTTTAAATAGGTCGGCTTGTACTTATTCAATAGTTCTTCATATGTATAATCAGTTCCCATAATTTCATTTATTTTATCCATAAATTTCGGATATTTTTCTTTAACCTTATCTAAAACAACAATCGGAACAGACTCGTTTTTAAGAAAATATTCAACACATTCTTTTTCGTTTTTAACTTCAATATTATTATCAAATATTTTCATAAAGGTTTCAAAAAAAGGAACTGCATACAATCCGGTTTCTTTATCAAAAATAATAGCAACGTCATATTCTTCTTCATGAGAACTGAAACCGCCAACAGAATTTTCAAGAAAATTTCTGTAATTATTATCAAGCTCTTTAACATAAAAAAATTGCGGAGTTATATTTTCAGACCCTTTATCAATCAAATCAATTTTCTCACCCTCGTTAAAGCCTCCGATAATTTCATCTGCATACTTATTAACCGTATATATTACATCTTTTCCGAATGAAGAAATAAATTTTTCATACATTTCGCAAATTGTCTGATTAATTTCTTTTTCTTTAACAGGATTGTTAAAGTACATAAGTGCAGGGTTTTGAATTAATTTCATTACTGCATAACGCAATGCTTCGTTCTTTTGAGAGTGAGAAAGCACATTTGCAATCTCTATTATATAAAATTCATTCTCATCCTCAAAAATTCTTGCAACAATATATTGACCGGCATAAATCCCTCTAAAATCAGTCATTTTAGTCAGCGAAAAAACCGTATATGTAATTTCGTTCGTAAGATTATATAGTTCAAAACCGTTTTTCAAAACCCTTTTAATTTCAAAAACAGATGAAATAGAATCTATCAAGCTGTTCGTAATTTTTTCATTTTTACAACCATTCTCTCTGAAAATTTCAAGAATAGATTTATCATTAATTTTTCTCTCAAAAATATAAGGAAGAAAAACTTTTTCCATTTGATTAAGAGAAATATCACCTGCACCGATAGTAGCGAGATATTCATAAAAATCATCTTTTACTGTTTCATTTGTTTGTAAAAAATTAAAAATTTCCTTTATAACTTCGTTTATTTCACTTATTTTTTCTAAGACAACCATAATACTCTCTCCATAACGTTATTATAAAACAAGAATATCCTAATCAAAAAAAATTATCAATTACTCAATATGGATAATTTTATTAATAAAATTAGTTGTGCAACAATAAAATATTAGTTGTATAATTCAGGTATGAAATATCCTGAGTTAGAAAAATTGGTTGATATAATAGCGGTGCTACGAAGTGAAAACGGTTGTCAATGGGATAGAGAACAAACTCATTCAACGCTTAAAACAAACATGCTTGAAGAAGCGTATGAAGCTATTGATGCAATAGATGACGGAAATGTGGAAAATTTGAAAGAAGAATTGGGAGATGTCTTACTCCAAGTCGTCTTACATTCTCAAATTGCATGTGATAATAATGAATTTACGATTGAAGACGTCGCAAAAGAGCTTTCACAAAAACTTATTCACAGACACCCTCATGTATTCGGAAATCAATCTGTAAGTTCAACAGAAGAAATTTTATCTAATTGGGACAAACTTAAAAAAGAAGAAAAAAAAGACAGAAAATCAATTTTAGACGGAATACCAAAATCCCAATCTGCCCTGATGTCTACCCAAAAAATCAGCAAAAAAGTCGTAAAAGTCGGTTTTGAATGGGAAAATATTGAAAGTTTGAAAGATTGCATTAAGTCAGAGTACAAAGAATTTTTTGAAGCTGTTGATATGGCTGATAAAGATTGTATGGAAGACGAAATGGGTGATATATTGTTTGCTACCGTCAATTTAGCTCGCTGGTATGGATTAGATGCAGAGCAATCATTGTTAAGAGCAAATAAAAAATTCATTAAACGGTTTAAAAAAATGGAAGAACTCGCTGATAAACCATTTGAAGATTATTCTTTTGAAGAATTTAATAATCTTTGGAAAACTGCTAAAACAGAATTAAAAAAGGAGATATAAATGAAAAAATTACTTATAAGTCTTTTTGTTTTAACAACAATTTGTATCGGTGCTAAAGCACAAGAATTTTCAAAAGTTTGTGCAAGTCATATCTTGGTACCAAATGAGCTTGATGCAATAAAAATCAAATCACAAATTAAAACTTATGATGATTTTAAATATTATGCAAGAATATATTCTCAATGCCCATCAGGCAAAAATGGTGGCGAATTGGGGTGCTTTGGGAAGAGACAAATGGTTAAACCGTTCGAAGATGCTGCATTTTACGGAAATATAGGGGAAGTTTCCGATCCTATAAAAACTCAATTCGGTTATCATTTAATATGGGTTACAGATAAGTACTAAGAGGCATATATGTTCAGACAGCTGTTACCCGTATTATTACTTACAATCTCAAATGTTTTTATGACTTTTGCTTGGTATGGTCATCTAAAATTCAAAAGCTCGGCGTTATGGATTGTAATCCTTGTCAGTTGGGGTATAGCACTCCTTGAATACTGTTTTCAGGTACCGGCAAATAGAATAGGACACGAATATTACTCGGCAGCACAACTTAAAACACTACAAGAAGTTATAACACTTGTGGTTTTCAGCATATTTTCCGTACTCTATTTAAAAGAAGATTTCCATTGGAATTATTTGGTCGGATTTGTACTTATAATTTTAGCGGTATTTGTAATTTTCAAACGTTGGTAATCATTCTCCGAAAATTTCACCATGAAAATCGGTTCCGCCTGTTCTGATTAACTGCGGATAATGATTTGCAATCCTTTCAACAGCAGAATTTTTATGAAATTTTACAACTCTCCTGAAACGAGGGTATGGGTAATAGAGCTCTATACCATCCAAGCCTAATTTAATCAATGATTTTACAAAACTGTCCAAGCTAAATGCCCAATAGCATGCCGGATGTGCAAGAACAGCAATACCTCCTGCATGATGAATTGCATTTATTAAATCTGCAACATTTCTTTTTGAAAAAAGTCTGAGCATAGCGCTTTCGGTTTCTTCCTTATTTTTTGCCATAAATTTTTCCATTTCAGGATTATTTATATCAAAACCATAAGCAAGCAAATGCATAAATATTGCATGATGCCAACAATCAAACTCCGCACCTGTTATAAGCATTTCGTCAGAAACTTCATAGTGAGCATTCCAGCAATTATGATCAGTTATTGATATATATTTATAACCGTTATTTTTTGCATAATCCAAGATTTGCCGAGGCTCTCCGCTACCATCCGAAAACTTTGTATGAATATGCAAATTCACAAGCCCGTGCTCATAATCATCCTTTGTTATATTACTAAATATTTCTTTTATATTCTGCATAATTTGTAATACAATTATCATATTACAAAAACGGAGCGTATATGACAAAAAAAAATAAAACCCCCATAAATATTTTTACAACTTCAATCAATTTATATTTCAAAAATTTCGGACAATTCATGAAATATATGTCATTTCCGGTTATTGGACAAGCGTTTGGATTAATTATTATATTTTCTTGCGTACATTTATATTCAATTAATCTTCCTGCTTTAACGGAGAAATATCCGTCAATGAATAATTTCAACAATCTTATTGTTTCATCAATCGTAATTACACTGCCGGGACTTGTAATTTTGATGAAAGCATTTTGGGAATACTTAGTAGCATACGGAGCAGTAAATTCCATGCTTGAAAACATGCTCAAGTCAGGAAAAGTGTATGATTTTAATGCCCATACAGAATTAATAAAAAGAAGAAGTTTTAATTTTATTTTATTATGGCTGATTATAGGCATTTTTTCGTGCATTGCATTTGTTCCGATATTTTGGATCCCGGCAGGAGTAATTGCCGTATATTGTGCATTAGTATTTCAGGTATTCACTTATGAGGCAGACTTATCACCTATCGGATGCATAAAAAAAAGTATTAGCTTAATAAAAGGACATTTTGCATCTACCTTTATGCTGCTCGCTTTGTCAGGAAGTATTTGCTATATCTTAATTCCAAAGATTTTTGATTATACATTTAATTCAATTAACGCAAATAAATTTATAGCTAAGTTGTTTCTACCAATTATATCCGACTTACCGATATCAAATATAAATCTGTTCTTATCTCAATACAAAATTCCTGCGATTGAACCGCAACAGATTGCTTTAGCAATATTCGGGATTGTTTTATCACAAATACTTGTAGAGTACTCATTACCTTTCAGAACAATACTATGCGGAATGTGGTACAGAGAATTAAACGGAGAATTTGGAACAGGAACAAGTCTTGAGAAAAAAACAAAAAAATCTACACGAAAAATCAAATCCGGCACGAAAAAACCAAGTGAATTATTAATGGATAATTCACACAAAAAATTTGGGACAAAAAAACTTGACAGGAATATCCTCAAAAGAGCAATGGAAAAAGATGATGACTAAATAAGTTTTATTAGTAATACACTTCGCCGGACATAAAATCCCCAAGAGATTCTTTTATCAAATTACCCTCTTTGTCATATTCAAATATATCTTTAGCGCCATTTGGATATTTTGTTGTGGTTTTTAATACGGTTTTGCCGTCAGAATCAAAAAGAACCTCTACTTCAGTACCACTCTCGCTATAAGAAGTTTGTTTTACTTTTTCCCATCATTATTGTATTCAATTTTTCTAACTACTTTACCTTTAGAATATACATATTTAACATTTCCAAATCTTTTACTTATTTCTTCGGGTGGATCTTCCGGAAAATCAAACAAAATATCATTACTTTTTTTGGATTATCAGGGCGAGCTATACTGCTTGTTTGATAGCTAAAACTTGATTTTTCGATATTAAATTGTGTATTCATTTTATACTCCTTATCCAATAAAGTACCCTCATATATAAAGTTATTTTTAATTCAAAAGTTGACAATTATGTTATTATAATTTTAGAAGAAACGAGCGATTCCACAGTAATTACTGGGATTTAACAATTGTAAAGATTTTTATTTTTGTTTAACAATATAAAATATTTATTAAGTTTCGTAAACAAAATTATCGTTTATTGTTTACAGAAATATTGATTTCTTTTATTGATACAAATATGATAAACGGGCATAAGCCCAAAGAACACACAATTAAAGCAAGAAAAACAGATAAAGATTTATCTGCTGATTCTGAAAAAATTATAGATGATTTTAATAAACACTTACTCATTTACTAAATAACACTTCCCAACAATCATACTTGCTATTAATATATAATGCCCTTTGTTTTTCATAATGTGAACTAATTTGAAATATTAACATACGTAAAAGGCATAAAGTACTAATTTTACTATGTTTGTATAATATTTCTACAACTAAAGTATAAAGTTTGTAAAAATTATTAAAGTTTTTAAAAAATGTGCCGTTATATAGAATATAGGTAAAAATGTAGTAGGAAGGAATAAATATGACTAATAAAGACGAGCAGGGAGCATCATTATTTTCCAAAACACTCGATATGGAAAACGATCCGCTTGAAGAGATATTTGCTTTAAACTTAGGTGATTTTGTTTCAGAATATCTTATATCTGAAGAATTAGCACAAAAAATAAGCAAAAATTCCAAAGGTAAGACTGAGAGTCTTAAATCACAGCTTAAAGAACTTATCTCTATATACTCTCTTGACAACACTTTATGCGTATTGGGTTTTGATTCGGAAGGTGAATATGTTGTTTACAATGCAATAGCAAAAACTCTCACGCAAATACTTGATGTAGATGCTTGTCATATATATTTAACCAAGGAATTTGCAAAAGGTTTACATTTTGGACATAAACATTTAGGTTTGGTAGGAACATCTGTTGATGTTGGCGGTGAATTATATTCAAAGCATATCGGCTATAAGAAAAATGATGAATCAATAGTTATGCAAGCATTTACAAACTTGCAAAAAGTACAAATTATTGACATAAATACCATTGACAATTTTGTTCCTCAAACTGAATTAAAAGAAGAAAAAGTTAAATCAATTGCCGTAGTACCTATGCACAATAACGCATATATTGTCGGCGTAATTGTTATAGAAAATTATAAAGAAAAAATGATAAAAAGAGCTTATATGAATCTTTTGGAAACGATTGCACGTTTGTTTGGTACGTCAATGCATTTGCAAAAATCTATTGAGCTTGCGGAAGAATTAATAAATGACAACGCTGTTGCCTCTGAAGAACTTCAACAGATGAGAGCGGAATTAACATCATTGATTGGTGATTTGGGTTCACATCAACAGACTTTTGTAGAAAGACTTGCTAAGGCTGTTGATGAAAAAGGACAATACAAAGTTTCTCATTCTCAGAATACGGCAGATTTATCAAAACAAATATGCAAAGTAATCGGATTAAATGAAAAAACAACAGATTTAGTTTATTATGCCGGTCTATTACAAAATATAGGTAAAATTACATTGCCTGAGTCATTATTTACAAATAAAGGCAAATTATCCAAAGATGAATGGGAAAAATTACAAAATCACCCTAACGTAGGCGTGAATTTGTTAATGAACATCAATTTCTTGTCAGAGGTAATTCCTTATATCCATTACCACAAAGAGCGTTGGGACGGAAATGGTGAGCCGATAGGATTAAAAGGAAACTCAATACCGTTTGGATCAAGAATTATTGCTGTTGCAGATGCTTACACAGCAATGACTTCTGATAGGGCATATCGTAATGCAATGTCTAAAGCAGAGGCATTACGAATAATGAAAGAAGAGTCCGGAATTAAATGGGATCCGGATGTTGTAAACGCTCTGTTTGAAGCTGTTAAATAAGCCTCAAATAGACTTTTTCATTAATTAGTGCTAAAATTATAAATAATACAAACATTAATTTTGCATTTGTTTTGTATGCAATATGAATTAAAAATAGTCATATGAAAGGATAAAACATGAAGAGAAACGCTTTTACTTTGGCAGAAATCCTTATAACACTCGGCATTGTCGGGGTTGTAGCGGCACTTACTCTGCCATCATTAAGAATGGGAGTCGGAACAGCACAAGTTGGGCCAAAACTTGCAAAGATGGTAGCAAGTTTTGAACAAGCAAACCAAAGTCTTATGCGTGCTGAAAGCACAGATTCCTTAACCGAGAGATTCCCTACAAAAGCTGACTATTTGGATGCCCTATTAGCTCATATTAAAGGCAACCGGGTAGGCAACATAATTACAACTAAAGATGGTATTTCAATACTCATAACAGGCTATAGTGCAAACACGAACCGTACCCTGCCAGCACATCAAAGAAGAATATCCCGCTATGGCGAGAATGATCCAGTATTAACTAATCATGGGCCGGAAGTTATTATAGATATCAATGGGATTAATCCGCCAAATGTAAGCGGAATAGATATTTTTGATTTTGCAATGTATGACGACGGCTCTTTGAGGCCAAAGGGAAGTCAGAACTGGGATGGTAACAATGGAGCTACTTGGAATACTCGATGTCAAAATTTGCCTCAGCATGTATCAAATTACACATTCTGCGCAGGATCAGTTATGGAACAAGGTTTAAAAGTTTTGTACGAACCAAACAATGCTGATGGCGAGAATTTGTATAATATTGAACAGGGAGGTGCTACACAATAATAACGATTTTATACAAAAAGAGGTTCAGTTTATTCAAGCTGAACCCTTTTTTACATATGATAATAAAACTTTATATTAAACATTATTCTTTTGATTGATAAGTACCAAGAGCTAAAATTTCGCCCATTTTACCTAAAGCATCACTAACCGTTTTGTAATTATTCGGATCAATGCTGATTTTATATGATATATCCTTATCACGAGTATTTAACAATTCTAAATAGTTTACTAAAGGCTTTGTTAAATTGCTTACATAATTAATTTGATATATATCACTCTCAGGCAACTTATTAATTGTACGTTCTAAATTAGAAAGAGCCTCTTTTGTTTGATTAGATTTGTTAAAAACATTCCAATTAACATTATGAAACAACTGCGCATTAAAAGAAACTTGATTGTTGTTTTGTGTTTTTATACTAACAGGGCAAATATTCATAATACACACTCCTTTGTGAAACCAAGATATTATAAAGCAACATAACTGTCAAGTACATATATGTAATTATTTGTAAATATTATTTCCATATTTTAAATTTAGTGCTATAATTAATTAGTGTTGTTTATTGTGGTTGGAGGGTTGTGTATGATTAATCGTATTTGGCCGACTGATATGTTAATTAATGATTATTATCATAAGGTTGTTCCTAAAGTGGTTAAAAAATTACCGTTGACTCAATTTGAAGAAGCAGTTTCTAATGCAATTAAAGCTGCAAGAAGCGGTGATTTGAGAGGTTATCAAACTGCTAATGAGCTTGTCGGCAGATTGAAAGCCGGTTTATATCTTTCGTCATAATTTTAAATTAGCAAAAATTTTTTTTTGGTGCTTTAAATAAAATATGAACAATATTTCTTTTAAAGCTAAAATTAATTTTGTTAGTCCAAGCACGTTTGATAAAGTTGCATACGGCAAAGATATAAGTTATTATTCGTTCGTTACAGGACATAATTTAAAAACACATTCCATTAGAAATTGTATCGGCGTACTTGCTGTTGATTATAAAAATAAATTTGCAAAAGGCGGACACATTTATCCGCATGAAGATTATTTGAGTTCAAATAATATAACAGACAGCTTTTGTACTGACTTCACTCCGCAAAAAGCTTTTTTAATAGGAAGCAAAAAACTTGCCACAAATGATATATCAATACAAATATTTCAAAAATTTAAAAACTTGTTAAAAAAAAATATTAAAGATTTGACACTCTTTGAGCAACATACCTATCCGTTTTCAGAATCAGATTTTGTATACCATTATGATAATGATACATTAACAGTTTGCACATCTTTTAAAAGACCAAAAGAAGCAAAAGAACATTATGTATCGAATCTAAATGAATTATTAGAATGTTTTAAAATAATTGAAATAGCAAAAGATGACATTTTATGCTTTGAGGATAAGCCTGTTGATTTGGAGAAATATTATAATAATGGTCTGACTCGTAAACAAAAATTAAAAGACCTGATAGCAAAATTTATTAAATAAATGCAAGATATAAAAGGCGGCGGCTTTACAAAGCCACCGCCTAATTATTATATTACAGAGAATATCACAAAATTACTTCATCAGTTCTCCAACAGCTTTGTATTGAGCCATACGTTTAGCTGCATCTGTTTCAGCTTTAGCATACAATTCTTCAGCAGCTTCAGGGTTTGTTTTAAGTAATGATTTATAACGACCTTCTGATCTGATAAAGTCTTGATATGCACCTGTTGGTTCTTTAGCATCCCAAGTGAACGGAACTTCAGCAGCAGGATTGTATCTGTACAATGGGAAGTATCCTGCTTCTACTGCACGTTTTTGTTCAGTTTGAGTCTTAGACATATCAATACCGTGAGCAATACATGGAGCATAAGCAAAGATGATTGAAGGACCATCATAAGCTTCAGCTTCTTGGAATGCTTTAAGAGTTTGATTTCTATCAGCACCCAATGCAACTGATGCAACGTAAACATAGCCGTATGACATACTCATCAAGCCCATGTTTTTCTTATATGTTGGTTTACCACCTGTCGCAAACTTCGCAACTGCACCTGTAGGTGTTGATTTAGATGCTTGACCACCAGTATTTGAATATACTTCTGTATCAAGAACAAGAACGTTTACGTTTCTGTTTTGAGCTAATACGTGGTCAATACCACCGTAACCGATATCGTTAGCCCAACCGTCACCACCTATAATCCAAATTGATTTGTCTGTGAAGTAATCTTCAAGTTCTTTAACCTTAGCCAAGATTTCACAATCACATTCTTTAGAGTATTTTTCAATCAATTCTTTAGCTGCTTTTTGTGCTACAACAGCTTCTTCTGTTTTTGAATTATCCCAATGAGCCAAAGCACCATTCAAAGCATCTTTCAAATCAGCAGGAGTTTTTTCATGTTCCAAAACTTTTTCAACATAAGATTTTAACAATTTTCTGTTAGAATCAACTGCTAATCTCATACCAAAACCGAATTCAGCGTTATCTTCAAATAATGAGTTAGCCCAAGCCGGTCCTCTGCCTTCCTTGTTAGTTGTATAAGGAATTGTAGGGAAAGTACCTGAGTAAATTGAAGAACAACCTGTTGCATTAGCAACGATTGCATTTTCACCAAATAATTGAGAAACAAGTTTAACATAAGGTGTTTCACCACAACCTGCACAAGCACCTGAGAATTCAAATAATGGTTTTCTTAACATTGCACCTTTAAGTGTCTTAGTTGTATTTTTACCCATAACGTTATCAGGAGCTTCGTCAAAGAATTTTTCATTAACTTCTTCGCAAGCATCAACTTCTTTTTCAATAGTTGACCAAGATAATGCTGGAGTTTCAGGTTTTCTTTGGTTGATTGGACATTGTTCCAAACAAACACCGCAACCTGTACAATCCTTGCAATATACTTGAACTCTGAATTCTTCTCCGTTTGCATTAGGCATAGCCTTAACAGTCTTAAATGTTTCAGGAGCATCTTTCAAAGTATCTTGTTCAAATAACTTAGTTCTGATTGCTGCGTGAGGACAAGCAGAAGCACAAATACCGCATTGAGCACAAACGTCGCTGTTCCAATGAGGTACACGAGGAGCAATACCACGTTTTTCCAATTTAGCTGTACCTGTAGGGATTACACCATCTACTGACATTGCTGAAACAGGAATATCATCACCTTTTTGTCTCATTGAAGGTTCAATAATTTTCTTAGCGAATTCATCAGCATTATCAGGAATCATCTTAACGTCATCAACGCAACCGACACCGTCTAATGAAGAAGGAATTGTAACTTCCTGACAAGCATCAACCGCAGCATCAATTAATGCAAGGTTCATATTAACAACGTCATCACCTTTCTTTTTGAAGGTCTTAGTTGTCATAGCTCTCATACCTTCGTATGCTTGTTCAAACGGAATAATGCCTGAAACTTTGAAGTAAGCTACCATCATAACTGTGTTAGCACCTTTACCTCTTAAGCCAGGTTGTTCCTTGATAAGTTTTTCAGCATCTACGTTATAGAATTTGATTTTCTTATCAATAATTGTTTTTTGCATATCTCTTGTTAAGTGAGCAAAAGCTTCATCTTTTGTATAAGGTGAATTCAACAAGAAAGTACCGCCTTCTTTGATACCCTTCAACAAGTCATATCTTCCGATATAAGCATGTGCTGAACATGATACAAAATCAGGAGCAGTAATCAAATATGTTGATTTAATTTGTTTATCACCAAATCTTAAGTGAGAAACAGTTACACCAAAAGATTTCTTAGAGTCATAAGCAAAATATGCTTGAGCATCTTTTTCTGTATATTGACCAATAATCTTAATTGAGTTTTTGTTAGCACCAACAGTACCATCTGAACCCAAGCCCCAGAACATACAATTTGTAGTACCTTGAGGTTCTGTAACGATTGTTTCTTTAATTTCTAAAGATTTGTGAGTTACATCGTCTTCGATACCAACTGTAAATCCATGGAAGCCATTAGCTTCTGAATGTTTGAATATAGCAAGAACCATAGATGGTGTAAATTCTTTAGAAGATAAACCATAACGTCCGCCAATAACTCTGATATCTTTATTTTCAAGAGCTGCAACAACATCCAAATATAATGGTTCACCAATTGAACCGGGTTCTTTTGTTCTGTCAAGAACTGCAATTCTCTTAGTTGATTTTGGAAGTGCTGCGTTAAATCTCTTAACATCAAACGGTCTGTACAATCTAACTTTAACCAAACCGTATTTTGTGCCTCTTGTAGAATTCAAGTATTCAATTGTTTCTTCAATTGTTTCACAACCTGAACCTATTGCTACGATAACATCAGTTGCATCAGGTGCACCGACATAATCGAACGGATGATATTGTCTGCCTGTAACAGCAGCAACTTTATCCATATATTCTTGAACAATGTCAGGAACTGCTTCATAGTATTTGTTAACAGTTTCACGACCTTGGAAATATACGTCAGTGTTTTGTGCACCAACTTTACATTTTGGAGCTTCAGGTCTTAATGCTCTATTTCTGAATTCTTCAATATATTTTGGTTCAACTAACTTAGCAATATCTTCATAAGAAATTTCTTCAATCTTGTGAATTTCGTGAGAAGTTCTGAAACCGTCAAAGAATTGCAAGAAAGGAACTTTTGCTTTATAAGTTGAAAGATGAGCAACCAGAGCCATATCCATTTCTTCCTGAACAGAATTAGCTGCTAACATTGCATAACCTGTATTTCTGCAACCCATAACGTCTGTATGATCACCAAAGATTGCCAAAGATTGAGCTGCCAATGCACGAGCTGATACATGTATTACGTGCGGTAACATTTCGCCTGCTACTTTGTGCATTACAGGAATCATCAATAACAAACCTTGTGATGCTGTGTAAGTTGAAGTTAATGCACCTGCTGCCAAAGAACCGTGAACTGCACCTGCCGCACCTGCTTCAGATTGCATTTCTGCTACACGAACTTCTTCGCCCCAGATGTTTTTCTTGTGTTGTGATGCCCATTCATCAACCCATTCACCCATTGTAGATGAAGGAGTAATCGGGTAAATTGCGGATACTTCACTCAACGCATAAGCAATATGCGCTGCTGCGTAGTTTCCGTCAACTGTAATAGTTTTTCCAGCCATAGTTTTAAATATCCTCCTATATACTACGTCTCTTCTAACCTGTATATATACTAAAAGATATCTCAAACATGGTTAAAAAACAAATTATTATGAAGTAAATGTTAAGTTCCTTAGGGGAGTAATATTGGTTGACTTGCAGCCATCTTTTTCCATAATTCAAGCCGCTCGCCGGAAAGCTCCATATATAAATCATCAAGCGCTCCCGTAACCTTTTCTATTTGAGCCTTTGCATCCTTATACAGTAATATAATAGCATTTCCATCTTTTTTATGTTTTAACAAATCATAAGCCTCAGCTTCAGAAAGCATATAGTACTCTCTGAAATTCTCAACATATTCTTTAAACTTTTGGGATGAAAATTCCATATTGGCACTATCTTTAAATAGGCATTTTTTATGAAACGGATACGCACTTTTTAAAGCATTTAATTGAATTTTTGAGTAATTATTCAGCATAGCAGTTTCTACTGCAAGTTGATGACATCTTATTCCAATACCACGATATCTCGCATTCTTCGGACAAGATGACATATATTCAGGTGTAACCATCTTAATTTCTGGATCAGCCCAAAACTCTCTCCGTCCGATAGGAACTAAGCACTTTGTATCCGAATTCAAATATAATCTGTAATTTTTTCTGTTCCCTACGCTAAAATCTTTCACAAAAACTTCAACCGGTTTACCTGTTAATTTGTCTATAATTGTTGTAACAGGATATCCACACTCATTAAATCTTCTTGTAGGTTTATATTTTGGAGTATAAAGCTCCTCTAAAGTTTTTGATTCAAAACCTTCAGCAGAAAGTCTTCTAATTTCGGCTTCAAAGTTTGTTGCTAAGTTCTTCGTTGTTGAAACGAAACTATCCGGAATGTTTGAAATTACTTTGCTTTTAAACAGAACATTCTTAGAACACGGCTTCTGAGCATAATCTTTTCGTGCATACGAAGATTTTCCAATCGATAGATTATAACTTCTTGTAATATTCATTGTTAATTTACTATCCCTTGAACATATTTTATACAGGACAAAAATCAAAAATATTATTTTTTGCTTAATTATTAATTTTTGTTAAATAATCTTATTTCCTTCGATTTCCGTAATCTTGTGAAACTGCACGTTTTATAGATTTAATTTTATTTTCGATTTCAAGCCTTGCTTGCTCCAATTCATCACAAATATTGTTTTTTCCAGGGTAAATTTCATATTTTGTTCTGTATATTTCAGGAGTTACATTCGGCATAACAACATTTGCACCGCTTTGTAAGGCTATAATCCGTCCATTCGGATTGATAACTTCCATTGCTGTGGTTGCTGGAATATTTATATTAGGCATTTTTATTCTGGTTAACGCCATAACTTTTAAAGCTAAATCAAAACTTCCGCTTACGGAATCTTTTAGAGGGGTTTGCTTATGCGGAATGAACGGCCCGATTCCTACCATATCAGCATCAAGTGCCTTAAAAAACAAAATATCATCTGCTAAAGAATCAACCGTCTGATTTGGAAGCCCTACAAGGCAACCGGTTCCAACTTCATACCCTAAAGACTTCAAATTTTCTAAGCATTTTATCCTGTTTTCAAAACTTACATTCGGGTGCATTGTTTTATATAAATTTACATCCGTCGTCTCAATCCTTAACAAATACCTGTCTGCACCCACAACCTTATATGCCTTATATTCATCATAAGTTTTTTCTCCGATACTCAATGTTACCGCAACATCCATAGATTTTATTTTGCGAATTATTTCACATATAGTATCCGTATTGTAAAATAAATCTTCACCAGATTGAAGCACAATCGTCTTATACCCTATACTTACTGCATTTCGCGCAATAGATACAATTTCATCTTTATTTATTCTATATCTGTCAGCAGTTTTATTTGAACACCTTAAACCACAATACAAGCAATCACATCTGCATATATCTGAAAATTCTATTAATCCTCGCAAATGAACAGAATCTCCAACATTTTCATGTCTCACTTTATCAGCTAACGCAAATATTTCCTGATTTTTAGAATTGTCATTTAAAATATCAATTATTTGCTGTTTATTCATACATCACTCCAAAATCTCTGATATTTCAGGAAAAATTTCCAAAGAGCGTTTTAAAATTCCGTTCATATATGATATTGCTATTCCGTAATTTACTATACTGACCTTTTGTTGGCAGGCTTGATTTATTCTTGATATCATTTCTTGTTCGTTCAGCATACAACCACCGCAATGTATCACAAGATCATATTTTGATAAATCTTTTGGAAATTCTCCGCCAGATGTAAATGTATAATTCAATTTAACATGAGTGTAATCTTCAAGCCATTTTGGCATTTTTACCGTACCAATATCATTGCACTGTCTGTGATGAGTACAGCCTTCAGAAATCAATATTTTTGAACCATTTTTTAGTTCGGATATTTTTTTCGCACCCAACACAAGTTCTTTTAAATTACCTTTGTAATTCGCAAAAAGTATTGAGAATGAAGTCAATAAAACCTCTTTTGGCACAATATTTTTTACTTTTCCGAAAACTTGAGAATCTGTTATTACTATTCTAATTTTTGTATTCAAGCTGTCTAATGCAGACTTTAATTCACGCTCCTGAACACATACGACAGAACAATGAGCTTCTAAAAGCTCCCTTATTGTTAATTGTTGCGGAAGTATTAGTCGACCTTTAGGTGCTGATGAGTCAATAGGCATAACCAATATTACAAACTCACCTGCTTCCATTTTATCTGCAATAATCTTTTTGTCATTTTTTTCGGACTTAATCAGCTTTGCGATACTTTCTTTCAAAAGTTCAATATTTTCACCGGATACAGCACTTACAAAGATTTCATTTTCACCTGAATGAAAATTTTTTGTTTTTATTAAATCAGATTTATTATAAGCAATTATGTAAGGTATTTTTTTAAGCTTAAATCTTTCAATTAATTCATAATCTGCCGTACCCAGCCCAACAGTTCCGTCCACAGTTAGAACAGCTATGTCTGTTTTATTAAGAGTTTCGTTTGTTTTTTCTATCCTTAAATTTCCGAGTTCTCCCTCATCATCAATTCCGGGGGTATCAATAATAACAACAGGTCCAAGCGGAAGAAGCTCCATTGTTTTTTTGACCGCATCAGTAGTTGTACCCTTAATTTTTGAAACGACCGATAAATTTTGTGCAGTTACAGCATTTACAAGACTCGATTTTCCTGCATTTCTGCAACCAAAAAATGCTATATGTGTTCGTTCTGAGACCGGCACGTTTTGTAATTCCATAATCAATCCTTATTGTTCAAAATTTGTTCTGCAAATTTAAAATCATCTTCTGTATCAATATCAACAGTTCGGCTGACTTCGTATATATATGGGTTTTCACCTATAAAATCTTTGCATTTTCTGAAAGCATCATATTTTATAGCATAAAAACCTCCATCCTCGCCATAAAGAATATCATTAACCTCAACATCCTGCCAACGTGGTCTTAAATGATAATCATAAAGAGCTGTCGCTTTATCGAAAGAATTTTTTGTCCACAATGCCATTGTATAAGATTGCCGAAATGCTGTAAAGAAACTGTCAAACTCAGGTTTTTGTGAAAGAATATTCATAGCCCTTTCGCACAAATTACTTTCTCTTACCGGACAAGTTGCTTGTAACAAAATTATAATATCCGGAATATAACCTTTCTTTTCCAATTCATCTACAACATGAATAAGTACCGGAGCTGTTTTTGTGGTATCTTGTGCCAATTCAGCAGGTCTTTTTATAACTTCTGCACCATATTCATTCGCAATTTCTGCGATATTGTCATCCTCAGTAGAAAGTACCATTTTGTTAATTTCGGGACTATTTTGTGCATACTCAATTGAATGTACAATCAAGGGTTTTCCGTTTAGTATCTTAATATTTTTTCCCGGTAGCCGTTTTGAACCGCCCCTTGCCGGAATTATAGCTAATATATTTTTGAAATTATGCATAATTTCCTCCGATATCACAAAACGAATATAATTACATGATATTCTACCATATTAACAATCATACATCTATTTAATAAAAAAAACTCCCGATAAAACGGGAGATTTTTGAGCGATGAGGATTTATTAATATCATATTAACAACCCAACACCTGCATTTCATTAAACTTTTTGGTTATATTGCGACTAATTAATTCTTACTATTTTTTAAGAACAAATTTTTACGCCTGAGCTTGTTCCAAGTCTTGTGGCACCTGCTTCAATCATTTTAAGAGCAGTTTCTTTATCCCGTATTCCGCCTGATGCCTTAACGCCAAGTCCTTTATCAGAAACCGTTTCATACATAAGTTTGACATCTTCAGGCTTTGCGCCAACTCCGTTTTTAACAAATCCTGTTGAAGTTTTAACAAAATCAGCTTTTCCTTTTATGCAAAGCTCGCAGGCAGTTTTGATTTCTTCTTTTGTTAGTAAATCTGTTTCTAAAATAACTTTTAAAATTTTTCCCTGACAAGCTGTTTTTACGGATAAAATTTCATCTGCGATATAGTCATAATCCCCATCTTTTAATTTACTGCAATTCAAAACCATATCAATTTCATCTGCACCGTTTTTAACAGCATCAATTGTTTCTAACACTTTTGCTTCGCAAGTAGTTTGTCCGAGAGGAAAACCTATAACCGTAACTACCTTTATATTAGAATTTTGCAAGTATTGTTTTGCAAATTTTACATTACACGGATTTACACAAACACCTAAAAAGTTATATGTCTTAGCATCATCCAAAAGTACAATCAATTCTGCTTTTGTGGCATCTTGTTTTAATAAAGTATGTTCAATGTAACGATTTAATTCCATAAAAATCTCCTTATTTTAACCTTAATGCATATTAAAAAATATTGTCGTAAATATACCTGCAATTACACAATACCACCCAAATATCGATAACGAAAATTTGCTTACAAATTTTAAAAAATATTTAATACAAAAATACCCTACCACTGCAGAAACTATTGTTCCAAGTATAATTGCCATCCAATTGTAATCAACAATCTCTGCCGGATTAATTTTCATAAAGGGATATATCATAGAAGCACCTACAATCACAGGAATTGACAACAAAAATGAATATCTTGCCGCAGTAGTTCGCGACATGCCTGTAAGTAAACCGGTTGCGATTGTTAATCCTGAGCGGGAAAATCCAGGAATAGAAGCAAAACCCTGTGCCATACCTATTAAACATGCCTTTTTTAATCCAATTGGCGCATCATTCTGATGTTTTTTTGCATAAAATTCACTAAATAACAACAATAATCCTGTTAAAATGAGTAGTATCCCAACCCCAGATGGCATAAACACCAATTTTTCTGAAATTCCGCAAAGTGGATATGCCACAAGTACGGTAATGATTGTTCCTAATATAATATAAATACCTAATTTGCAATCCTGATTTGCATAATCATTATTTTTTATTCCCAAATACAAAGATTTAATAATATTCCAAATGTCTTTTCTAAAAAAAATCAAAACGGCTATAAGTGTCCCAAAGTGTAGCATAATATCAAAAAAAACTTCTTGATTTGAATCTTGTACAATTTCAAGACCGTTGGAAATCTTATAAAATCCCGAGGTAAATACAAGGTGAGCAGAACTTGAAATTGGCAAAAATTCACTCAAACCTTGTGTTATCCCCATTAATACAGCTTGAATTAAATCCATAACTATTCCTCATAATAGCTTGCACAAGAAGTTGGAGTTTCCCATACCGACACCCTACTTAAAATACCGATTTTTTCTTTCAACTTGCCATATATAAATTTTGAAAGCATTTCACTACTTGGACTTATACCATTAAAACAAGGTAATTCATTAATATCTTTATGGTCAAGTAAGTCAAGAACAGACTTAAGTTCGCGCTTTAGAACTTTGTAATCTATTAAAATATTACTTTTATCAAGTTCCGTACCCTTAACGTATGCCTCTACCAACCAATTATGACCGTGTTGATTTTCACATTCGCCGTCATAATTTAACAAATGATGTGCAGCTGCAAAGTACATTTGAGTTTTTAATTCAAACATTTCCCCTCAACTTCCTATGTTCCGCATATTTCAGCAAGTTTATGCATTATTTTATCGGTAATAACTTTGATATAATCTTTATCCACCATCCCGTTTATTATGCAATCAGATATCTGATACGTTGGTCTTATATACTTTTGAGCTGTTTCATTAACATCTTTGAACTGCATATCAGCAGCTTCACCGGTTTTTCCTCTGAGAACAGCTCTTTTGTACCAACGCTCCTTAATGACTTCAATTGGAGTAAACACATAGACCTTTACGTCCATTATATCCCTTAAACTTTCATCAAGGACATACAAGCCCTCTGTAAGTACAACTTTTGCAGGTTTCTTTTCCTCTCCGTTCGGATCTGATACACAAGTAACAAAATCATACTTTGGAGATACAACAGTTTTCATATTTTTGAGAGCCAAAAGATGTTCTTTCATCAATTTCAAATTTATTACATCAGGAGTATCAAAGCTAAAACCGGTTTTAAATAATGCATCATAGCTTCCTGCCTCTTTTAATTCCTTTGATGTATCTTTGTAATAATCATCACAACGAATTACTGTATAGATTCCCTCTTTTTTCTCTCTAACGACTGCTTCTATCGTATTGTCAACAAAAACAGTTTTACCGGAAGCACTTTCTCCGGTAATACCGATTAAAAAAGTCTTTTTCTTTTCCTGAACGACTTTTCTTGCAATATCCATTATAAAATTATCTGTAACTTTTAAAAACAAAGGTTGTTCTTGTTTTTTATCTTCTTCAAGTATCTCTTTCAATGCCTCGACGATTGAGGTAATAAGCTCCATATCAAGTCTGCTTGAGTAAAAATTATAGTTTGTAAGCTCAAACGTTTCCATGTTCTTCTCCATATACCAACAGTTTACATTGTATCTTAAACCATGAAAAAAATCTCGTAGAAAAGATTATTTTGTAAAAAAAGTTTACTAAGTCAGTTTATATTAAAGTTAATATTTAAAGTCTCAAATCAGCACTTTTAGCCACCCCCTTATTTGCATAATGATCTGTAATTGCACCTAATAAAATCAAACCGCCTAAAAAAACATTAAAATTACACATAAGTAAAATTTAATGTTACACTGTTATAAAAACAGGAGTTTCGTGTGGAGCAAAAGTATATAGCATTAGTCGATTGCGACAGTTTTTTCGTTTCTTGCGAAAGACGTTTAAACCCTGACTTGAACGGAAAAGCAGTCTGCGTTACATCAGGCGAGCGAGGATGTATAATCTCTCGTTCAAATGAAGCTAAAACTATGGGAATACCCATGGGACAACCTTTATTTATGGCTAAAAAACAGTTCCCAAATTGTATCTATATAACTGCAAATCACTCCGATTACGGAAGAATTTCCCGTGAAGTCATGTCTGTATTAAAAGAGATAAGTCCAACAGTGGAAGTTTATTCCATAGATGAAGCCTTTATGGATCTATCCGGACTTACCAAACTTTATCAAATGAATTACAGAAAACTTGCACAACATATAAGAAAATTAGTTATGGGAAAAACAAACATTCCAGTATCTATTGGAATAAGTCGTACAAAAACCTTAGCAAAATTAGCTTCCGATAAATCAAAAAATACAGACTCACATATTTGCGTTGTCGGCAAATGCGGCATAAAAAAATTACTTAAAGACACAAACATAGGCGAAGTATGGGGTGTCGGCAGACAGCTTGAGCCAAAATTCCGAGGTTATTGTATCAAAACCGCTTATGATTACGTTCAAATAGAAGACAAGTGGCTTAATGCCAGATTTGGGAAAACCGCACTCAGTCTTAAATATGAATTACTCGGAATTATAGTAAGTAAAGTTTCAAACGAAAAACAACTTCCGAAATCAATAAGCGACTCAAAGGCATTTAGCGAATTCTCAAACAATTTGAACTATATAAAAAACGAACTTATGATACATATACATACCGCTTGCAGAAAATTACGCAGAGTGAACTGTAAATGTTCAACAATAGGTGTTATGTTGAGAACAAAAGATTTTAGAGTGTTTTATGACAAAATTAATCTGCCATTCCCAACCGATTTTGAATTTGAGATTTCAAAATCAGCATTCCCTATATTGGAAAACATATTTGACAATTCCATTATTTACAGAAGCGTAGGAATTGTTTTAGAAAATTTTGAAAATTGTGCAACCGAACAACTCGGATTATTTGAACTGAATGAACAGAAAAACAAAAACGAAAACCTTGCCAAAACTTTAGATAAATTAGAACTAAAATATGGTAAAAATGTAGTAAGAACAGGTTTTACGAATTCAAACATTACGGAAAAACAGGATTTTTTGACACATCAAAACAACACTAACGAATACAATTAATTTTTAACAATTTTTTTTCCGCAAACTTAATTTGTTACATTTTCTTAACATTTTGATATTATCAGGCAATTTTGAAATGTGTTTTGTTTTATTAGCATTGAAGATAATGTCGTGTGAAAGGAAATATTTATGTTAAATGTACCAGTTGTAGCCCAAAATTCCACATATCAATCCGCTCCCGTGTTCGGGAAAACACAAAAAATAGTAAATACTGTTAATTTCAGGAATAATCAATCAAGCTCATTTATTGATTACCAACAAATAGAGCAAGCAGAAAAAGCAAAAAAAGAAAAAAGACAACACAATCTTATTACGGCAGCTTTGATTATCGGAATTACTACCGGACTTACTTTAATCGCAAACTCTTTAGGCTTTGGAGGTGGCATGTCAAAAGCGGTAGAAAAAGCAGAAGCTGCTGCCGAGAGAGCTATCAATGCCGCTAAAATAGCAACCCAAAGATGTGAAGGTGGTTCAGGAGGCAAAAATGACGAGTTGACTGGTGTTGCACTTAACTGGATAGATACAAAACTCGATAAAAATAAAGTTGCAAACATTTTTACATCAGACACAACTCATAAAAATTTAAGAGAAGTGGCAAAAGAACTCATAAATACAAGAAAATTATCGACTGCCGCTAAAAAATATACAGGATACCAAGAAGGTGCAAATATAATGCTTTTATACGGATACTCCGGAACAGGTAAAACATATTTTGCACAACAATATGCTCAGGAAATTGGTGCATTGTTTGCAGGAATCAAATATCCTGATATTGGTTCCCCATATAAAGATGCTGCATCTATGAAAATTGCTAATTTCTTCAAAAAAATTATTGAAACGGCAGAAAAGGAGCCTGATCGCCAGATTGTTGTTTGCATTGATGAATGTGATGCAATAATTAAGAAAGTTTTGGAAAATTCTCATGGTTCAGAAGAGGCGGCAAAATCAAGAGCTGCTGTGCTCGTAGGATTAGAAGAAATCAGCAAAAATCCGAAATGCAAAAACGTAAATATTATTATGACAACTAACTACCATCCAAATAACGGACTTATTGATTCAACCGCACTAACAAGGGTAAATAAAAAGATTGAGGTTCCTTTGGGTGATGCCGACCAAGATACCGCTATGCTAAAAATGTATTTAAAAGGAGTTGAAGCTATAAGTGATGACTTCTATAAATCCAAAGAGTTTAAAAAATTTGTAACAGAATTAGCAAACGAGAAGTATTCCAATCGTGAAATTGAAAAAATTGCAGGTAACACGATAGATATATTCAGTAATGAAGTAGTCGGAATTGCTGATGACAAACTTTCTACAAAACCTTTCAAAATTGAATATCTGCAAAAAGCTAAAGACAGAATCGGACAACCGGCAAGCAAGACCTGTTCTTCAATGACAGCTGATCCTGGAGTATTTAATCTCTAATTCTGAAAGGATTTAAGCAAAATTATATAAAGATTTGCGAATAAAAATCCCAAGAACAATCCCACTACTACATCAGACAGGTAGTGCATGCCAAGCCATAATCGTGATACAACGGATATAAATATGAATAATCCGTACACAGCAACTAACACATACCTCCAAAATGTGTTTTGAACATATCTTAGAGTAAGATAAATCAAAATTCCGAATAAGCACATTACGGAAGACGCATGAGAAGACGGAAAACTAAATCCGGCATATTCCGTACCATACGGATGTTCTCTGCATACAAAGTTTTTTAATAAACTATTTACAAATCCCGTCGCCTGAACACAAAATACAAACAAAAAGGCTTTTAAATATTTATTACATGTAACCAAAGCACACACGACGGCAAATTCAAGCCAAAACCAGTGAATACCATATGCATTACCTATTTCTGAGGCTATTGTAGGAATTATAACCGGAAATTTTCCAAAAAAATTTCTTATTACTGATGTTATAGAGCCGTCGAATTGCCCGAAATTAGGCATATAAATCACGAGCATAGTCAATATTGAAATGACTACAACCGAAATTATCACGTTATTCCAATTATAAACAATTCCGTTATTTTTCTCTCTCATACTCAGCAGCTCCTGATATTATATACCGCAACATCCGCAGTTAAACATTTGAACAAGTTTGTTTTGAACAGCCATAGCAAACGGAGTTACTTCACTTACAAAAATAGCAAAAAAGAACAAAGCTCCAAATATAGCAATGATTTTTTGAATATCAGAGAACATAAAGACCTTTTTCTTTCTAAACTCCTCAATCCCTTGATATTCATCAGAGAATGGCTTTACAGGCAGCTTTTCCTCAATTTTTTCAATTACACTTGAAAATTTAATTTTAATCAACATGTTATATGCATCAACATTAACCCACCACAGCACACAAACAAAAATTCCTATTATTGAAAACAGAAGAGTTGCGGAAACATGCTCCATAAAGACAATATTTCCGGTAAAAATCAAAGAAAATATTACTGCTAAAAATGCAAACATATAAAAACGATTTGTAGCAAAGTTTCTATCCGTAAAATTATCTTTTTGTTCAACATAGAGTCTATACTCTGACAAAATTAGCTCATCTCTATCCATAGTTTTCTACTCCTGATTTTCTCTTTTATTTCTAACTTCATTCATCAAATCTTCAAACTCTTTTTCATCCAACGTTTCTTTTTCCAAAAGAGCTTTTGCAATATATTCAAGCATATCTCTATTTTCGCTTAAAAGTTTCTTTGCATATTCATATTGTTCATCAACAATTCTCTTAACTTCTTTATCAATTTCGGCTGCAATTTCTTCTGAAAAATCTCTCGTATTTCCGAAATTTCTTCCCATGAAAACGTGTTCTTGTTCTTTGCCGTATGCTAAACTGCCCATTTTATCACTCATACCATAAGAAGTTACCATGCTGCGAGCAATTGCAGAAACCTTTTCCAAGTCATTTGAAGCACCGGTAGTAATATTATCTTTGCCATATATTAACTCCTCCGCAACTCTTCCACCTAAAATCATTGTAATTTTATCTAAAAGTTGTGTTTTATTCATTGTTAAATGATCTTTTTCCGGCAAAGTAAGTGTTATACCCAAAGCCATTCCCCTCGGAATGATAGATACTTTATGCAAAGGATCGGAGTTTTTAAGCAATTTTGCAAGCAAAGCATGACCAACTTCATGATAAGATGTGTTCGCTTTTTCTTCATCAGAAATAATTCTGCTTTTCTTTTCAGGTCCTGCCATGACCTTATCAATAGCTTCTTCCAAGTCTGCCATGTCAATTTCTGACTTATTATGCCTTGCTGCAAGTAAAGCTGCTTCATTTAACAAGTTCGACAAATCCGCCCCGGTAAAACCAGGAGTCCTTTTTGCCAAAATTTTTATATCAACTTCTTGAGCAAGAGGTTTATTTTTGGCATGAACATTCAAAATCTGTTCTCTGCCCAATACATCGGGTTTATTAATAACAATTTGCCTGTCAAATCTTCCGGGTCTTAACAATGCATTATCAAGGATATCCGGTCTATTAGTTGCAGCAAGAATAATGATATTTGTATTTTCATCAAATCCGTCCATCTCAACAAGCAACTGGTTAAGAGTTTGTTCTCTTTCATCATGACCGCCGCCAAGACCTGCTCCACGCTGACGACCAACAGCATCAATTTCATCTATAAATACAATACAAGGCTGATGCTTTTTTGCTTGCTCAAACAAATCTCTTACACGAGAAGCACCGACACCAACAAACATTTCAACAAAGTCAGAACCGCTTATAGAGAAGAACGGAACGCCGGCTTCACCTGCAACAGCTTTTGCCATCAAGGTTTTACCCGTTCCAGGAGCTCCTACCAACAGAACACCTTTAGGAATTTTAGCTCCTAATCTTAGATATTTATCACTATGTTTTAAGAAATCAACAATTTCTTCCAATTCTTTCTTTTCTTCATCAATTCCCGCAACATCAGAAAAAGTTGTTTTAACCTTGTTATCCATAAGCATTTTTGCTCTTGATTTGCCAAATGACATTGCTTGAGCCCCACCTGCTTGAATCATTTTAGCAATTAATGCCAAAAACACAAAAACAAGAATGATTGTTGTAATTAAAGAATAACTCATACCCAAAACAGAACCTGAGTCATTCGACTTCTTAACATTTATTTCTACATTATTTGATTGCAATTTATCAAGTATATTGGAATTTTCCGGCAATGCAACCCTATATTGCAAAGTAGCAGGTTTTATTTCACCATACAAAGGATTTGATACAGTTTTTTTTGCTTCCGGCTGCTTTACCGGATAAGCTACAATAGCATCTTTCCCCATATCAACATTTTTTATTTCTTTATTTTCAACTTTTTGCATAAAAGTAGTATAAGAAAGTTCTTCCGTACTTGTCGTAGGTCCGGAAAACAACATTGAAATAAATGACAAGACCATTACACCTATAAGTATATACATACCAACTGATTGATTTTTATTCATAGTTCTCCCTCTTTAAAGATATACGTAATTAAATTATACCAGAAAATATTATATTTGAGTTATCTATTCAGACAGTTTATTTTTATACCGAAAAACCGGAATATATTCAGCTTTACAAAATTTTACAAAAATCAGAGCAAATAGCAATTATATCCAACAAATTTACTTTATATATACAAGGATATAAAAGAAGCTATTTATGAACCATTCGTACGTACCTGCACCAAATTTTACAAATACAAATTTTACTTATAATGACTCGGCATTTCGTGTGGCATTCAATCCGCTGACGGGGAATAACTCTACACCAAATTTCGCAAATGCCACTTTTTTATACAAAAACCCACCTTTCCAAGCAACCTTTAATCGATTGACTGCAAATACTCCTGCACCATTTAGCGCAGAAGTAATTTTTTCTAAATATACTTTTTCCCCAAAAACGACAAATCTATTTAATTTGAAATGGACACAACCAACAAACAACAATAAACACTTGTCAACACTGTATAGCCAAACCATTAACCAACCAAAAACTTTCGGTGATACATTCGAAAAAAATACCCCCTTAAAAAGCAGTGAAGAAATTTTTGAAGAAGCAATTAAATTAGTATTAGCACGAGAAGGTGGGCTCGCGAATTTGAATGATGGGGGAGGACTTACCAACTACGGTGTTACTACAAACACATATAATGCTTACAGAAAAAAACATAATTTACCGATACAATCAGTTGCTAAAATTACAATGGATGAAGTTAAAGAAATTTACAGAAACTTCTGGGTAAAATCAGGTGCAGATAAAATAGAAGATGAGGGGCTTGCAATTATGGTATTTGATACCGCAATTAATATGGGTTGTTCTGCTGCTAAAAAAATGCTCAAACCTGATGACAATTTGGAATCCTACACACAAAAACGTAAACAACGATATAGAGACCTTGCAACCAACAATCCGCAAAGAAATCAGAAGTTCTTAAAAGGCTGGCTCAATCGTGTTGATAAGATAAACGACGGAATAAGTGCATTAGTATAAAATAAGAATCAGGACAAAAAAAAGCCGTTTTCTTAGAGAACGGCTACCAGACTTGGGGAGGAGGTATGAAAAACCGTTTGGTTTTCCATGCTATATATATCGGAATAATTTTTAACTTCTAAAGTCCACAACTTGAAATCTCATACATTTGAAGTACAAAAAATTAAACCAAAATAAAACGACTTAAACGAATTTATCCTTAACTAAGCTGCTAAACCTGAAAGCATCATGTTTATTTCGGAAATCAAATCATCATTTCCGGTTTTAACAGCATTGACCATTGCTTTCTTTAATAAAGATTTTGCCTTGTTAGGACTGTTAAAATTAATCATCAATGCTGCAGCAGCTTTATAATTTTGAGCAATTTCTTCCGGCGAATTTGCTTTTTCGTAATTCTTAACCGCCTCAGCGTAATATTTCAAAGCTCTGTCATTTTTCTTGAATTGAACACAGGCATCAGCAGTATTTGAAAGGACATATCCTTTCATTCCGCTGTCAGTAGTTTGTTCAACCAACTTTTTCGCTACATCATAATATTCAAAAGCATATTCATCATACTTGTCTGCATAAATATTAGCAACTCTTGTCAGAGAATCCGATTGTCCGATTAAGTCATCAGTTTTTCCTGCATAAGATATAGATGTAATGTAGTGATCCAAAGCAGCGCTTACTTGATTAACGTCATCATAGATTTGTGCGATAGAAAAATGTGCTTTTGATTTTACATCTGTATCAGTTGTATATTGTAATGATTTATTATAGCTGTTTAATGCTTGCACAACAAAATCATTATCGTCATATATTTTACCTATTTCAAGACATATTCTTGATTGGGTTTCCGTATCTTTGATTTCTTCAGCTCTGCTAAATGCTTCTTTAAAAATAGACATTGCTTTTTGCGGATTGTTTGAAAACGCTTGTTTTTTTGCCTCTAAAAATAAAGATTTAAGACGTGTATCCTGTGGCACTACCGTTATATTAGGCTTATGAGAAATTACCTGTTTAGCATGCTCAAATTCTTCTTCCAAAGTTATCGGAATTTCTATTTCTTCATTATTTTCAGCAGACTCAACAATTTCCGGCACAATTTCGTGTTCGGAAACATTTTCCGCAATTTCGGACGAAGCATTGCCATCTTCATTAATTTCCATCTGAGAAGATTGTGCTTTTTCTTCAGCCCTGTCCGGGAATTTTACCAAAAATGCAGGATTGATTTCTCCTTCATCATAACTGTAATTTATCCTCTGCAAAAATAATGCATCCAACCAGTTTTGAACAACTTTTGAAGTTTTATTCAATGTTTCGGAAATGTATTTATCCAATAAAGTTGCTGCAGTTTTTAAATTGCCTTGAATAATACTTACTTGCGGATGAGCAGACCTTACTTGCCTGTCTACAATTTCCAAATATTTATTAACATCAGCTTCCAACTCCTCCGGAGTTGCAATCGCTTTCATTGTATTTCTAAAATCTCGAAGGATTTGTGCAATATTTACCTTATTACTCTTTATTGATTGCGAAACTTGCCCTTGTTGAATCGGCTCATGCCCGATTTGCTGATATCCGGCCTGCATAGATTGATATTGCATAGGGTTAATTTGGTGAGATTGAATATTATAAGTGCTTGATGGGATACCGTTACCATACGCACCTGCTCTTGGGTATGGGCTTGTAGCCGGAGAATAAACATGTTGTCCTTGGTATTCGGCATTAGTTTGCTGTTGAACATCTTGTGCACGTCTTCGTGCAACAATCTGACGATTATCTTCTTGATTTTCACGACCGTTTTGATTATGACCGTCCTTATCAGCACCGTCATTATTTGAGTTATAATTGCCGTTATTCCTTTGCAAATAAGGTTTTGGGCGTATGGTATTCATTGTATTAAACAAACTAATTACCGTCCTTCCTCATATTATATCGGTTTTAAAGGATATTTCTTCACAGTTTTATAAAAATTTCATCTGTTTATATGATATTTAATGTTTTTATTAAAAAAGTCATACATATACGACAAAAGTTAAAATTATGTTATAATCAAAAAAGTATGAAACGTCTTTTTAAAAAATTATTCTCATTATTATTGTTTGCACTAATTGCATTTGGCTGTTACTATTTTCAGGATTGGTTCAAAGAACAATACAGACATGCCAAGGGAATGTATTATATACATAAAGGTGATCAGGCATATTCAGCTGACAATATGGGAAAGACTTTAAACTATTATCTTGCCGGATTAAATTTATTTCCTAAACATTATGAGGCTTGGTTTAATTTAGGAAATATTTATGCAGTACATGAAGATTACTATGCGGCAGTTGATGCATATCTTCATGCAATTGATGCAAATCCGAAATTTGTTATGGCAAGAATGAATTTGGGAATAGTTTATTCGGAAGATTTAGGATTTTTTGATGACGCTATTGAACAATTTGACAAAGTTACAGAAATACGTTTACTAAAATTATGGATTCCTTTTGTATACTCAAATGTAAAAAGCGTGAAAACAAACAGAGGACTTGCATACTTCAACAAAGGTGTTGCATACAGGCAAAAAGCACTATATTTGCCGATAGAAAAACAATACCTTGCGTATGAATATTTAGGAGAAGCAATTAAGGCTTACACAAAATCCATGAAGTTTATAAAAGATTATTACGACGGTTATTACAACAGAGCGGTTGCTCATCATTTAAGGGGAGAATATCGCGATGCAGGTTTGGATTACTGTAAAGCGATTAATATTTCACCTATGAAGTTTGAGGGACATTATAATCTTGCAGTTTTGCTAAGACATTTGGATAAAAATGCCGATTCAATATCAGAATTACAAAAAGCAGCTATGCTTATTTCCGAAAGCCCTAATTCATCATCCGTTGAAAGTGCATACATTTTTAATCTTCTTAACGAAGTAACAAGAAAATTCATTTCGAGTGATGAATACAACACGCAATCGCTAACCGGCGGACCTTTAGAGGGAGCAAGTTATACATATATTAACGGTAAATTAATTGCAGATGAAGATTTTGACAAAGCTGTAATGAACAATCTTAAAAAATGTTCAGGCTTTGAATTTTTTAAAGACGACGAAATTACAGAAGAAGATGAGGATAATTTTTAATGGAAGATGTTAAACTGAATTTTCTCTGTAATATAGCAGATGTCTTAACAAAAGATTTGGATGCATATGACTTTGTTGAAGAGTTAAACACAAACTTACGTTCGTTTACATCTTTGAAAAGTTTAAATATTTACGTTTTTGATCCGAATACTTCCACGCTTCGCAACTACGCACAAAACTGGTGCATAATTGACGGAACAATTGAAGACTCAGTAAAAGATACAATTTATTCGGCTTATGAAGAAATTCACGGCAATGACTTTGTTATAAACAACAAAGCATTTAAACTTCCGCAAACAATTGGAGATGTAAGTTTAAAAATCGACTCTCTTTATATACCGATAGTCAAGTTAGGAATGGTGTTCGGAATAGTTGAGTTAGAATTTACCGAAAATACAACCGTTGACATGGGATTTTTGTTCCTTATGAAAATATTCGGAGCACAAATTTCATTAAAGCTCCAAAACATTGTACTTAACGAACAATCACAAATTAATGTAGAATTTCACGATTCAATGAAAAATATTGCAAAAATAATAGAAACCCAATATGAAATAAATTATATTGTACCGCTTATCGGAGAAATGCTTGACAGATTTATTTCCGACCACTTAATTTATGTATTTCTTAAACAGGACGGAAATTTTAATTTAGTTTGGCCTAAAGCCTGTAATGATAAACGAGTATTTGATGCAATAGAGCAGTTAGATAAAGACTATAACTACATACTTACAAATGATGACAAAATTGGAGCCTTTCCGTTATTTTCGGAAGAAGAAATTACAGGCTGTATTGTCGCAAGAAGCATGGTAGAACAACTTTCAAAGCGTGATATTGAATATTTGGAACAACTTACAAGACAGGCAGCCGCAACAATTAACAGAGCAAACTCATATTCAACGATATTGCAGTATGCAACATTAGACGCACTGACCAACCTTAATAACCGCAGACAGTTTGAAACAAGACTCGGACAAGAAGTTGCAATAGCTAAACGTCAATGCAATCCTTTATGTGCAATGATGATTGATATAGACTTTTTCAAAAAAGTAAATGATACATACGGACATGCAGCAGGTGATGAAGTTTTAAGAACTGTTGCAAGTGTTATAAAAGACAACCTCAGAGAATCGGACATCCCGTCAAGATACGGAGGGGAAGAATTTGCAATACTTCTTCCTTTCACCAAGCCTGATGAAGCAAAAATTGTCGGCGAACGTTTACGACAAGCCGTTGAGGACAAGAATATAATTGTAAATCTTGATGATTTATCAAAACAAAACATAAAAGTTACTATCAGCATGGGGATTTCTCAATATAACGGAAACGAAACAGGAGAAAATCTTTTTGAAAGAGCTGACAAAGCACTTTATGAAGCTAAAACATCAGGCAGGAACAGAGTCCATATGATTTAATTTACGAATTAAGATATTAAAATTGCACCTTAATTATTGTTGTTGTAAAATTATCTTATGGAAAATTTTGTGATTAAATGTAAAACCTTAAATGATACAAAAAAATTAGCTGAAAAATTCGCAAATCTCGTCAAAGATAAAGGATGTTTTGTAAATTTATACGGTGAAATAGGTGCCGGCAAAACCGCATTAGTCAGACTTACAGCAGAAGCATTAGGCGTTAAAGAAAAAGTTACAAGTCCGAGTTTCGTAATTTTGAACGAATATCACAGTGCTTCAATTCCTGTTTATCATTTTGATTTATATCGGTTGGAAAATGTCGGAATATCAACTATTACTGAAGAATTGAGAGAATATTCCGAAGGGAAAAAAATCACATTTGTCGAATGGGCAGAATTTTCCCAAGGTGAACTTCCATTTGAAAGAATAGAGATCAATGTTACTTATAATGACGACGATTCAAGAAATTATGAATTTCGCTCAATCGGAAACTTCAACAATTATGTTATAGAGGGATTAAAATCGTGAAGCTATTAGCATTTGATACTTGCTTAGACAAAACCTATGTTACACTCTTTAATGACAGAGAGTATAAAAATAAGGTAATTTTATCAACAGGTAAAAATTACCATTCAGCATATTTAATTTCATCCATTGTTGAACTTTTGAAGTCAGAAAACATTGAGCCGCAAGATTTAAACTATATTGCAACAGATATAGGACCCGGTAGTTTTACAGGAATAAGAGCCTGTACAACAGTTGCAAGAGTTCTTGCTCAACAATTAAATATAGGACTAATCGGTATTTCTTCTCTTGAAATTTTGTCAAGAATTACGGATGAAGAAAATATTGTTGCACTTGACGCAAGAAAAAACAAAGCCTATTTATATAACAATAAAATTTTAGGGGCAATCGACTTGGAAGAAGTTGACAAAATTATACAAGACAAACCGCTCATAACGGATGACAGCCTTTTGGAAAGATTTTACAATTTGAACGACAAAACAATTTCTTATCAGCAAAAAAATTATCCTTTGGGCGAAATATTGGCAAAACTTGCTATCGAAAAAATCACAAATGGTGCGGAAGTAGATTGGAGAAAGCTAAAACCGCTTTACATACAACCGCCGCCGGTTTATAAGTAAGTTTAATTCACTTGATTTTGAGGAAATACAAATCACTATGAACAAATTCGAAATATTAGAAAAGTTTCAAATAACACTTTTAGCAATTATAATTGCCGTTGCAATAATATTTACAGCTAAAGTTATTACATCATCCGTAACTCACGACGGAGTCACAGTTACTGGTTCAGCGTACGAAATAGTCAAATCCGACTCCGGGAAATTAAGTTTTAATATTTCCGTACAAGCTAAAACAAAAGCTCAAGCTCACCAAATAATGAAAAAACAACTCGCAGAAGTACAAAAATACCTGCTTTCAAAAGGAATTAAGGATGTTGAAATAAAGAACTATAACGGATATGACGTACATAAATACAATTCTGTTACAGGTAATTATACGAATGAAGTGGAATTTTATCGTTTATCACAACCTATTGAAGCATTATCAGAAAATGTAAATCTTATAAAATCACTCTCATTGGATATTCAAAATCTTATTAATAACGGAATTGATATAAACGAAACAAGAACTAATTATTCATATTCCGGCTTGGCAGAACTAAAGGTTAAATTACTTTCTTTGGCAACAAAAGATGCCAAAAATCGTGCTGAGGCAATGTTAAAAGCAAATCATAACAGAGTCGGTAAAATTCAATCAATTAATATGGGTGTCTTTCAAATAACCGCGGTCGATTCAACAGACGTTTCGGACATGGGAATTAATGATACCACAACTATTGATAAAAAAGTTACCGCAGTCGCTAATGTTGTATTTAAAATTAAGTAATATAAAGATTTTAAACATATAAAATTTGCAATCGTTTTTTGTTTATTTTAAACTGTTCAGTGGAAAGTGTGTACATTTTGTACTTTTCAACTATTCACAAAATTAGTTCAGCTTAATTTAAAGGAGGTTATATGATAAATGCGCTGTCTAACGTAATTTCACATTCAAATTTGGGAATTACAACAAAATTTTCTAATGCTAATTTTAATCAAGTAGAAAAAGTCCTTCCGCTTGCTGTTGATGAATTCCAAAAACGTGCAAACAAACCAGGACAATTCCTTAATTGGGTTGATTTACCAAAACATCAACTTGAAAGAGTAGATGAACTTTATACAATGGCAGAAAATTTTAAAAATCAAAAAGAAACAGAATTTTTAACCATATTAGGAATTGGCGGTTCCAAGCATACCGTTGAACACATGTTAGGCGTAAACGGTTTAAATTTGGATGATAAAATTAAATTTTATTCTGATGTTGATTCAACAAGTTTAGACAGATTTTTGGCAAGAATTGGCGGAAACATTACGAATTCTAAGTTTTTAGTCGCTTCTAAGTCCGGAACAACCTACGAAACAGAAGATGGCATGAACAGAATGAGAACAAAATTAACTGAAACATATCAAGCTAAAGGATTATCTGAAGAAGATGCAAAAAAAGAAATGGCTAAACATTTTATCGCAGTTTCAGATGCAAATAAGGATATAAGCAGATTGAGAAGATTATCTAATTCTGAAAATTGGATTGGCGATTTATACATCCATGATGATGTAGGCGGAAGATTTTCTTCACTTGACGATCATGCATTGTTTACATTGGCTTATGCAGGCATGAAAAAAGAAGATATGATAAAAATGTTAAATGCCGCACAAGAAATGTCTAAAATTGCATTAAGCAAAGACTTAGAAAAAAATTCACCTCTTATGCAAGCTGCTTTTTGGGCTGGTAATAAATTAGCAGGAATTATTGACGGTATTCATGTGTATTTGGGAGATATGTTCCGCTCAACTGTTACTATGCATGCACAAATGCAAAATGAATCAATGAAAGATACTGCAAAGTCAATTCTTTTGGGTGCAGAATGTATGCACCACACATCAGAAGCTATGTATAATCCTGCTAATAAATATAGTTTTATGTTCACAGCTCCTGCTGACCACGGAGAAGCCGCTGAAAATGTTAAAGGTTATACCGATGCAATTACAAAAGCTAATGAAGCAGTTGGACCTTCTATTCTTGAAACAGTTGAAACACAAGGGCTTGGACTTAAACCTGAAACAGCAGGAGCTTTAACTCAATTAAGAGCATTTGCAACAGTTTATCAAGAAATTCTTGAAAAATTAACTAATGGTATTGAAATGCCAAATGTTTTGGAAAGTGTACTTCAACCGCACGTAGAATTTTATAAGAAAAATCTTAAACCGGACGGAGGAAATATACCGCCGGTAGTTGCAGGAAGAATTTCTAAGTAAGAAAACTTCATAAAGCAAAAAAAGAACCTCAAAAGAGGTTCTTTTTTTATATAAAAATTTATTTTTTATTAAGCCTTTGGCATTGTAGGCTGAACTTCTTCTTCCGGAGCAGTGGAAGCATACAACCTTAGCTTCATTGTTGTTAACAATATTTTTTTGTCTTTTTCATAAGGAGTAACTTCAACATCCATAATTTTTAAATAATATGCATATTGATGCAAAGATTCAATAAATTTACCCAAATTTACATAATTGGAAACTAATTCCATATCAATTTCCGTTACAAAATAATCTGCTCCGCCATATTTTACAAAATCATCATCTTCCGGATTATATGTATACTGCATTGACTTAACTTTAATTGAATTAGTACGAATCATTTCAATCAAGTCATTATACAAAGTGTAAAATACTGCATCATTGCTATCACTGCCTAAGTCAGCTACCGTAGGTGCATAAACTCTCTTTTTAACAGTAGAAAGAGAGTCTTTCATTTTCTTAAGTTTGCCTTCTACGGTTTTCTTATCTAATTGCAATTTTGTAAGTCTATCTTGTTGGGACGTAATTTGCTCATTTATACTCGTCATTTCAGCAATCTTAGGGTTTAGCAATGCGAAAAAACCTATGACCAATGTGACAAGAACAATCCCTACAAAAATCATTACACCATAATATCTGCTATACTTTTCCATTTATCAGCCCTTTTTATTCTATCGGTTCCAAATCCATTAATTTTGGACTTCCGCTTTTACTACTTCCTTTTTTAGATTTTGAAGAACTTTTACCAGAATTCTCCTCTGAATCCTTAGACTTTTTATCAAGTTTAACTTCTTCCTTAGCATCAGAAATCCTAAATTCATAGAAATCTGCATTCATACTTGTAAGAATATCTTCTGCATCAACCCCACTCTCCTCTTGTACTTCCGTAAATTTGGAATTTGAAGCCAATGCCAACTTCTGCAATTTAATTTCCGACTTAGGATTATAGTCCTTTATGTTACGATAGAAGCCATAGACACATTCCAAATTATCTGCTTGACCTTCTATCGAAATTGTATCTGAAAATTTTAACTTAGTTAGCCATAACTTTGTAGGAATTTCCGTTCCTACTATTTGATAATATCTGTAAATATCAGTATTTGAACTTACACCATCATTGATAGCTTCAGTCGGAGAGAATTTCTCCGTTGAAATTCCTTCATTTTCTTTCAAAAATGCTTCTATTGACGTTATTTCTCTTTGTATATTATCAAGCTCCTGCTGATGTTGATTAATTAATCTTGACAAAAATACAAAAGCCACACCAACCATCAAAAGAATAATTATAGCTGCAACTACACCAACTTTTTTAGCATTATCAACAGAAAATTCAATACCACAGATTACAGGTGGTGTTTGACTCAACCAAATGTCACCCAACATTTGATTAAACAAATTCAGATTTGTTCTCGAATATTTTACATTGTTCCGGTAGATTGCTGCACCAATAACATCAAGAGAAATTTTTCTTGCATATTCTTCCGGAATTTCCGGCACAATCTGTATAAACTGTTGATTGCTTGTAATAGCGTCAAGATAAGCAATTTGTGAAGCATAACTAACTTTTGTTGCAATCGTATTTGCGCTCATCACACCTGTTTTTGAAACAATATACAATAATGATGACGGTATTTTCGCTAAAATAGGATTTATAGCATTAACGACCGCCGCACAATTTTCAGCATCATCAAAAACTGGACTTATATTGATTTTTTCTTCATAACAATCAATATAATTCTTACCGAGCATTTGGAATATTCTTACATAGGCACCTTCAATAAGAACCATTACCCATGAAGCACCATCAGGAACCTCCAGTTGCCCACTGTATATAAGAGCATTCAGTGTTGAATTTACAGATACATCAATAGCAAGCGGTTTATACTTCATTTCTATAAGCTGCAACGCTATTTCTGACACTAAATTCATATCAGCAGCTGTCAATGCAATTTTATTAAATTGCATTGTTGAGTTCGGCAGATATGCATGACTGTATATTGCCGAACCGGGAAGATCATGGAATTGCGGGGAATCATTTATCTCATCCTCAATATTGTTTAGCAATTGAGTGCCGTCCATTGAAGCCGGCCAATCTTTTATCCTAAACAAAGTCGTAGGCAAATTCAGAACTATTTCAGACCCAATCGGAACCTGCATATCAGTAAACAAATCATACAAAGTATCTTTAAATATATCCAAGTCAAAAGTATTTGGATTTTTACAATCATACTTGAATTCCCTTGATACATAGTTCAAAACTCGACGAGTCGCATAATCTATTTGTGCAACCTCAATTCCTACTTCCGGAGTTACTGACACTCCGACAACCATTTTTTTACCTAATAACGCCATGCTTTTTCTTCCTATTTTTTTTTATTGTACAATAAAATTAAAAGTTTGTATACTACGCATTGATGATATTTAAAAAAAACTATTTTAACCGAGGCGATTTATGTCTGAAAATTTATATATATATGGGAAAAATTCCATTATTGAAGCTCTCGAAAAGAGTGAAAGAAATTTTAATAAAATACTAATTTCCAAATCTGCACATTCTGACGAAAAACTTGACTACATCAAGACTTTGGCGAAAGCAAACGGAATTACATTTCAATTTGTTAAAAAAGATAAACTTGATTTAATTTCTGAAAATGCAAAACATCAAGGAATTGTAGCATTACTTTCACCAATTAAATATGAAACTCTTGAGAATTTTATAGAAAATAGTACAAACGATTACACTTCATTGGTTATTCTTGACGGAGTAGAAGATTCGCACAATCTCGGAGCAATTATTCGTTCCGCCGTTTGTGCCGGAGTTAACGGAATTATTATTCCATCCCACAGGAACGCAATGGTTAATTCTGTCGTAGAAAAAACAAGTGCCGGTGCAATAAACAGAATTTCTATAATAAAAGTTAACAGTTTGGTTAATGCTGTCCAAAAATTGAAAGAATTGAACTTTTGGGTAATTGCTTCAGATCATCATGCAAATGATAATTACTATGATATTGATTACACAGATATGAATTTTGCTTTAATAATGGGAGCGGAACATGCCGGAATTTCATCATCATTACTAAAGTTAGCTGATTTTAAAGTAAAAATTCCAATGTTAACAAATTTTAATTCCTTAAACGTTTCCAATGCATCTGCTATAATCTTATTTGAAAGTGTAAGACAAAAATTGATAAAAAATAAACAATGTGAGGGCAAAAATGGGCAAAAGTAAAAATACTCTTAATATCACAGCTGATGATATTTCTGATGAAGGTATAGATTTTAACACTATGGAAGAATTGTCCGATTTAGATGATGACAACATCTCCATTGAAGAACCTAAAACTCAGGAAAGTATCAATTCCGTAAATTCTGATGATTCTGTCAGAATTTATTTACAACAAATCGGCAAAATCCCGTTGCTTTCTCAAGAAGAAGAAATTGAAGTCGCTAAAAAAATATACGAGACTCAAAGTGAAATCGCAAGAAAAGTTTTAATCAATGCTAATCTTAGATTAGTCGTGAGTATTGCAAAAAAATATATCGGGCGTGGTTTATCGTTTTTAGACCTAATTCAGGAAGGCAACATGGGACTAATTCGTGCTACGGAAAAATTTGACTACACTAAAGGTTATAAATTTTCGACTTATGCAACATGGTGGATACAACAATCCATCACAAGAGCTATCGCTGACAAAGCAAGAATTATACGTCTGCCTATCCACCTGATTGAATCAATAAATAAAATCAAGCGTGCAACATTGGATTTAACAACAGAATTGGGAAGAATTCCCGTAAGACAAGAGATTGCAGATAAGTTAGGGATTTCTGTTTCAAAGTTGTCTTCAATAATCAAATCTACGCAATCTACAATAAGTATTGATACTCCAACAGGACAAAAAGACGATTCAAATAAAGTAATCGATTATATCGTTGACGAATCACTTGCTGCACCGGATTCATTAGTATCTCAAGAGAGCTTGCTCGGAGATATCAATGAGATGCTTGCACAGCTTAGTCAAAAGGAAAGAGATATTTTGATATTGCGTTTCGGACTAAATAACGATGGCAACAAAAAGACATTGGATGAAATTGGTACCATTTACGGAGTTTCCAGAGAAAGAATAAGACAGATTGAAAATCGTGCAATTTCAAAATTAAAAAAACTGTGTAAGAACAAAAATTTAACCTCAAATTTAAAAAATTATTTTGGAGCATAATAAATATGGATGATATGGAAAAGATTACCGAGCTTATTGCCAATAAGCAATTTAATGAAGCAAAGATATTAATAAATGATGCTATTAGTACATCCCCTGATAATATAGAATTATTAAAACTTGCAGGATTGACCGAAGTCAATTTGGGAAATTGGACAAATGCCCAAAAACATTTTGAAACAGTTGTTAAATTTTCTCAAGAGGATGCAACATCTTGGTTTTATTTAGCAAATTGCTACGAAAATCTTTCCGCATTAGCTTCTGCAAAAGCAGCATATCTCAAAGTAATTGATTTAAGACCGGAGTATGAAGATGCTTACAGTAAATTATGCATAATTTTTCTAAGAACAGGTGCATTTGAGGATGCCGTAAAATATGCACAAACAGCACTAAAATACAATGCTGATTATACATACTATTACATAATCGGCACAGCAAAAATGAATATAAAAGATTTTAACGGAGCTTTGAAAACTTTCCAACAAACATTAAAACTCTTTCCGAATAAAATAGAAATTTTAAACAGTATAGGAACTTGTTATACCGTTTTAGGCAACATGGACGAAGCTATTAAAATTTATCAAAAAGCAATAACTATTAATCCTAATTTTGCAACAACATACTATAATTTGGGCTCAATTTATCAAATAAAACAAAATCACGAAGAAGCAATAAAATATCTTGAAAAAGCAGTTGAAATCGAAGACAATGAAAAATTTTTGGTAGCTTTAGCAATGTCAGAGATGAAAGTTAAGGATTATGATTGTGCTTTAAAACACTACAAAAACCTTGCAACTATGTTTCCCGGCAAAGAAAATTACAAGTTTAATATTGTAATGTGTTATGAAGCCATGCTTGAATTTGATGTCGCAATAAGAATGCTGGAAGAAATGGTTTATGTAAATCCTAAATTTATACTTCCTGCTCAAAAACTTGCAACACTCTATATGAGAACAAATAAATTGAATAAAGCAAAAGAAATATACGATAACATCCTTTTGAAAAACAAACCTAATTCGGAAACATTACACGAATATGCAATTCTATCTTCAAGTTTGAATGATACAGAAACAGCAGAAAAAATTCTTAAAAAAGTTATAAGAATGTCTCCTAAATCAGCTTCTGCACATAAGGATTTGGCAATAATATTTTTGAATAAACGCCTTTTTGATTATGCAAAGGAAGAATTTGAAATTGCACTTAAACTTGAACCAAATAATTTTGAAACGATATTTGAATACGGGAATTACTTGTATTCAATATCAAAAAACACAGAAGCTGAAAGATATTACACAGAAGCTCTCGAATTGCAGCCCGAAAATATTATGGCACTCGTTTTTATGGCATTAAACAAACTCGTTCTAAATCAAGTTGACAGTGCATATGAATACATAATGAAAGCGATAAAAATTGAACCTAATCACGAATATATACAATTTTGTGCAGGAAGAATATTGTTTGCAAGAAAAGAATACGAAGAAGCAAAACCTTATTTAATAAGAGCTGTTGAACAAAATCCTGATATAGAAACAATGAATACATTGGCATTAACCTATTATGAACTTGGAAATTACAAACAGGCTCTTAACATTTTTAGCAGCATTAGTAAAAAATCTCCTAAAAGTATTTCAGTTCTTATGGATATGGCAAGATGCTATGAAGCATTGAAAGAAAATGACAGTGCCTTAGCAGTACTGAATAAAGTTACTGATATATTCCCAGATAACGAAGATGCTCACGAAATGATAAGACGGTTATCTTAAATATAAGTATCAATATTATTGCCAAGATTTGATTTTACAAATTGCTGATAATAATAGTAGAAGAGTCCAACTGCAACTATGGTAAAGAAATAAAACCGAATCATTGTCGTTATGAAACCAACAACTAAATTTGCAGAAAATAATACCTCAGGAATTGTAATAATAAAATTAACAACAAATATCAGAACAAAAACACATAACGTTTTAAAAAAATATTTGCTAAACAATTCTTTTAACGAAATACTTATCGCTCTGAAAGGATTCTTTGTTTTAAAAATCATGACCGGATAATATAGCATTTCACAAAAAGAAATCAAAGTAACCCAACCAAGCATGTATACATTCCACATTCCTAATTTTGTAAGTTGTTCCTGTGATAATCCTCCAAGGAATGTCGTTAAAGATTGCTGACTACTTAATGCACCGGAAAACGCTTCAGGCGTAATTCCGACCTCACCAATCAAATGACTTCCGGATATAACAGCAACAAGTAAAATCAAGATATTTAAAACTGCAAGAACAAGCACAGAAGATAAAACCGGCAAAAAATATTCTCCGACACCTGCCGGAAACTCTTTTATAAGCAGATTTGGCTCTCCGACCAATGAAGCTGAAACCGCAAGTTTAATCATTTTAAACCATCCCGATACAAAAGCCGCAAACATAATTGTAGTTATAATCATATTCACGACCGAATGAATCAAACCTGCTGACTGATTACTAATTACAGTATATATTGTTAAAAAAAGCGAAAATAAAATCAGCGGTGTTGCCAAAATAATATACTTATTAGTTATACGAAAAATTTCTCTCATAGGTTTAAATATACAACAAAAATTCAAGAACATACAAATTTTTAAAATTCTTGTAACAGAATTTTTTCCATATCAGCTTTTGGAGTAGTCATTGGTATTATTGAAAAAGTTTCATTTAAAAGTCGCTTTATTGACGGATTTAACATAATCGGAGCACACTCACCAATAAAAACATTAAATTTTAAGACGTTTGAAATATAAATGCATTCGGCAACTGTATTACGGTTACATTTGGGGAAAAAGATATTTATTGAAATTTTGCTATCTTTCAATAAATCAACAATTCGAATTATTCCAAAAGGATCATAACAAGAATTTATATGTATTAAGTTATTCTTGTCAGAACTTCTTGAAGAGGAAATTATAAGGGTTTCTTCATCTGCTATGTTTATTAGCTTTTCAAAATACCTTTTTTGAGGTTCGCAAAATTTACTTTCGCCAAAAACAAACACTCTTTTATATTTATCCGAATCAAGAGCATTCCTGATATCTTCGTCGACTTTTTTATAATCATAACCCACCAAAGATACCTCGCAAATCTTTCCTTTTTTGAATCCTTTCATTTTATATGCAGTACTTATAACATCCGTCAAGTCATAATTATTAATTTTGATAACACCTTTACTAAAGTTTTCATCCGTAGTATAAAGTCGTCCACGATAAAGATTTTCAATATTATGCAATGAATGTTTTGTTAAAATTATCGGGCCTGGAAAAGTAGAAAAATCAACCAAACAATTTTCGACACCATAACCATATTGTCCTTTTAGAGCCTCATATTTTTTAAACTTCGGAAATGTATGAGCCAATATCATATCACCATGGGTATACACGTCAATATTTGTATTTTTCAAGGCCTCTAAAATTATTTCGAGTTCTTTAATATTATATCCCACGACAAGAACTGCACTTGCAGGTACTGTCGTATACGAAACAGTTGTAATTTCCTGTTTCCCATATTTATTTTCATGCATTTGATGAAGTTTTTTTATCAAACAATAATTCGTTTCTGATGCTTTGATAAGTTCCTCTTTTAATTTATTAACATCATCAGTTCCGCTGTTAATAAGGCTCAAGATTTCAACCACTTTTAGAAATCCGTCATTATCTGTTGGTTCAAAGCTCTTTAAATCAAGCATATTCAAACTGATACTTTTGGCAATTACAAGTATTAGTTTATATAGATCCCTTATAGTTGAAGAAAATTTATCAGAAAACTTTTTGGCAAGTTCCTCTCCTAAATTAATTGCGTCAACTATATTCTTACTTCGTTTAAAAATATCAGAAGAAAAAATATCTTCTTCCGTAAAATCTGCTTTTTCATATATTTCGTTGTATTTGTTTATAAGTTGTGGCAGTAGATTTTTTAATTTATTTATATTTTGCCAAAATATTTCCTCCGAAAACTCCGGTATCGAAACGGTTGCAGTTATACATTCAAGTATCATTTCTATTGTTTCATTATCAACAGCTTCTTTTTGATAGAGTTTAAGACAATATTCAGAAATCAAATAAAGATAAAGAATTAAAACATTTTGTAAAGATGCAGTTTTGGGATTGACAGAACAAATTCCTCTTGAAGTACAACTATTATATTGGCAATTTTGTAAGTTCATATCTTTCATTTCATAATAATACGCTTAATTATAAAAAATTTAATTCCCCTTACAGGGAGTTTTAAAAACTTTTATGATATAATCCGATTATTGCGGAGGTAAATATGTTTAGCACTGAAACAAATTATGAAGTTATAACTTTTTCAATCGGAGATACCAAATCCGGTACAAAAATGGGGAAATTGCAACTAAAAGAAGTCGAAAGCGGAGAAATTTTAAATTGCATATTGTGGGAAGAAACGCTTAATCGATTAGATTCAAAATTATACAGATGCGGAAATATCTTACGCATCGTATCCGGTTCTTTTAATGAAAAGTTCAACAACTGTTTAGTTAGTTCCTTAGAATTAATAAAAGAAGCTAAAACAGGATTGGAAGAAACCGAACGAAATTCAATATATGCCGAACTTATTGAATACATTAATAAAATTAAGGATGACAAACTGAGAACTTTTATTTCCGAAATATATACAAAAAATAAAGAGGCACTTTTGATTGCACCTGCCGCAAAAATGATGCACCATAATTATATTGGTGGCTTGTTGGTACACATATCAGAATGTTTAAAATATGCTGATGCAAATATGGCAATTTTTTTCCAAAAAGTTAATAAGGACGAAGTCTATGCAGCTTGCCTTCTGCACGATATTGGTAAGATTTTCGAATACAAAATTGATACAGCGTCAGGATTAATTGACTATGATGAAACTTTTCGAAAAGAATGGATTTCGCACTCACAATACGGGTTTTCTATCTGCATGAATGCAGGTTTTGTAAGAGTTGCAAGAATGATTGCCGCACATCATGCCAGAACTGATTGGGGTGCAATTATTGACTTAAACGAAAAAGATTTGGAGTCATATCTTTATATCGTTCACCATCTGGACGACTTATCCGCAAAATTTGGGAAGACAAATGTGGCTATGTTGGGTTAAAACTCTTGAATTATTGTTAATTGTTCCGATTGAACTATGCTCCCATCCGAGCTTAATCTTCCGATTGAAATATCCTTGTTGAAACCGTGATAATCACTTCCGCCTGAAATAAATAAATTAAACCTGTTTGCACACTCAACCAAAAAGGTAGCTTCTTCTGCGGTGTATCGGGAATAATAACATTCTAAACCTTTTATTCCATAATTAATCATTTTGGATAGTATAGGCATAAATTCATTCGGTGTGTAATGTTTTTCCCCCTCACCACCTAACGGATGAGCAAATACCGGAATACCGCCTGATGTAATGATTGCATCGATTGCTTCATCTATTGAAAATCTCGTTTTTTCGGTTTTACAACCGTCTAAATACTTCTTCATAGCAGACAAATTATCTTGTGCAAGTCCCCTGTTCACCAATACGTTTGCTATATGAGTTTTAACAACACTTTCTCTCGAATAAAGCCAATCAATTTCATTTTGAGTTAAATCTATATTCCACACATCTTTAAGATATTTAATCCTCTTATCCAGTTTTATCCTGCGAAGTTTTTTACCTTTATTGATAAGTCCGGTAAGAGTTTGATTGTTGATATCACAATTATAGCCTAATAAATGGCAGTTAACTCCGTTGCCTGAACAAGTCAATTCTATTCCCTGAACAAATTTTATATCTTTCGCCAGTTTTTTTTGCACAATTTCCTGACAACCGCATACTGTATCATGATCAGTTAGTGCAAAAATTTTAATATCGCCATTACGAAGTTTTTCCACCAACTCTTCAACAGAATCACTGCCGTCTGAATAGTTACTGTGCAGATGTAAATCGACATTCATTTTTAGCACGCTTTATGTTCTTTAATAAATGTGAGCAGAGCATCCATTTTCTGTTTAAGAATATCATTTTCTTCTTTCAATTTCGTATTCTCAACTCTTATATCAAAACTCTCTTTTTCCAAAGCAATAGAAGGTAATTCCTCAGAATTTAAAGAAAATCTCTTCCCTGCTTCTTCTTTCATAAAGATAATACTTTTAACATCCAATTCTCTTACAAAACCCATTTGCACCATAAGTTCCGCAATAAAGACATGCTTTCCAGAGTCGTTCATTTCCTGCTGTTTATTAAGAACTTGATCCAATTGTTCTATGGTCATTTTACCAGCCCTGATAAAATATTCACCTGTTCTGTACTTTCCTGCAATAAAACCTGCTATCGCCGCTACAAGAGCCGGAACATCTTTAGAGAAAAATCTTGAGGTTTTACAGAATGTAAATGCTTTAGAAACTTCTTCCATCGTAAAATTATTTTCAATTGCTATTTCAATTAAAGACATCCCTTTATTACAGCAATTCAAAAAAGAATATATGCTTTCATCAAACTTGGACTCTTTTGTAAACAATTCATTCTGTCCCTGAGAAGATAGTTCAGGTTTATAGACATGAAACAATTCGCCCTCGGCTACATCCAAAAATTCACTACTTAAATATGTATTCAAATCCTTTGACAAATCTAAGTATATAGTTTGTTTAATCCACAAAGGAAATGCTAACATTTTATCTCTGTAACCCAAATATAGACTCTTACTCATACTGTATGCCTCTCGTACTATTAAAACTATAATATTATAACATAATGAACAACTTATACAAAATACATTTTAATTTGTTGTTGTGATTTAAAACAAAAATGTGCTATTATGGAAAAAAGAGAGAATAAAGGTTTTTAACTATGGGCATGGACGGATTATCAATGGCAAATACCGGACTCATTAAAGAGTCTACTTCTGCTGAAGTTAATGCTAAGACCGGACAGGTTGTTCAATCGGATCCAAAAAATGATGCAAAACAAATTCAAACCCTTGAAACAAATCGTGCTATAAGAGAAAAAAACGAAGAAGAACAAGGTAATAAACAAGAAGCGCCGGAACAAAATACAAATGGAGAAGAAGAAAGTTTTGAAGACAGCTTCGTTCAGGAAAATTCCACAAATGATCAACCTGAATTTGATATTGAAGACCTTGACAATCCTAACAAAAATTTTTATGTTAAATTAAATGCAAAAGATGATATAATAGAATTGTATGAAAGCAATTCCGACAGATTAATAGAAACAATTTCCGGAAATGAACTACAAAATCTTGTAAAGAAGCTAAATATGGCGTCCGGCGTATTTGTAAATAAGAAGGTATAAATGGGAGCAAATCCATATAACAAATACATAAAACAATATCAAACGAGTAACATTACAACCGCTACTCCTGAAAAGCTCATGATTATGCTGTTTGACGGAGCAATACAATTCTTACAAAAAGCTAAAATTGCTCTTGAAGATAATAATGCAACAGATCGTTCAACAAATATCGAATCAGCAAGAAAAATTATTCGTGAATTGATGCGTTCCATTGATTTGGAAAACGGAAATACCGTTTCTAAACAACTCTTTCGCTTGTACAATAAAATGGCTATGAAGTTGATAAAAGCAAACGTAACACGTGATATGAAGTTGATTGATGAAGTTTTGGAAGACCTTATGAACATTAGATGGGGATTTCAAAAAGCTATCGAAATTCAGTCCGGCGTAATCACTCTTGAAGAAGCAATGCTGGAACAAGCAAAAAATTCAGACGGGGATACGAATAATGCGGAATAAACAGCAGTATGAACAACTTATGTTGCAATATTCTCAGATAAAAACATGCTCTGAAAATATTTCAAAAATGATAGACTCGGAACGTTTTGATGAAGCTATTACTTTGCTAAAATCAAGAGAGGCTTTATTTTTAAACTGTAAATGCATTCAAAAATATCTCACACTGACAGTCGAACAAAAAAACAATGTTGATGAAATTGTTAGCCAAATAAGAGAACTTGAAAAAAAGAATATAAGCATGCTTGCCGAAAATATGGCAGTAGTGAAAGAACAAATTTCCGAAGCGAAAAGGAATGAAAAATTACTCCATGCGTATGATTTTGATGAAAAACATATCGGAAGCATATTAAACCTTGAAGAATAGCAGAATACAATAATAATAGCTATTTGAGGTGGTTATCGAGTCCGTATTTTTACGGAAATTTTAGCATGACTTGGGCTGTAATAACCTCTAAGTGATAGTTATGCAAAAAAAAGTGCTTGCATTGTAGATTTTAATTAGTATAATGTTCTTTGTAGAAATGAGAAAGGAGTTTTATCATGAACAAAGAAGAATTAGTATCAGAAATTTCAAAAAAATCAAAAGTTACTCAAAAAGAAGCTAACGAAGTATTATCAGCTTTAATTGAAACAGTTCAAAAAACAGTTTCTAAAGGGAAAAAAGTAACTTTAGTTGGTTTCGGCACTTTCGAACCACGTAAGAGAGCTGCAAGAAACGGCAGAAACCCTCAAACAGGTAAAGCTATCAAGATTCCTGCTAAGACAGTTCCTGTATTCTCAGCTGGTAAGAAATTCAAAGAAGTTGTTAACGGCAAGTAATTAACTTATTTTGAATAAATTTTGTGAGGTTGAAAAGTTATTTTTCGACCTCATTTTTTATGATTATTTAACAAAAAAAATGCAAATAAAAAAGCAAAAATATATTTTAGAGGGTTTTAATTAACTGATTATGAAAGCTCAAACAATAAACTTTAAACCCAATAAAATACTCGCAATTCCACAAAATTGCAAACAAAAAGCACCGTATGTTATTGCTCCAAAATTTTTAGATGTAATTGAGGAAAGTTCAAATCAACTTAATTTGCCTGCAATAGGTTTGTATGCCTTGCAACAAAAATTTTACAATAAATCAAAAGAAATTAAAGAAATTATTAAAACCTATGGTAGAGAGAACGAATTTAATGAAAAAGATATTTCTGATTTTGCACATCAGCCCGATAAACAGTTTGAAAGGATTAAGAACCTCTTACCGACAAAAAAATTCAGAACATTTGAAATAAAAAATATTTCCGTAACAACAGACGAAATGTACGAAAAAATACAAAAAATACTAACAGACAACCAATATGATACGCTGAGCGGATATGATATTTTATCTCTTACAAAACTTGTTCCTGACGTTACGGATAGAATTCTAAATTTAAAAATACCTTCTAAAACACTATCAGATGTTATCCAACAGTGTATTATAATCCAAGCCTCCTGTATTAACAAAAATTATCAAAGTTACATGTATTATGCTATTGACGATGAAAACGAAGAATGGAAAGATGCACTTATAAGAAATTATTCTGCTGACCAGAAAACTGTTAAATATAGACATATAACATCCGGAGAAATTTTAGGATTTCCTAATATATCCGAAATTGATAAAAACGGAAATATCAAAGCTGTTCAATGGAGTTCCATTGATCCAAACTACAGAGAAATTAGGGCCGAAAGACATTTTTTATCCCCACTCGGAATAAAAAGTGATTTTGATTATACAGAAAATGACTTAATGAAAATACTCAATTATACAATTCGGGATAAAGATGGTACAAATTTGCTCGACAGACACATGACATTTGAAAAAATTTCTGACTCCGATTTTTTGACTTCAATCAACAATCGACTATATAAATCAAAATTTAACGGAAAACATTTAACAGTAACCGATTTAAAAACAAAACAAAAAAACAGAATAAATTTGTCAAGATTGGAAGGAACAAATGACAAATTTATTATTGATATACTCAAAAATATTCCTGCTAACCTTTTAATGGTGATAGATAAGTTGCCATTAGACGAAATCTCTTACGGAAGTTGCAATCAAGACAACGGAACAATGATTACCGATATAAGAGGCGGTAAAAAAATATTACTGGGAGAAGTTACAAATAAAAATGATTTATTAAAATCTGCCATAAACACATTTCTGCACGAATACGGTCATTATATAACCTCGGATATAGCATCCGAAAATGTTTCACTTAAATATAAAACCGTATTGCTTGAGCTTCAGAAAACATTTAATAAAGAATACCAGATATTCAAAAAAACAGTTGACCCATATCAACAACAATACTTGCAATATTTAACCACCTCGGCAAACGCTTATTCAGAACGCTATGCTGATACAATTATGCTTTTAAATGGACTTCCGGATTATATAACTGGTAAACGAACAACTTATTTTACAGAATACTTTCCTGAAACAATAGCACTTATTTCTAAAATATCAGATATGAGAATAGACGAACTTCAATCAAAATCAAAATTATATTGGAGATTAACAACTTTGTTTTTGTATTCTTAAATAGCAGAAATTATTGAATTTAAGATTTGTAAAAATTGTTTTTGATTTATATCAATTTTTTATTATAAGAATACTTAATATAAATATAGTATTAATTTGGGTGTAATGTGGATTTATGACGTCAATAAACAATAGTCTACAACTAAATTTTAATAAAATACAAAATATCCCGTTTGAACAACAGAACAGGATATCTGTAAGCCAGCAATTTTTCGGGAATAAAGACTATTGCTCAGACAGTTTCTGCACAACAGAAATCGGTTTAAAATCTGAAATTGAAGCATTAGCGAGGACAAGCCCTAAAATAATTTCATTACTCACCAAATACAAAATTCCACTAAAAGTCAATGAAGACGTCATTACAGATCTCAAAAAAAATCACTTGCAAAATACTCGAATTTTGGTAGCAAATATGTATTCTGCCATGCCGGAAGATTTGAAGCAATCTATTGATTTGAAATCATTGCAAGAAGCCGCCATGTACCACGATTACGGCAAATTTTTAATTCCTGAAAACATTTTAAACAAAAAAGGCAGTTTAACCCATGATGAACGTAAAATAATAGAGTTACATCCGATTTTAGGGTATGAATTATTAAAAAATAAGAGGCTTAGTGAAAGAACAATGGAACTGATAAAATATCATCACCAACTTGCTGATAATAGCGGTTACCCTAAAATTGACAGCGACTTCGACTTCGGAATTGATTCTCAAATTTTATTTATTGCAGACAAATTTGATGCACTTACCGAAAAAAGAAGTTACAAACCTCCTTTCACAAAACAAGAAGCACTTGATATCATAATGGAAGATGTCAAAACAGGAGCTGTTCGCCAAGAAGTATTTGACGCTTTGTGTAAAGCAACTTAAAATGTTGAAAAAATTCATTTAAATGACTGATAAAAAAAACGGAGAAATATATAATAATATATTTGGTTAAATGGGGGAGGTTAGGGCTCATGTTTAATAATATTAATAACAACGATTTGTTATACGGAGATTTGCAATCTGATAAGCAAAATAACATTATCAGATTGAATTTATTGAAAACAAATTCTGCAACCAATCCTTATAAATCTAATCCTTACGTCGATAAAACAGAAATATCTGGAGATGCAATAAGACTATTTGAAAAGGATTGTGATATAAAAAAGTTTAATAATATTGCACTTAGCGACTTGGACAATAACTCTCATCTTGATAGAATGAAAGAGCTTTTTGCAGACGGAGTTATCGATGTTTTTGAAGATGACGTTATGGCAGAACTTGTAACAAATGCTAAACTTTGGGATGACTTAGAACGCTAAATATGGTAAACTGTCAGTATGGACAGTTCAGATTATTATATTCAGGATAACTCAGGGATAGAGCAAGTTCAGCTTGATGCTGCAAAAAACCTTTATCAGTCGGGGGATTATGACGGAGCATTAAAGCTCTATTTGAATATGCTAAGCCTCAGTATGTCATATAAACTATACTATGAAGCCGGTCGTTGCTATTACAAATTGAACGACTTAGAAAAAGCCGAAGAATATTTCAAAAGTTCAATTGCAATAATTGACAGCAACAATCCATCATACCTATATTTGGGGAATATTGCATCTAAAAAGCAAGATATAACAAACGCTATAAAATATTGGATTATATCTTATTCAAACAAACCTTATGATGAATCCTTGTGTTTAAACCTTGCATCTGCATATTTTACGAAAGGTATGAAATTTTATGCAATATATTATTACCAAAAGTATCTAAAATATGCAAAAGATAAAGACTCTTTGACCTATAAGGAAATCAAATCCGGATTAGACAGATTTAAACAAAACAGTCATGAATTGTATCAAAAAGCTAAACGTGCCGTTGCCTTAAAGGATTATAACACCGCTATTGACGGATTAGAACAGGCTTTGACAAAATTCCCGCTCAATTTTGATATGAATTACCTTTTGGGAAAACTCTATTATGACAAAAAAAACTACAATTCTGCTATAACCTACCTAAAACAAGCACTTTGTATTGATAACAAATCAATAGATGTTTTACAAATTTTATCAGCAACAACTCTCAATTCCGAATTGTACACAGATGCATATTGCTATTTTAAAAGAATGATACCGCTTGTAATAGGACATCAAAAGGAATACCTGGAGCTTATTCGTACAATTAAAAAATTAGAGCCTCAAATAAACACTGATGAAATAAGCAGACATGAACTGATTGCGGAAGAATACTATAACAATAATGATTATAAAAATGCACTTTTTGAATATGAAACTTGTCTGATTTTAAATCCAAATTTATCACATAAATATGAAAATATAATTGAAAATTTAAAAGTATTCATTGCACCGGAAGCAGATTTAATCAAAATGTACATGGAACAGGCAAGCGTTTGGCATTCTGCCGGAAATATTCAAAAAGCTAATAAATACTTTTCAAAAATTCTCATATTAGCCGAAACCGGCTCCCCGGAGTACAAAATTGCAAAATCAAGGCTTACAAATGTTTAAAAAATTAAAAAAAATTTTCTACTTACACATATTAAGAAAAAAGTACTACCGAACCGGACAATGTAATGCCTGCGGTCGGTGTTGCAAAAAAATTTATGTAAAGCACAAAAATGTAATACAAACGGAAGAAGAATTCAAAAAACTTCAACGCTTACACCCGTTTTATACTTATTTAAAAATTATCGACAAAGATGAAACTGGACTTGTATTTGAGTGCATGAATTTAGACGAAAATACGCACAAATGCAAAATTCACAAAAACCGTCCCGGAATTTGCAGGAGATATCCTCAAGAAGAAGTTTTTTCTATGGGGGGAACACTTGCTGAAAATTGCGGATACAAACTTGAACCTATCGAAACATTTGAAGAAGTCTTTAATAAGGTATCAAAAAAGAAAGAAAAATAAAATCATAATCTTTTATATTCTATAATAAAAAAAAACCTTTCTATAAGAAAGGCTTCGGAATTTTTTTTAATAATTCCTCATGTGTAGAAGGTTAGTGTGTAGGTTGTATGAAAGGTTGTGTTATGATTTTTATTTAATCTGTACATATATATAAAGTATTTTTAATAACTAAAATTGATATATTTAATATATATTGTTACAAATGTTTACAATTTAATACCAAATTTTTGTTAAGAAATTTTAAAATTTGAAACTTTCACATAGATAAGATATTATTTATAGTGGACAGTTGTGGCGGAGAGACAATGGAAAACAATTATTTAGCATTATTAACAAATGATATAAAAAAATTATGGAACGGGTTAGATGACGGTCAGAAATTAGGAATGTTGGGATTGATAGTCGTTACTATCGTTGCGGCTACGTTCTTCCTTTCAAAAGCTATGGAACCGGATTGGGTCGTACTTTATTCCGATCTGAGTGAAGTTAACACAATAAGCATAGTTGAAAATATGAAAAAAAACGGTTATCAATACAAGGTATCCGAGGATAAAAAATCAATTTTAGTACCATCCAACGTTCGGGATGAAATGAGGATTTTCGTTGCGGAAAATGACTTAATAAAAAACGCTGACAACGGTTTTGAACTTCTTGATGATATGCAGTTAGGTTCTACTGACTTTAAAAACAAATTAACAAAACAAAGAATCTTTCAAGGGGAAATAACTCGTGCTATTGAAAAAATTCAAGGTATAAAGTACGCGAAAGTGCAATTAGCTGAGCCTGAACGTTCAATTTTTGAAGATACTGATGAAAAACCGTCAGCATCAGTAATTTTAGTATTGGAAACCGGTTATAAAATCAAAAGTTCGCAAGTTAAAGCAATCAAAAATTTAGTTGCATACTCTGTCCCAAGGTTAACTCCGGAACAAGTATTTATTACAGATCAGGACGGCAATGTGCTTTCCGACGAAACATCCAAAAGTTCGACTGATATGGAAAGTTTTAAGTCCAATCTGGAAAAACAAACAGCACAAAAGGTTTCTGATGTTTTAAGCAAAATTGTCGGAAAGGGTAATGTATCCGTACAAGTTAATGCTGATATTGACTTTAACTCTGCAAAATCGACAATAGAAAGCTATATTCCTCTCGAAGGGAAAAGTGAAGGAGTTTTGGCAAGCTCTCAAACAGAAGTTGAAACGTACGAAAATCCTAATCTTGTACCGACTTCTACAAATGTTAATCAAAGAAATTTGAATTATTCAAAACAAAAGACAGCAACTACATACAATGTTACCAAAGAAGTAAAACAGGTTGTTTATGCTCCCGGAACAGTAAAACGATTATCAATTGCTGTTGCAGTTAATAAAGTCTTAACCGACAGTGAAAAAGATGAGCTTAAAAATCTTGTTGTTTCAGCTTCCGGCATAGATTATTCAAGAGGAGATGTAATTTCAATATCAGGACTTCAGTTTGAAGGTGTTGCACTTGATACAAAAACTCACGATGTAGTACTTAAACAATATGAACATGAACAATTGATTGAACTTATTATTTCATCTGTTATTCCTCTGATAATCGTTCTTATTTTAGGATTGTTCGGGTTGGTAGTTCTGAAAGGATTTATTTCAAAAATTCCGACTCCGCAAAAACATATTGAACGAAAAGCACCGGAGGAAATTATTGCTAAAGTACAGGAAGAAGAAGATGAAACTAACGAAATCGCACCTAAAAATGAACTTATATCAAGAGGTATGAAATCACAAAAAGAACAAAGTATTAACGAATTAAATGAAGCAATAATGGTCTCGCCGGAAGACGCAGCTAAATTATTAACTTCATTTATCAGAGAATAAAAAACGGAAAGGAAAAAGCAATAAGAAAATTTTATAAATTAATTCTTATTAACTTGAATATATTATGGGTATAGAAGAAATTAAAAAGGCAAAAGAAGAAGAAAGAAAGACCTTTAAACGTCCAAGCCAAAAGGTTGCAGCACTTCTTATTGCTCTCGGACCGGCAACTGCCTCGGAAATTCTTAAAAACATAAAAGATGAAGATTTGCTTGAACAAATAACTCTTGATATTGCAAACTTGGGTAAAGTTTCTGACGAAGAAATGGGAGAAGTGCTCCAAGAGTTCAGACAAGTTTTCATGGCAAAAAATTACATTACGCAAGGCGGTTCTTCTTATGCTAAACAGCTCTTAACACAAGCATACGGCGAAAGTGAAGCTGCCCAAATGATTGAAAGGGTTAATGCAATGGTTAGTACGAACCCGTTTTATTTTCTTAATGAAGCGGATCCGTCTCAATTAGCAACTACGTTTGCTTCTGAAAATCCTCAACTTTTAGCTCTTATTTTGTCATATTTGAAGCCGGAGCTTGCCGCTCAAGTATTAGCATTTTTACCACCGGATGTTCAAGCTGCAGTATCTTTAAAAATAGCGGACATGACACCGACAAACCCTGAAATACTTACTACAATAGAAGATATTGTACAAAGAAAATTTTCATCCTTGTTGGTTCAGGACTTTACAAATGCCGGTGGTGTAGAAGCCTTAGCAAATATCCTCAATTGTTGCGACAGAGGTACTGAGAAAAATATTATGGAATGGCTTGATATTGAAGATCAAAAAATGGCACAAGAAGTAAGAGATTTGATGTTCGTATTTGAAGATATTATGATTCTTGATGACAGATCTATTCAAAGATTGCTCAGAGAGGTTGAAAGTAAAAATCTTGCATTGGCACTCAAGGGTACAAAAGAAGAAATTAAAGAAAAAATCTTTAAGAATATGTCCGAAAGAGCAAGACAAATGCTTAAAGATGATATGGAATACCTTGGACCGGTTCGTGCGAAAGAAGTTCAAGAGGCTCAAACAGGTGTTGTTAATGCTATCAGAAATCTTGAAGCAACCGGCGAAATCACTATTACACGTGCAAGTGTTGAGGATGAATTAATTGAGTAACAGAATTAAAAGCGGTGAAATTCAAATGGGAAACAATTATGTTCTGCCAATTGAGCAGTCTAATGTTACTCGCCAACAAGCCAAAGTTAAAAAAATTTTGGAAGATACAGATGCTCAAGTACAGGCAATCTTAGGCGGTGCAGAAAATAAATCCCAAATCATAGTAAATACCGCTCAAAATGAAGCTGAAAGAATTATTATTACAGCAAAAGAAAAAGCTCAAAATGACTATGACGAAATTAAACAACAAGCATATAATGAAGGCTTTGAGCAAGGACAAAAGGATGGGCTTGAAAAATTTCAAAATGATACAATTGAAGCATTAAAGTCATTAGAAACTTTAGCTTCATCTTCTTTTGAAATGAAAGAAAACATAATCAATTCCGCCACTCTTGATATTTTGGAACTCGTAACTGTAATCGCAGACAAAGTTTGTCATGCAAAATTTGATGAAACAATTCTCAAACAAATAACATTGGACGCAATAAAAGAATTAAACGAAAAAGAAAATATTACAATAGTAGTTAATCCAAAGCTCGCAGAAAACATCAGCACGCTTTCCGAAGAATTTAAAAACACCTATAAAAGTTTAGAAAATATAAAAATTCGTGAAGACAATTCAGTTTCTCCGGACGGAGTAATTGTTGAAACATTGAATACAAGGCTTGATGCTCGAATTTCATCAAGAATTGCAACTATTGCAGAAAAAATGTTAACAGGTACTGATGATGGACTGGAATAAAGAAAAGTACATTAATATCATAAATAAAACTCCAACAATAAAAGAAATTGGCAAAATTACCGAAATAATCGGTTTAACAATGGAAGCAGACGGTCCTAAATCCGCAATAGGAGATTTATGCTATATTTATAACAATTTCTCCGAGACTCCGACAATGGCGGAAGTCGTAGGTTTTAAAAAAGAAAAAATCTTATTGATGCCGTTAGCTTCGCCTGACGGGATTTGCCCAGGAGCAATGGTAGTAAATACAGGCGGAGCAATGAAAATAGGAGTCGGAGATCACCTTATCGGAAGAGTTATTGACGGACTTGGTCGACCGATCGACACCTTGGGCGACATTCGTTTTTCGGAATATCGATCAACAAAAGCTGATGTCATTAATCCGCTTAAACGTCGAAGAATATCAAGTCCATTGTCATTGGGAATTCGTGCAGTAGACGGTTTTATGACTGTCGGCAAAGGACAAAGGGTCGGTATTTTTGCAGGTTCAGGTGTCGGGAAAAGTACAACCCTCGGAATGATGGCTAAAAACACATCAGCTGATCTTAACGTGATTGCATTGATTGGAGAACGTGGTCGTGAGGTCAAAGAATTTATAGAAGAAATCCTCGGGACAGAAGGAATGAAACGTTCAATAGTTGTTGCCGCTACATCTGACCAACCTTCTTTAGTAAAGATTAAAGCAGGTTTTGTTGCCACAACTATTGCTGAATATTTTCGTGATAAAGGTATGGACGTCCTATTTATGTTAGATTCCGTAACCCGTATAGCAATGGCACAAAGAGAAGTCGGATTAGCAATAGGTGAACCGCCTGCTACAAGAGGATATACGCCGTCAGTATTTGCATTGATGCCAAAACTCATGGAAAGAGCAGGAACAAACGAGTTTGGAACAATTACCGCTCTGTATACAGTTTTAGTCGAAGGTGATGATTTTAATGAACCTATTTCAGATACAGCAAGAAGCATTTTAGATGGGCACATTGTACTCTCAAGAGCTTTAGCACATAAAAACCATTATCCGGCTGTTGATGTCCTACAATCCCTAAGCCGTGTTATGGGTGATGTTACCGAGAAAGAGCATCGTGATAGTGCAGGTGCAATTAGAAAACTGCTTGCGGTATACGCTAAGAATGAAGACTTAATAAATATCGGAGCTTATGTTTCAGGCTCTGATGCAGTTTGCGACAGAGCTATATCACTTATGGATAATATTAATAAATTTTTATTACAATCAACAAAAGATAAGTTTTCATATGAGGAAACTATTGCGGAATTACTGGAACTTGGCAGATTAGCAGGAGTATAAACTAAGAATTAAAGATATCTCCGTCAAAGTTTAAACCTTTTGACTGCTCTAATAAAGGATACTTTTTTATATCGTAAATTTTTACAAAATTAATTGCTTCACTTCGTGCAAGCTCAAGTATTTTGGAATCATTAATCAAATCTCCGATAATCATATCAGGTAAACCGCTTTGTCTTGTTCCCAAAAACTCTCCAGGTCCTCTAATTTGTAAATCTTTTTCGGCTATTATAAATCCGTCATTTGTTTGGGTCATAATTTCCAACCTGCTGATTGTTTCCTGAGAGCGTGTTGATGACGATAAAACACAATATGATTGTTTTTCGCTTCTTCCAACCCTGCCACGCAGCTGATGCAGTTGTGATAATCCAAAACGTTCGGCATTTTCGATAACAATGACAGTTGCGTTAGGAACATCTACTCCGACTTCAACGACGGTTGTGGAAACTAAAATATCATACTCTTTGTTTTTAAATTTTTGCATAACATCTTCTTTTTCTTCATTCTTGAGTTTTCCATGCAAAAGTCCAATTTTAAATTCAGGAAATATTTCGGTTTCCCATTTTTCTTTTTCTTGGGTTGCAGCCTTTGCAGAAAGAGTTTCGCTTTCGTTAATCAGAGGATAAACTATATATGCCTGCCTGCCGGAATTAACTTCTTCTCTTATAAGTTTTGCAATTTGTTTGCGTGAATTGGTCATTGTAGTTATAACTGGCTTTCTACCTTTGGGTAATTCATCTATTATTGTTAAGTCCAAATCACCATTCATAGTAATAGCAAGCGTTCTTGGAATAGGAGTTGCCGTCATAGTAAGAACTTGCGGATTTTTTGACTTTTTTCTTAAAGATAGTCTTTGTTTTACGCCAAAACGGTGTTGTTCATCAATTACTATCGCTCCCAAGTCCGCAAAATCCACTCCATCCTGAATGAGAGCATGTGTTCCTATCGCAATATCTATCTGACCATTACGAAGATTTGTTTCTGACAAATTCCGTTGTTTTTTCCCGATACTTCCAAGAAAAAGCCCAACTCGTACACCCAATGGCGACAGCCAATTAACCATATTATTGTAATGTTGTTGTGCAAGAATTTCAGTTGGCGCCATTATTGCAGACTGATAACCGTTTTCTATTGCAGCTAACAGCATTATAGTTGCAACAACAGTTTTTCCGCTGCCGACATCACCTTGCAACAACCGTTGCATTGGTTTATCCGAATGTAAATCATTCAATATTTCATTTACTGCCATTTGCTGAGCATTGGTAAGTTTAAAAGGAAGTGAATTTATAAACTTCATCACAAGTCCGTCTTTTTTGATTTCAAGCGGTACTGAGCGATTATTTTTATTATTTTCTTCTCTCAAAAGTGCCAATCTTAATTGTATAAGGAAAAATTCTTCAAAAATAAGAGAAAACCTTGCTTTATCCAGATTTGACTTATTATCCGGAAAATGAATTTGTTTTAAAGCATCCCTTTTTTCCATTAAGTCATATTTTTTTACAAGATAATCCGGTAAAACTGTTTCTACATCAGAATAATACATCTCGATTACATTATAAATAGCTTTTCTAAGAGTTTTTATATTTAACGACTCGCTTACAGTATAAATAGGAACAATTCTTGCCATATTTAAGTTATTCAAAGAAAGCGTTTCATCATCCATGATAGAATAAGTTACTTTATCAAGAGTTGGCAAACCGTTATATGAATTTATTTTCACAGTACCGGATACCATAATTCCCGAACCTCTCGGGAAATTACTCTTCATTCTTTCAAGAACAAATTTAGTAGCTTTTGCTACAAAAAAGTTTAATTCAATCGTACCAGTGTTATCGTTAATTTTTACTTTTATAATTCCCAAATTATTTTTTGTTGTAAAAGCCTCTGTTGATTTAATTTTACCGAAAATAGTGGTATCTTCACCAACTTGCAGGTCTTTTATAGCTGTTCTCGTTGAATAATCAACATGCTTCTTAGGGAAATAATATAAAAGATCATTAGCTGTATAAATTCCTAATTTATTGAACAAGTACGCAATTTTAGGCCCCACACCTTTTATATACATTACATCAGCTTGAGAAAGAGGCTTTTTATTATTTGTTTGAATATCAGACGAAGCCTCAGGTACCAAAACATAAGCTGTTTTTATTACAGACACAAGCCTTTCTATTGATTTTTTTCTTGACGGTGCATTTTCAATCGGATAGCGTTCAAAATGTTCCAACAAAACTTTCCATTTCGGATCATCAGGACATTGCTTTATTTCGGTCTTTAAAACCGAACAGATAAATGATGCAAAAGTTCTGTTTTTACCGTGAATGTTGATATATTTGTGCTTAACCTCAACTTCAACAGCCTTTTTAACCTGCTCCAAATTCTCCATAAATATATTATACAACACTTTTCAAGAGGTAATACATAAATATACAACTTTTGTAGGTTTGATTTTTCCAAAACAATTATTAAAATGACAGTGTATAATCCGAAATAAGGAGAAGTATTATGGGCAAACGATTAGATGGAACATCAATGTTTACCGGAGTAAATGCAGGTTTGGGAAACGCATTTTCACTGCTTTCAAGCCAATACAGTGATGGTATAACATTAGAAAATCTTACTTCTGCATTGTCAAACACAAATATAATTAATTCTCCCTACGGAAGTACATTTGCTTCATATTTAACCAATAATTTCAATTCTGTTGATACCGACAAAGATGGTATAATTTCAGCCAATGAAATTCAAAAATTGATGAACAGAATGGCAACCCAAGGACTTACGAGAGAACAAATAACAGCACTCGCAGGATGCTCCGGTTTAACATCTTTGCAAGAAACTGTCTTATCACATTTTGATGATATTGATAAAAATCATGATGGAAAAGTTACTAATCAGGAAATCCAATCATATGGAGTAGAATCAGACGTTCATAAACAAAAAGTTGCAGACATAAACCGAGTTATAAAAAATATGTCAATGTATTATGATGTAGATACCGGTTCTGAAGGCAGCATGCTTGATTATAAGTATCTTACAGATACCAATGATAAATAACTAAAGAAGGACAGTTATTATTCCAAATATTGCAGAAAGTGTTATATAAAATAACGGACTTTTTTTTAGTCTTATTGATAATAAGATTAATATTATCAATAAAATGGTATTTGCCAAACTATTTATTGAAATTATAGCCAACTTTATAAATACTGCACTTAAAAGACCGCAACATACAGGCTTTAGGGTTGTAATAACAGCCTTGGTATACTTACTGTTGCTATATTTTTTTAGAATTTTTGATGCTACAATTACAAGAATTAAAGACGGCAGAACTTCCGAAGCAGTAGCCAAAGCCGCACCCATAATACCGGCTGTCTTTATTCCGGCATATGTAGCTATATTTAAACCAACAGGTCCTGGTGTTATCGAAGCAACAGCTATCATTTGAGTTAACTCATGTGAAGTATACCAACCCATTGTATCCGCTATATGATATAAAAACGGTATTGTTGCATATCCTCCACCAAAAGAAAATATACCTATCTTAAAAAATTCAATCGCTAATAAAAGATAAATCATACTTTATCTCCCATTTTGAAAAATTTTTGATACAATAAACCAATAAATAAACATAAAAGAATTGTTTGAACAGGACTTAGTTTTAATAAAAATAATGAAATTAAACTTAAAATAAAAATTAAAAAGAAATACAAATCCTTTTTTGAAGTTTGAAATATTTCCGATACCGAAAGCATAATAAGCAAAACTACCGCAACACCAACTCCTTTCATCATACCAACCACAAACGGATTATTTATAAAAATATCAAATATTCCTGATATCAAAGCTATTATTATAAACGGGACAGTTATAACTCCCAACATTGCAACAACTGCTCCAAATTTTCCACGCAATTTATAACCTGCAAAAATAGAGATATTTGCAGCAACAATTCCGGGCATGGCTTGAGAAATTGCATAATAATCAATTAATTCCTCCTGCGTTAATAACTCTCTCTTTTCAGCCAATTCGCTCTTTATGATGGGAAGAATTACATACCCTCCGCCTAATAAAATGGCTCCGATTTTTAAAAATATCAAATATAGCTTCAATAAAGATACATTTTGCATAAATCAATATCCAACACTCAATCCTGCACACAGATTAATTGATTGCCCAGTTATGCCTTTAGCTTTATCAGAAATAAGGTATTTTACCAAACTTGCAATCTCACTCGGTTCTACAAAACGCTTTTGCGGAATACAATCGACTATTTCATCCTTAGTGAAACTATCATTATTTGCGGATGAATTACCCATTTCCGTATCAACCCATCCCGGATTAATTGTATTTACCGTTATTCCGTATTCTGCAAGTTCAAGCCCTAACGCTTTAGTTGCACCAATCAAACCTGCCTTGGTTGCTGAATAGGAACTCGCACACGCTTCGCCCATAACACCGCTTATTGAACCTATATTAATAATTCTGCCAAAATGATTATTTTTCATATAAGGTACTGCTATGGAAATTAACCTGAGCGGAACTGTAAGATTAAGTTTTATAATATGTTCAAGTTTATCAGTCCTTACCTGCTCAATCGGTGAATAAAAATACTCCCCCGCATTATTGACAAGAACATCAATTTTATTATTTTCAATATACTCTGATAATATTTCAATTCCTCTTTCCTCTGCCAAATCACATACACAATAGTGTTTATAATCAGACAAAAGTTGTTCGTTCCTTGCAGTTGCAAAAACAGAATTACCTTCAGATAATTCTTTGCAAATAGCTTTCCCAATCCCTCTTGATGCACCTGTAACGAGTATATTCATAAAAAATTCTCCTTGTATAAATTATAACACAAGGAGAATTCTTCGTGAGCCTGTCAATTACCTGAGAAATTGTGCCTTAAACACATCAAACGTAACAGGAGGTTGTTGTTTACCAGGATTATTTGATAATCCGAACACCTGTTTTGCCTCATCCCTCAGGTGTGCAAAATACGTCATAGCCTGACCGTCGTTCGCCGCACTCTGACTCAGCAACTTAATACCCTCGTAAAATGCTGCCAGATCCTTTTCATAATCGCCGGTGGCATCTATTCCAATCTGCCCACATAAATCTCGCCACGGAACGTCATTTTTTTTAGCATTCTGGTTGTTGATTTGGTTTCGCACCTGCTTGGAATAGTCTTGGTAAATTGCCTCATTAAGTTCTTTTAAGTCGTCAACATCACCGGTAGGCGTAATATTATACTTATCAAATATACGTTTTAGAGTTGTCTCGTTTGCAGGAACTCTACCTAAGTAAGTATAGATATTAGCGGTGGAATAAGTGTAAATTTTGTTGACAGAAAAACTTGACATGACACACCTTTCATATGATATACATAATATATATCGACACGTTTTCCAAAAACTTTAATGTTTTTCGAAAAATATTTACAATTTGTTACATTTTATGCCTATAATCCGCTTATAGATTAATTTTTAAATTTAATAATACATTTATTTTATTTGAAATATTATTAAGTTTTGTAACAAAACTCCTTTTTTGTGAAATTAAGAATTTTATATAAACTTTATATAAGAGTAAGACATATTTCACAAATAAATAAGAGAGCAAGAAATGGCAACACTCCAACTGTACGACATCAATGCTATGGCGACTCAAATTTCACGTGAATTTTTCATAGAAGAAGACCGAGAAGTTGACAAGTCATATATATTACAAGACGAAATGCAATTATTCGCAACAGATTTAAAAAGTCGAGTAACATTTATATCCCGAGCGAAAAAACAATGAACCTAACTTAACTTACTTACTTATATTTAATTCCCCAAACTTACTTACTATCAGTGCCTCATCCAAACGAATGAGGCTTTTTATTGTTTTTCTGAAATGATAGTTTTATAATAATTGTAATACAGGTTAGGGACAAAAAATAATGAAGAAAGCTTTTTTTATATTTTTTTCGATATGTATATTTATTACTACAAACTCCGCTTTTGCAAGAAATGTCTATGAACAATTTATACCCGAAGAAAATGAGGTCATTTTTAATCAATCTACATTTAACATTGATGTAATTGATCCAATTTCTACCACAAATTTAAAAGGTTTAAATTATCCGGGGCTGCGTGGCACAAACCAGCTTGTAGTATACACCTCGGCATTCGGAACAAGAACTAATACAAATGAGTTTGGAACAGAAGCAATCGTAACAGGAGATATTGTATCATCTTTAAGCGGAGCAGACTCTCTTATACCATATGACGGACTTGTAATAAGCGGACATGGAAACGCTAAAAAATGGATTAACGAAAATATTATGGTAGGCTCAAAAATATACATAGACAGCGAAAACAAAACAATAACGTCATATATAACCTCAGATACATTTTTATATACAGCAAAAGAACGTATTAATGAAGTACAAGATATGTTGGCATATTACTGCAAAACTTGCGATGATTATAACAGCAAACGTACAGAACAAAACCTAATTAAAGCACAAGATTACATATATAAGGCACAAAAAAACAGCGAAGATTGTCAAAAATATGCTTCAAGAGCCATTGAATACGCAAATGCGGCAATGGCAACAGTTGTTCCGTACTCTGCTAAAGAACTAAAAGGGGTCTGGATTCGACCTACATACTTTTGCAGAAATGAAATAGAGAATGTTTTAAACGATTTGCAAGATAAGGGTATTAATAATATTTTTATAGAAACTTATTATCACGGGAAAACAATATTTCCGTCATACACAATGGAGAAATACGGATTTATTAAACAATATGAAGATTATTTGGGATTTGATCCATTAAAAATATGGATTTCAGAAGCTCATAAAAGAGGAATTAAAGTACACGTTTGGTTTCAAACATTTTATGTAGGAAACACTCCGCCGGAAACAAATCCATTGTACATTTTGGCAAAAAAACCGGACTGGGCAAACAGACAGAAAAAAAATGCAGATTCCGCACAAATTCCATATTCGGTTTCAGAACATAACGGATATTTTATAGATCCTGCAAATCCGGAAGTACAAGATTTTTTATATGAACTCTTGTGTGAAATTATCAAAAAATACAAACCTGACGGAATTAATCTTGATTATATTCGATATCCGCAATCTTTATCTTCAAATTATTCAAACTATGACCAATCGAATTGGGGATATACAACATACGCGAGAAACGAATTCAAGACACTATATGGAACTGACCCGATTGAATTAACTAAGACAGATTATTTATGGGACTATTGGAAATATTACAGATATAATAAGGTAAACACTTTTGTAAAAAGAATAGGGATTTTATGCCGCAATAACAGCATCGTGCTTACAACTGTTATTTTCCCTAACAAAAAAACTGCAATGGATACAAAACTTCAAGATTGGAGAAGCTGGTCTTTGAACGGTTATGTAAATGGTTTTACACCGCTATTTCTTACGTGTGATGACAAAACAGAAGCAAACCTTATTGAAGAAATACTTAGAAATAAAGCCCTTGATACAAAAGTGTTTGGCGGATTATTTGTAACCTTTATGAATGGTTCCGAAACAGATTTAATTAAACAAATTCACATGACAAGAAAATATGACTTAAACGGTGTTATTCTTTTTGACTATGCCCACTACGGAAAAATTTATGACAATGCATTAAATCAAAGTATATTTAATGCAGGAAAAAGAGATGTAATGATAATGGAATCCGCAATCCCAAAACAAAATAAACAACTAATCTTCGGAAAGCAAAGGAAATAGTTATGGCAGACGAAGAAAACGGCAAACGTAAATTTATAGGCATTTGGTTTGATTGTTGCGGCACATATGGCAGAATATACAAGACCAAAGATGGTAAGGCATATACGGGCAGATGCCCAAAATGTTTGCGTCCTGTCAGGGTCTTAATAGGCGGAGAAGGTACAAATAGGAGGTTTTTTCGTGGAAGCTAATATTGAAAATCTTAGAAAAGAAAATGAAATTTTGGACATTTTTTGCAATTTGGTTACAATTCCGTCCCCATCTCTAAAAGAGGACAAACTTATTGAACAGATACTTAATTTTTGTAAATCAAACCAAATTACTGCTCGGACAGATTCATATGGAAATGTATATATATCAATACCACCGACAGACCCAAGCAAAGAATCTATAATGATTTCTTCTCACATGGATGTTGTAGGAGATGACAGCCCAATTAATCTTATATTAGACGGAGATTACATTAAAGCCGACGGAAGAACGCTTGGTGCAGATGATAAAGCAGGCGTTTCATGCGCATTAAAATTAGCGAAAGATATTGTTTCCTCAAATATTTTACATGGAGGTTTGGAAATAGTCTTCACAAGAGATGAAGAAACCGGTATGAGCGGAGTTGAACATCTCGAATTTAACAAACTTAATTCAAAATATATTCTTGTATGTGATGCCGATAAACTCGGGCAATTACAGATTTCAGGGGCAAGTTATACAAATGCAAAAATAACGGTAACAGGATTAAAAGGCGGACATTCCGGGATTGATATAGGCGACAATACAAGACTAAATGCCGCAAAACTCATTGCAGAACTAATTGCGGGATTTCCTCAGGGAGCATATTATTCTGATAAAACCGGAGTCATAACCTCTTGTAACCTTGGAGCAATTGTCGCAGGCGGAATACAAAATTCCGTAGCAAATATTGTTGAAAATAAAATTAAAACTAATGATTATATAACGGAAATAATGAAAAAAACGTCCACAAATATAATCAATACATTAGGGATGGCTTCTTATTCAATACGAAGTGCAAATGTTGCAAAAGAAGAAGAACTGAAATCTCTTATGACTTCAATCGTGGAAAAATTTAACGAAAAATACAAAAATTTAGCAGAAGCAAACATAGAGTTCGAAATTCATCTTTTGCCTTTTGAAAAAGCAAATGATGAAAAAATAGAAGAAATACATACGCTTGCCTGCAAACGCATAGGAATTGAAAACGACATTTCATCATTCCATGCCGGTGCAGAAACGCATATATACTGCCATAATAAAAATTCAAAAGGCGAATTTTTCATGCCATATTTGTTGGGAGTTGCTGACATTTACAATATGCACTCCGCTATGGAAAAAGTAAATTACAAATCCTTAATCGAAGGTGCTGAAATTATCAAAAATACTTTCTTAATTTTTAACGGTAATTAAAAAAAAATAAACATAAGAAAAGCGGCTCATATAATTGAGTCGCTTTTTAATGATTTCCCATATTTTTTCCTTTTTCCGCTTTGAGCAACAAACTTGTGCGTTTGTCTCTTTTACAAATATGCAAACCACGCAGGCATACTTGTACTCTCCTCTCGTGTAGTACACGAAACATCAACGTGGCTTCGTGTTACGTTTACTTAGTCCAGTAGCGCATCCAAGATTGCAGCATTCTTTGTTGCTAATGTTGAAGTCTTTACCCTGCTCTTATACATGTAAGAACGTAAAGCCTCACGAATTAACTCAGAACGTGTTCTGTTTTCTCCTTCAGCTACTTGGTCAATTCTGTCTAAAAAGTCCTCCGGCATTGAAATTAATACTCTTGCCATATTCGTCTCCTTTATTCATTTTATCTATTTATGATATCTCGTATATATATAAAGTATTTCAATAAAAAAAAATTGCTATTTTGATTTCTTATTGTTAAGTTTTGTAACAACAAATTTTGTTATGTTATTATTATAATATGATTAATGAAGAAATTGAATTAAGAAATTACGCACACATAGGGGATTCTGTTTGGGAAGTTTTTGTAAGAACTTATACAATATATAAAACTTCAAACTCAAAAACTTTACACAAAATAACAACCGAAAGGGTTAATGCTACATTCCAAGCGGAAATGCTTACACTAATTAAGCCGGAGCTGAATGAAGATGAACTTGAGCTTGCAAGACGAGCAAGGAATTTGCCAATTCCGGTCGGTAGAAAAAATATACACTCTACATACAGACAAGCAACCGCTTTTGAAGCCCTAATTGGGTATTGGTATTTGCATGATAAAGAAAGGCTTGAATATTTCTATAATACTATCAAACAGACAGAGTTTTTCAGCTAATTATTTTGATTAAACTTTAAAAAAACATTTTTTTTAACATCAGATTGTTCGTTTTCATCCGTTTTCGGTGGGTTAATAATTACTGTTAATTCGTCTTTTGAAGCCATTTTAAGATTATTTCTTCCGATTGCTTCATAACTTGCAACTCCAAAATTTTTGATACTGTCATTTAGTTGATTATTTAAATCTAAAGCTGCGTTTCTGATATTTGTAATCTGTTTAATCTTTGCATTATAAGATACAACCTTGGAAATATTAACAACAGCACTAATTGAAATTTGGATAAGACACATAATAAGAATAACAGTTAAAAATGAACAACTAAAATTATCAGATGTAAATTTAGGGGCAGACTTTGCCACTACTGCTTGCTGTTGCAAACTATTTTTATTATTGACAACCCTTTTAGGTCTTTTTCGTTCAGTTTTGTATCGTACCATATTATCAATTATATAAAATTTTTTTTCTAATTACAACTTAAAACCTGTTGAAAAATTAATTGCAGCACTTTGTTTTCCATTTTTGTAATAAGATTGGGCTACACCAAGTTCAAATTTTAAAGAGTCCGCATACTTACTTAAGGCTGGAGTATAAACAAAAGTTAACTCATTTTTATTCTTTGGCAAATTCATATACGAACTGAAAGAATTTTTTAAAGTTAGTTTTTTTGTAAGATGCAATTCCGGAGTCAATCTCAAAATATTATACTGAGTTCCTATGTCCTGATTAGATGTTTGCCTTATTGAAGTAGTAAAAGAAAAATATTTAGGAGTATCGTATTTCACAAAAAAAGAGGTTGTATCCTCCATTTGTGCATATGAAATTTCTTGTCCCCAAGTTTGACCGTAAGAAAATCCACCTACCGAGTCCGTAACGCTTCCGCTCAACGGTAATATATCCGTCATTGACGTCCTGTTTGTCATTGCTCTGGCTAATGCACTTCTTGAAGTATTTGCATTAGAAGTTATATTTAAAAGATTAACCGGAATAGTTAATGTCCGCTTGGGAATATTAATTTCGGGCTTCTCAATGTCATCATCCAAATATATTGTTTCAACAGGACTATCATCATATTGGACTTGTCCGTGAATTTTATATGTTTCTTTTATGATGTCTTGTTTTTCCTGCACAGATTGATTTTCTGCCATTGATGGCACAAAATTGAACAAAAGCATAAAAACTATAAACATAATTCGGACTGTCATACCGATATTTTAGCTAAAAAAAATCACGTTTTCAATCATCTATCTACCTGACGGTCTATAACTCATAAGGTAATAGAAAAGACTTTTACTATCTTATATACAGATTATGAAAGGGAAAAAAATATGAAAAAAATTATTTTAGTTGCACTAACAATCTTTCTATGCGGAATTAAATCTTATGCAGAGAACGATATTGCAGTGGTTGATTTAACAAAAATTGTAAACGAATCCTCACAAGTGAAGACATTAAAGCAAGAACATACGAAAAAGACGGCAGAATTGGACAAAATAATAGCTAATGCAAGAGGAGAAATTGCGAATGAAAAAAATCCTGAAAAGATATTGCTTTTAGAAGATAAATACATGAAAGAATTTAATACAAAAAAAGAAGCATTAGAAAAAAATTATAATTCAAAGTTAACTGAAATAGAAAAAAATATTAAATCAGAGATTTCTCAAATTGCAAAAAATAAGGGATATAAATATGTATTCGCAAAAAGCGTTGTACTGTTTGGCGGAGAGGACATTACCGAAAATATTATAAGAAATATTAAATAATGTATAAAAAAACAGCAATTTTATTTTTTATCGGGTTTTATATATAATGGTATTGTATAAATAAAACTCAAGGAGATAAAATAATGTCAAAGAAATTTATTACACTATTTGCAGTTGCAATGTTTATGGTACTTTCATCAAATATGGTTCAAGCTGATACTATGTTTATGGATAATGTAGGAAAAGCTCATTTTGTAGGTAACGGAGGTTACGGCTCTATTGATGAAGCAAATACTTTTTACGAAAATGCTATAAGAGATTCTGAACGAGCAATCAAATATAACACCAAAAAAGATGAAAAAACTGTTTCAAACAAAGAGGCTAACAACTCTGATTCTGCAGATACAGTAGATGCAAAATATGATTTCAATCCGTATACAGGAGATTCATCAGGTGTTAACGAAACAAAAACAATATACACCGACGGTTGGGGCAGACTTCACTTCTTCGGAAAGAAAAATATAATCAGATATTAGGATTTTTTATTAATAAAAAGACCTCGTTAATCACGAGGTCTTTTTTATTGATAAACTTAGCTATTTTTGTTTAAATATGAACTAAAACTTTTATCTTCAACGCTATACCCGCAGCCCTCATGCAATCTCCCCGGATAGCCTATTTTAGAAGCCGGATATTTTTTACACATTCTTAAACGTTTATCATAAACTGAACACAAACCATCCTCGGTTACATATTTGCAGGCAAAAATAAGATTTCCGTATTCATCTTTGCCTCTTATATAAAATCTTTTGTATGACGGAAACAGAAATTGCATAATTTTGAAATCAGTTGTTGTATATGTATCAAAGCTATACATATAGCGACAACACTTTCCACACTTCAAACAATGTCCGGTAATCTTGTATTCCATTCTTTCAGGTACAAAATATGACAAAAATTCATTTTTCAAAGTTGTCAAAAAACTTAACATATTGATTAAAAACACGCCTTTCAAATATTTATTTGATAAAATAGTAATTGCTTATAATAGTATAACAGTTTTTAAAAATAAAAAAATAAGAGGGGATAATATGAAACCTTACAACATTCCGAAAGGGAGAAATAAATACGGCACTAACAGAAGAATAACCTATGAAAATCCTGTTGTTAAATATTTGACACTTATTTTAGTTTTCTTTATAGGTATAATCCTTGCGGGCATGATTTCACTAAAACTTTATTTGATATCTCTTCCGCCGATAAAAAACCTTAACTCTTTTAAACCAAATATCGTTACAACTTTTTGTGCAAGTGATGGGGAGATTATTAAAACATTTGCAGCATATACTTTTTCAAATGTCGAGCTTAAAGAAGTCCCAAAACAATTAACTGAAGCTCTTATTGCAACTGAAGATAAAAATTTCTACAACCATAAAGGTTATGACTTATTGGGTTTAAGTCGTTCAATGGTTGCAAATATTCTTGCAGGACACGTCGTACAAGGTGCAAGCACTATTACACAACAATTATCAAGAATTTTATTCCTGTCTAACGAAAAAACTTTTACAAGAAAAATTAAAGAACTCCAAGTAGCAGCACAAATTGAAAAAACAATTTCTAAAGACAAAATTTTAGAAATGTACCTTAATAATGTTTACTTAGGTTCCGGAGCATATGGTGTTAAAGGAGCAGCAAGAATATACTTTAACAAAGACTTAAATCAACTCACGCTTCCTGAAATGGCATTAATAGCAGGATTACCACAAGCACCATCTGTATATTCTCCATATAACAATAAAGATTTGGCAAAAAAACGTCGCAATCAAGTATTATTAAGAATGTACAAAATGAAATACATTGATAAAGATACGTATAATAAAGCAAAAGAAGAACCTATCAAACTTTCAACAATGCCTACAATGTATGCGACAAACAAGGCTCCGTATTTTTGCGATTATGTTATGAAAGAACTACAAAAACTCGGATTTAGTGAAGATGAAATTACAAACGGAGGATATAAAGTAACTACCACACTAAACTACCAGGCTCAAATCAAGACAAATGAAGCTATTATTAATAACCTTAATGCATGGGGACTTACCGGCAACAAGAGTCAAGCTGCGGTTTTCTCATTCAGTCCTATTGACGGAAGAATTTTAGCATATGCAGGCGGTAAAGATTATTCAAAAAGCCAATATGACAGAGTAACTCAGTCAACGAGACCATCAGGTTCCGCTTTTAAACCATTTATCTATACTGCCGCTATTGAAAAAGGATATTCACCTAATGATATGTTAGAAGATCGTCCTGTAAGGATAGGTAATTGGACTCCAAAAAACTATGGGAATAAATACAGAGGAACAATTCCTTTATATTCTGCACTTATGGTATCTTCAAATGTTTGTACAGCAAGACTCATGGACTCTATCGGAGTTAGACCTGTTATACAACTTGCAAGAGTTATGGGAATATCGACTCCTATTCCGTATGACTACACAATCTCTTTGGGGTCAAACAGTGTTAAATTATTTGAAATGACAAGAGCATACGGAGTTTTTGCCAACGGTGGCTTTAGAGTTGAACCTTATGCAATCGAAAGAGTAGAATCTTCAAGAGGTACAATAATTTATGAAGCAAGAAAAGCTAAAACAAGTAAAGTCCTAAATATCAATACAGCAGCTACCATGACAGCAATTATGAAAACTGTAATCACAAGCGGAACTGGACGAGCAGCAAGCATAGGAAAACCTGCTGCAGGTAAAACCGGTACAACAGATGATTGCAAGGATGCTTATTTCATAGGCTTCACACCTGATGTAGTAACGGGGGTTTGGGTAGGCAACGATGATAACTCTAAAATGGGCGAACTGACAGGCGGAACTGTTCCTGCAAAAATTTGGCATGATGTAATGCTTGTTGCAACTCAACGATATGGAAATTCCGATTTTGAATATCCTGAAATCGTACTTAATCCATTCAAGGCTTCCAGCATATCCGTTATAACCCAATCTGAAGCTAAGAAAAATTTTGACGAAGAAAGTAAGGCAGATACTAACGAAACTGAAAGAAATATTCTACCGACAACCGTCAAACCGGATACAGTTAAACCTGTCGATATGATACAACAAACACTTCTGCCTGCAAAAAAGAAAGAAGCTCCGAAGCCTCCTGTTGCAGAAGAAATTGTTCCTATACATCCAAAACCTCAACCAACAACGGAACAATTTGCGCCAGTTCCAATGACAAACGCTCCGTTAGGATTTTCGGAATAAATATTCAAAGAAAGGTAATAAAATGAAAGCGGAAGATTTATGTATAGTATGCGGTGAAAACTCTCATCAAACAGGAAGATTTGAACCTAATGATAAAATGATTGACTACGAATTAAGTGATAATCTTACATATAACGAACTTATATCTATTAACAAGGGGCTTTCGCTCATAAGTGAATTTTATGACGTCAAAGCAATTTGCACGATCAACAAAGGATGTATCTGTGCGGTTGCTCTTGCAGAAAGTACAGCTTATGCCACACAAAAAGTTATGGACTCAAATCCGGTAGATTTTATGTCTGCAATAATCGTTTCCTCAGGAGAAATCGACAGTGAAACTGCAAAATTTTTCAAAGAATCTAACATTATTGTAGCTCCAAATTATACAAAAAATGCTTTGGAATACTTAAAAACACACAACATTAAGTATGTTACAATTAATACTCCACTGAAAGATTATAAAAAATATTATTCAGAAAAAATAACAGTAACTCCAATAGGAACATTAATTGAAGAAGCTAATTTAAGTGAATTAAACAAAGATACTTTTAAAGTAGATTCAAAGGCAAAACCTTCAGTAGAACAAATTGAGGATGCGGTATTTGCTTGGAAAGTAGCAAAACACAATAATTCACAGGCAATTGTTATAGCAAAAGATTTAAAAACGACCGCTATTGCACAAGGTTTGCAATCTGCATCAGTAGAATTTGCCCTTGATTATTCTTGTGAAATGTCGAAAGATGCGATTTTGGCTTCGGATATGCCAATTTCAGTACATGATGTAAATGTTGCTTCACAAGGAAGAATCGGTGTTATAATTATTCCAAGTGCATCAAAAGAAATTGTTAATCTTGCCGACAAATATAGTATGGTACTGATTACAACCGGACAAACAAACATTTTACACTAAAATATAATACAGAATTTAACAATAATAAAAAGCGACTTATAAATAATTTTATAAATCGCTTTTTATCTGTTTATAATCTTAAAGATTAGTATCTGTAATGAGCAAATGCTTTGTTAGCTTCAGCCATTCTATGGGTATCTTCACGCTTTTTGCAAGCAGCACCGTTACCATTAGATGCATCTATAAGCTCATTTGCTAATTTTTCAACAAATTCTTTGCCGTTTCTGTTCTTAGCAGCTGCAATTAACCAAGAAGACGACAATGCAAAACCTCTGTCGGGTTTAACATCAATAGGCACTTGATATGTTGAGCCACCAATACGTCTTGCTTTGACTTCCAACAAAGGAGTCGCATTCGTAAGAGCCTTTTGGAACACTTCAAGACCTTTTTCATTTGTTTTTTCTTCTATCTTAGAAATTGTTGAGTAGAAAATTCTTTCTGCCAATGATTTTTTACCGCGTCTTAAAATTCTGTTAATAAATTTAGAAACATCAACGCTGTTATAAATAGGATCCGGAGTCGGAATTCTTCTTTCAGGTTTAGATCTTCTGGACATTACTTACCTCCTTTAGCTTTTTTAGCACCGTATTTAGAACGGCTTTGTGTTCTGTTGGCAACACCTGCTGTATCTAAGGTACCACGAACAATGTGATATCTTACACCAGGGAGGTCTTTAACTCTACCGCCTCTGATTAGAACAACACTGTGTTCTTGGAGGTTGTGTCCGATACCCGGAATGTATGAAGTTACTTCAAATCCGTTAGTTAATTTTACTCTGGCAACTTTTCTTAATGCTGAGTTTGGTTTTTTAGGGGTTGTTGTATAAACCCTTGTACATACTCCACGTCTTTGAGGACAATCCATCAAAGCAGGAGATTTTGTTTTGTCTGTTAGTTTTTTACGTTCTTGACGTACTAACTGATTGATTGTAGGCATTTTTTCTCCTTTTCCGTCAGTTTTAGATATCTGACTTACTATTTTGTAATACATCAGTAAACCTGCCATCAACCCGGAACCCTTACTTATTCCGGTAACATTTTACCGACACTTGCCGTCAAATCCAGCACGAAAATTTCGACTAAGTGTTACATTGATACTATGACAAAAAATATTGAGTGTCAATGATAATAAGAGTTAAATATGACAAAAATGCAACAATTAACAGTAATAAATAATTCTGCCCAAAACTAAACTCCAAGGGCAGGGGCTATTTGCACAAAAGTCCTTACTAAATCCGCATCCCATTGTTTTCCGGCACCGTCTTCCAATATAGATATAGCCTTATTAATGTCCAAGCCTTTTCTATACGGTCTGTCACTTACAAGAGCATGATATGTATCAGCAATAGCGACAATCTTTGCGGAAAGCGGCATATCTTTTCCCACAATTCCATCCGGATAGCCTTTTCCGTCAATTCTTTCATGATGATATCTTACAATCGGTATCAAATCTCTGAGACTCGGATTAGGTTGAAGCACTTTTTCAACTCCGATAACAGGATGTTGCTTCATAATAATCCATTCCTCATCAGACAAGGCACCCTCTTTTTTAAGTATATTTTCAGGAATACCTATTTTACCAACATCATGCAACATCGCCCCCAAGGTAATTCTGTCAACTTCAGAAGTCGGAAGATTTATCGCTCTTGCCAAGGCTTCCGCATACTTTGAAACAGAAGTTGAATGACCTTTTGTGTATGGATCTTTTGCATCAATAGCTCCGGCAAGAGATGTGGCAATTTCCCAAATTCTCGAACCGGTCATATCGTGTTCTTTATGGAATTTTTCAATTAATTCTTCTTCAAAATTAATTCCTAATTGAGCATGGCGTTTTGTAATAACTTCCGCATAAGATTTTAATGCAATATCGTCCCAAAAATTAAAATCACTGGAACTGATAATCGCTGACATCCCGTCCTTGTATCCTTTTGCTTGAGAAATATACATTGCTTGTTCAGCTAAAATCAAGAGTTTTTCTTTATCAGCTGCACAATCCGGATAAGTAGCAACACCGACAGATACTTTTATAGGTCCTACATTATCTATAAAGCAGCAGGAAAGCGAATAGGTCAAATATTCCGCCAAGTATTTTGCTTGCTCAGAATCAGTTTTGGGGAGAATTATTGCAATTTCGTCCCCGCCATACCTACTTGCGATATCAGATTCCCTGACGTTTTGTCGAACCTTTTCAGCAACGACTTTTATCACTTCATCACCTTTAACCGCTCCAAGTTCCCTGTTAATTTTTGTGATGTTGTTTATGTCCATCAAAATAACGGACATTTTTTCTTTTGTAGTTTCTGAGCGTTGGATTTCATTTGCCAACAATTCTTGAAATCCTCTGTGGTTGTACAACAACGTCAGAGCATCAGTATTTGTATATGCTTCACTTTTTTTCAAGAGTTCTTCATTATGAGATATCATTGCAATTTGGCTTGCAAACAGCCTATAAATAAGCATATTTTGGCTTGCATGCGAATCTTCAATAATAAACACACCTATGCATTTATCCAATGAAATCAGCGGAATAATTGCTGTTGAGTATTTTTTGTAATAGGAAAGTTTTAAATAATCCTCATTATCTTCAGTCAAAGATTCTCGTGAAGTAAAAACTTTCACAATTGGATTGTCATTATCTTTCAAAAAAACTTTGCTTGAATATAAATTTCCTAACTTATCGTGCAATTTAAGATTAATACAATTTGAGGTTTCATTGTACAAACCTATTGCATAGAAAGCGGAATTTATACTTTGCGAAATAACAGAAAAAATTTTCTCACAGTATTCGCTTACACAACTCACTTTGGAACACTCAATCAAATCCTCAACAATCATATTTAGCTGCAAAATCGAGTTTTTTTCTTTTGAAGCTCTGTTCTGCGGATTTACAAGAGTATTTGCAACAGAATTTGAAGTCAACTCGTTAACCTTTGAGACTAATTTTTTTTGAGAAATTGGCGAGGTAATCGGTTTTGACTTCTTTATAGTTTGATTATCGGCATTTTTTGATATTATGTCTTTATCCACAAACACTCCTGTCATAAGTAATTATATTAAAAAAAATAAAACATAATAATTGACAAAATTTCGAAAAACTTTACATAAATGTTACAAACAGAATATAATTCTATACTCCTTTTTGCTATAACTCTATATTAACACTTTTTTTATTTTTTTCCAGTAGTCTATAAAAATAATGGAAGCTTAAAATACCTCGAGCAAATTTGTTTCAGCATCTTATCTATTAAAAGTAGCTGTACCAAGGCAATTAGAGTCTTGCAACATTACCCTCAGCACATTCTAACCTTTCTTGAATTGTTCGGTGTCTTGCCGGAATAACGTCAAACTTGAACTTACAATCTAAAGTCCTGCCGAAAATCCGCTATTCCTCATAGAGGAACTGTTTTGTTATTTTGTGAACTAAAACAAACATTACAGCCAGCTGAAATCAAAACGCTTTCGACTTTATAAAATCGTCAATATTTAGTATAATTAGTCATCTTGCGGATTTATTACCACTTTCCATCGTAAATTAACCCTCAATTTGAAAACAAATAACAGGAAAATTCAAAAAACAATTGTAATTACGTAAAGAATTGTAACATTTTTCAAAAAAACATTAAAGTTTTTCTAAATTGTGCCGATATACATATTACAAAAGGAAAAGCGAAATCAGATTAGGGAAAAAGGAACAAGCAAAATGGCAGACATGAATTTTTTAATTAACGCAATCGATTTGGATCACAACGGCATAATTTCCTCAAAACAAGAAATTAAAAAGGCCGAATCATTTGGAATTAATGCTCAAATGGGTGATAACATTGCAAAATTAGTTGAAAAATCATCTAAAATTAATTTGCAGGACAAATTGCAACAAATCGACCAAACTCAAACAGTTGACAACAAAAATATCGAAGAAATCCTAAAGAAAAGAAAATTCTCAGCCATTGGTTAAGTCAAATCTATTCTCCTATAAGCAATAAGAGTTTTGAACTATTTCAAAGCTCTTTTTTGTTATTGTTCCAATATTTTTAATACAAATTCCAAGGCTCCTTGCTGTTCTTCAAATACCTTGGAACAAGAATTTGCCGTTCTTTCGTAAAAAGCTTTATCAGAAAGCAATCTGTTGGCTACATTATAAAATTCTTCCTTGTTTTCAACCAAAAAACCCGCACCTGCTTTTGTAATTATGCTATATATGTCCTTAAAATTATGTATCGACATTCCTGATATAACCGGCTTTCCAAAAACAATCGACTCCAAAGGATTATGCCCGCCGGTATTGTTAAAACTTCCGCCAATAAAAGATAAGTCCGTAAATGCATACATCTTACCAAGTTCACCTAACGTATCCAATATTAGAACATCTATGGCAGAAAAGTCTGCTACTCCCTCAGAACGCAAACCATACTTGAAAGAATAGGCATCAATTACAGCCTTTACTTCATCTACACGTGTAAGATGTCTTGGTGCAATTATCAATTTTAAATCAACATGAAGCTCTTTCAGTTTTTTATATGTATACAAGACTTGTTCATCCTCTCCTTTATGAGTTGAACCCGCAAGCATTACAGTCGAATTTGCTTTATCAATTTCAAAATTAACTTCAGGCTTCTTTATATCAAATTTTAAATTGTTCATTTTCTTTGTAGTTAAAGGATTTGCCCCTAATTTTAGAAATTTTTCATTGTCCTCTTCGCTTTGTGTATAAATCCCGTCATAAAAACTTAAAATATATTTAAAAATAAACTTGAAAACATAATAGCTTTTGAATGTACTATCAGAAATTCTGCCATTGATTATGTAGCATTTTATATTGTTTTTTCTGCACAACATTACAAAATTAGGCCATATTTCTGTTTCTGCAATAAAAACTTTTTGGGGATTAATTGTTTTCAAAAATTTGTTTATACAGCAAGGAAAATCGGCAGGGAAATATGTTATATAATCCGCAATTTCAGCAAATTTTTTCTTTGCTAAATCTTGCCCTGTATATGTTCCGGTAGTTACAACTATTTTGCAATTCGGAAATCTTTTATGTGCTTCTTTTACAAGAGCTTCCAACGCATTAATCTCCCCAACAGATACTCCGTGAAACATTATCACATTGTTATCTTTTGAAAAATCTGTATCCAAAATGTTCCCGTATTTTTTTTCAATCGATTCCGACGGATAATTCTTTTTTCTCAAAACCTCGCTCATTATCGGTTTTACAATTAGAAACGCTAAATCTGATATAATTCCAAACATACACTATAACCTTTAATTCTCGCTAACTCTCTTTCTGTATTCTATACCAAATATTAAATTTTTAAAAAAATATTAATAAAATTAAGAAAACTTCACAATATATTTGCATTTTAATATTGTTTATTTTATTATAACTAATATGCCGATTAGTAAAGAATGTGAGTCATCACATTCTTTTTAAAAAGGTCAACATATTAAAGTCAATATAAGGAAAAACAAAAATGGGTATCAAAGGTAAAAATGACAGAATGGTAGTTCTTGCATGCGAAGATTGTAAAGAAAGAAATTACACAACAGTTAAGAACAAAAAGAATACAAAAGACAGGTTGGAACTCAGCAAATATTGTCCGACTTGCAAAAAGCACACTGCACATAAGGAAACAAAGTAGTTTGTTAAGTTAATAAGTTTTTGTGAATAGTTACTCTTGTTCACGAAATTCTTATTAACCTAATGTGCGTCCTTAGTTCAGTTGGTAGAACGTCGGTCTCCAAAACCGGATGTCGAGGGTTCGAGTCCTTCAGGGCGCGATTT
>JAKSUQ010000029.1 GCA_024408855.1 bacterium | reverse complement strand
GAAATCATAGATATAAAAATCTAGCATTTAAAAGACAACATCCAATAGCTGATTACATTGTCGATTTTGTTTGTTTGGAAAAGAAACTAATAATAGAAATCGATGGTGGGCAACACAATGAACCTAATAATATTGAATATGACAAAACTAGAACTGAATTTTTAGAATCAAGAGGTTATAAAGTTATTAGATTTTGGAATAATGATATTGATAATAATATAGAGGGTATATTTTTAGAAATTGATAAATATATCTAACCACCACCCAAATTTCTAAACTCGCAAAGCTCATTAAGAAATTTTACCCTGTCTTGAATTATTCGGGGTGTCGGCGGAATAACGTCCGACCTCCACCTTACGGGCTAGGACTTTGTCTGTCGCCCTACCGAAAATTCGCTCCTCCTTAAAGAGGGTATTTTGTGCGAAAATGTGCACAAATTGTGCGTTGAATATATTTTGAGTAATTATTGGGTTGAAAACTAAATCCACAAACTTTATTTCCCCAAAAGCCTATAAGCAATTTGACTTAATAAACAAGCGTCATTTTTTTGATTTTCCTCCAATAGACCTTCTATAATATCGAATTTTTGTTTACTTCCAGTGAATATTTTATATCCAACATTTTCTACACCATCACTTAATCTTATGTATGCATAATCTCCATTGCGTATTATGTCATCTAGTACTACATTTGAAGATATTCGAGTAAGTTTTCCATTTAAATAGTTTAAATAGTTAGTTGGCAAATTACACTCTTTTAATTCCTTTAATAAATCTTTTTTTAATTTTGGAGACATAGTTGCTTTAAAATTAATATTATTAGAATGACTATAATTATAATTAGACATGAACACTCCTTTATAATTGAACTTTTCTACACCTATACTTTATAAAACTTTTAAAAAACTAAAATTGCCCGTTTGTGAAATAATATTTACAAAATTTAACAAATTCTATTGAATAAATGTAAAAATAAGCAAATAGGTCGGGTTAAAACCCGACCTTACTTAATTATCAGAGAACTTATCTTTTATTTTTTCATACCATTGTTTAATTAAGAAAGGTTTGTGTAATTCCTCTTTTGCATCTTTTGCTTTAATCATATATTCTACACAATCAGAGTTTTTGTAATCAAAATATTTAACAGCATTTTCTGCACGATAAGCTCCTTCTAAAACACCATAAGCACATACGCCAATAGTTGCTGCCATTGCAAAGTTTTTTCCTGCACTTTTTAACTTTTGTCCAATATTATGAATTGTTGAATAATCGTTAGCCATTAATTTCATAATCACAAATCCTTTCATTGTAAATATCTAACTTCACAGCAAAATAAGAACAAAGCAATTAAAAAAATTGCGTGTAAATATTATATAAATTTACATTTGTTTACAATCATTCTTCGATTTCAACTTCATTAACCTTATCTTCTTGTGGTTTTGTTAAAACACTAATAACACCTAAAGCAAGCATTATTAAGATTAAAAATGCAATATACATGAAATAGAATGCAGGCCAGCGTTTCTACCCCTAACAAGTATCATCAAGCCAACTGTTATAAATCATCAAATCGAGTGTTAATTTACACAGCCACTTTGAGCCCTATTTTGTATATTGAGATGTGGGTCAAATTTTTGCACTAAAATATCCATTTCTTGCACTATTTTGCACTAAAATTCCAAGTATTTATTTCTAAATCGCTAAAAGTTTTATTGTGTTTAATTTTTGGCGATGGACTTTTAGTGCAAAAATTGTTAATTTTGATTTTCTTCCAATCTGAGATGTGTCGAAATGTCTCTGAGATTAAGATGCGTAAGCCGGTGTGAAGTGCCGGTGTCGGCTTGCCGTAGGGCAAGACGAGCAGGGCACGAAACACTACGATACCGCCGTTTCAAATCTTTGATTTGACAGGCGGAAAAGAGACAAGACACTTGATTTCTTTCACAACAAGAGTGATAGATGTGTGTGAGGTAAATAACATGATTAACTTCACACCAGAAAAATGTAAACAAATAGCTTTAGCAAGACTATATTTAGTTAATCAGTGGTTAGAGTTTCGCAAAAAATCTAAAAACAAACTTCAAGCAGATTATGATTTTGTAAAATTGCACAATACTTCAAATTCATATTTATTTGAGATTTTGGGCAAGATATCAAGAGGTAGTTTGCACCGTTGGAATTCAATGTTAGACGGAACAGAAGATTATGAAAAACTATTGCCTCAATATAAATACAGTAGTGTTGATGATTATCGCACTGTTCTGACGGATGAAGAAATAAAAATATTTATGGGTTTATTGCTTCATCCGAACAGAATTAGTGTCGGAAAAGCTATCGCATTAACAAAATACAAGTTGCAACAACAAAACCAATGTTTTATTCCTGCTGATATTACATTCCGTCGTTATGCAAAATGGTTTAAGGATAACAACTATGATAAATGGATACTTGTAAGAGATGGTGAAAAAGCATTGTCAGATAAAGTCGAACCTTACATTAAACGTGATGCAAGTTTGCTTGAGGTCGGCGATATTCTTGTTGCTGATGGACATAAATTAGCATTCCAAGTTATTAACCCATTTACAGGTAAACCAGGGAATTTGAAGTCTTAAATTGGTTGACTCCTAATCAAGTTTATGAGAATTTATTACAAAGTGCTGCAGTTTAAATCAGAATTCAGGAATTTGCCTAATTCAAACATTACTTAACACAAATACAAGTCTTCTAATGTGGGTATTGTTATTTGAATACTTCCTTTTACAATAAATATGATATTATACGAGTTTTAATTTATTTAACAACTATTTTTTATTTTTTTCACTGCGAGTACGAACAGAAATCCTTATTGATGTACCGACAAAGCCGAACGCTTCTCGCAATTTGTTTTCTAAATACCTTTTGTAATGTTCTTTCAGTAATTTTTCATCATTCGCAAATAGCACAAACATTGGAGGATGCGCTGAAGCCTGAGTTGAATACAAAATTTTCAGCTTCTTATTTCTGATTGTTTGCGGAGGATTAAGTGCGTATGCCTCATTAATTACCTTATTCAACAAGCCGGTTGCAACTCTCTTGGTACATTCAGCATAAACTTCGGATACTCTCGTAAATATCCTATTTAATCGTTGATGCGTAACCGCACTTACATACAACTTTGGAACGAAATTCAAAAACGGAAGTTCGTCCTCAAGCATTTTTTCAAATTTACTTACAGAATTGGATTTTTTATTTTCAATCAAATCCCATTTGTTTATTGCAATAATCATTCCTTTTCCGGCATCATTTATTATTGAAGCTATTTTCTTATCTTGATCTGAAATTCCATTAACAGCTTCCGATGCGTCAATTACAAGCAATGCTACATCACAATCACGAATTGAACGAATTGCCCTGTCAACCGCAAATTTTTCGACTCCGTAATCAACCTTTGCTTTTTTTCTGATTCCTGCCGTATCAACAATTATATATTTTTTCTCGTTATAAATAACTTCTGAATCAATACTGTCCCTTGTTGTACCAGATACATCCGATACAATTACTCGTTTTTCGCCTAACAAAGCATTGACAATAGATGACTTGCCTGCATTCGGTCGACCTACTATGGCGATTTTTATCGAGTCATCCTCTTGTTCTTCTTCATCATAATCAAAATCTTTTGTAATTTCTTCCAATAAATCACCGACTCCGCCTGAACCATGTAATGCTGAAATTGCAATAGGTTCGCCAATGGAAAGAGAATAAAAATCACTAAGCATTGTGATTTGCTGGTTTGAATCAATTTTATTTACTGCTAAAAATACCGGCTTGTCAGATTTCCGTAGAATATTGGCTATATCTTCATCAACAGGAGTAACACCCTCAATGCCGTCCACAAGATAGATAATTTTATCCGCTTCATTGCAAGCTATTTCAGCTTGATTATATATCGAAAGCATTATATCATCTTCATCTCCCGGAATAATCCCGCCGGTATCTATTACGGTAAAATGTTTATTTTGCCACTCAACATCAAAATAAATTCTATCCCGAGTAACTCCGGGCATATCGTCGACTATTGATTGTCTTTTCCCCACAAGACGGTTTACAAATGTAGATTTACCTACATTCGGACGTCCAACTACTGCTATAATCGGTTTTCTTTTCATAATAAATTTATTTTATCATAAAAAATTTTTATGATATCATGTACTATATTATTGGAGTAAGAATTATGATAACTGTAAAAGATGTAGAACATGTTGCTAAATTAGCAAGATTAGAACTTACGGATGATGAAAAAGAAAAATTTACCAAACAGCTTGGTGATGTTTTAAAGCACGTTGATGCTATGAACGAAGTTGATACTTCAAATGTCCAACCAATGGCTCATGCTATTGACTTTGTCAATGTTATGAGAGATGACAAAGTATTTTATGAACAATCAAAAAAAGAACTTATGTCAAATGCTCCTTACGAAGAGGACGGATTTTTCAGAGTTCCTAAAATTAATTAATTTTTACAACTAAACAAATCGGAGTAATTTATGGCTAAATATATTTTTATCACCGGAGGAGTTGTTAGTTCCTTGGGGAAAGGAATTATAGGTGCTTCTCTCGGAAAACTATTGCGTTCAAGAGGCTTTAGCGTTTATATACAAAAATTTGATCCTTATATCAATGTGGATCCCGGAACTATGAGCCCATTTCAACACGGAGAAGTTTTTGTCACTGAAGATGGTGCAGAAACAGATCTCGACTTGGGACATTATGAACGATTTATTGATACAGATTTTTCACAGCTTAGTAATGTTACTTCCGGAAGCGTTTACCAAACTGTTATACAAAAAGAAAGAAAAGGTGATTATTTAGGGGCTACCGTCCAAGTAATTCCGCATATCACAAATGAAATTAAATCAAGAATAATTAAAGCACAAAAATATTCAAAATCTGATTTTCATATTATTGAAATAGGTGGTACTATCGGAGATATAGAAAGTTTACCGTTTATTGAATCAATAAGACAATTTAAAACTGAGGTCGGTTACGGAAATGCAATAAATATACACTGTACCTTATTGCCATACTTGCCGACATCCGGAGAATTAAAAACAAAACCTTCTCAACATAGCGTTAATGTTCTGAGGAGTTATGGCTTACAACCGGAAATTCTTGTTTGCAGAACATCAAAACCTATTCCTAAAAATGAAAAGGAAAAATTGTCTTTGTTCTGTGCAGTTTCTAAAGACGCAGTTATTGAGTGCAGAGATATGAAAAGCATATACGAAGTTCCGCTTGCTCTTGAAGAACAAAACTTTGCTAACGTAGTTTTAAAACTTTTGCAAACTCCCGAAAGAGAAGTCGATTTAACCGAATGGAAAAACTTAGTAAATAATATCAATAACCCGCAAAAAACGATTAAAATAGCAATAGCAGGCAAATATACAAAACTTTCTGATGCGTACATTTCGGTAGTAGAAGCTCTCAAGCATGCCGGGTATGCAAATAATGCAAAAGTTGAAATAAAGTGGATAAATGCAGAAGATTGTTCAGACGAAACAAAGTGTTCAGAAGTGCTTAAAGATGTTTCCGGAGTGGTTGTTCCAGGAGGTTTTGGTGTAAGAGGTATTGACGGGAAATTAGCTGTTATAAAATACGCAAGAGAAAACAATCTTCCGTTTTTAGGTATTTGTTTGGGAATGCAATGTGCAGTTACTGAATTTGCAAGAAACGTTGCAAAGCTAAGCAATGCGAATTCAACAGAATTTGACGAAAACACTCCTTATCCTGTTGTTGATTTAATGTTAGAACAAAAGAATGTTGAAGGTTACGGCGGAACAATGAGATTGGGAGCCTATGAATGTCATATAAACAAAAATACAAAAACCTTCAAGGCATATAATTCAACAAAAATTTTTGAAAGACACAGGCACAGATACGAAGTAAATTCCGACTACTTAAATACACTTAAAGAAGCCGGCTTGGTATTTTCCGGAATGTCGCCGGACGGAATGTTGGCAGAAATAATTGAACTTCCTGAATTGGATTGGTTTGTAGCTTGTCAGTTCCATCCTGAATTTAAATCAAGACCAAACAGACCTCATCCGTTATTTAAAGGCTTAATTGAAGCAGGATTGAAACAACAACAATAAAATAACTATTTTCTCAATGCTAAAATAGCTTTTTCTTGTTCTTCTGAAAGTATATTAGCACCGCCTAAAATTTCAGTATTCAAAACGACTTGCGCATATGATTCTGCCAATTCGAGCTTTAGATAAGCATCTTCAATCGTTTTTGCACCGACTATAAAACCATGATTTTCCATTAGAACCGCATCATATTTGTCAAAAAATTTTATTGTATTATCTACTAACTCAAAAGAAGACGGTAATGCATATTTTGCCAAAGGTATTCCTCCAAAATAAAAGACATTTTCTGCCATTACAGGCTGCATCAATTCTTTTGATGCTGATGCAAAACTGCTCAGATAAGGGGAATGAACATGCAAAATAAACTTAATATCACTCCGTTTTTTGTAGATTGCTATATGCAAAAACTTTTCACTGGAAGGTTTTTTATTTTTTTCTAAAGAATTGCCTTCAAAATCAGTATATACAACATCACTTGTCTTTAAATAACCGTTAGCAGAACCTGACGTTGTAATAAGCAAGCCGTCTTTATATCTTGCCGAAATATTTCCAGAATACCCAGGAGTAAAATTTTTCTCTCCGCATAGTTTCCCGCAAAAAATGATCTTCTTAATCAAATCTTTCTTTTTTGAATTAAAGCACATCCACTGTTACCTTCAAATTTTCTACTACTGCCCTTTGTAATTCTTTAGGCTGAACCGGTGCTTGATAATCAGCTTGCGTATAATTCTTTGAAGCCGTTTTCTTCTTGTCAGATGGTTTATCTTGTTTAATTTCAAGTTTTTCATATTCAACAGAAGAATCTTTTGCGTCCAACATTACACTAACCATACAACGCAAATGACTACGAAGCCAATCATAACCCAAATGTACTTTTAAATATTCAGGACCTAATGTTAAATAGAAAGCATTTTCTTGAAAAGTCCTGTCATTAGGTGAATCTCCCGTCATATTCACAGTTGAAAACCATGATACCGTTAGCCATTTACATATTCTAAAATATTCTCTTAAATATAAGGATTGCTTTCCGTAACGATACATGTCATAAATTCCGTAAGGAGTATTATCATCATATGCTGCAAACATATACCCGGCATCTTGCATCCAACGTTTATATTGCAAATGAATGTTTGGACCTATTCTTCCGATTACCTGAGTATCACCTGTTCCGTACACTGAAGCCGCTAATTGTGATACTATATTGAAAGAAAAAGCAGTTTGTTTCTCCGTATTTTTGTAATTCCAGAGATTTTGCGTACCTTGTGCCATGTATCTAAAACGTGTAGTTCCTATATTTGTACTTTTAAAATGATCCGCACTATTGTTAATATCCGAATCATGATAATAACCCATATCAAAACGATGTCTAAAAGAAGCATTATGATCTTTTAACAAAAAGTTATCCGCTGAATAATCTTTTTCATATATTAAACCTGCTCCGTACTTAGGACGACGTCTACCCAAAAACCACTCATCCATATATGCGTTAACGGAATATTCCAACCGTAAATTATCATCCAATTTTTGTTCACCATATGCTACAACTCTATCTGCAGCAGTACCATATGCAACAGTAGTTTGATTTGTACCGCTACTAAATCTACCCATACCACCAACACCTATGCCACTTTTGTAATTTAACATAGGTATAGCTTTTAAAACAGAACCTTTCGGTAACTCAAAGACAAAACCGGGGCCTGTATACATTCCTAAACCTTTATAAGAACCAATTTCCCATATATTTGATTCTACATAGTCATGGTTTTTATTTGTATACAATTTAACCGGAGGTAATTTAAGTGTGAGTTTATCATTTCTAAAGATTTTTCCTCCCCTAATTGCAACTGTTTCATGTTCTCCTTTTTGAGTAACAACTATTTTCTTAGCCGATAGTCGCAATACATTCATATTTTGATCCGGTTTTACCAGTTCGGCTTCGTCTGACATGAACGTGTTGTTATACGCTCTTAGACCACGAGAAGACGGATCGACCTTTATTTTATAATGATCCGTTACCTTTATTTCGCCATTTTCTTGAATAATTTTATCACCATATACATATCCCTTTTCTGCAAAAATGGCAACACTCTGTGTTCTACCTTCCGGATTTTCTATATATGCGTTTTCTTCATTCATATCGACAAATATATAATCGCCGGAAATTGCTCTGTTATTTTTTATAATTTTTACATTACCGTCTGCCTTAATAGTATTATTAAGTCTGTCATAAGCTATTTGGTCAGCTTTGATAACAGTATCCTGCTCAACAAAATTTATACTTACATTGCCATTTGCATACAAAGTATGATTTGGAGTATCATAGTCCATACTTTCACAATCCAAGACAATACCATCTTTCATTGTATTTTTTTTCGTCTTTTTGTTTCTGAAGTTAAACCAACCTTTTCTTTGAGATTCTTGTATTTTTTCTTCATCAGCTTCAAATCCATCAGCTTGAATATCATCAAAATCGTCTTTCAATTCCTTTGATACAAATTCAGAAACCTGGTATTCCTCTCTGTCATTATCATTTACAACAGGCATCATTGGAGCAAATTCACTTGCATCATTCTCTTTTTCTTTAAGTTTGTTCTGAATGGTAAGTCGCAACTGTTTTAACGGTGGTGTTGTACGACCATGTTTTAATTCTTTATCTGACTTTTCAGTATCTGATACCGGTCCTACAAAAAAAGATTCACCGGTAAAGTCGGACATTTCCATATCAATATCATTCGCCTTTGCAGATAACGTTGCTGTTAATAAAAATACTAAAAATATAATAAATCTTTTGTTCAAAATTCAAATCCTACCATATTATATGTAATTTAACGGATTATTCGGTTGACCGTTGACCCTAACTTCAAAATGGCAATGAGGCCCGGTACTATAACCGGTTGTACCCTCAAGCCCTAAAATCTGACCTTTTTGGACTTTTGTACCGTTTGCAACTTTTATACTACTCATATGAGCATAAAGAGTAGTTATCGGTTTGCCGTTAACAACACCATGCTCAACAATAACAACTTTCCCGTAGCCGCCATACCAACCTGCATATATTACCTTACCTGAATTAGAAGCTCTTATTGCTCCATAATTTGGTCCGCCAATATCAACTCCGGAATGGAATGAACGACTTTTGAATATCGGATGAGTCCTCCAACCAAATGGAGAAGTAATCCTGCCTTGGATAGGCTTCATAAAACCTGATGCCACTTGTACAGAGGATTCATTCTTTTGTTGCTTGTTAATATATGAACCTATGCTTGCAGACTGTCTTGCCAATTCTTTTTCAGCTTTTTCATAAGCGACTCTGTCCGTTTGAAGTTTATTAATCATTACCTTATTTTTTTGAATTGCACGTTCAATATCATTCTGCTGTAAATTTATTGAAGCAACAGAGCGTTCCAATCTATTTTTTTTACTTTCAATGGAGTATTTCAACATAGCAATTTCTTTCGCTTTACTTCTCGCTTCAGCCATTCTTACATAATCAGCACGCAAAATTTTCTTTTGATAATAAATTCTGTCAAAAAATGTATTAATATCTTCTGAAGTTAATAATACCTCCAAAAATACATTTCGTTGATTTTTATAAACACTCCTAATTCTTTTCGCAAGAATATAATTTAAGTTATTGTACTCGGTTGAAGCCTTATTTAGCTTGCTTTCTAAATCACTGAGTTCTTTACGAACACTCACTATCTGATTTTTTGAAGATTGCAAATTAATTGTCGCACTTTCCAATTTTTGCTGGTTTTTATATAATTTGTTGGTTTCAAGTCTTTCCAATACTTTTAAACGATTAATTTTATTTCTGGTTTGAATTTTTTTTGTTTCAAGCTCATTTGCCTCAGCACAAGAGAAACACCCATAGGTGCTAATTAATAGAAAAACAACCAGTATTGTGCCGACTAACTTTTTCAAGCCCACTCTTACCCCCAAATACTTGGCAGGATAAGAGCTATTCCCATCCCGACAGTCCAAAGAATAAATGAAACTGTTATTATCCCGACTATCAGCTTTTTATTTTCTCTAAAAAATTCCATCATTACCTCACAAATAATATCATAATACAAAAATTAAACAGAGGCAATTTTGTAAAGTTTTAGTTAATTTATCATCAGGAATAGACATAATGCAACATTATTATTACGCTCATTCTTGCGATACACAATAAAACATGATATAATAAATGAGGAGTGTTGTTATGTTGAGTGTAGAATCAATAAAATTATACAATCCTACTTTTCAGAAAGCAAAACGTAATGCAAAAATAAATTCTGATGAAAAAGCATATGGAAAACATCAAGATAAAGTTGCACCTTGTCTTGTTGCTTTATCAACATTAGCAATTACAGCACTTGTAGCTCCAAGAATATTCGGAAAAACTTTTGACAAGAAACTTGCTCAGTTAGGACTTGCAAAAAATTCTGACGGTTTGCTGATTAACAAAAATACCGGAGCAAAATTTACAGGTGAAATTAAAAATTTTACAGGAAAAGAAAGAGTAACTAGAAAGTTTAATAACGGAGTTTTGTCGGAAGAACTCCATAAAGGAATACTTGGCGGAGAAAAAGAAGCCGTTTTTAACAACGGAAATAAAAAGGTCGTAATCGGCATTACCCGCAATCCGATTTTTCCGTTTTCGAAATCGGCATCTATAGCCCTTTCTGACGGTAAAACCACAACAATAATTGATAAAAAAACTTCTTCTAACCCATTTAAATCATTTTTTGAAGAAGCAAAAAATTTTGAACACAATATTTCACAAGCATAAGAGAAGGTATCATATATTGACCTAATGTGCAAAGTTTTTGTGCTAAAATTGTAATCAATATGGGCGAGATATATTTAGAAGAAATTGATTCAACAAATAAGTACGCAAAATTGCATATTAATGATATTCCTGATAAAACTATTGTATACACGTACAACCAAACCGCAGGCAGAGGACGTTTAAACAGAGAATGGTGCAATATCGGCAGTGATAACATCTATGCAAGTATTGTTCTGAAACCTTCTACTGTAATGAAAGATGTATATTCAAACCTTACTCAATATTTGTGTGTGGTTCTTGCACAAACATTTGAAGAATATGACATTGTGCCGAAAATTAAATGGCCAAATGATATTCAAGTTAACGGCAAAAAAATATCCGGTATACTTGCAGAAAGCGTAATAAAATCAGATTTTTTGGAAGGGCTGGTTTTAGGTGTAGGTATAAACTTAAACACGACACAAGCCGAACTCGATAATATCAATCAACCTGCAACTTCTCTGAACATTGAAACGGGGAAAAATATTGATAAAAAAATGTTTTTAGAACGGCTTATTAATAACTTTTTTTTGATGTATGATAATTTTATAAAGTCCGGATTTAACTTAATACGTGAAGATTATTTAAATCATGCAAATTTTCTGAATAAAAAGCTAACAGTGAGAGTTTTTGACAAAGATATAATCGGAATTGCAAATGACGTAAATGAATGCGGAGCTTTAAAGATTACAGATAACAATAATATAGAACATGTACTTTTAATAGGAGATATTTTATGAATGAGTTAGCAATTCAAGGGGTGTCCGTCATGGCGATAGGAATGGGGACAGTTCTTGCTTTTTTATGTTTGATGATATTGGTAATGTGCTTAATGTCAAAAGTTATCACTAAATTAAACGTAATTTTTCCGGAAGCAATTCCGCAAGCAGCAGCGGGAAAGAAAGCATCTACGGATGATTCCGAAATCGTGGCAGCAATCGTTGCAGCTATGTTTAAGAGATAATTTATAGTAAATAGTAAAAGGTGAATAGTAAATAAAACATTTTTGTAAGTTTTATGTAAATAATTCTTTGATTAGTATTAACTATTCACTCCAAAATAAAATAAACAATCAAAAAGGAGATATAAAAAATGACAAAATTGATTAAAGTTATGGATACGTCATTTCGTGATGGTTTCCAATCTGTATTCGGAGCAAAAGTCCTTGTGGAAGATTTTATTCCGGCATTACAATCTGCTGTACAATCAGGCTTGAAGCACTTCGAAACTGCCGGTGGTGCAAGATTCCAAGCTCCCATATTTTTCTGTAACGAAAATGCATTTGAAACAATGGATAAAATAAGAGAAGCTGTCGGACCGGATGTTAAGCTGCAATCTCTTGCAAGAGGAGTTAATGTTGTAGGTTTAAATTCGCAACCTCGTGATGTTATTGATTTGCATGCAAAAATGTTTGCAAAGCACGGTGTTAATGTAATTAGAAACTTTGATGCATTGAATGACGTAAATAATTTAATTGATTCTGCAAATTCAATAAAAAAATACGGTTTGCAACACGAAGTTACTATCACAATGATGGAACTTCCATACGGTTGTGAAGGTGCTCATGATGTCGCATTCTACGAAAGAGTTTTAAGAAATATTTTAGACAGCGGATTGCCGTTTGACAGCTTGGCATTTAAAGATGCATCAGGTACTTCAAATCCTAAAAAAGTTTACGAAACTGTTAAAATGGCTCGTGAATTATTAGGCAAAGATGCTCATATAAGATTTCATTCCCACGAAACAGCAGGAACAGGGTTAGCTGCATATTTGGCAGCTCTTGACGGTGGTGCTGATGGAATTGACTTAGCTATGAAACCTGTTTCCGGTGGTACAGGTCAACCTGATATTATTTCAATGTGGCATGCTCTCAAGGGTTCGGAATATGATTTAGGTTTAGATATAAAGAAAATTATGGAAACGGAAGAAATTTTCAAAGAATGTATGAAAGATTATCCGATTTCTCCAATATCTTTGGCTGTAAATCCTATTCTTATCCAAGCTCCGCTTCCGGGGGGTGCAACAGCTACAACCGTTAACCAATTAAAGGATATGGGAATGTTGGATAAATTTCCTAAACTTATTGCTAATATGAAAGAAGTTGTCGAAAGAGGCGGTTTTGGTACTTCCGTAACCCCTGTTTCACAGTTTTATGCACAACAATCTTTCTTAAATGCAATCTCTGAAAATCCTTGGGAACAAGCTAATCCGGGATATGCAAAAATGCTTCTCGGATATTTTGGGAAGACTCCTTGCGAACCGGATCCTGAATTGGTTAAATGGGCAGAAGAAAAAACAGGACTTAAACCTACAACAGAAAAAGTTGTTGACATAAACGAAAAAGATCCTGAAAAAGGATTAAAAGCTGCAGAAGAAAGATTAAAAGCAGCAGGACTGCCTGTAACTGATGAGAACTTGTTCATAGCAGCAGCTTGCAAAGACGGAAATGTAGATAAAGGTATTGATTTCTTGCTTGGTAAAGGTACCGTATCCGTTAATAAAGTTTCCGCTAAATCACAAACAGCTCCGGTTTCTGCAAATGGTGAATATACCGTTAAAATTGACGGTAAGAACTATGCAGTTAAACTTGACGGACAAAACAAAGTAACAGTTAACGGAAAATCCTTTAATGTCGACGTTAAAGACGGGATTGAAACAAAATCTTCTGCTAATTCAGGTGATGGTGAAGAAATTAAGGCAGGTTTACCTGGAAATGTTCTTCGTATAGAAGTTTCTGAGGGAGATGAAGTTTCTGAGGGAGATGTGCTTCTCGTAGTTGAAGCAATGAAGATGGAAACAGAAATTAAATCACCAAAAGCCGGTAGAGTTAATTCGATTTCTGTTACACAGGGCGACAAAATTGTTACCGGTCAGACCTTGGTAACAATAGGTTAGTAAAGGGGGAGTGATACAATGAATATAATAGATGGTTTACAAACACTCTGGAATTCGACAGGCATAATGGGATTTGTTCATTCTGCCGAAAATGCCTTGGCTAATCCTGATATAACCGGGATTGAACAATTACTACATATGCACGGGCAATGGATAATGATTATTATTTGCTTGTTCTTGTTATGGCTTGGTATTAAGAAACAGTTTGAACCGCTATTACTTGTTCCTATCGCATTTGGAGGTTTGTTATCAAACATTCCGATGCCTTTAGGCGAAGAGATAGCCGGTCCTAACGGGTTTTTGGGAATTATTTTTGAAGCAGGTATCCATAAAGGACTATTTCCGTTAATAATTTTCATGGGAGTTGGTGCTATGACTGACTTTGGTCCGTTGATTGCCAATCCTAAAACTGCATTGTTAGGCGGTGCAGCTCAATTTGGTATCTTTGGTGCACTGTTAATGGCATATTGCCTGTTTGGGTTTAGTTTGCCGGAAGCAGCCTCTATCGGTATTATCGGAGGTGCTGACGGTCCTACTTCAATATATGTTACAACAAAACTTGCAGAACATTTACTCGGACCTATTGCCGTTGCGGCATATTCATACATGGCTCTTGTTCCGGTAATTCAACCGCCAATTATGAAATTATTGACAACAAAAGCGGAAAGAGAAATTCAAATGGTACAATTACGAGAAGTTTCCAAGAGAGAAAAAATTGTATTTCCATTGATGATACTTCTGCTATGCGTAATCCTTTTACCGAGTGCCTGCCCGTTATTAGGTGCTTTATGCTTTGGTAATTTATGTAAAGAATGTGGCGTTGTAGAAAGGCTTTCAGATACAATGCAAAATGCATTAATTAATATAGTTACCATTTTCTTAGGATTGTCAGTCGGTTCAAAACTTTCTGCAAGCCAGTTTTTAACTGTACAAACAATTTTTATTTTAATTCTTGGAATTGTAGCATTTTCACTCGCAACAGCAGCCGGAGTTTTAATGGCTAAACTTATGAATTGTTTTTCAAAAACAAAAATCAATCCGCTTATCGGATCAGCCGGAGTTTCTGCTGTTCCTATGGCAGCAAGGGTTTCAAATAAAGTCGGATTGGAAGCTAATCCACAGAACTTCTTATTGATGCACGCTATGGGACCAAACGTTGCAGGAGTAATTGGTTCTGCCGTAGCAGCCGGCGTATTATTGGCACTTTGTCATTAATTCTAAATAATATAATATTTAAAAAATGCCTTAGAAATAAGGCATTTTTTTTATTTCCAAGTCTTTTTTTGCATTACCAATATACATATTAAAACAAGAACTCCCGCAAGAGCATATATTCTGAATGAATCAATAAATGCCCAAAGATGTGCTTGTTGATTAAGTTGTGCATAAATCAAATGTTGAGCCATACTTTTTGCTGTTTCAAAATCAACTGTTTTTGCAAAAGCTGATATATAGGCTTGCAGTCTTTCATAATATACAGGATTAGTTTCTGTAAGCGAATGAGTAAGCATATTTTGATGAACTTGCGAAAATCTTGAAATTAATGTAGCAACTAAAGATGTTCCGACAGCCCCACCGATATTTTTAATAAAATTTTGCAAACCGCAAGCATTGGACATTTTTTCAGGAGGGACTGTAAGACAAGACAATGTAACAATAGGCATCATACCAAGTGCCATTCCAAAACCGTACAGTACATTAGGTATTACAACCGAGACCGGAGAAATTTGCAAATTTACAAAACCCAATAACCAACTTGCCAAACTTAATATTAACACACCTGTACACGCTACAAGACGCGGATCGAATATAGCAACCAATCTTGTTACCAAAGCTAACCCGCATAAAGAACCGATTCCTCTTGGCATCATGCTTAATCCGCTGGTAAAAGCACTATACCCCATCATATTCTGCATAAATTGCGGCAACATTGCCATAGATGATAACATAATAGCGGTCATGACTGTTATAACTATTGTTCCGACAGAAAAATTATAATTTTTCAATACATCAAATTTTATGAGAGAATCTTTTTGTTTAATTTGCGAAATAATAAGCAAAATCAAACTTGTAACCCAAACAAATGTTAATCTACAAATAAAAGGCGATCCGAACCAATCTTGATCATTACCTTTATCTATCATTATTTCAAATGCAATAGCAAACAGTATCAAGAACAATATTCCCCAATAATCGGTATGCACATTTTTTTGTCTGCTTGCATACGGAGGTTCCTCAAAAAATTTGACGGATAATATCGTTACAATTATACCAATAGGAACATTAATAAAAAATATCCAGTTCCATGAATAATTTTCCGTTATCCAGCCACCCAAGACGGGGCCAATAATAGGAGCCATGATAACAACTCCACCAAAAATTGCGGTGGCAGTATTCAATTCACGACCTTTAAAAGATTCCATAATTATAGATTGTGCGACAGGAATTAAAATTCCGCCTCCCAAACCTTGCATAAAACGAGAAATTACCATCATCTCTATTGAAGTCGAAATCCCGCAAAAAAATGAAGAAATCGTAAACAAAATCACGCAGGACATAAAAACCAATTTTCTTCCCAATAACTTACTTAACCAATCCAACATAGGGATTGTAAGACAACTGGCAATTAAATAACTTGTTAGTACCCAAATAGATTCTTGAGAACTAACAGAAAATGATCCTGCCATATGCGGCAAAGCAATATTCGCAATCGTTTGGTCAAGTGCAAACATAAATGCCGCAAACATTACCGGTACAATTAACAGCCAGGGCTTTTGGGGTTTCCATTCTGTTGTAATTTCTTCCATCGCTCCTCCGTCTTGTTGAAATTATTATTTATATTATAATAGAGAAAATATTAATAAGATAGCAAATTTTTTATTTAGCAATTTTATGTACGAAAGGGCAATACAATATGAGGATAGGAAGTGTAGTCGGATATTATAACAACGTTATTTATAAAAAGAGCAATAATTTTTCGAACACAAAAAACGTAGGATTTAGAGCTCTATCCGATTGGCAAGATGAGGAAGAAAGTCCTTTAAGTGATCATTTATTTGGTAAATTGAATGGCGGAAAAGAATATAATCCCAATCATGAATTACATGCTACTCCGGAGGAACAACAAAGATTTATAGATAAGATTTTGGGAATTAAACCATGTTATAGCAGTAGCACGGGTATGAGTATGTATGCTTTGCCTTTAGAAGGTGTTGAATTGGTAAACGGTCTCAAAAATACATACAGAGGTTCGTCTATAAGATATCTTTCTCCAGAATATTTAAAAGTATTAAAAGATCATGGAATAGATAGATTTATAGATTTGGACGTACTTTCAATAGATATTGATAAATTAAATAAAGCTGGTATTGATTATTGCCCGTATGACATATATACAAATTGGCAAGAAGGTGCTAATAAAGACGATTATGCTACAAAGAATTTTGCAGAAAAATTTGTTAATTTCGCAGAAAATTTAAGCAAAGGTAATTCATATATTGGTTGTGATTGGGGGACTCTTAGAACTGATTTAGCACTCACATTGTATAATTTAGTAATGCCTGACGATAAACAAATACCGACTAAAAAATATGATGTTCTAACTTCAACTATTCTTGATAATTTTTCTGATATGTATAAACTTGCATTAACAGAAGCTGACAAACTAAGACTTGGAATAAGTAAAGAATTTGACAGTACATTTCACGAACGAATTAAAGATACTCAAAAACTGCTGAGAACAAGCAGCTTTACAAGATTTATATAATATTTATCTTAAATTTTGTAATTTATTCTTATACCGTATATAACGTGAATTTTCCGAGTTCATTTCAATTGCTTTATTTATAGCATTGATTGCATTAGAAATTTCTCCAATTTGTTCATAAGAATATGCCAAATAGAAATATAAATATGGTGTACCGTTAATTTCGGTCAAATGTTTTAATAAGTGAGCTCTTTTTATATCAACTTTTCTTTTCATATTTTCGTACTCGGCATAATCAGCTTCAGCACCTGTATTATCACCGATACGTTTTTTTATATTTGCTCTTCGTTTATAAAGAAAATATCTATTCTCATGCCCATTGAGAGCCTCCATCGCAAGACCGTAATATTCAATGGCTTGGGCAGGATTGCTTGTTTCCGAGCGTTTCGCAAGACTAAAATATCCTTTCATTTTCTCATCATCCAGAAGAACAGTATCAAACACATAATTTATGGTCAACCATTGCCTGTCGGAATTTTCTGGAAAATTCCCAAACGGTTCAGACTTTAACAAAGCATCAAGTGCTGAATCGTCATAAACATCATTACCGGAGCTTTCAATAATTTCTTTAGATATTATTCTCCCTTGCGGGTTTAGTTTGAACAAAACTCTTATATGACAACCCTCCATAAAATCAGGCGGATACCAATTACGACTCAAAGAAGATTTAATATTCGCCATATAATCAGCAAACTCCCTGTTACCTGAGCCGTAACTTGAACGAACAGGACTATCATAAGGTTGCTCATACGCTTCTACAAACGTACTACTTATAAAAATAACTCCCAAGATTAATAATAAATTTATAAAACGCATAACTACTTCAGATTATACCAAATATACCTCAAATACAAGCAATTATTAAATTTATAAAATCAACTTGCAAAAAATAGAAAAATATTGTAAACTTATGTTAAGTTGTTAGTATAATCTAAAAGAAAATATGTTTTTATCCCGTTTAAAAGAAAAACCCCGTAATGATATCCAACTTGTAGGTGCTGTTCAAATAAGCAACTCCTCGTTTTTTGTATGCAAAAACGGGAATGGTAAAATTTCGTTAAAAACGGGCGAAGAAGAAAAGCTACAAAAAATTTTGGTTCAAAAAATGATTGATCTGAACCCATCTATAAACAGATTGCTTAAAAACTTTCGTATTAAACTAAAAATTGATACAAAAACGTTAAAAGATTTGTCAGTCGGACATATGAATGAAACCTGCAAAATTGCATCAGGTATATATTCAATGTTACCGGACAAATTTCGTTCCGAAGTAGATGAAGATATCTTAAAAGAGGCTTGTATACTGCATGATATGGGAAAAGTTCTTATTCCGTCCAAAGTATTAAACAAGCCCTCAAAACTGAATTACAGAGAGCGAAGAATAATGAATATTCATTCAACATTAGGATATGAAATGTTAAAAACACAAGGTCTAAAGAATGAAACGCTTGATTTGATTAAATATCATCATCAAAATTGGAAACATTCCGGATACCCTAATATATTTTCGAATAAAATAATTTCCGATATCGGTGTGCAAATAATTTCAACTGCAGATAAATATAGTGCTTTAAGAGAAGCAAGAGTATACAGGCGACCTCTCAGCAGAATAGAATCTTTGCTTATATTATATAGAGAAGTGCTTGAGGGAAAAATTCTTAAAGATATTTTCTTCGCACTTTATAACTATGCTCTTGAATATGATAATGCAGCATAGTGGTCAATACAAAAAAAAGAGGTCCTGAAAAAACAGGACCTCTTTTAAAATCTTTACAGAAACTACGCTTCAGCAGTTTCTTCAGCTTTAGCTTCAGGTTCAGCTGCAACTTCTTCAGCTTTTGCAGCTTCTTCTGCTGCTTTTGCTGCTTCAGCAGCTTTAGCTTCTTCTTCAGCTTGTTTTTTAGCTAATGCTTTTTTAGAAAGTTTTTCAACTTCTTTTTTCTTATAATTCAAAGAACCGTCTGCGTTGCAGTTAGCGATTAAATACTTAACCGTATCAGTAGGTTGAGCACCTTTTGATATCCACAACTCAGCATGTTCTTTGTTTAACTTCATTTCTTTTGTCTTAGGATTGTAGTAACCTAATTCTTCAATAGGTTTACCTTCTCTTTTAGTAGTTGAGTTAATAACAATAACTCTGTATGTAGGAGCTTTTTTCGCACCTAATCTTTTTAATCTGATTTTTAACATTTCAATTTCCTTCTTTTTTATTTCTATTCATAAAAGCTTAGCCGCTTAGCTTTTATATCGAAAAGTTCCAAGAGGATATGAACTTCTCAATAACAGAAAACCACAAATATATTTTATATTCAAGTAGTTTTAAGCAAATATTAATAATAATTCACACGATAAATAAATAGAAATTAGATATTAAAGCTCTTTCTTGAGCCTTCTTCGTGGTATAAACCGCCACCGCAAATGGTTTCTATAACTTTTAATACGAATTCTCTTGAAGCATCAGCAGAGTTCAGGAAAAATTCTCTGTTGGCCAAATGTTTGATTTTAAAAATTGAATTTTGAGATTTATCGGCAGGGACATAAAGCGAAGCAACTTCTTTGTCCAATAATTTAGCCATAATATCATTTCTTAAAGAAAGTCCGTCAGTAATTTCGTTATAGTTGCCGTTAACAGCCATAATACGACCTGAAAACATAGGAGTTTGACTTTCTCTGAATAAGGCTTGTGGTTCATAATTACATCTGGTAGTAAAACTTATCGTATGCCACAAAATATTAATAATAGCAACACTTTTGTCTTTATCGTGTTCAATATAAATATTTTCTGTTGTAATTCCCCTTGCAGAGAACGATTGTTTCAAAGAGTCTGAAATTTCTTTTAAATTATTAATCATTTCGACAAAAATCTCAGCAGTATTGATTGTTGCATGCTGATAATCCAAAAATTGTTTGTACATATGAGAGGATACAAGACCTATACGTTCTTGTATCAAAGATGATTTGCGAAAAGATGTTTCGGAATTATTAAAATTTTCGTAGCCTCTTGACAATATAAAGCCTCCTAACATGATTTTACACTTAAAATGACATGAATGTAAACAAATATTTGTAAAATTTTGTAAAGGCATATTAACGCACCAAAAGGTTACAATTATTGATTTAAGCTAAAAAATAGACAATAAAAAGTGTTTGTGTAATAATGATAGGCATGACATAGAATATTTAACAATATTCAAAATAGACCAAAGAGGGGTGTCCGAGAGGTTTAAGGTGCAATCTTGGAAAGGTTGTGTGGGAGCAATTCCACCGTGGGTTCGAATCCCATCC
>JAKSUQ010000028.1 GCA_024408855.1 bacterium | reverse complement strand
ATATTAAAAGCCTATATTAAAGGGCTATTTCGTCAAATCTTTGGGAATCATCATAACTAAAGTAATGAATAAATGTATACAACATTCTTGCCGAAAATTTCTTTGTACCGATTTCCAACATTGCCCTTAGAACATCGTGATTACACTCAACATATTGTTGGGTTCGATTACAAGCAAGATTGTCATAATAATTCGCCATATTGACAATCTGAGACCATTCCGAAATATTATCATTGGAAAGCCCGTTCGGATAACCCGAACCGTCATTATTTTCATGGTGCTCTAACGCAATTCTTGCTATCTTCTTGCTAAGTTGCAAATCGTTCAAAATCAAATCATACCCCAAGGTAGTATGAGGCTTCACCGCAGCTTCCTGCAAAGTTGTTATTGCAGAAACTCCACCACCTAAATGTATTTTGAATTTTCCAACATCATGCAACAGTGCACCCAGTACAATTTGTTCTACATCATAATTCGAAAATTCAAGTCTCTTTGCTATTAATCCAGATATTATTGCAACATTCAACGGATGACAAATTTCATATTCACCCATAAATCTAATTTTGGAGCCTTGAGATGATTTTTGCAAATATTTGAATACATCCGTAACAAGAATTGAAACTAATTGTTTCAATTTTATACTTCCCTCTATATACAAACCTTTCTCAAACAACGCATATGTCTTGTATGCAAAATATTTAACACGCATTTGAATTTCAGACTTCAATGCTCCAACTCTGTTAATAATCGTTTCATACTCGGATAAATCTAACCCCTCATATGTATAATCAGCTAGCTGTTTAACTTCCGCTTCGCTCAAATTAACACTATTATCTTTTTCTGTTCTTAATTCAGCATCATCATCTTCTGCATAAAGCGTCTTATAATTCTTGAGCATTACTAACTTGCCGGGAGTCATAATTTCACCGGCTTCCAATAAATTATTGCCCATTTCATCATACAAATTATACGGCAAAACTTTAAAATCTAACAAATCTTCAGCAGAAACAATTTTCATACAAAAGAGTATATCATAAATTGCTATATGTAACTACTTTATATAGTTGATTTTATGATTTTCTTTTTTGATGATAGCTATACAAGACATATATCAACAAACCTACCACTAACCATATTATAAAATATAGTGCAGATGTAGCCTTTGCACTAAATTTGCAGTACATTAGAGCCACACAACTTATAATTCCAAAAATTGGAAACCACGGACAACATGGCACTTTAAAAGGTCTTTTTCTTTCTGGTTCAGTTTTCCTCAAAATAAGAACTGCTACGCAAATTATTATAAAAGAAGTAAAAGTTCCAAAATTACATAACTCAGCAGAAATATTCAAATCCATAAACAAACCGCAAACAATAACAACTAAACCTGAAACCCATGTCATTACATGCGGAGTTTTGTATTTTTTATGAATTGCATTCAAAGATTTTGGTAAAAAATTATCTCTGCTCATAGCAAATAATATTCTTGTCGTCCCTAATTGATATATCAAAAGAACTGTTGTCAATGCACATAAAGCCCCTATTGATATTAATCCTGCATACCAATGTATACCGACAAACCTCATTGCGTGAGCTAAAGGTGCTTGAGTATCAATATTTGCAAATGGTACTACACCGGTTAGAACCAATGCTGCGCACACATACAGAACTGTACATAAAATCAAAGTTCCCAAAATCGCAATCGGCAAATCTCTTTGCGGATTTTTTGTCTCTTCCGCAGCCGTTGATATAGCATCAAACCCAACATAAGCAAAAAAGATAACAAATGCACCTGTGAAAACACCCTCCATACCATTAGGCATAAACGGCTGCCAATTTTCAGGCTGAACATAAAATGCTCCAACGATTATGAAAGACATAATTATAAATAAATTTACTCCAACCATAATAGTTGCAACTTTTGTAGATTCTTTAATTCCTTTTATCAATAAAACCGTCAGCACAAGGACAATTGCAATGGCAGGAATATTTGCAGCTATCGGGATTTCAAATCCAAAAGGAGTTGAAATGAACGGCATAACAGTATGAGGCTCTATATTTTGTCTTGCACACAACTCATACATAGTACGATAATCATTTCTTAACCATATCGGAAAATTGATAACAAATGCCGGTAAAACATGCTTAAATCCTTTTAATAATTGAACAAAATAACCGGTCCAAGCACTTGCAACAGTTATATTTCCAATAGCATATTCCAGCATCAATATCCAACCAACCATCCAAGCCATAAACTCGCCCATTGTGGCATACGTATATGTATAAGCACTTCCTGCAACAGGTATCATTGCAGCAATTTCCGAGTACGAAAGAGCCGAAAAAACACTTGCTACGGCTGCTAAAATCATTGATAAAACTACCGCTGAACCGGCCCCATATCCGTCGGTACTTCCTACAATAGCTGAGCCTATTATGGTAAAAATTCCGGTCCCTACAACAGCTCCGATACCTATTACTATTAAATCAAATACGTTTAATGTCTTTTTTAACTCCGACTTAACTCCCTCTTCAATTAATTGCTGAGGAGATTTACATTCCATAATATTATTTAGTATTGCACGAAATTTGCTTATCATTGCTAATTATTTTCCATACTGATTTGTGATTTACTTTCTTCCAAACGATTCTTTCTGTAACCATAACATAGATATATGATAATTCCAACCAAAACCCAAAATACAAATAAAAGAGTTGAGAGAACAGCATCTTCACCTTTTGCAACTATCATAGAAAAAAACATCAATCCCCCGCAACAAAGTATTCCCAATATAGGGAAAAGAGGACAAAACGGAACTTTAAAAGGTCGTTCCCTGTTTGGTTCGAGCTTCCTTAATATAAGAACTGCTACACAAACAATTATAAAAGACGTAAATGTACCAAAATTGCATAACGAAGCAGCTACATTCAAATCCAAAAACATAGTCCCCAATGCTCCTAACACCCCGACTGTTATAGTCAAAATATATGGGGTATTAAATTTTGGATGAAGTTTTTGAAAAACTTTAGGTAAAAAATTATCTCTACTCATTGCATACAAAACTCTGGTTGAAGCCATTTGAAGAACCAAAAGCACTGAAGTTAAACCTGCTAACGAGCCTATTGATATAAGATATGAAGTATACGTTGCCCAAGATTTTCCGGTAGCCGCCATACAATAAGCCATCGGAGCTTGCAAAAAGTCAACGGGCACAGTTCCTGATGTTCGTTGCATGCCGGTTAAAACAAGTGCAACCGAAGTATAAACAATAGTTGTTATCAGTAATGAACCAATAATTCCGATAGGTAAATCCTTTTGCGGATTTTTACATTCTTCGGCAGCAGTCGCCAACGCATCAAACCCAATATATGCAAAGAATATTATGAATGCCCCCATAAATATTCCTTGCATACCGTTTGGTGCAAAAGGAGTCCAATTTTCAGGTCTTACAAAAAAAGCACCCAAAAATACAAACAATCCGATCACAGCTAACTTTATAAATACCATTAATCCGGCCATTTTTGCGGAATCTTTTGTACCTTTAACCAAAATTAAGGTTGTTAAAGCAATCATAAATATTGCCGGCAAATTTATGCATATCGGTATGTTAGCCAAATGTGGAATTACAGTATGGTAATCTATACCCTGCGAACTATAATAATTAACTGAATTTCTAAAATCACTTATTAACCACTGGGGAGGATTAGTAACGAAAGCAGGAAGATAGTCTGAAAAACCTCTTATAAACTGCATAAAATGGTTGGTCCAAGCACACGCAACAGCAATAAAACCAATCGCATATTCCAACATTAATACCCAACCGACAATCCACGCCATAAATTCACCCAATGTCGCAAATGTATACATATATGCACCACCTGCGACAGGAATCATTGTTGCAAATTCCGTGTAACACAAAGCAGAAAATACGCAGGCAATCGCAGCAATAATCATAGAAACAACCAATGCAGGACCTGCTCCCAAATCCCCTGCAGCTGCAACTCCAACTATTGCAAAAATACCGGAACCAATAATTGCACCCACACCCAATAATATCAAATCCCATGCACCAAGGGTTTTCTGCAATCCACCCTTAGTAGCATTAGCAATTGCGGCATCCAAGTTTTTTCGTTTAAAAAGGCTGTTAAGTATGTCTTGTAGAGCCAAGTGTTTGTTCTCTGCCATTTATATCCTTTCCATATTCCGAGAAATAGCTGTATATAATTATTTACAAAGCGGGAAACCTAATTTCTCACGTTGTTTTACATAAAGATTTGCGACAGCAGAAGCCATTGTTCTGACTCTTCGAATAAAATTATTTCTTTCGTCTTTACTTATAACCCCTCTTGCATCAAGAAGATTAAAAGTATGAGAGCATTTTAAGACATAATCATATGCAGGCAAAACCAGTTCTGCTTCTATACAACTATCCACTTCATTTTGATAAGCATCAAAAAGTTTAAACAATCTATCGGGGTTTGAATACTCAAAATTGTATTTCGATTGTTCCACTTCATTTTGCATATAAATATCTCTGTATTGCAAAGTATTATTCCACATAATATCAAAAACAGATTCTTTATTTTGAATATACATTGCGATTCTTTCCAATCCGTATGTAATTTCCAAGGCAACAGGCTTAACTTCTAAGCCGCCTACTTGTTGGAAATATGTAAATTGAGTAATTTCCATTCCGTCAAGCCAAACTTCCCAGCCCACACCGGCTGCTCCTAAAGTTGGAGACTCCCAATTATCCTCAACAAATCTTACATCATGTTGAGTCAAATCTATTCCCATTGCTTCAAGACTCTTCAAATATAATTCCTGTGCATTATCAGGAGATGGTTTCAAAATAACTTGATATTGAAAATAATGACCTAATCTATTAGGATTTTCGCCATAACGTGCATCCGTAGGGCGTCTGCATGGTTCAACCATTGCAGTTTGCCATGGTTCAGGTCCCAACGCTCGCAAAAAAGTAGCCGGGTTCATTGTAGAAGCACCCTTTTCTATATCATAAGGTTGTTGAATTATACAGCCATAATTTGACCAAAAACCTGATAAATTCAATATTAAATCTTGAAAATTTAAAGCCATTATATTCTCACTCTATTGTATTTTATACACTCATTAAATGATACAGGAAAACCAATTTATAATCAAATTTTTAAACATATATTTTAGGTTTCTGTAAATAAATGTTACAAAATAAAAAAAGAAAGAAATCAAGGATACAAAATTTACTTTATATATACAGAGAGGTTATAATATATGACAAAAATTTCAGATGCTTATTTTCGACGAAGAACACAAGAAATAAAGCAACAACAAAGAAATAATATCCGTAATAACATCGGATTAAATATTATGAGTATACTGCCACAAGTTATCGCAGGTATTGGGAATATACAAAGAACAAATAATAATTATACAAAAATGGAAGAAAATCCTGTTTTACCGACAGCAACGCAACCCGCTAAAGAAACTTCAACTAAAAACGAACACCCTGTAAGCAATACAACAAATGACGAATTTAATAAAGTAATAGAGTTATTAAGAGATGAAAAAGGAAATAAAATCGAGTTTGATAAACTTCCAAAAGCGTTGCAAGATGATATCACAACTAAATATAATGCAATAATTTCTTTTCAAAAAAATAACGGTAACGAAATTGATACACGAAACCTTGCTGACAGAATAGAAAACTATATCAAAGGTTGGGAACTGCATAATTTTGAACAAAGTACAAAGGATGAAACTTATAATTTGGAAATCCCTGCTGACGGCAGTGCAAATGATAAAGCAAAGGCATATATGCAGAGAGGAGAAGAATATATTGAATATTATGATACAAACGGAAATAAATCCCTTGATATTGATGAAAAATTTTACCAAAAACTTGTAGAATACTACACAAAACACGATAATTGTAAAAAATCTGAAGCTATTTCAAAATCAATTAAAACCATTAAAGATTTTGAAGAAATAATTAAAATTTATAATGAGAATCCAACCTCAACTGACCTTAGCGAAAAATTAGAAAACCTTCAAGGATACGATACTGAAATAACTATATTTATACAAGCATTAGGTGATTTTGCGGCACTTGACCTTGATGCAAACTCCAATTTATCAAAAGATGAAGTCGCTGCATATATACTTACAATGTCGAGATTAGATTCTAAAGGTAACAACAATATCTCAGTTGAAGAAAAAGAATTAATGCTTGATTATTTGGATACATATATGCAAATCGACGAAACAAAACCACTATCGGACGATGAAAAAATTGCATTAAAAGTTATAGGAGAATGGATTCCTAAATTTCATGACAGTTTAATGCAAGGATTAGCCTCTAATTAATCCACTTAAAACTTTTAACGTAATCATCACCGTTTATATTTCCTTTAATTTCGGCAATAAATTTTCTATATGTTTTATTTGATAATTCAATTCCTGGAATTTTATTGATGTTATCCAATATTGAACTGTTTTTTGACAAATCAACACCAGGAATAAGGTTAAACAAGGTATTTACTGAAATATTACCAATAGGGCCCAATAAACTCGAGAATTTTCCTGAAATCATTCCAAAGACTTCCATCTCAGCATAAGCAGATGCAAAATTATAAATACCTCCGATAAATAAACTCATATTTTTACCTTGCGTTGCTATTTCAATATTATCTGCAATACCGTCATTTATTATAATATTTCCATATATATCAGAAAATTCACCTGTCTTTTGAGGTGTCATTATATCAAGAATACTGTTTATCGAAAGATTTGTAAGTCCGCTCTTTACCAAATTTCCAGCCCTCAAAAGACATTCCAATGACCCTAATTTTGGCATTCTGCCACCTTTTACATTAAACTTTGCATTTCCGTTTAATGTCGACATACATTTTTCAAAATTCTTCCCACTGCATGATAAATTTACATTACCCGTCATATCACCATATATTTGATTTTTTAAATCAAATAATGCCCAAGTAATGTCATTTGCATCTATTCTGTCAGCATAAAGAGTAAAATTCATCTTGCTATTCTTAAAATCATACCTGTACTTACCTTGCAAACTCCCGTTAGCTATATTAAATACAAAGTTTTTCATCTCAAATACGCTATTTGAAGTCAATTTCATATTTGACTCAAAATTAGTTGCATGTATATTTCTCAACAAAATTTTATCAGCTTTCAGCTTCATATCATCGACGATAAACGATTTTATATCAAATTCATTTATTGAATCATCTTTTACAGCATTATCAGCTTCTACTACTTTGAGCTTATCAATAACTTGATTTAAGTTTAAATTTTTTGTATACAAAATTGCTTTTTCTACACGATAAGGCTTTGTAAAATTATTTTTTAGTATTGCAAATATCGAAATTTCATTTCCTATAACCTCTCCCTTTGTGGCTACATTTATCGTTTTATTTTTAAACAAAATTTCAATATTTTTGACTGCCATATCAAGAAACGGAATATCAGTTTCAAAAATATGAAAATCACCTAATATTCGTGGATTTGATAATGTTCCGTTGATTTTTAAATCAGATATAAACTGTCCTTGTTTAATATTCGGTTTGCCGAATATTATATTAAAAATTCTTGCATCAGTAGGATTGGAGGTTTTAATATGCAAATTATCGAACAAAAAATCCTTGGACCTTTGTTCAATACTCCCTGATACAATTAACATATTTATACGGGTATGTTTTCCGCTCTGAGATTCAATTAACTTATCATATGCAAACTCTTTAATTTTAAACAATTTATTATTAATTGTCATATCCGCATTCAATATTATCGAATTCTCGACATCTCCGATAGTCGCACCATAGTAGTAAAGCGAACCACCCTTACTTAAATCTGCCTTTGTTTTGATATTAAAATTGTCCTTTGTTCCGGCAACCTTTGCTGTATAAACCATATCACCTTTAATTTTCAAAGGATAAATTCTATTTCTGTTTATGTACTTCTCTATAAACTCTTGCTTTGGCTTAGAATTAATATAAATATCAAACATTGGTATTTTTATTATATTTTTCAAATTTCCGTCAATCAAAATAGGCATTTCATCCGCTATAACATTTATTTTTTCTAAAAATATGTTATTATTTTTGACAGAAAGTTTTCCGTTCAATATTTTAACAGGTAATTCCAACGGCAAATACTTTAATAAAATATCGTTCAAATCACTTGATGTTGTTAATTTGTTGTTCACAATTTTACCGTTAAAATTAACTACTCCGGATGTAAACTCATAATCCTTAACGTATTTTTGCACATTTATTGGTAATATATTTCTATTTAACAAGTTATTTAAATCGGATAAATTTTGAGAATTAAAGTTAAATATACCATTCACTGACGGTGATTTTGAAAACACATTATCTACACGAAAGTTTGCTGATAATTTAGTTTTCGAGCCTTGCAATTCGGAAGTAAGATTTTTTACATTGAGTTTACCTTTATCCAAAATAAATTCACCACTTTGGCAGTTTATAAAAGATTTATCATTACTTGAATACAAAGGTTTTGCCTTTAATCTTATTTTTTCAAAGTCAATCTGGTCAATATTACCGTTATATTTTACGTTTAAATAAATATTCGGCAAAATTTGCTCTTTTCTCGACTTTAGCTGTTTTATCAAGAAATTCGGATTAAACTTTGGCACATCAAGAATTATATCCGCAATATTATTTTTTATTTTTATACAACAAATTAAAGGAGAACTGTCCACAACAGCATTTATATTTGCAAGTAAATTATCGGAACTTAAGTTTATTTTTCCATTTGCATCTTTAATATTTGTACCATTAAAAATAATATTTCCGTCTTGTAGATTTATTTCCCCTTTTAGAAAAACATTTTCATTAAACTTTATGTTGTTAATGTCGTTCATATTCCCATATATATTAATATCAAAATCAAACATTCCTTGTATAATGAAAATTTGAGATAACTGAGTTTTTATTTTAGACGGAATCTTTGACGTAGAAATTGATTGTAAAACATTTTTCAGCATTTGATTTTTAGAAGAAACTTTATAATTAAATTTGCCTGACAAATCACTTGTTCCATTTATTTCAAAATCACTTCCATTTAACTTAGCCTTTATTGTCTTAAAAATTGTATTCTGATCCTCAAATGTTAGAACGGCATTTGCTTCCTTTACAAGCAAATCGGGAAAATCTTTAAAATTAACTGTCGCATTATTAAAATTCAACAATCCTATAATATGAGGATTTTGCCTATTTCCTTTAAAAGATATATCTATATTCCCGATTCCCTTAACATCTAACAACGGCAGCGGACCTACCTTAAAATTTAAGATTTCATGCAATGGTTCCACAACGGCTTCTGCATTAGCAAGATTGACATTAGGAGTACTTTTTATTGTCATTTCAGAATATTTTACATTATAAATTTCCTGAATTCCTTTTACCGTAACGTTTTCTCCGTCACCTGCAGGAACGTACGCTTCAAAACGTACATGTTTACCTAAAAATGATAATTTTATCGTTGCGCCCTTAGTTGTATTCGGCACCGGTTTAATTAAAACAGCATCATCAATATAAACATTCCCTGCTAAATTTGGTTCTGGTAAACTCCCGTTAATCACAATATTGGCTAATATATTACCATATAATTTATATTTTTTTATATTTGCTGTATTAAATTCTTCTGTTACAAAAGGCGGAAGCATTTTTATAAAATTTTCTATTCTTGATTTGTTGACAACTATATTCAAATCAAATGTTGGCTTAACTTTTCCCCATATTGCATTAATATTTCCTGAAATTGAAAAATGCAAATCCTTTGCTATAAAATTAGCATATTTTATATTTATACCTGAATTTGAAATATTAAAAGAAGATTTTATATCCGTTTTATCCGGGAAAATCATTGATTGAGCATTGTCTTTCATGTATATTCTTATTTTTTTCAGCTCTGTAATTAATTCACCACTATCAGCTTTGATATCGATTTGTCCTACAACTTTTGTTACTTTCTCCGGAATAAATTCTTTAAAATATTCAGCCAAAGGTTCGAGGTTCAAATTAGTTATATTTATGTCAAGAAGCGTCTTATTTATATCATTATTTTTAGGCAAAAATAAGTTAAGATAAATTTTTGAAGTAGTCTTTTCCGTATTTAAATAACTATCTGCTTTAACCCTAACAAACCTATTTTTGTTTTCAAACAAAAAATCCTTACCATCATATTTAACAGATGAGGTCACCGTTGGAGAAATAAAATTCATAGAATACGAAGATACTTTTACTAAATCGCAAATTATACCGGATTTTGAAACATCTATGAAGAAATCTTTATCTAACGTATTAAAATCTTTCAAATTAGACATTAAATTTAATGACGCAATTTTTACTTTACTAATATGCACTTTACCAGATAACAAAGGTAAAATTCTTACTTTTATATCAAATTTCGTTACACCAAAATGAAATTGCTCTTTTTTTGATTGCACAGCTAATTTATCAGCACTTAATTTTACATAAGGCAAAATATATGTATGAAATTTCGGATTTTGAAGCTCTATTTTATAGTCCGTATTAACCGATAAATTTTTACACAAAGTTACCAACACTGTCGGCACAATAGCCGGCAAAACCGCTAACCATACTACTAATATTCCCCCAATTATAAATAAATATTTATTGAAAAACTTCGACATCTTAATTATTATATTATATTAAATTATAACTAACAAGTACAAAACCGGCTTACCCATAATGGTTTGCAAGTTATTTTATTTAACATCTGTCTTATACAAAATATTTGGAATATTTCTGCCATAACCGTCAAGATCCAGACCATAACCGACTAAAAACTTGTCATCTACTTCAAAACAATAATAATCAGCATCTATATCTACTTTTCGTTTACACATTTTATCAAGTAACGAACAAAATTTTAAAGTTTTTGTTTGGAAGTTATTTTTTATAAAGTCAATCAAAAATTTTGCTGTCAATCCTGTATCTATGATGTCTTCGACTATAAGAACATTTTTTTCGTTTAAATTAGGAAGTGAGATGTCTACCGCATTTACGTTTCCGGAAGTTGAATAGCTTGAGCCATAACTTGAAAGTCTGATAAATTCCATCTTTACAGGCATTTTTAAATATTTAACCAAGTCAGTTGCAAACATTACAGCGCCTTTTAAAACACACACTACATACAACTCTTCCTCACCGTATATTTTATTTAACTTTTCAGCTAAAACTTTGATGCCTGCTTGAATTTCATCTTCACTTAAATATACTTCCAAACTGTTCTCTTTTAAAAAATCCATAATCAATCCTCGTTTAATCTTGTTTAATTTCAATTACGTGAGTAGGTGATTTAATTACGCCGATTTTATTACTCAATCCTACTCCTGCAACCCACAATACTTCTTCATCTTTTGCCAAAAGAATGAAAGAATCTCTCATATGTCTTGCAACGCCTTTTGCGTTCATATATTTTTTTAATTTCATAGACCCCTTCATCCCGAAAGGTACTATGACATCCCCATCACGTCTTGTTCTTAATTGATAAGGAGGTTTAATATCTGTTAAATCGATATATGCGTACATTGACGTTGACGGAGGAAATACAAAAATTTCATTTTCTACAAATTTTTTCAAAACAATAGTTTTATCGTTATAAACATATTCGCCCTCTCCGTTAATTTGAACTTCACAAGGAAGCTCTTCGACTATACTCGACTTACGTTTCGGAATAACTTCAATAGTTTTTTCATCTACATACAACCACATTGCAGAAGCAAGTGAAAGGGTTTTTCCATTTCTTTTGGTTATATTTTCTTCAATAAAAGTATACAATTCTTTTATTTTTTTGTAATCATAATCCAAATCTAATTTTTGAATAAATTCGTGCAAAAATCTCATTTTGGCAGGTTTTAAAAGTTTTGAATATATTTGAGGATTAATACTGTCTTCTCCCAAAACGTCATTTCTGAACTTTGAAAGATATTCTTCTATTATTTCATTTTCTCCGGTGGCAATTTCTGCCAAAGTATTCAAAGCATCCTTAACGGATGGATTTACATTCTCCAACGCCGGCATTATTTTTAATCTCAAAAAATTTCTTTTATAAGATGTATCACTGTTTGAAGAATCATTATTCGGTGATAAATTATATTTTTGACAATATTTAAGGATTTCAGCTCTTGAAACTTTTAAAAGAGGTCTGTAAAAATACCCGCGATTTTCAGATATTCCCTTCAAACCAACAATGCCTGTACCTTTTATTGCCCTATATAATACTGTTTCGGCATTATCATCTTTATTATGTGCCGTAAAAATTGCATCTGCATCAAATTCTTCATATGCTTCTTCGAAAAACTCATAACGGGCGATTCGAGCTTCATTCTCATTCTTCTTTAATACCGCACTTGCCATTCTGGTATAAAATTCAAATCCTTTACTCGCAGCAAACATTCTGCAAACTTCTTGCTCCCTTAAAGATTCTTCGCCTCTCCAATTATGGTTAAAATGTGCGGCTATCACATTCATTTCTTCATAGCCGTCAGATTGCTTAATTCTGTATAACATATCTAAAAGACACATTGAATCATACCCGCCTGAAAATCCAACGATTATGGTTTTATTTTTTAAATCATATTTATCCAAAAAATTTTTAAGTATTTCTTCCGGCACGATCTATCCTACATATTGATTGTTTTTTCGTTAATTCCGACTTTTATTTCCACAGCATCCACTCCTAAATTAGTAAGCACTTTCATTGCAACTGACCCGGGTTCATCAATAATTGCAAGCAACAGATCCGTTGCTTCAATCTTTTGTTTGCCAACTTTTTTAGCTCTTAGCCAAGCATTTTCCAAAACCTGCTTTGCTCGTTTTGTAAAAGAAATTTCCTTATCAAAATATTCATTTCCATAACCGATAAGATTTTCTACTTCTACCCTCGCATCTTTCATATTTACTTCAAGATTATTGAGCACTTCTGCCGCAACACTTGCTCCTTCGCCTAAAATCCCAAGAAGAAACATTTCTGTTCCAACGACGTTTCTACCTATTCTTCGAGCTTCCTCTTTTGCCAATTTCAAAATTGAATTAGTTTCAGACATTTGTTTCTCAATCGGCTTCATTATTTCATCAATCAATTTATTTTCATTAATGTTCAATGACTTTACTATTTTGTATGCCAAACCTTTTTTTGTTTTTAAGATACTTAAAACAACATGTTCCGGCATAACCTCAGATGAACCCATTTCTTTAGCAATTTGCAATGCCATATTCATTACATAAAAAGCATTTGGAGTAAAAACTATTTTTTTATCTTCAAATTCTGACCGACGAGAACTAATAGTTTTTAATTGTTTTTCAAAAGCATCATGCGTAATTCCGTTACTTTTAATTATTTCTGTTAACGGAGACTCCTCCGACTCCAAAACAGATTCCAAAATTTGCTCAGTACCTAAAATTTCATACCCATATGCTGAAAGTTTTGAAACAGCTCGGTCTAAAACATCCGCCAATGCAACACCGTCATAAATGGCTTCAGGATTATTGTTCTTGCTTACATCATCCTCTGTTTCAGGATGTTCCAATTTTTTAATCTTCTTCTGAACAAGTTTTGTCAACAAATCTTCCGCATAAATTTTATCAAAATTAAACTTATTCAAAATATTCTGAATATTAGAGTTTTTATCATTTATAACTGACAGAAATAAATGTTCGAACAGGATATTAGAATTCTCTGATTTTGATGCCAAATCCAAAGTTTTCTTTAAAATATCTTTCACAGCGTTACTAAACGGTATGTTAAGAACAGCATTTTTTGTCTGAGGCAAATATTCAGCTGTTGTCAAACAAACATTTTCATCAGACATACCAAACATTCTGAATATTTTCAGAGAAACCCCCTTTGCACTGCAAACAAGGGCCAACAGTAAATGTTCCGGAAAAACTTCTGCACTCTTCATTTCTTTTGCAAAATTTTGTGCTTCATATACTACGTTTACTGCTTTTTCCGTAAATCGTTCAAACATTATAAACTCCAATCAAGAAAATATATTTGTTATCTGTTATTCTTCGTCGATTATATCTTCTTCGTCTTCAAAATCCAAAGATTGAATATAATCACAAACTGCATCAAATTCTTCTTGATCATCTATGTTTTGGAAGTAACATTCATCACCCTCCTCGACATATTCAAAGACTATAAGTTCAGGTTCTTCCTCATTTTCTTCATCAAGAGGATACAACAAAGCATACGTCTTGTCATTGTACTCAACTATGTCATAGACTTCACATTGAGTAACATTCCCGTCCTCATCACAAATTTCCACCAAATTTTGTTCTTCTTCTGCCATAATTTCACTTTCCTAAATATTGCTCAAGAATAACGCAGGCACTTTCCATATCAACTAATCCTTTGTTCTTCCTGAAATCTACCTTTCGTGAACGTAACCGTTCTTCCGCTTCTTCCGATGTTAATCGTTCATCTTCAAATATTATATCAAAACCAAGAATTTTTTGTGCAAAATTCATGCAATCTTCTGCCTGAAACCCCACCGAGTCATCCATATTTTTCGGTAATCCAACCACAATTTTCGAAACATGATTTTCATTTGCAATTTTTTTTATGGTTTCGATAGCTACACCTTCGGGATTTCTTGATATAAAAGAATGTGGCGTCGCTATAACTTGCAAATAATCACTCAAGGCAATACCTATTCTTTTTGTCCCGACATCAAGTGCCATGATTTTATTCATTATCCACCCACTTAGCTTCAATACCGGATATTATCAAATCTAACTGCAACAAATCAAAATCATCATCCATATTATGAGATTTTTTTTCGAACAATGATGCTGCATTACCTTGGTTTTTCAAAATAAACCTTTTGCCAAGATAATATTCATAAATGCTTTTTCGTATAATATTCGTCAAGAAAGAATAATTCGAACCTAAAGAATAAAATATTTGTGCAGTCTTTATATCATTCTTTAATAATCGTAAATATGATGCCAAGTTAAAAGTTTTCATATATCCGTTAATTATATCTTCGGTATAAATATCATCAAAGTTATCCGCAATAAACCTATCCAAATCTACATTATAATTATTCTTTTTATATTCCAAAGACAATTTCTCAATAAAAGTTTTAAATTCTTGAGATGTTATATCGTCAAAAAACCACGATTGCACATAATCACTCAAACATAATTTATCTATATCTTTTTGATTTAAATCAATTCTATCCAAAGTTAAGTCCGGCTCAACTGGCTCAATGTCCAAAAGAATACTTTCCCAACATGTATATTCGTATGGTGGAGTTTCGCCGTTTTCATATGTTTTATCAAGTGCTTGCGTTATTATATATTTTAAAACCCCTGACGATATTTCATATTTTTCCTGATAATTGTAGAATTTATCAACAATTTTGTAAAAATCCTGCTCCGTCATTGATTGAAAACCAAATGCATCCAAAATTCCATATTGAGGATTTACAACAGCTGCAAGAAACTGTAAATCGTGCCCTTGTTTTTTTCTTGAAAATATTAAAGCTAAATTGCCATGTCCGTCAGGGAAAGATATATAGCACTTGTAAGGTTTTGATTCTTTCAATATTTCTTTATAAAAATCCAGCGTATTATCAATTCGTATTCCTGATATTTTTAATTCTGAAAGAGCTTTATTTAATTTAGCTAAAACATTTCCGTCATTATATTTTTTCAAATTCTCTAATGCATGGAACGCAAGCTGTGACTTAGATTTTGCCAACACATCTAAGGCTACGTCCCCTATTTCTGTATTAATATATGTAATCAAGACCGGTATCAAAATATTAGCCAAAGCATCTCCGGTATAGTCCATATCCAAAGAATTTATCAACAATTTTTTATCTTCATCCTTGAGTACACTCAAAAAATCCATAAAATCAATTTGAGTTTCAGGATTCATTATTGCTCCGTCAAGTAATTCTTTTGTTTCTCTGTCAATTAACTCATTAAATTTTTCGAAATATCCCCGTATAACTTCATAATCAATTTCATTCCCCAAATCTTTAAGCATATTAAAAGCTACCATTTTGGTATTATCGTTATATTCCGAGCTTTTTATAACATCCCAAAGCCACTCATTAAGAAGAGATTGATCAATTAGTTCAATTAATAGCCAACATATAATAATTGTTTTTTGTTCATCAGCATTTCCTAACTCTCTGACCAGAACCTCAAACATTGTTTTTGTATCATCAATTTTCCTCAAATCAGATAGCATTTCAGGAGTCGGATTTTTTACAACAGTAACAGCTCTTATTGTTGTCAAAACTTCCGCCTTTATCTGTAACTTATTCATCAATCAGTCTCCTGTTATATTCTATATTATAAAATTGTACCACTTAAAAAAATCTTATTTCAAGGCTCTTAATGCAGCAATCTTCATAAGATTAACATCCGGAGTTTCGCCTGTCCAAATTTGTATTGCATGTTGTGCCTGATAAACCAACATATCCAATCCCTCAACTGTTCTTAATCCTCGCACTTCCGCATGCTTTAAGAACAAAGTTCTTATCGGATTGTAAACTATATCGAATACCAGAGTATTGTCATCAATATTATCAAAATCTCTTTCTTCTAACGGCATTTGATCTGCCATATAACCCAGCATCCCTATCGGTGTTGCATTCACGATAATAGATGTTTCCTTTAAACTTCTTATATTTTGGATTTGATAAACCGAAAACTCTATATTGGGAAATTGAGAACGCATATAATCTATTGTCTGCTTTGCATTAATTATATTCCTTGTATAAAAATCTATGTACTGTATTCCTTTTTCAGAAAGTCCGACTGTCGCGGCTCTTGCAGCTCCTCCCGTGCCAAGGATAGCAGCTCTCTTTCCTGCTAAATTAATATCATCCGGTATTGACTTTTTAAAACCGTATATATCGGTATTATAGCCAAGCAAATCTTTTTCTTCCGTTATCTTTACAGTATTTACACATCCGGCAATATTTGCATAATCATCTATTTCATTCAAAAACAAAGACGCTGCAACTTTAAGCGGTATTGTTACGTTAAATCCGTTGTACCCGTTAGTTTTTAAAAATTTTATCCTTGGTACCAAATTTTCCGGAGTTGTTTCCAATACATCATAAGAACATTCCAAACCCAAACTTTCAAGACCAGCTTTTTGTATCGCCGCAGAGATTGAATGTCCTAAAGGATATCCTATAATTCCCAACTTATACATAATAAACTCTCCTACATACAAATTATACATAAGAATAGTACTTTTGTGAAGTTTAAAGTTTTGATTTAACAGGAAATTAAATAAAATCCTTCTCTGCAAGATATTCTTTTACCGAATTTATAGGAATTGCAAAGCCTATTCCTATATTGGAAATATTATTATCAGGATTGAATATTGCCTGATTAATCCCAATTATTTCACCTTTCTTATTTAAGAGAGGTCCACCGGAAGATCCCGGATTTATTGCTGCATCTGTTTGTATTCTATTTTTTACATAATCTATTCTTGAAATTATTCCTTGAGTAAGCGTTCCGCTAAAACCAAAAGGATTGCCTATTGCAAGAACTTTTTGACCGACTTTAATTTTTTCGGAATCCCCCATTTTAACAGTTTTTAACGGTTCTTTTGTATCAATTTTTAAAAGAATTATATCTTTTTTATCTTCAAAACGTTTAAGAACTTTAGCTTCATAATTTTTACCGTCATAAGTTGTTACAATTATGTTTTTGTAGGATTCAATAACATGAGCACTCGTTAAAATAACTCCTGATTTATCAATTATACAACCACTTCCGCAAGATACACCTCCATTTAATTGTGCATCAATACACACAATCGCCGGATTAATCTTTGAATAGACTTCGGTTATAATTTTTTCTTCACTTCCGAATGCAAAAGTCGGAAGAACTTGTGATATAAATAATAAAAATAACGTAAAAATTTTTCTCATACTAAATTTTTTACGTTATTTAAAATTTTACAATTACCAAAATGATTAAGATTATTCTCCTCGTTTTTGAACTGAATACCTTGATTTATAATCTCTATATTCATTTACAAAAGCTAAATCTTCTTCTTTATTTCTGTGATTATATTCGTGTTTATGCAAAGTTGTATCAGAATATTGCAAGACTCCTGTTGCTATATTTCCGCAATGAGCAGCTATTCTTCTTAAATCGTTCATCAAATCGGAATATGCAAAACTTATTTCCGCATTACACTGACCGTCTTTCAATCTTTGAATATGGTTATTTTTAGAACGTCTTACCGCCTTTTTAATAACAGCTTCCAATGGTTCAACCTTTTGAGCTATTTCTATATTATCCGTCTTGTACGCTTCATAAGCCATTGAAAACGCTTCCCTTGTTGCATGTACAATAACCTTAATCTCGTTAATTGCATCTTCGGAAAGTTTATTATCACTTTCATTAATCATTTCAGCACATTTTAAAATGTTTGTTGCATGATCACCCATACGTTCATAATCACCTATAAGTAAGAGCATTTGCGTAATTCTTCCGCTTTCGGACTCCAATAAAGAAGTACCTGAAAGTTTTAACAGAAAAGAATCCAATTTATCTTCATATCTGTCAATAAGCTTTTCGTTTTCCAAAATTTGCTCAGCTTTTTTCTTGTGATAGCTTTTGAGCATTTTTGCTGAATTAACTATATTAAATTCAACCAATTCCGCCATTTTAAGGGTTTGGCGTTGACATTCCGAAACAGCAAAGGACGGAGACATCAACAACCTATCGTCAATAATAACAGACTGTTTATCCGATTCATGTTCAGGAATAACCATTTTGGAGAGCTTTTCCAACTGTTTTGTAAACGGAAACAAAAGTCCTGTCGTTACAACATTGAACACAGTATGGAACAATGCAATCTGAACCGGTGAAGTTGCCTTATTCATTAACGGGAAATCAATTAACGCATTTATTATCAAAAATGCAGATAAAAACAAAACTACACCAAACAAATTGAATAAAACATGAATTACTGCAACTCTTTTGGCATTAGTACTTACACCTATCGACGCCAAAACAGAAGATATACAAGCCCCCAAATTTTGCCCCATAATTAGCGGAATAGCAATACCGAAAGTTACACCTCCAACGATTGATAATGCCTGCAAAATACCTACCGCTGCAGAAGAACTTTGTATAACAACTGTCATTACCGTCCCAACTAATACTCCCAAAAACGGATTGGTGAATGCTACCATAATTTTACCGAAATTAGGATCATCAGCTAAAGGCAGCATTGCTCCTGTCATTACTTGCATACCAAACATTAATACTGCAAAACCAATGAGAACACTTCCGACATTTTTTCTTTTGTTGCTCTTTGCTGCCATAATCATTGCTACACCGATCATTGCCAATATAGGAGTAAATGTTTCCGGCTTAAAACAACGTATTATAACATTTTCAGTACCTTGTATACCAGCTAAACTCAGCAGCCAAGCAGTAATGGTAGTTCCAATATTTGAACCCATTATGACTCCAACTGATTGTGAAAGGCTCATAATTCCTGAGTTTACAAGTCCTACAAGCATTACAGTTACAGCAGATGAAGATTGTATAATTGCGGTAATTCCCATTCCAAGCCCCAAGCCTTTCCACCGACTTGAAGTCATACTTTTCAAAAAGTATTCCAACTTACCGCCCGCAACCTTCTCCAGGCCTGCCGACATAACCGTTATTCCGTATAAGAAAAATGCCAACCCGCCTATTAAAGTAATTATTGCAAACGCATCCATTTTTTAAACCTCTTGTTGTCTTCGTTTCTCTATGACCGGCAAATAACTCCAAAAACATTTAAGAGCTCTGTGTAAAACCCTAAAAGAGTTAAATGTCGTTTTTACTATATTAAAAAAGTGTCTTGTATATTCCATACTAAATAGATTTCATACTTAATTGTTGTAAACAGAAAAAGTTTCATACAAAAAAACAATTTCCACGACAATGATATCAAAACAGTTTTTTATATTCAAGAGGAAAATTTACAAATCCGTAATATTATCTCTGGTAATTACGGCATCATAGTTTTTGTACCCCAAAATCTTTACAATATCATCCGAATGAGAGCCAAGGAGCTTACGACATTCTTCGGAATTATAATTCACCATTCCTCTTGCAAATTCTGTTCCGTTTTCATCATAAATTGAAACAACTTCGCCTTGCTTAAAATCATTAATAACCTCTAACATACCAACCGGCAAAAGGCTCGTGTAATTTTCCAAAATTGCTTTTTTAGCCCCGTTATTAACAACAATTTTCCCTAATACATTTGTTGCATAACCTATCCAACGTTTTTTACCGGAAAGATTTTCATTAGTTGGCAAAAACATTGTGCCAAGTTCTTCATTCGCAAAAACACGACTTATTATGTATGGAGTTTTTCCGTTCGCAATAAGGACTTTTCCGCCAAATCTTGTTACAAATTTAGCCGCTTCGAGTTTTGTTTTCATACCACCCCTGCCACCTTCGGAAGCATCTGTACCTAAAGCCATAATTTCATCCGTTACGCCCTCAACCTCTTTAATAAATTCTGCATTTGAATTTTCTTTTGGATTAGCGGTATAAAGTCCGTCAATGTCAGACAAAAGAATTAACAGTTCTGCATCAAGCTCACTGGATACAAGAGCCGATAGCTTATCATTATCGGAAAATGATACTTTCATGCCAGCAAGCATATCTTCTAACTCAATGGTTGAAACTGTATCATTTTGATTAATTATCGGAACAACCCCAAACTCAAGAAGTTTATTCAAGGTTGTTCTCAGGCTCAAATATCTGTGTCTTAAAGAAAAATCGTCCTCCGTAAGCAAAATTTGAGCAATAGGAATATCGTGCAAAGCAAAACCGTTTTCATAAAATGACATCAAACGACTTTGACCGACAGCTGCACAGGCTTGCTTTACACCGTCCCCATCAGTTGAGTCAAGCTCTAACTTTTTCTTACCCAAGCCAACAGCTCCACTTGTAATAACAATTACTTCTTTGCCGTTTTTAACGAGTTTTGCAATATCCTCTATAAAAGAATATATCCTTGATAAAGCAACTTCTCCGTCATCATTTCTTAAAACATTTGTTCCCAATTTAATAACTATTCTTTTAACATTAAAAAAATCTTTGCGTAACATTTGATAAACCTCAAATCAAAAATGTATTATCTCCTAATAATTATATCATGCAATATTTAATTGTTTAAATTTAACAGGTTGAACAAATTTTGCAGATTGACATTAGACTGCTTAGGGAATATGATTTTTTTTATTTAATTATCGTCAAACAGAAATGATAAACAAAAGAAAAATAGAATGCCAAAGACTAGTATAATAATACCTGCATACAATATAGAAAAATATATTAAAACAACTCTTGAGAGTCTTTTAAATCAACCTTTTAAAGATATCGAGATACTTTGCGTTGATGATTGTTCGACTGATAACACTTGTAAAATCATCGAAGAAATAAAAGATGAAAGGATAAAATTAATCAAACGAGAAAAAAATCAAGGTGCCGGAAGTGCAAGAAATACTGCACTAAACCTTGCAAGAGGGGAATATATTGCCTTCGTTGACGGTGATGACAATATAAAAGAAAATATTTTTCTTGAATGTGAAAAATATTTTGAAAAAAATCCCGATTTGATTATTTTTGGTGCTGAAACTTTTTACGCTAACAAAAATAAAACTAAAAAAGGACAGTATTCATACAAAAAATTTCCTTCAAAATTTTCCTTAGATAAAATTTATAAATATCATACAATTTCAATGAATAAACTATATAAAAAAGAGTTTTTAAAGGAAAATAATATAACTTTTTCAACATCTAAAACAGGTGAAGACCAGATATTATTTTTAAAATCAATGCTTTTAGCAAAAAATATTGAAATTATCAAAAAAGATTTATATCTTTATACTAAAAACAGAAACGGTTCATTAACAAATAAGGCGATTAAAAAAGACCTTTCCCCTATTGAAAACTTTTATATTATCGAAGAATTTATATCCTCATTAAAAATAGATGAAAGATTAAAAACACATTACTTAACAAATTATGTTTTAAAAACTCTTTCGTGGTATTGTAAAACCAACGAGAGTTATAAAAAAACTTATTTTGAAAATTTAGAAAAAATGTTCGCATTTCTGAAAAGTAAACAATACAAAGCCTGGTGGAATAGCTACGAAATAAAGCCTAAAATGACATATTT
>JAKSUQ010000027.1 GCA_024408855.1 bacterium | reverse complement strand
TTGATGTCAAAGCCACATTGGCTTCCGAGTCAATTGTTTTGCATAATTAGATTTAAGGCATGCTGTATTTTTATATATCCTCAATCAATGAAAATATGATATGATTGATTTGAAAAGAGGTAGTTGATGTTTTGTAAAAATAAAAAAACCTTTATGGAAACGGAAATATTTGAACAAAAAAATATAATTCCGCATATGTTGGAAAAATATATAAATCATGATAACGGTCAAATTAATATTCTTGTGCCGAATGATATTGCGAAAGTAGTTTTGGTCGCAAGCGGTTCTTCATACCATTGTGCGAGGTATGCCGTAGATTTGATTGAAAAAATTTCAAAAATTGAGGCAAGAGCAATATATTCAAGTGAATTTTTACTAAAAAAGCTCATTCCGCACGATTATAATACTCTTTACGTTTTTATAACGCAATCCGGTGAAACATCTGACACAATAAAATCTGTTGAAAGAGTGAAAAGTGAAACGAATTTACCGACATTATGTATTACAAATAACGAAAATTCTACGATATGGAAATTATGTGATTATCAAATGGCTTGCTATGCAGGACTTGAACAAGGAATTGCGGCAACAAAATCATTTACATCACAAATGCTTTGTCTTGTACTACTTTCGCTAAAATTGATTGAGAATACGAATGCAGAAATTTTAAATTCATACAAAAATTCGTTATTTGAAATTCCTCGATTGTTAGAAGAAGTATTTTTGAAAAGAAATGAAATAAAAAAAATGGCAAAACATATTGCCAATAAAGATGTTGTTGTAATTACTGCCGAAGGAATTTCTTATTCGATTGCCAAAGAGGGTGCTTTAAAAATCAAGGAAACATCGTACAAAAACATAAGTGCCTCAATTCTTGGAGAATTCATGCATGGGCATGTTGCAGTGCTCAATAATAATTCCGCTTTAATATTTATATCGGCAGATACTGTAACTGAGCGTGCTACCAGTAATTTGAATAAAATTAAAGTTGATTATAATCCGACAATAGCTATAATTGGAAACGATTGCGGCCAGATACCTGCAAGTTATCGTCTATCCGTTAATTGCGAAAATGAAATTCAACAATTGTTTACGATAGTGGCAACCTTGCAAATACTTGCTCTTGAAACAGCACTAAAACTGAAAAGGAATGTTGATAATCCAAAAGGTTTGCATAAAGTTGTAATCGAAAAAGGGCTTTAACAAAAATAGGCACTTAATATTAACTAAGTCGTTCGGGCATATATCAGCCAGTTAAATTTAAGTTGGGAATTCTTCGTAGATCCGTTATACAGCCAGCATTTAATAAAAGTTTAAAAACGGATGAGGTCATGATATAATTCCTTGCGAGAGGGGTAATCATAAATGAACGTCTTAAAAAAATAAGTGTAATATTTTTTGTAATTATTTTATTAATATTTTTATCAATAAACGTATCATATGCTACTGAAAATAATCCAGAAACAAATATAAATAACGCTCTATTACAAGATAATATAAGTTCAAAAATCAAAAAGGAATTAAAAGATTCTATTTCGTTGGTTTATGGAAAAGAAAACGCTGAAGTTATATACGCAAATGTAATTAATCATGCCCAAAATGCAGTAGATAAAAGAGATAAATTTTTAACTGAACAAGATAAAACACGTTCACAAGATTGGTATAAAAATGAAATTATTTATATGTTTTATGTAGATCAATTTGGCGTGATAACAGATGGTAAAAATAACACTTTTAAAGATACGGCCGAGATGTTTGAGTATTTGGATAACCTTGGAGTTACCATGATTTATATTTTGCCGTTTGCGGAAAGTCCTATGCAAGATTCCGGATTTGACGTTAAAGACCCTCGTAATGTAAGAAAAGAATTAGGAGGAATTGCAGAGTTTAAAGAATTTGTTAAACTTGCAAAGCAAAAGGGATTTAAAATCAAAGCCGATTTGGTTTTAAATCATCTTTCCGACAAACACGAATGGTTTAAACAGCTGGAAAGCGGAAACGAAGGTTATTTAGAATACTTCATATATAAAGATAAAATGCCTGAATATTTTAAATATCAAGACGAAAATCTTGGAACAGTCATAGAGTACAAAGAAGAAAATGGGAGTATTTCTAAAAGACGATTAATTTTTCCTGAAAATACGGATAATCACTACAGAAAAGTAACAGTAAATAACAATGATTACTATCTTTACCACACATTTTATCCTTTTCAATTAGACATAAACTGGGAAAATCCTGAAGTTCTGTATTATATGTTTGATACTATTTCAAATTGGGCAAATATGGGTATTGATATATTTAGAATGGACGCAATACCTTATTTATCAAAAGAAAAAGGAACCAATGCGGAAAATCAACCAAAAACTCATGCAATAATTAATATTTTAAGTAATTATCTACAAATATCAGCACCGTCTTCGGTAATTTTGGTTGAAGCTTGTCAAACACCAAATGATATTATTCCTTATTTTGGAAAAGATAGAAATATAGAATTAATAATTGAAGATACCCACAAAAATATAAAACGCACAAGTGAAGCTCAAATTGCTTATAATTTTCCCTTAATGAATGCGATTTGGGCAACTTTAATTTCGGAAGATAAAAAATATTTCATTGATACTTATAAAAAAACTCCTAATATTCCGGGAAGTGTGGCTTGGATTAATTTTCTGAGAGTTCATGATGAACTGACACTTGAAATGGTAAGTCCGGAAGTAAGAAAATTAATTTTTGACGACTTAATTTCTAAAGGAGAAAATTTCAGAAACGGATTTGGAGTTAGTGGAAGACTTGCAAATTTTTTGGATAAAAATCCAAATAGAATTGAAACTGCATATTCAATTTTATTTTCAATTCCGGGTATTCCTGTTGTGTATTATGGGGATGAAGTTGGAGCAATAAATAATTATAAAAATGCTCAAAATTCTGCTGAAGATAGATTTTTCAAAACCAAACTTTTCAAAAATATATTTTCTGCTTTTGATTCCAGAGATATTAACAGGGGGCATTTACCACAAAAATTGTTCTACGGTTCATCAAAAGGATATTATGAATTTAATTCAAAAGTCTATCAAAAGGTAAAAAATCTTATTGCAATAAGAAAACAATTACTTGTAATGATAAACGGCGATTTCCAAATTTTAAACACTAAAAATAAAAGTAATTTTGCATACATAAGAAAAAATAAAGAACAACAAATTTTAGTTATAAATAATCTTTCAAAAAATAAAATCATAGCTGAAATCACTATTCCAACAAATGTCATATTAAAAAATAACGGAAATATAACTGAACTAAAAAATTTGATTGATGGAAAAAACATTAAAGTGAATATTTCTATACAAAATAGAACAATGCACTTAAGGGTTTCACCTTATCAAGTTTTATGGTTAGAATTATAGGAGGTCAATGTGGATATAAATGTAGTCGCTCCCTCAACAAAGAAACCATTTCTAAATTATATAAATGTTTTTAGGGGGCTTGCTATTTTATTGATTATAATGGGACACACTATGCAGTTAGGTGAAAATTCAAGTCTTTTACATACAATTAATTGTGAAATTGTTTGTGGTGGAACAGCTCTTTTTATTTTTATTTCCGGATTTTTATTTCAACACCTTTCATATAAATTTGAATATAAGAATTATCTTTCTAAAAAATGGACAAATGTAATTTTACCTTACCTTTTTACTTCAATACCGGGATTAATTTTGTGTTTCTTTTGTCCGGTTGCATACAAAAATACTTTTGTCGGATTAAATATTTGGTTGCAAGTTCCTATGCATCTGACAATTGGCAGAGTGCATAATATTCCTACTTGGTTTATTCCAATGATTGTTATATTTTTCTTACTTTCTTATTTATTTTTAAAATTTGAGAAAAAAAAAGTTTTGTATAAAACTTTACCATTATTATTTATTATTACAATTTTTCTACCAAGAGGAGTTGCAGAATATGAAAATCTTGTAGGACTAAGTTATTTTTCAAGATATTATGCCTATGTAATGTACATTTTATCAGGTTTTGTCCATTTTCTTGCTTTGTATGTATTTGGAATGTATTGTTCAAAGAATAAAAATATTATTGATATTTTTTATAATAAAAGATTATTTTTATGGCTTGGCATGATTACAACTTCTATTTTAGATGTTTATTTAGCATACAAACAAATTTATTGTAATTATACAATTTCAAAGACTTTCCTAACAATGCTTCTTTTGGGATATTTAAAACATTTAGACGAATTTATATTGTCACATAAAAAAACAAACACTACTTTGGATTTTATTGCAAAATACAGCTTTGGATTATTCTTTGTACATTGGTATTGGTTCTTTTTATATAATCAATTTTTTTATTTACAGAATGTTATTGTAACCTCAAATATTGTCAGTGCATTTTTAACAGTAATAATTAGGTTTGTTGTCGTTTCATTATTATCTTTTGTTTCTTTATTTGTTGTAAAAAAAATAATTACATTAGTTAACAAAAAAGCAAATACAAGAATGTTTTTAGGAATATAAATCGACAATTAAAATATTTTTATATATGTTGAAATTATTTTTTCCAGGAATTATTTCTTCTTTAATTTCGCTTCTCTTTTTGTTAATTTGTCCTGTTTAGCTATATTAACCGTTCATTCCTCGTTTATATCTTGCAGCTTTTGCATTAACCGCATAACATACACCAACAAGTTTTTGTGAAAGGGTAAACATATTTCTTTGAACAACGGCAACGTCATTCATTGCTTCGAGCATTTTTTTAGGATCAACCATTGATTCCATTGCATCATGGTTATCGACTTTCTCGTCAGCATATTTTTTTACTAAAAGTTTATCGATATAATCCCTGGCCCCGACTGCCATTTTTGCCTCCAAAAACTAATGATGAGTCCCTTTATATATATAAAGTATTTTTTTGAGAAAAATTTGCTACTTTTTAAATTTTTCTTAACAAAATTTAAAATATATTATATAATCGAGTCATAGGTTTGGTGTTTGTTTTGGATAAAAAGTTTATTTTAAATGCGATAGGATTTGGTAAATCAAAATCGATAAATGATGCGGTTTCTGATGGCTTTTTGTATGGAATTTTAAAAAGTGTAAGTATAATTCCTAATGGAGAAGCCTTTGAACAAGCTATAAATGAAATTATTCCGAAATGTGAGGGGCTGGGAGTTGGAATAAATCTTAATATTACGGATGGAAAATCAATTTGTGCAGATTTAAGTGAACTTTCTGACGGTAATATGCGATTCAATAATTCTTACTTAAAACTATTGATAAAAGCCTATAATCCTAAAAACAAAGAATTTTTACAGCAGACAGAAAGAGAATTTCGTCGTCAGATAGAAAAAGTTTTATCAAAAACAAAGATTGTACATATTGACTCAAACGCTTATATTCATTCGGTTCCGCCAATTTTCGATTTGGTATGTCGTTTAGCAAAGGAATATAAGATAAATTATGTTTGTACACATTTTGAACCGATATATTTTGTACCGGATCCTTATAGGCATTGTAATAAAAAATATCTTATAAATGCTTGCAAAAAGGTATTGTTAAATTTATTCTCCGTAATAAACGAAAACACTCTATATAAGTATGGCTTAAAAACTAATGACTTTTACATAGGAACTTCATATGAGTCTGCAATGGATGCAATCTCTATTTCGTATGCTTTGAACAGAATACATCATGATAAAACTGTTGTAATGGTATCAATTCACCCTTGCAGATATGAAGACGGAATTATTGATAATCATTTTGACGAATATATGATTACTAAAAATAGTAAACTTAAAAACAAGATAGAAAAACTCGGGTATGAGATTACAAATTATGTTGAAAAAAGTGATTAGTATTAGTTTTGTAGTCATATTGTTTATTTTTTCGGTATTCTTTTATATAGTACAAAACAAAGTGTATAGAGTAACGGAAGTTGTTTCACCGACTGAATTTGTTTTGGATGGAAAAGTTTTTGTATTTACTGATTTAGATTGTTTTGATGATAAGTTTACTGAGCACAACAAACAACTTTCTCAAAGATTGAATATAACAGAAACGGAAGCATTTATAGCAGGCAATCTTGCTAAATATTGGGCTAAAAATGTTATGTTGGGGCGTTATGTCTACATAAAAAATGATTTTGATTTAATTTATCTAAGACACAGTTATCGCAATAAATTTCTATATTCCGGTTTTTGTTTGCAAAATTCAAAACCTTTTTACCGGCATGGTTTTGAAAGCAAAATTAACGATATAAGAAATTCAAAATATAAAATTTATGACTTGGAAAATAATACATTTTACGAAATTGATAATCAGAAAATAAAAGAACTTAAAAATTTTGTTATTATCAAAAAATATCAACTGCATAGTGCTGCAAAAATTTTAAATCCCCAATCTGAATTTGATAATCACGCGATAGTTGCGGATTTTGGAGATATAAAGTTGGTATTGGCAGATTTTACAAAGAAATTGAAGCCTGACAGAAAGTGTTCCTCTGCTGTTTGCAAGGAGATTTTATCAAATATTAATTCTGCTCAAGATACAATAGATTTGGCGATTTATGGATATTCACAAACTGATGAAATCGAAAAAGCCTTGCAAAATGCAACTAAAAGAGGGGTTAAAATAAGACTTGTATATGATACGGACAAATATGGTAAAAATATTTATCCGGATACAAATATTATCACAAAGCTAATTTCGGATAATCGTAATGATTTCAATTCCAAAGAAGTAAACTCTATTATGCATAACAAGTTTTATATTTTTGATAACAAAACAGTGATTACAGGATCTGCAAACTTATCTCATACAGATATGTCAGGGTATAATTCCAACAGCATTTTAGTTATAAATTCAAAAGAAATTGCACAAATTTATAAACAAGAATTTGAGCAAATGTATGCTGGATATTTTCATTTACAAAAGAAAAAGCAAGTGAAAAATCAAATTAATTTAAGCGGTAATGTAATAAGCGTGTATTTTTCACCGCAAGACAAGGTTTCAACGAACAAAATAGTTCCTATGATTAATAATGCAAGAAAATATATTTATATTCCAACTTTTGTATTGACCGACAGAGAAATAACAAATGCACTTGTAAAAGCAAATCAACGCGGAGTTGACGTGAGGATTATTATGGATGCATTAAATGCTTCTGTAAAACATTCAAAACATAGTGAATTACGTAATTATGGAGTAATGGTTAAGACTGAAAACTATGCTGGTAAAATGCATTCAAAATCAATGGTTATAGATGACGAATATGTTATTGTCGGTTCAATGAACTTTTCATATAGTGGAGAAAACAGAAATGACGAGAATTTAGTTATAGTTAAGAACAGTCAAATGGCAAAATTTTACAAGAACTTTTTCTTGTACCAATGGGATAAAATTGACAATAAGTGGTTGACAAAAACGGCAAGGGCAGAAGGTAAAGATTCAATCGGTTCCTGTTCGGACGGTTTGGATAACAATTATGACGGTCGCACTGACAAAGATGACATTGCCTGTCAATAATTGCTTGAAAGTTTTGTGCAACTAACTCTTTAAAAATGCTTCAATAAATCCATCCAAATCCCCATTCATGACCGCATCAATATTTCCCATTTCATAACCGGTTCGGTGATCTTTAACCATTTTATACGGATGAAAAACATACGAACGAATTTGTGATCCAAAGTTTATATCAAAATTTTTGCCTTTCAACTCCGCAAGTTTTTTTTCATGTTCTCGTTGACGAATTTCAAGCAACTTGGAAACAAGCATTTGCATTGCATTTTCTTTATTTTGTAGTTGTGAGCGTTCTTGCTGACATTTAACAACAATGCCTGTCGGTTTATGCAAAATTCTTACTGCCGTTTCCACTTTATTAACATTTTGACCGCCAGCACCTCCTGAACGCATTGTATCAATTTCCAAATCTTCCGGCGGAATTACAACGGTTTTTTCGTAATCCGGAATAATAGGTGAAACTTCGCAAGATGCAAAACTTGTTTGTCTTTTTCCGTTAGCATTAAAAGGAGAAATGCGAACAAGTCTGTGTACGCCTTTTTCCGCCTTGGCATAACCGTAAACAAATTTACCTGTGATTTTTATTGTAGCAGACTTAATGCCGGCTTCTTCTCCGTCTGATTTATCAATCAATTCGACTTTCCAATCCTTAGTTTCAGCCCAGCGTGTGTACATTCTTAATAAAAGTTCCGTCCAATCCTGAGCATCAGTACCGCCAGCACCGGCATTTACCGTTAAAAATGCATCTGCCTCGTCATATTCTCCGGATAACATTTTTTGAATATCATATTTATCAAGTTGTTTTTCCAATTCGGTCAAAGAAAGTTCAGCTTCTGCAATCAGTTCTTCGTCTTGCGTTTCATAAGCTGTTTTTGAATCTTCAATAATACTTTCCCAAGAAGAAAACTGTCCCAAAGTTTCTTTAATTTCTTTTGCTTTTTGCCCAAGTTCGCTTGCCAAATTTTGATTTGACCAAACTTCCTGTGTTTGAAGGCGAGCTTCAAGACTTTGGAGTTCTTTTTTTAAACTGTCAAAGTCAAAGACACTCCTTATTTTTATTTATACGTTCTCGTAGTTCATCTAAAAGCATTTTAACACCTTCCATATACATCTATTATACATAAATAAAACTTTAAAATGCAATTTATTGCGAAATAATTAAAATTTAAACCATAAATTTGGAATAATCCAAATCATAATATACAGTTTCAGAATTACTTACTTTATGTAACCTGAACGCATCAGCTCCTGAAGCACTACCAATTTCTGTCACTGTGGCACCTGTTGTATAACAATGTCCTTTTATGTGGCGAATACCACTTTCGCATATTTTGGCAGGATTAGACCGACAAAAAACCCCATCAACAGTATTTCCTACACCAAACATCATTTTTCCGGACAAATCTATCATTTCTTCTTTTGTTTTTCCGGCTTTTGCCAAACCATCTGTTTCACAACAGAATACTAAAACTTTTTTCCCTTTTGGCACTTTATTTTCAATAAATTCCCATATACTTTTATCATTATCAGAAAATCTCCATGTCTCAGGATGAGCTATATCCGTAATTAAAGATGAATTTTTACCATGTCCTAAAAGAATGTAATCAACATCTTTATATGCTTTAGGGTCATTTAATAGTCCCAATGCAGATATAGGAAAATTCATTCTGCTTTTACAACCGATTAAAACTTTTTTACCGGTTATTTGTTCAACAAACTCGGTATATTCTTTAACTGCATTATCATACATTGTTTTGTCATAAAACTTATGAAAAATATCTTTATGATTAATTTTATCATGATTTTGTAAGCTGAATATTTCCGCCCATCTGTGAATTCTATCTGCATTATCGACAAATTCTTCTCTTAATCCGCCGGAATTTTTTAATACACTTTCTTTAACTTTTTTAGTAGCTTCGTCTATAATTTGGAAATATTCATCTTTTGATATATTTAAAGAATCCGCATTTTTAAAAATATAATCTTTGTAATTCTCAAATGTAACACACATTTTTTTTGGAGGAATATTAAAACTTGATCCATCTGTTGCTTTAAAAATAGGCTTTTTGCTTTGTGCTAAATTAAATTCCTGTACATAATTATAATATTTTGCAAAAGGTGATTCTAAATCTTCGAAAATCGGTTTATAATCCTTCCCTTCTTTTGCAATGCCTTGCATATAGCTTTCGAATTCTGATAAAGGAGTCCTTTTTAATTTAATAGTATCTGTTAAAGCCACATTCAATCTCTTACCAAAAGGGGTCTCTTTTACCCAAATTTTTGGTGCAATATACTTTGATTTAGCAACTGTTGATATTAATTCGCCAGATACTTTCAATATAAAATGGTCTCCAATTAATCCTCTATACTTATAAAAACTAAAACTTTTTTAAATTTGATTAATTTGAAGATTATATTAAAAATTTGTTACATTCTATTTTATTTTGAATTAATTTAACTATCTTACTATGTATATTGTTAATTGTTTCACCGGAATTAATAACCTTAACTCTTTCAGGTTCTTGTTTTGCGATTTCTAAAAAGCCTTTTCTTACGCGTTCAAAGAACTCTATTCCCGCAGATTCCATTCTGTCTTTTTCTTTTCCGACTCGAGTTTGGGATGTTTTCAAATCAACGTCAAGTAAAATTGTTAAATCAGGCTTCAAACCGTTTGTTGCAATTTTATTCAAGTGATAAATCTCATCCAAATCCAAACCTCTGCCATAACCTTGATATGCTACGGTAGAATCGGTATGTCTGTCACACAAAACAATAACACCTTTTTCTAATGCAGGTTTAATTATACAATCAATGTGTTGTGCTCTGTCTGCCAGAAACAAAAAAGATTCACAAGTCGGAGAAACTTCTCCGTGATAATTCAAAAGAATTTCTCTTAATTTTGTTCCCAAACCTTTAGCACCAGGTTCTCGTGTTAATAATGTTTTATATCCTTTCCCTCTCAAATATTCATCAAGTAGCTTTATTTGAGTGGTTTTTCCGCAACCGTCCGCACCTTCAAAAGTTATAAATATTCCGCTCATTGTTTCCTCTCTGTATTAATAAATATTTCCATAAACCCAATATGTGCGCAAAACTTTTTTTACATAATTTTGGGTTTCTGGATATGGTATCTGTTCAACAAATTCATCAGTATCGTTATAAATTATTTTTGAAAACCAATTTGTAACAGAGCCAATGCCTCCGTTATAAGCGGAAATTGCATACAAGTCCTTATTCCCCAAAACCTTTTTCAAGTTTTGATAATAAAGGCTTCCTGCTTTTATACTGTTATCAGGATTAAACATATCACTTCCTAACCCATATTGTGTTCGGATTTCATTATATGTAGCCGGCATAAGCTGCATTAAGCCGGAAGCTCCGACATGACTTCCTGCAAAACGATTAAAATGGCTTTCTTCTTTCATTATAGACTGCAATATAATAGGATTATTACTGCCTTTTGATTTCTCTATGACATCGAAATAGTGCAGAGGATATACTAATCTCCATCTTAAATCATCAAATGTAGGTTTAATTGCCAATTCTTCCATTGCATTTCTTGCAAGGATAGCAGAAATCGTATAATTACCCTTTTCATATGCAATCCAGCTTTGTATAAATTTATCCTTTTTGCACAATTCTTCAACTAAATCATAATCCTTCAAGAGTGCCAATTTTACTACCAAATTATTTTCCATGGATTTTTGATAAGGAAAAGTTACAGTCTTGACGGTTATATTTTCAAACGGCAATATTCCGTCATTTTTGTATAAGTTATAATTGGCTCTATATGCATAATAACTGTCAGGATAGGTATTAATTGTTTGTTTGTAATACTGAGAAGCCATTTCATAATGTTTCAGTTTTGTGGAAATTCTTCCCATATAATAGGTGATTGCCGGACTTGATTTGACATTTGGGAATTTTTTAAGATGTAGGTACCCCAAACGCTGTGCATCATAGTATTTTCTTTGTAGATATTTAGCTATAAACAGGTTGTATAAAGAATCGGCGGAAAATTGTCCGTTTGGATATTTTTCGTACAGTGTTCTGTAACAAGCCTCTTGTGTATCTTTGGATACAACTTCACTGCAATTCAAATAAGAAATATAGTCAGCACCGTTAAATTTGTAGTTTTTTGAAATAAGAGATAAAATTCCGTCTTTTCTTGTTCCAAAAGTTGCCAAATAATCATCAACGACGTCATATACATCTTCAGGTTTTGCTGTTTCGGAATATTTACCAAGTCCCATTTCGGTATAAAATCTCACTTTATCGGTATTTCCTAATTTGTACTCTGTTTTAACAAAATCAGTCCAACTCTCTGAAATAGTTGTTTTGTTTAGTGTTGTTTTTGCGTTTTCAAAATCCCCGTTCGCGTAGTATGCTTTAGCAATAAGGAGATTATCATAATTATTTAAAGACGTATCGTATTTTTTAATTTTTTCTACTGAATTTAATGAGTACCTTCCGTCCGGAGCTTTTTCAATATAATTTTTAAAATTTATAAGAGCTTTCTCTATCGCTTTTTCTTTTGTTTTTTCGTTTTTTGGTAAATTATCAAGTATTATTGTTCCTGAGTAATATTCCGAGGCAATGGCATAATCGCTTGTTGGGTATTTTTTCATTATATGTTTGAAATGTTTTTTTGCCGCTGCGTTCTTTATTTCGTACATAAGGCATGCCATATTATATTCACTTATCGGAACTATACTTGATTTTGAACCGGAATGAACTATTGCGGCATATTTTTTTATTGCAATTTCTTTCTTTCCGGTATTGGTTGCACATCTTGCTTGTCGGAAAAGTGCAGGTTGTTTAAGGCAAGAAGCTGACGGAACTTTTGCAAACTCTTTGTATGCTTTATCAAATTCCGATTTTTTATAGCTTTCCAAAGCGGTTGAATATGCCTTTAATCCCCTATATTCGGATGAAATATTGTTATATACAAAATATCCGATAGTTAATAGTGCCAAGAATATTACTATATAGATGTCATACTGTTTTCTTCGTCTTCTCATTCAAATCCTACCCAATACAATACTGTTATAAAGCTACTCCGTTCAGGTATAATTAATTCCCTTATAGTATTTTAATATATAAATATGCAAAATAACAACCCTGTAATAAAAAATTACATTTTATCAGAGGAAAAAAGAATTATTGGGGACGAAGCCCTATTCTGTACTACTGATATTTTGAAATATCATGAACCCTTAGAGCAAAATAAGGTTTTTCTTTATTTTGTTCTTTCAAAAAGATATTAAATGTATTATTATAATAAAAATATCTTGGCTTAATTGTATTTGGCATAAGTGCAGTTTTGCTTATTGCCATTGCTGCTTCGCTTTTTAGCTTAACCCCTTTGTTATCCATATCGAATTTAACGGTTTCAATAGCTTTAGTTATTGTTAAATTTGTACCTGTTATTCTTTTGTTACAAAGTTCATCAAAATCTCTTGAAATATTAAATTTTATATTTGGTATTCTTAATTCATCTTTATCATTTAAAGTTTTTATGCCGGTATATCTTGCAGTTTTTGTTTTTACTTCATAATACAGGTCATTAAAGTTTTTATTTGAAGAATTTTTATATACAATAACTTCATCATTGCCTCTGGTTATAAGTTTTACAGCAAAATCATCCGGCGAGTTGTAAAATAAAACTTTAACATTTTGTCGTACATTAGAGTCAGTAGAAGATTTTATCCCGAAAAATTCTGCTTTCGTTTTTGCAAAAGGCAAGCTGCCCAATTTATCAAATTCTTGCAAAAACTCAAAATCTTTTTTCAACATAACGTATATGAGAAAACTATTTTTGCTTGGCGTAAGCTCAATTTTATCCAAAATATCACTTGTTTCTTTGAATTTTCTTTTTATAGCTTTTTTTATGTTATTTTTTGTATTCTTTGTAATACTACCTGAATATTTGTAATAGCAACTGTCGGAGATCTCATTTGTATCAAATTCTTGTAAATTGAGTTCTTGTGCAATAATAGGTGTGCCTTCCCAAAATCTAACAGGGTTGTGTACATATTTAAAAATGAAATCATTCCATACAATTTGAAATGTGCCGACCCAAACTCTGTCTTGAGAATTACTTCTGCTTTTCATTGTCGGTTGAATTTCTATATCCGAAGCGTAACTATATAAATTCATTGTTAGTATTATTGTAATAATTATGCCAAATAATTTCTTCATAAAATCCCCCTCTAAAATACCTTTATGTTAACATAAAGGTATGAGAATTGACACATTTAAAATTGAAGATTGGATGAACAGGTATTGTCCAACCGCACAGTATGACTTGACAACGAGTTGTATCAAACCGTTGACTATTCGTGAATTGATGACTTTATCCGGAATATGCAGACCACTTGAAATATTTGACATTGATCTTTCATATGGTGATATCCATGGCTCTGAAAGGCTTAGAACTGCGATTAAGAGCTTGTACGAAGGGCAAGATTATGAAAATATAACAGTAACTCATGGGGCAATCGGCGGCAATCAACTGGTTTTTGAGTCTCTTTTAGATAAAGGCGATGAAGTTATAACATTTGTTCCGACATATCAACAGTTGTATTCTTTGCCTAAAGCGTTGGGTGCAAATGTTAAATCAATACATTTAAGAGAAGAAAATAATTGGCAGCCAAATTTAAAGGAGCTTGAAGACACTTTAACCTGCAAGACCAAGCTGATATGTTTAAATAATCCAAATAATCCGACAGGAGCTGTGATTTCGGATGAAATTCTTGTTCGAATTGCAAATATTGCAAAAGCTCATAATATATGGATATTGTGTGATGAAGCCTATCGCGGGCTTAATCATCAAGGAAATAATTATTCGCAATCGATTGCAGACATTTATGAAAAAGGAATTTCGATTGGGAGTATGTCGAAAACTTATTCGCTTCCGGGTTTAAGACTTGGGTGGATAGTTTGCAGAAGTGATTTAAGAAATGAAATTATAAAGCACAGAGAGTATAATACAATAAGTATAAGTCTTATAGATGATTATTATGCAACTATTGCACTCGAAAACAGGAAAAAAATTGAAGCAAGAAATTTTCAAATAATCCAAAACGGTTTGAGGGTATTAAATGATTGGCTTAATGAAGAAGTTTATATTAAGACGAATTTTCCACAGGGCGGGACGACTGCATTGTTAAGGTACAAGAAAGATATTTCATCATGTTATTTGTGCGAAAAATTTTATTGCGAAACCGGTATTGCAATTCTTCCCGGGGCTACAATGGATATAGAAGGAACTGTAAGGATTGGGTATTGCGTAAATTCAGATATGTTGAATAGTTGCCTTAAAGCATTTTCAAAATTTTTAAGAAAATTGAAAAACTAATTCTTTAGAAAACGTAATTTTTTGTTTGTATACTTATACAATTCTCCAAATATTCAATTGTTGCAATTTTTTCATTATAAAGATATTTTATAAAATTTAAGTAGGCAATATCATACGAACTCAAAAGCAGATTAATTAAAAATCCCTCCGAACAAAAAGGTTCATAGTCATATACAACATAGCTGTTATATTTGCTTTTCCACTCTTTTCGTTCAACTTTGCAATTATTTTCTTCTGCCGTATATTCAAGCCAATCTATGACATCACGGTTTATATTTTTTATTTCTAAGTATTTGTTTTGAAAGTTTGCCATAACTAATCTCCATACAAAGATTGTAATGGTTTATCAGATGACATAAATCGCCGTTTCGTCTAATATTTTAGACAAAATTATAAATATATCAGGTAATAACAAAATTTATTATACCGGATAATGACCTATATATCGAGGATGTTAGATATCTGTATATTTGTTTTTTTCAAAGCACAAAATATTAATTAATGAAAATAGCATTACAACTACGAGCAAAATGACTGCTAAAGCGGATGCATAACCCAAATCAAGATTTTCAAAGGCACGTTCATATATATAATATACGATGGTTTTTGATGAATTTAGTGGTCCACCTTTGGTCATAACATATATTTCTGCAAAAACTTTCATTGCAGAAATAGTACTTATTGTGGATATTAAAGCGATAGTTGGCATAATATGAGGAATTGTAACCGTCATATGTTTTTGCAAGAAACCTGCACCGTCAATATCGCAGGCTTCGTATAAATCTTGCGGAACGCTCATGAGTGAGGCTAAGTATATCATCATATAGTAGCCAATACCTTTCCAAATTGTTACAATAGCCACCGAAAATAATGCCCATTTTGTATCGACAAGCCAACCGACAGAGCTTATTCCGAATATTGATAGTACATAATTTAAAATTCCCTGATTTGCGTATAGCCACTTGAATGCTATTGCGGCAACAACTATTGAAACTATTACGGGAAGATATATTAATATTTTATATAATGTAATTCCTCTGATTTTTTGATTGATAAGAATTGCAATAAACAGAGGAAACACTACCAAAAAAGGTACAGCAATTAGCAGGTATAAAAAAGTATTAAACATAACTTTATAAAAAACGGGTTCTTTAAAAAGTTTTATGTAATTATCTGCTCCGCTGTATATCGGATGATAGATGTTTGATGAATAATCAAAAAAACTCAGTCCGATTGTTTGAAAAAAAGGAATGAAAAAAAATACAAGCAATACCAAAATTGCCGGTAGCAAGAAAAGATATGGTGTGTATTTTTTATAGTAATTCACAAAGATAATTATATCATTTGTAATAATTTAGCTCAATAGAAATTGTAAAAAATAATATATATCATTAATTTTGATAAAATTGACAAAACTATTGTTTTAATGGCATAAACAACCATATGAAATTTGTATATATTTTATATTGTAAAATAATTACAAAATTCTTGCCCAATAATTTAAAGTGTGATATGCTTATTTACGTAGGGTAGTCATTTTAAAATTAGGTAAAATATTTAACCTAAATAAATGATTACTTTACCGGTATTATGTCGTATGTTATAATGATGAGTAATACATAATAGCTGAGAGTAAGGTAAAATGTCCGGATATAGAAGAAAAAACAAAATAGAGATAAGTTTAGCAATGAAGAATTTTTTATTAAACGTTCTTGTTGGGTTTGCTAATCATAAAAAAATCGCAATGTTGGTTTTTGTATTTTTATTGGCAATTCCCGTTGTGTTGTTAATTGGAGTATCCAAGAGCAATAATCTGTCAGAAGAGGCATTTGATACGGACTTGGTACAAACTGAGGAAGTATCAATATCGGCAACTTCTACGCAAAAATCAATTATTAGTATTCCTGCTGGTGTGAAGAAAGCTAATCCTTTTGTTCCGTACCGAGATATTCAAGCAAGCACTAAGGTAACTGATGTCCCTGCTTTTACGCTTGTTGAGCCGCCTGAAATGATTAACGAGAATTCTGATGCGGCGAGAGTAATGGATACCATGGTATCAGGTATTTTGTATGATAAATACAGCCCTTCCGCTATTCTTAATATCGAGGGGAATGATTACTTGGTTAAACGCGGTGATGTTGTAAATAACTATAAAGTTATGAGTATTACGCAAAATTCGGTTACGGTTAAACTTGGAACGAATACATACAAAGCCGGCATTGGTGAAATTCTCACTGAGGGTACGGTAAATAATAATGATGTTGCAAACTTAAATAATAAATTCGGAGGTAAGAAATAATGGTTCAAAGTAATATAAAGAAGGCACTCGCAGCTACTCTGTTATTAGCGTTTTCGGTACCTTCCACATTTGCTTATTCAAATAGCGGAATGAGTTATGATTATGGAAATGTTGATTCCAGCGTTATGACATTGTCTGGCGGTGTTGACCTTACCGATAAAAATGACTTGATAACCCTCAGTTTAAGAGATTCTGATGTTAAACAAGTTTTGAGAATGTTTGCAGATAAAGCCGGTTTGAATATAGTATTTCATAATTCCGTAACAGGTAAAGTTACTTTGGATTTAGTTCAGACACCTATAAATAATGCATTTAATTTGGTATTAAATGTAGCCGGATTAAACTATTATAAACAAGGCAATACAATGATAGTAATGTCCAAGGATGCTCCTGACAATGCTATGTATTCAAAGCAAGAAATGATGGTATTTCCTGTAAATTATGTAGGTGCAGAAAAAATTGCAACATTTTTAAACAAAAATGTTTTCAGTATGAAAAGACCGGGTATGTCATCAGTTGATGCAGCAACCGTAAATTCTGCTACCAATGAATTGATAGTTTTTGGGATGCCGTCTGATGCTGCAATTGTAAGAAAGATTATTCAACAATTTGACAGAGAACCATATTCAAGAACATTTGCGGTTAATCATACTACACCTGCCGAAATGGCAACTATGATTTGTGATTTATTATTACCATCCAGAGGAATTGTTTCCGGAAAAAGTTCATCAGGCGGTGGAATTGTAGCTCCACAATATCAGTCAATAGCACCTATGGGTGTTGAAGGTTCTCCTACTGGTGGTGCATCTTCAACTGAATCATCTTCATCCTCATCTTCTTCTGAAGAATTGAAATTAGGTGAAGGTATAGTAGCTTGTTCCGTAACAGCAAGTACTGATTCTTCAAATGTAGCGCCTTTTGATGTACAAAATCTGTCAATTGCTTATTTCCCTCAAAGGGGGACCATTACATTGATGGGTGGTTCAGAAGCACAAGCAAGAATGATTGAGAAGTTTATCAAAGCTAATGATATTAAGCAACCTCAAGCATATTTGGAAGTCCAAATTGTTGAACTTAATGAAGAGGGAAGCCGTGAGTTTCAAAATAATTGGTCGATATCAAGCAAAGCATGGAATTTTGCATTTAATGGCGGTTCTGTATCTGGCGGAAGACAAGGCGGACCTTTTGGTAATTATTTAGATGCGGTAGATATTCATTTCCAACCTGGGTACTTTAATGAAAACTCTCTTGATGGAACACGGACTTGGGTTCCTGCACAATATAATGAAACGCCGTTTAAAATGCTGACACCTGCAACAACATATATTTCATGGACAATGAATTATTTGATTGAAAACAGGAAAGGTCGCGTACTTGCTAATCCGAAAATTTTAATAACTAACGGTCAAGAATCAGTAATTGATTTAACACAAGATTATGTTGAAAAAGTAACTGCTGAATATTTGACTTCATCATATTCAGGCGGAGTTTCAACCGGTGCTGTTCAAAGAGATTATACAATAGGTGATGATTTGGGTATAAAAGTAAATCTTGTTCCGTTCATATCACCTGAGGGTTATGTAACTCTTAATATTAAACCTGAATACTCAACGATAGCTGGACAGGTTTATGCACGAGGTGAAACCGGTTCAAACGATTTGGTTGCAACTTTATTGAGCCGTCGTGATTTAGACCTTAAAAATGTAAGAATTAAAGACGGAGAAACTTTAATTATTGGTGGTTTAATACAAGAGACAGAATCTAAAACAGTGAATAAGATACCGCTTTTGGGAGATCTTCCGTTGATAGGTGCAGCATTCAGATCAACGAGCTCTTCAAAATCAAAATCTGAATTAGTAATAATGATTACACCAAGAATAATCAATGATGGTGGAGATGGCTCACTTGCTGACAACATTTAATAAATTATGGCAACACAATTAGAAAAACTTAAAAGTAGTATAAATAAAGACTATATATCGTTTTTTGAATTAAACCTGATGGAATCATCAGGTTTTATTCCAGTTGATAAAAGACAAAATGAGTTTTTTGTTATCATAAATAAAGTCAAGTTGCAAAATAAACAAGAAATTGAATCGATTATTCAAAAAAAAATTGAGAATGTAATAGTTAAGTTTATACCGATTGATACAAATGATTTTGATGAAATAATTAGTGGTGCAAAAAATAATCCAAAACAACATGAAAGCACTGAAGCAGAAAGTGAAAACTTAACACCGGAAGCTATGCTTGTGGGTATAGGTTGGATAACAGCTGCTCAACTTCAAGAATGTGAAGCAGAGGCTGAACAGCAGGGTTTACCGTTGGATGCTATATTTCATGCAAAAGAATATCTAACTTATGAACAAATAGTATCTTACTTGAAAAAAAAATACGAGTGCGAGGTAATATCTAAGGCAAATTTAACTACGAATGTTGATATAGCAAAACTTTTGCCCGATGATTTTATGGAAAAAAAGCGTGCCATAATCATGACAATGGAAGGCGACAAACTTGCAGTTGCGATGGTAAATCCGACAGATAAATATACGATAAGGGAAATTTCTCTGTCAACAGGACGTTCATTAAATGTTTATGCAATACCGTATTTTGAATATGACCAATATTTAAAAGAATATGAATTAATTAAAAAAAACGCACAGCATGCAAAAGAGACTGAACGTATTATTCAAAGTATTGAGGAAGAAACAGCTCAATACAATCAGGAAGAATCTTTATGGGTGCAGGTAGAAAAAGAGCTTCAGGACGCAAGCGGAAATGTTGCGAAGTTTGTATATAAGATTATAACGGATGCGATTGACGCAAAGGCATCAGATATACATATTGAGCCGAGATTAGGGTATTATGTAGTCAGAGTTCGTTCGGATGGTATGCTCAAGAAAGTTCTTGAAATCCCCGGAAGTATTGAACAAGCTGTTATAACTCGTTTCAAAGTCCTTGCAAGAATGAACATTGCCGAACACAGACGACCGCAAGATGGTACGTTTTCAATTAAATATAATGACAAAATGTTTGATTTCCGTATAAATACGTTGCCTGTTTCCGGCAAAGAAAAAGTCGTAATTCGTATATTAGCACCGGCAGTCAGTCTTAAAGTTTCTGGTGAAAAGATGGTTATTCCCGGAGCTGCAACTGATGATATTCAGAAGATTAATGATATGGTTCAATGCCCTAACGGTATTATACTGACGTCGGGTCCGACAGGTTCTGGTAAAACAACTACTTTATATACAATTTTAAAGTCATTAAATAAGGAAGATGTTAATATTACAACGATTGAAGACCCTATTGAAATTAAATTGGAAGGGATTAATCAATCGCAAGTAAATCCGAAAGCAGATATTACATTTGCATCATGTATGAGAGCAATTTTAAGACAGGACCCTGATATTATACTAATTGGTGAAATTCGTGACTTTGAAACTTTAGAAGTTGCAATTTCTGCGGCGCTTACCGGACACTTGGTGTTGAGTACTGTTCACACAAACTCCGCAGCTGCTACTGTAACTCGTTTGATTGAAATGGGCGCAAAGGATTACTTGGTTTCTTCAACTTTGACGGGCGTCATTGCGCAACGTCTTGTAAGAAAACTTTGCGACAAATGTAAAGAGGCGTATTTCCCGACAGAAGAAGAAGTTAAACATATAACTACTAATACTGAAATGCAGCAACAACTCTTGAAAACAAAGTTATACAGAAAGAAAGGTTGCAAGGATTGCGGTTATATAGGTTATACAGGACGTATCGGAATATATGAAATTATGCCGATTACTCGTGAAATAAAGAAATTGATAGCACAGGGGGCTCATGATATCGAGATAGAAGAAACGGCTGTTGCTGCAGGAATGAGAACATTGAAATCTTCGTGTTTAAATCATATAATACAAGGTAACACCACCTCGAGTGAATTTATAAGAGTTTTAGGATACGCAAACGAATAGAAGAGGTTTAGCATGCCAATATACAGTTATGAAGCATTAAAAGCAGGAAAAGAAATTGTAAAGGGGGAAGTAACGGCTTCCAATCTGAAAGATGCCCGAGATGTAATTCGTAAAATGGGTTATGTTCCGACAAAAATAAGTGAATATGTTGAATCAAAACAGCATGCAAACAATGCAATAAAATCACTGTCATTGACAGAAAAAATTGATTTTATTTCAACTTTACAGATTTTGTTATCATCAGGTATTCCGGCTGTTGAATCTTTGATGTTTATGGAGCAGGAAGCTGCCAGAAAAAAAATTAGATTGATATCAAAAATTTTAAAAACACAAATCATGGCTGGGTCGACATTTGCGGATACATTAGCAAGATTTCCGAATGTATTTGGGTATATAGCAATCGGTTTGATAAAAGCCGGTGAAGAAGCAGGTGAACTGGAAAAAACCTTGGGACGTATAAAAGATTTGCTTACAAAGCAGGCGAACATTAAAGCAAAAGTTATTGGTACTTTGATTTATCCGGCTTTCGTAATTTTCTTAGCTTGTGTAATTACTTTAGTAATGCTTATATTTGTATTCCCTGCATTTAAGGATATGTTTGAACAACAGGGGAAACAACTTCCTTGGATTACTTCTTGTATGATAGCAGCAGGTGAATATTTGAAAGAATATTGGATTACAATCCCGATATTTATTATAGCGTTTGTTGTATTTTGTGTTATTGTGTATAAGTGGCAGCCGGCAAGAAATATTTTAGACAAAACCGTTTTAAAAATACCTTTGTTGAACAATTTGATATTATATTCAAATTACTCTAACTTTTTATCGGTATTAAGTGTTTCCTATGATGCAGGTATTCCGATTGTTGATTGTTTGCACTTGGGTGTTGTAACTTTAGAAAACTCTGTTTTGAAAGAAAAAATCGGTAGTGCAATAGTAAAGGTACAACAAGGTTTGCAGGTTTCGCAAGCACTCAGGTCAACAAGAATAGTTCCGAGAATGTTATTGTTTATGATTGCAACCGGTGAACAATCCGGTCGTTTGGGTGATATGCTTGAAAAAGCGGTAAACTTTTTGGATAAAACTTTGGACGGAATAATTGATACTCTTACAAAAATGATAGAACCAATGATGTTGTTGGTTATCGGTGCGATTGTTCTTGTAATGGCATTGGCTCTGTATCTGCCGTTATTCCAGTCATATATGTCATAAAAACAAATCGGTAAAGATTGAGAGGTATGATGAACAATAAAGAAATAGAAACATTAACTGCTTCAGCTTGGAGAGAAAAAGTTTATATTGAAACATCCGAACATATAATAACGGGATATATTTTCATGCCTAAAATCGGGAAACGTAATCGTTTGTTATCAGAAGTCCTGAATACAGGGAAAAGTTTTATAGCGGTTAAGGAATGTAGTCTTGAATACAAATTAAATCCGGCAAGGAATGTGGAAAATCATGAATTTATGCAGGTTAATATTTCTTCAATTCTTATTATGCGACCGATAGAAGAATAGTGCTTTCTTAATAAGTATAAAAAAAAGACCTTGAGTATTTATCATCAAGGCCTGTCCGTTTAAATAAGAAGAGAGAGCTTTATGTTCAGATAAAAAACGTTAAATAATTTTTTTTGCTATTTTTTTGTCAATTACTTAACAATTTGTTACAAAATAAACAACTGCAAGTTCAATAAGTAAGTGGAACACCAAAATATTACCGTTTTTTATTCATTATAATGACAAAAACAGACTTCTTTGCTTGGTAAAATTATGAAATTAAATTCTATATATTCAAAATAAAACAAAATGTTGCACTATTAAATTAAAAATAGTACTTATATAGCTAACGACATATTAGGCGAAGTGGCTATAAATCAAGACATTACAGAGGAAGAAGTAAAAGCGGAACAAGATAATATTCAACTTAAATTATTTGGCGGTGTTG
>JAKSUQ010000026.1 GCA_024408855.1 bacterium | reverse complement strand
CCACAAGTTTTCCAGTAATAAGCGGTAATATAAGTCTTATTATCTTTATTTATTACAAAACTATCAGCGTTTTGAGTTTTAACCGAGCCAGTCCAACCTGTCGACGGATTTTGTGTAGCCGCATTTTTCCAATGAACCAAGATTACATAATCAGTTGAAGAATATGTTTTTAATAATGTGATTGTTCTTTGACCAGTCCCAGAACTGTCCAAATTGGACTGAACCCCCCATTGTTCACAATAACCGTTTGACCAAATATTATAACCGCTCTGACCACTTACATAGGTTGCTTTTAAATAAGGTTTGGTATCGTTCGTATGGTCGGTATTTAATTTACCCGATAACGAACTTGCCCATTGCGCCCAGTCCATCATTGATTGGTTTATGGAACCTGTTGCCACTTGTACGAAGTAACGTAATCTTACATTGTTGCCTTGCACAGGTGCATTATCTTGATAGATTGATGAATAATTTGATGCATCAAATCCTATACCGGCTGGTTTACCGCCACCAAAACTATTAGCCTGATGTCCGAGTGTGGTTGCATGATTGTAAAGAGCTCCTGTTGCTTGCACATTTTGACCAAAAGTTACATCTGTTAATCCGTCACAATCCCAAGTTCCTTTAATATTTGGCAAACTCTCATTATATGATTTTCCAAGTTCTTCGTTACTTAACGCTTGTGTAATATATTGACCGTCTTTAATTGTCGGCACTTTAAACTTGTTATTTACTGTATCAATACCAAACTTTATGCAACTTCCATACATTGTTATGTCGCTTGCATAATCTGCATACGAACAAGTATTTAATAATGGAGTATCAGCAGTTAAATAATTAGTCCATAAATCATTAAATTGTGATTTACTATATTCTGTACCGTCACAAGGCAATGCACCGTCAGGAACGTAACTTGCTGAAGCAATAACAGGGAAAATTGCTCCAATGTACATACCATTAGGAATTGTTTCCCAACTTGCATTAGTACCGTCAGTAGTAAGATATTTCATTGCATGACCGGTTTGTGGCGGTAAGACTTTAAGACTACCTAAAGCCGTTTGGAGTTCTGTTTGATTTACATACAAAGAGTCATTCGTTAGCTCAGATATTGAATTAGGAATATCCGTTAATAAAGCATAATTCCCGATATCTTGTTTTGTGTTGATTTCATTTTCAAGTTCATTCTTTACTGATGTTATGTATTCATAAGTAACATCAGAATTTTCAGTGGCATAGGTCAATGTTATATTTTTGTACTCAAGAGCTTCATCTCTATACTTTTTTGCTTGTTCTGCATACTGTTGAGCCTTGTTATTTGTTGCGGAAATAGTTTGAGTAATGTTTCCTGAACAAATCCCAATTTCTCCTTTTGAAGTAAACGGTTTTATATTAATATTATTAGCTTCCACTTATAACCCCCTTTACTTGTCGAGGATAAACTATAACTCGATTTAAGTCGCCATAAGTATTATTAGATACAAAAAGTGTGTCTTCATTTGTTGTATCATTTTCACAAGCCTTTATCCCATAAAAATAGGTTTCATATGGCTTGTTTTGAGGAACTGTTAGTAAATCCGTAAAATCAGGTGTTAGTACAAATGTTACGGTGTCAGAATTGCTTACTGAAACCTGTAGTTCATCTCCTATTAAATTTCTTGAGGAATTTTGAATTGCAAAATATATTGTGTAACTTTTTGTCTCATCAAGTCCGTTAATTACAATTACACCGCTATCTCCCTGATATATATGAATAGTTCCGTCATTTTCTACTATTAAACTCATAATTATTTATTCTCCTATTTAAAATTCATCAGATAAAATTAAAGCAACAGGTACAAAGTATATTGCAGAAAGAGTTATTTCTGAAGTTATTATGTCGTTCTTTTTAACAGGAATAACTATAATTTCTTTTGCATTATCTCCTGATGCAGATACTTGTTTAACAGAAACAGTAACACCGTTAATTATAAAATTCCCGTTTGCATTTGATTGAGGAAGTGCTAATATATAACCGTTTCCTGTTACATTATATGAGCTTAAAGATTCAATACTCTCTGTATCTGACCACTTAGGTAACATACATATCTTGTTAATTGCAGATATTGTTTTTGTTTTAAGTTCACTTAAATTTGCACTAATATCTGAAGTTAAGTCTGATAACCCTCCTGCAAGCTCTGTAAGTCGAGAATTAATTGTTGCGATATTAGATTGAATTGATGAGATACTTGAATTTATTCCGCTTGCTGTTGTTGCGATTTTTGTATCTAAGAAGTTAAAATTTGCGTTTAAAACTTCTGAACTTGCCATACTTCCGTATTCAATATTTGTTAATGCCATTTCTTTTTCCTCCATCCATAAGTACGTCATAAATTTTGTCAATTTTTGCCTGCATAATGTTTAATTGCCCTTTTAAATCGTTATATTGCTCTTTGGTCGTATAAGTTTTTGAAATATCATTAAGAATTTCCCGATGTTTAACCTCTAATTTTTCAGGTGTTACGAAAAGGTTATACTGAAATATAAGAGCAATGGAAACGAGTACAATGGGTAAATATTTTGTTATATATTTTTCCATTGTTTGTTCTCCTTACAAACCTGCGGCTAATAGTGCCATACTCATTGCTAAATTTGTCATTGGACTGATATCGCCGGTATTATTTGTAGTTTTATTTGTCTTTGTCGAATTTCCTTGACTTGTTAATAAAGACTGAGATTGTGTATCGGAGAGAGCCGTATATCCGCTCATATATGCAGCAAGTAAGGACGTAAGCAGCGAATTCATATCTTTCTGATTATTAGCAATTAATTCATTGGCATAATTTGAAACCGCATTAGAATTGTTTTTTAGCAAATTCCGATATAAATCAGTAGCCTGTGATGAACGTATCATATTTCTGTTCGATAACGGATTAATAATGTCATTTTCCAAATTTTTTGAAGTGGCGGAAGTGAGTGCGTTAGTAAAAGAATTCATCTTTGCTTTGTTTGTAGATGAATTTAAGGTTGGATTTAAGTATTCTTCTAACATATTATCAATATTATTATTTAAAAAATTATTAATAGATTCAAAAGCTGAGTTCTTAGCAAATGCCGTTTCTGTTCCATTATTTGAAGTTTTGCTCACAACATAAGGGTTTGATGTTGTAGTGTTACCATAAACCGTCTTTGATGTGGTTTTTGAAGATTTTTTACCCATAAACTACTCCTTTATAATTTTTATTGTTTTACTTTTATTTTTCCAAATTCAATATTGTTTATACAAAAATTTTGCCCGTATTCTTCCGTATAAAAATTCATTTGCAAGGTTTTGAAATAAGCTGACGGAAGTTTTTTTGTAACATTTATTTTTTCAAACGGATAAACATTCGTATCCCAATAACCCACGTCATAATATAGTACATTTTTCAGTGTTTTAGATGTAATATTCCTTGTTTTAGTAGTTAAAGCATTGTAATCTTTTGTATATTCAATAAAGAAGTTGTTTGAATAATTCATATCCATTGTAATTTTTGGGGGATATGAGAAAATCTTTAATGAATTTTCTTCTCCCAAATTTAATAATGCACATTTGTAATATGCATTTATAAATTCTCCGTCAAACTCCCCTGAACTGTATTCTTCATAAATTTTAGCACCGCCCGAATATAATCTGCCGTCAATAATATTCATACAAGTTATTTTTTGTGATTTTCGCTTTACCCAACATTTGTGTAAATAATCGTAAATCATTATTATTGAGTGAGTCTCATCAGCACTCGGGAGTAAAAACCATACTTCATTTCTTTCGGATGTTACAACTGAAACAGCTTTTATATTTGATGTCTGTGAAGCGGATATTGTAAATAATTCATCTTGAATATCAAGTGCAATATTATCTCCCAAGGTTTTATCTCCGTTAATAACCTGTAAAAATGAAAATACACCCTTTTTTGTATCGTCATAAAAATACAGTTGTGTTCCGTGAAATGCTAAAGAATTATATCCTGCACAACCACCGGGAGAATCAAATGATTTGTAAAAAGTTTTGTTCTCATCATCTAATGCAACCATACATGAGGAACTGTTGTGAAATACTGCTAAAGCACCTAAATATGGGTAAATTGCTGTTATTTTTTTTACAAATTCAATATATCCTGCAGAGGTTGAAATTTCGGCATCTGAGGTGGAAAAATCGTAAATATCTTCTTGTACCGAATACCATAGAATTTGATTATTAAATATCCAAAGTCTACCTGCAAATACAACCAGTCCTAATCCTTTGACATTTCTGCCGTCCATATCCATTAAGTTCATCATCTGAACTTCGTCCAACTGCTCATTTTCATCATATTTACCGATTTCAATGCTCAAAATTTCTTCCGAATTTGAAAATACCCATAAATCTGACCATCCTTGTATTACATCAGTTGCGGAAGATTTTCCGGTAACAGTTAGATTTTCAACTTTTAATGTTAAAGTTTTAGTTATAGGGGAAAATAAGTATATTTTACCCTCGCTCGCTGATTCAGTATGTACAAAGAAATACGATTGAGCATTCTGAATGCTTTCAAAAATATTAACGACAACTTCACCTTCCGGTATATCTTCGCAAACAGCAACATTACCGTACGAAGTTCGTATTCCGACACCACAATTAGTTTCTGTTGAAAATAATTCAACATTTTGCATATCGGTAGCGGTTATCATTGAACCGGTAAATACCGAGGCTGTCCTGTTTATACCGGAAAAATTATTACTTATAAGTTTAGACTTCTCCATAAATAATCCTTTCATTTTTTGAAGAAATATTTCAAAATTACCCAAAAACTAATCCGAATTTTACAAAACTTAACAATTCGGAGCAAAAAAGGCAATTTTTTAAAATAGATATACTTTATATATACATAAGAGAGAACACAAGGAGCGAAGATGTTATTTACTTCAACTTATACAACCAAGAAAGAAGAAAACATATTTGAAACAATGACCGATACAATTACTGTTGAAGTAAATGACGAAGTTCAGGAAACGGTTTCTCAAGTTTCTAAGTATTTAAACTCATTGGTTTGCGAACAATACGAAAAATCCGTTGAAGATATTGAAAATACAGTTATCGGCGGTCATAGCCAAAAAAGAAAGAGGACATTGCAACAAGTAATGAGAGAGTCATTCTTTTATGGCGCAAACAGGTTCGGAACTAATTTTATAGCATAATTACAGTGTTTATAACACATCTCTTATATAACTATCTTACATCTTACAAAACTTATGCCCTCTTTTGAGGGTTTTTCTTTACTATTTGTTATTATTCATATTTAATTATTTTATCTTGCCATACCCCCTTTGAATATTTAATTAGCAGTTTATATGCATTATTAGCTTGTTTTTTGTAAGCCGAATAATTTTCATCAGTTTCTGAAGCTATTGAGTTAAGCATAGTTCTTGTAATAATTGCTTCTTTTAAGAGCTCTTCAAGATATTCAGGAACAATTACTATATCATCAGCATTTTGTAACGAAAAAATTTCTTTACCATCTGAATTTTCGCCGATAGCAAGTGTTGTGTAATCAATACTTACAACTCCTTTTTCTATCGGGCACGGGTTAAAGATAATTTTATCATTTTTGATATTAAATTCATTAGGTATACCAAATTGCGCGTTATTAAATAATGAAGAACTTAAACTTAGCAATTGTCCGTTATATTTAATTTGATAATTACCTGAAACATCTTTTTTTATTAATCCGTTCGGTAGCGGGTATGAGTTAATTTTAGGTATTGTTAATATTATATGTGTCCTTTCTCTAAACGGAAAATCGTAAGAGGAAAGAATGTCAATTACAGCTTTATTAATTGCAACAACCAATGATTTTTCAAGTTCATCAGTTGAAGTCGCATCATTATCATACATAGCCCACTCCTGCGAAGCGGTTGTATTATATAAATCAAGTAATGTCAGTGCCATAAATTCTCCTTTATATCTCTGTAATTTTTTTTACGTCATAATCACCAAAATTTTTAATATAACTTTCCAAAGTAGTTCCAAAGCTATCTGTCGGATTGATATTTCCGTTACTTTTTAAATATTTTATTACTGCACCTGCTCCTTTCAAGTGAGCTCCTGCAAGTAATCCTGATTCTGTAATTTTATAATTATTAATAATTTGTCCGACATATTTGTCAGCTCCTACCGCATTAAGATATTTCCATTGACATTTTTTGAATATAATTTGTGAATTTTCCTGTGCAATTTGAGAAGCTAAATAATCTGAGACAGAATATATTCCGTCTTTTCCTGTAAAAACTCCGGTCCAGTCATTATTATATTTTTTAGACGGTTTTTTATAATATCCGGCATCTTCCATTGCGGATTCACCCATTTGATATTTGCCGATATATCCGTACTTATTTATTGATTTATAGTTGCCGCCTGATTCTCTTGCACCTAAATCATTTAAAAAACTTTGCAAAGATTTCATAATGTCCTCCGAATTATTTTTCTACTACACTTGAATATATTGAATTATTCAAATCTTTATCGGGAATTTTTTTTATTTTGTCATTAAATTTTTTTCCGTTTTTTTCAATAATTTTATATTCATCCGGATATTTATTTTTTAATTCTTTTGCAATATTTTCAGGAAGTTCAAAGACATTACCTGTTAACAAATATAAAATTTTATACATAATTACCTCTAAAAATTTGATAGAGAGGCGGAGTTATTAATGTTATAAATCCGCCCAATATCAGTCATAATTGTTTTATTATTCTGCGACCTCTCTTATTCCGGCCCATTTAGCTATTGCATAGATGTATCCGGTAAAGCCTGCCGCAAAGTCCAAATCTATTGAACCGTCAGATTTTTCAAAACGTGATAAATCTTGTAATTGAATAGCAGCAGTGCCAACCGGTAACTCAATAGTGATATCGCCTAACATTGCATTAGGGAATGCGTTGCCGGCTTTTACTGTCATTGATGATTTTGCTTCACCGCTATTATCAATCATAATGAACAATGAATTGTTTTTGTTTGAAAAAGCATCCTCAATGGTTATTCCGTTTGCAACTGTAACAGCTTGCTTTGTAATTCCAATATTTGCTACTGACTCAGTATGCTCGAGGCAGGGATATTGTACGGAAATTGAATCTCTTGTCATAATATTATTGTCCTTTCTTGTTTAGTTATTATTACACTGATAAAGTTGCAGAAATTTTAACTGTTCCTAATAAGTCAGCTCTTGGTGCTCCGACGCCGTAAAGGCCATAACCTTTATAGCAAGTATTAAAATTCTTTTCAGGCACATAATATGTAGTGTTTAAATCTGAAGAAATGCCGCCTGCCAAAGTTCTGCCTTTGACTCCAAACAAAGGATAAAAGACGCCTGATGATGGTTGAGCAATATTATTTGAAACAAGGATTTCCCAACCGCACAAATTGCCGATATAACCTTTTTCCATTTCTTCTTTGCCTTTTTCCGTATATTTTAATTCATCAGACTTACCAAGGAAAAACTGATATTCGGGTGGAATTATACAAACCATTGAACCGTCAATCCAGTTTGTATGACCTTTACCGTCTCCTCTTTGAAATTTTGCTTGCATATATGCTAAAATATCTTTTGCTGTACTTGCGGTTAAAGTTATTGCACTGCCACCGTCATCAAGATAATGCCCGGCTCTTGTATAAAGGTTTGCGTAAGCTGAATCTACGGCAGAAGCAAATTGTTTAATTGCATCATTAGTGTAATCTTTCGCTAAACCTGCAATTTTTTCAGGTTCATCACTGAGGTTTTCCATCATTTTTTCTTCCATTTCGGAAAGTTCAAAGTGAAAAGCCTTTCCTCTGTCGATTTTTACTTTACATGTAGAAACAGTTGCGGCTTCAGCATTCGGAAGAACTCCACCGTCATAATCAAATAGCTGTACTATGCCTGGCATAGTAATATCAACTTCATCTCCTTTGTTAATATGTTCTTTCATTTCTGAATGTGCTAATTTGCCAATAACCATTTCATTGTAAAAATATTTGTTAAATGCTTTTGAAAACGCATTAGCAATGAGTTGTTTTTTTGAAGACATAAAACATTTTCCTTTCTTTTTTATTTCTAATTACTAAATCACACGATCAAGAAGTGCATCAATTTCCTTATCAGTCATTTCATCAAAGTTCTTTTTGGGTGGTAATATTGTGTTTTTAGTATTCATTTCATAGGACATTTGCGACGTAATATTTTGTGTTTCTGATTTTGCAGAAATATTTTTGTTATAGTTGGTTATTCTAAAACCAACGTATCCCTCCAACAATTCAACAAATTTATCTGTATCCAAATCTTGTCCCAAGCTCTTAAATGCTTCTTTGTATAGGCTTCTAAATTCTTTATTACCAAAATATTCCGGTTTATTGTATTTTTCTCTGTAAAGATCTAAATAGCCCTGCATTTGATTTTTTAATTCAAGAACTTTTTGCATACTGTTTGCAAAATCTGAAACTGAAGAATTAGATTTTCTTAATTCGCCTAATTCCTTAGAATTCTCTCCTTGATGTTTTTGTAACTCTTGATAAGCCTTGATAAGTTCATCTGTGTTTTTAAACTTACCTAAAATTAAATCATCCGACGGGTCATTAGATTGTCCGTCATCTGTTAAAGCAGTTTCTTCTTGTTTTTCGTTAATTTGAGGTTCTCCAGAGTTATCGGTTACAATCGGCTCTGTAACTTCAATATTAACGTCTTGTGATATTTGATTTTCGGTTTCTTGCATAAAATTCTCCTTTCTGATTTACGCAATTATTTATAATTTTTTTTGTACAAAAGTGAATGAAAAATTAACCTGTTTTGAATTTTTAAAAGCAGGTTATTTGAGGTACAAAATTAAATATAAGTTTAGTAAAATTATAAGTTTTCGACTTGTTCTTTTATATATTTATTATTATCAATTTTTTTTGCATTATTGACATATTCTTTAGCTTTATCCAAATAGCTTGAATTGCCGGTTTTTCGATATAATGCTTCGGATGCATAAGAGGCATACAAATATGCACTTGCGTTAGTTTTATCGACATCAAACATTTTATTAAAATATTTCAATGCGGCTTGAAAATCCCCGTTTATATAAGATTTGTATCCATAACGACCGTATATTTGTGCTATATTTTCAATTCTGTTGACTTGATTACCAAGCGGATTTGTTCCTTTTCCTATTATAATAGTTTTTCTGTCAGATGAACCTCTTACAGATAAAACCTGTGAATTGTAAATATTAAATCTTCCGTAATCTTTCCACTCATCTTCGGTAAAATATTTTCTGTTATCATTAAAATTTTCAAGTCGGTGCATGCCGGTTGGGTGTGTGCTGTATCTTTCAATTCCTGTTGGCAATGTACACATAAACGATATTGCTTCAGATGCTTTATTCAAGTCATATCCAGCTTTAGCAACTAAAATTGCTCCTTCATTATCGGCGGCATATTCCATATTCCTGGATTGTTTTAAAAATCTTGAAATATCAATCCTGTATGCCAAAGCCCCTCCGTAGGTATATCTGAGTCTGTATGCTCGTTCGATTTTATTTAAGAGTTTTGCTTTTCTTTCTGAATGACCCAATAAAGAATGAGCCATCTCATGTCCTATAATAAAAGCAAAAGCATCTTCATTATCAATAAATGTATCAAACAAAGCTGTATTTATTGTAATGCAGTTCATCTCAGAAGATGAAGCATTGAATGAAGTGTCTCTTATTATAACAATTCTCCAGTTAATAAAATCAAGGTTGTTGGCTCTTATAATACGTTCCACGATTCTATATATTCTATAACAATCTTCACCGTTTACTTGTTGGGCAATTATTGCATCAAGAGTCTTTTGGGAAAACTGTTTTTTATATTTTAAATATTCGGCTTCATCAGATTTTAGTTTTTCTTTGTATTTATTATCGTCAATTTTTTTAAAATTATATACTTTAAAAATTTTAGGATCCTTGATTTCTGAAAGAACAGTAGAGTTTTCGTCTGATAAATTTTTATTTGCAAAAAATTTGTCGGAGGTTGTATATTTTTGATTTTTTTGCATCTCCTTTAAATGTTGTTTTGCGTAATCTTTGGCTAAAACTCCCGACTGTAAAAGTAAAATTATAACAAGCAGTATTGATAGTTTTTTCATATATAATCCTATTTATATATATAAAATATCATTTTATTCCTGATTTTGCAATATTTTTTGATTAATATTGCCATTGTTATTAAGAGCTTTTTGGGTAATATCTTCCAAAATTGATTGTAATTGAATGTTATTAGTTAAATCTAAACCATTTGGTGAACCTGTATTTGCTAAAAACTTTTCAGCATAATCCACGCCCTTCTGCTCAAAGTACCATACAAAAATTTCTTCCAAATTTAGATTAAGTCCTGCTGCACAAAATCTCTCTGCTGCTTGAATTAACATATCTGCTTGTTCTGATTTAAGTGTTGTATTTGATGAATCTGAATAAGTATATTTATATTCTGATTGCCGCACATTATCATCTATTTCTATTAATTGTGGTGCATTGTTTTTATTTGTATAGACTGTTTCTGTACCGTATTTAAAATCAGCACATAATTTTGCAACTTTTTTCACGGCAGGTAATATAAAATCTTGATTTATTATGTCAATCAGCATTGCTAATCTTGTCATTTGCCCTTGTGATTTTGTATTAATTTCTGTTGCAGTCTTAGGTGCGGTTGTTTCAACAGAACCTATCATATTCGGAAAAATACCTGAAACTTCTGCCATTAAATCATTGAGAAATGTAATGTCATTTAAGTAAATATTTGAATTAAAGGTTAATTGTTGAAAAGCGGCTGTTGGTGTGAGGTTATCACCATATTCAATAATTTTCCCGGGGTAGAGTTTAAGCTCATCTTCATCAAAAAAACCTTCAGGAGCAAGGATTGGAGGGTTTTCATTAAGAGCTTGCAAATTACACGTTCTATTCATCAAATCTTCTTGTAATTGAGCTAATGAAAGTATACAATAGAGCGGACTTATACCTCTTTTAGTTTCAGGATCAGTGATAAAAGCACCATATGAAAACGGATTAATTATTCTTTCATTTTTGTCGAATTTTACCAAATATTTTCTTGCAACAATAATAGCATTCCAATTTTTTAAGACTGTTCCGTCAGGCATTTTAAGATCCCCCCAATGCTCAAGAACTTCAATTGTAGAACCGTTAACTATTTCTGAATTGTCTTTTTTTAAATTAATTGAATTATTTTCTTTAGAAGTTAATGCTAAAATTTCTTCTTTTTCTTCTTTTGACAAATCATAATATTGATTGTTGATTATATCATTTGCAGTCTTATAAGTCCTGTATATTTTGGGACAAGAATCCCAATTATCAATTTGTGAATAATCAAATACTAAATCTGCCGGATTAACTGAATAAATATAGGGATTGTCATATATTTTTTTCGACTCAATCCAAAAATTTTTCCCATCTTTTATAGAGTTTAAAATTTTGGGCAATTTTTCAAAATCGTTAGAAAATATATTTTTAAAAAATTCAATAGGTCTGCGATATTCTTGGTAATTTTTTTTCCAAGCTGTAAAAGAAATCAATTCTCCATATAGTAATGCGTTATCAATAACCTGATCACAAGTTTTTTGAAACTCCATTTTTTCAAAGATATCAACAAGCATTGCTTTTTGTTTGTTTGAGATATTATCGGCATCTCTGTTCTCTCCGGATACATCAAACATAGAATTAATATTTGAATAGGTATTTCTCCAAATATAAGACTTTAAAGTTTGGTAGAACATAAAAGTTTTGCACATTTTAACTTTTGCTTTCCATTTTTTATTTTTGTCAGAAATTGACTTGAAATCATTTTTAAAGAAAATTTCATTAGCAAGATTTGAGGCCATTTCTAAGTTTGAAGTCCGTTGTCTATTCAGTTCAATAAATTTTGTAGAAATGCTTTCGATTAAAGCTGTTTCAGTTTCTTTGGAAAGTTTTTCCACTGTGTTTTCTTTTTCAATAATGTAGTCGAATGACATAATTTCCCTTTCCGGAGTGTTACTCCTGTTTAAAAATAAATAAATTATCGTTTACCCTTTTAAAACCTGATTTTAAAAGACAAAATGCAGAAGCATGATTTTGAGCTTCCGCATATACATTGCAATTAAACCAGCTTAATGAGAGTTTTAAGCAGTATATTTTTTCCTGTAAATATTTTCTGTTGGCAAATGCATTAAGAAATAGTTTTCCATTATCTGTGAAGTAGTAGATTGCACCTAACAAATCATCATCTGTCAAAAAACAATAAAATAATGTATTGTTTTTTATAAATAAAAACGAATTCGTGTCGCCTATCTTGTTTTTGGCATTATTATACATTCTTTCCAACTGTTTTTCATATATTGCGAACTCTTTATTAGTCGGAATTAAGACTTTAATCATATTTTTTCCTTATTTAAACCTTCAACAATGTTAATGATTGGTGTTCTGTCTTCAATTTCATCTTCATCCAGCCCAAGCGCAATACGTTGACCTTTTTGTATTTTAACAATAGAAGATATAATAAAATCCAAAACTGCAACAGAATTTTTGGGCATATCAAGAAACTCAATATCGGCTCTTGTTAATTCTTTTGAATATTCATCCAATAAAAAGTCTATTATTGATAGAGTTTTGTCATAAAATTCTATATGTTTTCTATTTACATCATATTTTTTTTGTTTAATATCAATTTCTGTATTTTTATTTTTCTTCATATCATCACCAAAAAAAACGGGAGTCCGAGAAGTAGTGTGTAATCGAGAGAAAGGTGAAAACAAAGACTCCCGTCAAGATTTCCAATAGATTAGATTACTTTTATTAATTCCGTATTACCGTAAAAATCAGAGGAATATTGTTTTATATGTTCCTTTCCATTAATTTTTACATTTTTATTAATGCCATATTTCCAACCAAAAGGTCTTGACATAAATCTTGAATAATTGCATTCCTGCATTGAATACAAAATTTTGTCCTTATATTTTGTTAAGATTTCATTTGCTTTAATTCCTGCTTTAGAAATTTTTTCTATTTTTCCGTCAAATCTTACTGAATAAAGTTCGGCAACGGGTTTATCACAGAGCGGACAAAAGCCAACTGACAGTTGCTGTTTTGTGTGTAGTTCATCTTCTTTAAGGTAGTAAACATCAAGCGGTTTAAATGAGCAACAATGCTTCATTATAAAACTCCTCCAGTATAAAAATGTATTGTGTAGTATCTAAAAAGGCAATATTTGCCCTTGTACTCGGGGTAAATTTATCTTACGCAGTTATTTATATTAACTTTGTTTCAAAATCAAGTACAAGATAATACTACAACATTTTTTTAAATGGCTATAAGATTGTAACAACTTTTTTACATCTAAACCTAAAATGTGTATTTTATAAAGTTCTTAGTATAAAATTAAAGCTGAAAGAGAGGTATAAACCATGAAAGCTGTTGTTTTTGATAACGGATTAAAATTTGATAATAACTACCCGAAACCTATACCACAAAAGGGTGAAGCTCTTATAAAGGTTACTATGGCAGGCATATGTAATACGGATTACGAAATAACAAAAGGTTATATGGGATATAAAGGTGTACTTGGTCATGAATTTGTTGGAATAGTTGAAGAAATTAACGGAGAGGACAAATCTCTTGTTGGTAAAAGAGTAGTTGCTGAAATTAGTTGGGGATGTAATAACCCTGATTGTGAATGGTGTGCAAAGAAAAATTACAGGCATTGTCCTAATAGACACACAATAGGAATATGGAGAAAAGATGGGTGTTTTGCAGAATATTTAACGCTTCCTACAAATATTTTATTTGAAGTTCCTGAAAATGTACCTGATGAGCAGGCTGTTTTTGTTGAGCCGCTTGCTGCTGCATGTGAAATTACAGAGCAGCTCCATATTGAACCTATGCAAAAAGTTGTTGTTTTAGGTGATGGTAAACTGGGGTTAACAACTGCATTGGCACTTCATTCTGTTAATTTAGATGTATTACTTGTCGGGAAACATCAAAATAAGTTGGAGATTGCTAAAAATCAAGGTGTTAAGACAGCATTGTTACAAGATTTTGTTGTTGAAAAGAAATATGATGTAGTGGTTGAGGCAACTGGAACAGCCGGTGGATTTGAAACATCTATTGCTTTGACTAAACCAAGAGGTGTATTGGTTTTAAAAAGTACTGTTGCTACTGGAAAAGAACTTAATCTTGCTCCGATTGTTATTGATGAAATAACTGTTTTAGGATCACGATGCGGTCAATTCCCACCGGCATTGAGGTTATTAGAAAATAATCAAATTGATTTTAAGCCATTTATAAGCGGAATATATTCAATTGATGATGCAATAAAAGCATTTGACAGAAATAAAGAAAAAGACAGTCTAAAAGTATTATTGAAGATGTAGTATTTCGTGGATATTTATACGAAAAAAAAAACCGACTTAAAAATAAGTCGGTTTTTTATATTTTTTATTATCTATCCCTCAACAGGAACTTCTTCTTTAGCTTCGGAATTATCAGTATTTCCCGCTTTGCGTTCAAATACCAATTTATCATCACCGTCTAATTTTAAAAGAATTATATCACCTGGTTGATAAGCATTTGTAAGAATTTCTTCTGCCAGCTCATCTTCAATTTTTCTTTGAATTAATCTTCTTAAAGGTCTTGCACCGTATGCCTCGGAATAACCGTCTTTCGCCAAGTAATCTTTGACTTCGTTTGTAACTTCCAATGACAACTCTCTTTCAGACAATCTCTTAAATAAGTCTTTCATCATCAAATCAACGATTTCTCTGATTTCTTCCTTACTCAAATGTGAGAATACAATTATGTCATCAATACGGTTGAGAAATTCCGGTCTAAATGCTTTTTTAAGTTCTTCATTAACAGTATCTTTAAGTTTATCATATTTGTCTTTCTTTTCATTTTCAGCTGTTGAAAAACCTAATTTACCCTGAGTTGTAATCATACTTGCACCCACGTTAGATGTCATAATAATTACAGTATTTTTAAAGTTAACGTGTCTGCCTTTTGCATCAGTTAAACGACCGTCATCAAGTATCTGTAACATAATATTAAATACGTCAGGATGGGCTTTTTCTATTTCATCAAAAAGAATAACCGAATAAGGTTTCTTTCTGACCAGTTCAGACAAGTGCCCCCCGTCATCATAACCGACATATCCAGGAGGTGAACCAATAAGTTTCGCAGTTGAATGTTTTTCCATAAATTCGGACATATCAACTCTTATCATATTATCTTCACTTCCAAAGATAGCTTCTGCTAATGCTTTTGCAAGTTCAGTTTTACCAACACCGGTAGGACCTGAGAATATAAAACTACCGATAGGCCTGTTTGGTGATTTTAAACCGACTCTTGCACGTCTAATTGCTTTGGAAATTGCAACAACAGCATCACTTTGACCAATAACTCTTGCATGAAGAGTATCTTCAAGTTTAAGTAATCTTTCGCTTTCACCCTCTGTTAGTTTAGTAACAGGAACACCTGTCATTGTGGCAATAACTTCCGCTACATCTTCTTCTGTAACAGTTGGTTTGTTTGCATCATTTTGACGTCGCCATTCTTCAGAAACTTCACGGATACGATCTTTCATATTAGCTTCGTCATCTCTTAAAGAAGATGCTTTTTCAAATTCTTGATTTCTTATTGCTTCTTCTTTTTCTTTTATAATTTCTTTAAGCTCTTTTTCAAGTTCTTTTCCTTCTGGAGAAAGTGTACAGAACTTAAGACGTACTTTAGAGCTTGCCTCGTCAATTACGTCAATAGCTTTATCCGGTAAAAATCTGTCGCTTATATATTTGCTTGAAAGTTTTGTCGCTGCAACAATTGCTTCATCAGAAATGTTCAAGTTATGATGTTCTTCGTACTTTGTTTTTAAACCTTTAATAATTTCGACTGTTTCGTCAACAGATGGTTCTTCTATTATAACCGGTTGAAATCTTCTTTCCAAAGCAGAATCTTTTTCAATATATTTTCTGTATTCATCAGATGTAGTAGCACCAATAACCTGAATTTCGCCTCTTGATAAAGCTGGTTTCAAGATATTTGCCGCATCAATTGCACCTTCTGCAGCTCCGGCACCTATTAAAGTGTGCATTTCATCAATTACCAAAATTATATTACCGGCTTGACGAATTTCGTCCATGATTTTTTTAAGACGTTCTTCAAATTCACCTCTATATTTAGTACCTGCGATAAGCAGTCCCATATCAAGCTGAACGATTTTTTTATCTTCCAAAATATCCGGCACTTCGCTGTTTACAATTCTTATTGCCAAACCTTCTGCTACCGCAGTTTTACCAACTCCCGGCTCACCAAGGAGGACAGGATTATTCTTAGTTCTTCTTGCAAGAATTTGTATAACACGTTCAATTTCTTTCTCTCTACCTACAACAGGATCAAGCCTTAATTCTGAGGCTGCAAGGGTTAAATCTGTTCCAAATTCATCTAAACTTGGAGTTTTAACCTTACTTGCACTTGAACCTGATGAAGAACTGAGAGCGGTTCCGGTTCCCGCACCTGCTCCGGCAGTAGGTTTTGAATCCCCTAACATCTTAACAACATTAGTTCTAATTTTATTTAGATCTACACCAAGGTTTTCGAGAACTCTTGCTGCAACACCTTCGCCTTCCCTAATAAGTCCCAGAAGCAAATGCTCAGTTCCTATATAATTATGACCTAATTGTCTTGCTTCATCCCACGATAATTCTAAAACTCTTTTAGCTCTTGGTGTAAAAGGAATTTCAACTGCAACAAATCCGGAGCCTCTGCCTATAATTTTTTCGACTTCAACTCTTGCATCCTTTAGGTTAACACCCATAGATTTTAAAGTTTTTGCAGCGATACCTGTCCCTTCACCGATAAGTCCTAACAAAATTTGCTCTGTACCGACAAAATTGTGCCCCAATCTGCGAGCTTCTTCCTGAGCTAACATTATGACTTTGATAGCCTTTTCCGTAAAACGTTCGAACATTTATAAAATTCCTCTTCTTGCGTACTAATATGTTTATTTTACATAAAAAGGGTATTTCTTTCAAGTATTAGAATAAAAACTCCACCAATAAAACTATATATGTGAACATTTTATTAATAATGTAAAATAATGTAACAATTATTCAATAACATTAAAGTTTTTTATCATATATGCCGTTGTAATATGTATGTACAAAATTTATTGAAAGGAATGTAAAAATATGAGTACAAATATGTTTGTTGATAATAATTTTGGAGATTATTCGAATAATAAACGAGTAGACACTCAAGAAAAAATAAAAAGAGCATAACGATTGATTTCAACTTTACTGATAAAAACGGTGATGGCTATTTACAAGAAAGCGATTTATGTGATGTGCATGACAATGAATTTATTTCGTTTATAAAAAATAAATACTGGCTTACAGGTAAGGTTAAGTGGAATATTTTTATGCAAAACGTCAAAAGTTTAATTGACGGCTTTTTAAATAAAGGTACCACTAAGAGTGTTGATTTTGGAGACGGTCATGTTGTTGAATATACATATGATGATAATGGTAACAGAACAAAATCTGTTGCGTATGTTGATGGAGAAGTAGAATACACACATGCTTCAAAATATGACGAAATGGGTAATGAAACGGCTTCTGAAGTATATACAAACGGTACTGTTATTACAGACCAAAGTGAATATGATGATGCTGGGAATCTCATCTATAAGCTAACAGGACATGAATCAAAAGACGAGTCATGGACAGTTGAAGAACGTTATAATACAGCCGGTGATATGATATCAAGAATTGATAGGGACAAGGACGGCAATATTACATTACATCAAGAAGCAAAAATAGATAAAGAGGGAAAACTTATTAAATTGCAAAATGGTGAAATTGAATACAATACTGTGAACTATAATGATGCAGATGGTGCAATAGATGACGAGCTACAATTATATTTTACTCCTAATGAAATTAAGGATATATGCGACAAATTGAAAGATAGAGGCGTTCCTATCAATGATGATACAATAAGGACTTTAGCTGACATAATGGCAAGATTTGATTTTGATATGGATAAGAATGAAAATTCAAAAATTGATGAGAATGAAAATAGCGGAAAATCAGAATATTTGAATAAAGATGAAAACGGAAAGCCAATTTCTACAAGTTTCGTGGATTATATTGTTAATAGGTATATTCATGATACAAATGTTTCTCAATAGAAATATAACGGCTTGAATATAATTTGCTAAATACACAGCATTAGTTAAAAGTTTTTCTCAAAATGTATTAACCTGCACGTCTAATGTACATTTTTTATTAACAGAAAAAAATAGTCTATGACTGCTAATAAAGATACCGAAATACTTTTATCACTTGCCCGTAACGGAAATATTCATGCATTAGAAACACTTATCCGAAGCGAACAACGACAAATATATGCAATTTTTTCACATTTAACAAATATAAAAGAAGATATTTCTGACCTTACGCAAGAAGTTTTGTTGAAAATGACAAAAAATCTTTACCAGCTAAAAGATTTGTCAAGTTTTAGAATTTGGTTGAATAAAATTGTCGCTAACACTTATAAGGATTATATTAAAAAGAAAAAAGGCAAATTTGCTGAAATTAGCGAAGAAGAAATTAATGAAATTAAAGATAAACCAGATTGTGAACCCGGTGAAAAATGCATTTTCGGCGAAATAGAAAAACTTATTCAGAATGCTTTATTTACACTTCCGCATACTCTAAGGCTTACTCTCGTTTTAAGAGAATATGAAGGTTTGAGTTATCAAGACATTTCAAAGATCACACACACATCCCTCGGAACTGTTAAATCGAGAATTTCAAGAGCAAGATTTCGCTTACAAAAAGTACTTAAAGAATATATATAGGAGAAATTTATGAAATTAACTTGTACACAAATGGACATACTTTTATCATTTTACATAGAAAATGAATTGAGCGATTCGCTAAAACTACAAGTGGAGGAACATTTGCGCAAATGTCCGAAATGTGCGAATAATTATGCAATAATTAAATCTATGGCACAGGAAATCAAAAATTCAATTACGCCAAGCGTGCAAACTCCTGTAAATAGATACCATTTTACTAATATTACCACTAATAATAACAGCTATGGTAATTTTAAAACAAATATGTCAGCATATATTGATAATGAGCTTTCCGCTGATGACGGTATAAAAATAAAAAAGTTCTCTATAAATAATTCCAAAGCAAAAAAAGATTTGGAAGAATCTTATAAAATAAGGCGCTTAATGAAAGAGTCGTTAAAAAAAACAAAAGCCGATGCAAAAAAAGATTTTTCAAAAAAAATTATAAAAAAAATTGAATCGGATGATGATATAATGCTAAATTTTCATCCGGCTATAAAATTTCTGATAATTTTTACAGTTAGTATTTTAATTGCAACTACCGCTGTAATAACCTATTTTATGTGATTATTTAACTTTTGGTAATACAATAATCTTCACAAAACTTAATATTTAATAATAAAAAAGCAATTTTTTAAGAAATAAAAACTTTATATAAATGTGTGTTAATAATAAAGGTGTTGTGTAGATGACTGTATTACCGGGTTCATTAAACTACTTATATTATGACGGAATTTTAGACCATATTCCGACAGAAGCATATGGAGCTGCTCCAATAACTCAGTCAGCTATATCTTCCTATAATGGAGGTACTGCTCCATATAATCCTTATGTTGGTATGAAACAAGCAGCCTTAGGGAATACTCCTTTGTCTGCAAATAGTATGAATAATGTTCAATCAAATCCATTAAATGGTAATTCTTTCGATACAGGATATTTAGGACAAACCAATTACGGCGCATATAATGCTTCCGGTAGCGGTCTCGGTACTCAATATCTTGATAGTGCAAAAAGTGGTGCATTGTATAATTTGAGCGGAATGAATGATGCTTATACACCAACTAACGGTAGACCACCATATTATGGTAGAACAGGAAGTAATTATAATTATAAAGACAATGCTTTTTCCCTAAATAGCGGTTATGGAAAGCAAGCAGATTATTCAGCAATGGCATTGGGTGATGAAGGAGCAAATATTAAAGACTCCGTAGCTCAAGCACTTCAAGATACGAGGCAATCTGTAATAAATAAACCCGGTTTAGGAAAGGGCTTACTTGCATTAGCTTTGATTATAGCTACTCCAATTTTATGTTTTAAATCTGGTAAAAAAGTTCCTGTACAAGCAACTTCATCAAATACCGGTTTACTAAGTAAAATAAAAGCTTTATTTCCAAGAAAAAGAAAATAAAAAGTGTATTATACTAAATTAACCTTATAAATACCTTATTAATTAACCAATTTTCATGCCCCAAGGGGCATTTTTTTTGATTTAAATTTTTATTATATAATAAATTATTATGATAAAATTGATCGCCACAGATATTGACGGGACAATACTGATACCCGAAAAAACTTTCACTCAAGAAGTCAAAAACTGTATAAATTCGTTGAATAAAAGAGGAATAAAAGTAGTTGTTGTAACCGGAAGAATGAATAGTGCAGCAGAACTTATAGCTCAAGAATTAGGGCTAAAAACTCCTATTGTATCGTATCAGGGTGGTTTGATTACTTTTAACGAAAAGGTGCTTTACGAAAAATATTTGACGGAAGCTCAGGCTCAAAAAGTTATCAAATGGGGAAAGCAGGAAGATATTCATCTCAATTTGTATAACAATGATATTTTATATTCAGAAACAGATTGTTATGAAGTCCAAAGATATTGCAACAATTTGCATACACGCTATGTTGTTGAAAAATTTGAAAATATAAAAAAAACAAAGGTCAACAAGTTACTCGCCATTGATTACAATAATCCGGAAAGAATTAATACTCTGGAAAAACTCATGCAGAAAGAATTCCCTGATATTTATATTGTAAAATCAACTCCTTATTTTTTGGAATTTTCGAACAAAGAAGCTTCAAAATATTGTGCAGTAAAGTTTTTGCAAAAATATTGGAATTTAAAATCAGAAGAAATTCTTACCATTGGCGACCAAAATAATGATATAGAACTTTTGCGTGCCGGAGGAATAAAGGTCGCAATGGGCAACGCAACTGATGACCTTAAATCAATCGCTGATTATGTAACTGATACCGTTGAAAATAACGGTTTTGTAAAAGCTGTTGAAATGTTGTTATAAATTTATTAATATTTTGTAGAAAATTTATTTTTAAAGTTTTCTATTTTATCAGCAAAGAATATACTTGAAATATTCTAAGATAATTCTGTGGATAATAATCGTGAGCATCAAAAAATTAATAAATCAGTTCAATGACAATAATTTAATAGTATGACAGTTTAAGCAACTTACCTATAATTTAAGACAAAAAAAAAGAGCCATAATGACTCTAAAAACTTAATGTGTGTGAAGTGTAGTGTATTTGATTTATGAATATCAGTATTATTTCCTTATTGCCTTATATAACCAATTATTGCATCCCCAATTATTTAAAGTCTTATTTGTCAATAAAATTGCCTATTTGGAGAGTTTATTTAACATAACTTAACAATTATTACATTAAATAAGCAATTTTTATTAGAAAACAGACTTGATAAATATATACAATTTACATAAAAAAGAGAGATTTTAATGCCAAGCAATTTTTCAATCGGCGGTACAGCCGGAATTCAGAATTATATTTCAAATTCTCAAATATTTGCAGGATTAACTGCTAAATCATCATTAAACAAAGATTACTATGATTATAATACAACGGCTCAGGGCGATTTTACCAAGGGGAATAATTATACAAACATACAAGGTAAGGGTAAAGTTTCAGTACCGTTAAATAACAAATGGAGTATTTCCGGAGTAGGAAAACTTAATTACTCAAAAGGAGTAGGAAACGAAAAAATTGTAAGTTCAACAACAACTCCAAAATATGAATTAAGAAGACTGGTGCAGCATGATACATCAGCATATGGTGGAGCCGGGCATATTTATAGTGATGTACCAAATAATTATCCTACATTTTATAATCTCTCTTCGTATTGTTACAATGAGTCGCAGGGGATGGGTGATATGATATATCCTGCTTATTTTGGACAATATAATCCTAACTACGATTTAGGTATAGGTGTAGAAGTTGAGTCACATATTGATAATGGGGTTTGTTACATACATACAAATAGCTATGCTCAATTTCAAGATGAGATTATTAGTGGAAGTGGTATTGATGGTCAATATAACTTGTTAAGCAGTGATGATATAAATAAAGCCTACGGTACAAGTAGCAAAAAGATTGAAGTAGAACAAATAACAGCTTATGACGGTAGCGGAGGGTTGAGTGCTACTTATCAAAACAAAAATTTCGAATTAACGGCCGGGTTAGAAGCTGGTTGCCAAGTAAATGTTTCAAAAGTGATAGCTTCTCAGCAAGATATTGCCGGTCAATTATTTAAGGATAACAATGTCAATGTCGATGACAGAGATATTTATAGAATTGAAATGTTTTCTGCCGAAGATATCTATACCGTTGGGGCTGAGAACGTATATGCTAAAGTTACTGATTATTATTTAGTTGATCCTAATAGCGTCAGCGTCATAAAAGAGGATAAAACAACAATATTATACAATAGTTCTGTTCAAGAAAAAGAATGGTATGCTGCCCCTACAATAAGCGTTGAATATAAGATACCATCAAAAAAGAAAAAAGGTAATTGGTCAATTTTTGGTAATGCTGAGGCAAAAATACCTTTGGCATATAGTATCGATAACCCCGAAGCATACCCATGGAAACCAAAATCAATTGGTTTGAATGCTAATGTTGGGATTAATTATAATTTTTAAATTTTCTTAATTTATAGGCAATTATTTCAGACAAAAATACTTAATATAAATAAGGATATTTATAAAGGAGATAGTTTAATGCCTGAAAATCAAGTCACTGTTAAAACGCTATATGATAGTGATAAATACTTTAAATTAGGTGCCGGTTACGGAAGATCGTTCAATGGATATGTTGATTCAGCATCGGGAACACTTTTTCAGTTTAAAGATTACAAAAAACTGAAAGATAGTGATATGAAAGCTGAAGTTCATGGACAACAATTTGAAATGGATATTAAATCTAAGAATTTTTGGAATGGTGATTTATTTAATGGTAATATCTCGTATAATCATAATGTAAAGCTGAGAGGACGTATTAATCACTATGACAGTGGTATAGATAAAGAAAAGTTTAAAGAGGGTGTATGTGATGACAATGTCCTCGCACGTGCATATTTTAATAGTAATTTAACTTATAAATTGCTTGATAATGGAATGCGTAGTATGGATGTAAATGCATACATTTCACCGTATCTTGAAGAAAAAATTACTCAAAATTCTACTGCCCTGTCTATCGGTATTGAACCCGGTGCTAATATATCCTTTAATACCGGTGATTTTTCGGTTAGTATTGGTGCAGATATGCGTTTATATAAAACTAAAAATAATCCTTTCAAAAATGTAATAGAAGCAACGGCGGGTATAAAATACTCTTTTTAAATCAGAGATATATTAAGTATTGTAACAATATATACTAAATGCTGCAATTTTAGATATTAAAAAAACTTTATATATATGTAACGAAAAACGCACATAACACAAACACTTTCATACAACCTACACACTAACCTTCTACACATGAGGAATTATTAAAAAAAATTCCGAAGCCTTTCTTATAGAAAGGTTTTTTTTTGTTAAAAGTTCCAACTCTTACAATAATTTATAAACTTGTATTTCGGAACCTCTGCAACCGCAATCTCAATTTTATCTTCCGAAACCGTAGTCATATACCCGCTTAAATCAAATTGAGGATGCGTAACATAGCATGCATCATTACCATTTAGCATCTCATTAGATACCAACAGTTTCGTTACTATTTCTTCATTCGTTAATTCAGCCTGCATTTTCCAAGTCTCATCATATTTATAATCGGTTATTATAATGGTGGGCGATACAAGGCTCGAACTTGTGACCCCTTGAATGTCGTTCAAGTGCGCTAC
>JAKSUQ010000025.1 GCA_024408855.1 bacterium | reverse complement strand
GTGGTGGAAATTCTAATTGTGTTGGCTTGCAATGCCGAGCTCTGCCAACATCACCACTTTATACCGAACTATCATCACAACAGCAACTACTATATCAAAATAATAATAAATTTGCAAATTTATTTGCAGCACAATTAGAGTTGTCAGATAGTGTAGTCTATCGTAACAGCATATGGTCTTTCCATACTAATGACGGCATTGAATGGAGAATACAAGCAATCGGCAACCCGAGAAATGGACACTATCGAATAACAATTCTGCTACCTAATAAACCTGATGATACATACGAATTTGAGCTCAATGAAAGCGGACAAATATATCACGTAAACGCAAGAACTTATCCATTCATAAATGACCCGTCTTTGACAACCGAAAGTGATGGCAGTTCAAGCGGATATGATACAGGGAATGATGATAATGGAAATAATAATCCTGTAACTCCAGTAGACCCGGAGATTAATTCAGGTGATGATAATAATAGTAACATAGAGTAAATTATCATATTAAGATAAAAGACCGATTTTTAAAAATCGGTCTTTTATCTATCAGGATTTTTAAATAATTTTCTTACATATATTAATGAAATTATAGTAATTATACCGGCAATTATTTGGGAACAATTTGAAGGCAGATTAAAACCGATTTTTTCACTAAATATAAATGCCATAGTAATAAATACATAAAACATTCCGGGTATAAGTGTAATGTAATAGTTTTTCTTATTCTTATACAAGAATACACTCGCACAAATCAACGTCGGAATGGCGATCAGTTGGTTGAAGAAAGTAAAATATCTCCATATAAAAGTAAAACTGTCTGTATGAGTTTTTGCCCAATAAAGAATTGCAAGAATACATATGACTATCGGAATAATTATTACAAGACGATTTAAAATTTTCCTCTGTTCCAAATTTAAAGCATCCGCTATTGTTATCCTTAACCCCCTCAATGCTGTATCACCTGAAGTTATCGGAAGAATTACTATTGCAAGAGTTACTATAAAAGCAAAATTTAGAGGAACAAACTTATCAGCAATAACATTCACAACATTTGCTGTTCCAATAAGATTTGATGCTACAAGGTTATAGCTGTATACGTCCATTGAAGCAGCTGCCCATATAACCGCAATCAATGATTCTACACACATCATTCCGTAAAATATTCGTCTGCCGTCTTTCTCACTCGTAACTGTTCTTGATATAATTGTTGATTGCGTAGCATGAAACCCTGATAAAAGCCCGCAACTTACCGTCATAAAAAACATTGGAATTAACGATAAATTTTTCGGATGCATATTTATATTATTGAAATCAAGATTTTGTATATTAATCCCCTTTATGAAAAACCCTGCAAGTACCATTCCTGTTCCTATGAGCAATACTGCTCCCAAAATCGGATAAAATCTTCCGATAATTTTATCAATCGGAAAAAGTGTTGCAAATATAAAGTACAATAAAATTAATATATAAGCAGTTAATACAATCGGATTTGTCAGAGAAAAATCGCTCACACCAAAAAATCTTTCTGCCAGCAAATCACCGGAAGTATAAACAAAAACTGTTGCCAAAAGCAAAAGCATTAATGAAACAATCACCATAAAAAATCTGTATGCATTTTTACTGATATATTTGTTAATAAGTCCTGTTATTTGCAAACCGCCGTTTCTCATGGAAAGCATACCTGCAAAATAATCATGCACGCCACCTGCAAATATACACCCTAACGGAATTAATATAAACGCAATCGGCCCGAATAAAATTCCCTGAACAGCACCTATGATTGGTCCCATGCCTGCAATATTAAGCAAATGCAAAAGAGCATTCCTATTTTTACCCATAGGAACAAAGTCAACTCCGTCATTCTTCGAATTTGCAGGAGTTTCACGGTCATTACAAGCAAAAGAATGCTCAACATATTTTGAATAAGTAAAATATCCGATAAATAATATCAAAATACCAATCAAAAATGTAAGCATTACAAACTCCTCCCAATTACTTACATTATATCAATTTCTAACCGGAATGTTATCCTCTGTTTATGCCAAAAAAGTTTTTTCCGGAACTAATGTTTCGCTGTCCCATATTGTAAAATTAGGACTTTTCCCAACTTCAAATTTGTAATCGTTTTCCACTTTCATTTCTTTTGCCGGATTAATACTTGCATATTGTATAAATTTTTGAAAAGTGATACTTGTTGTATCAACAAGTTTTTTTGCAAGATTAAACAAAAATTGCATACCTCCTGCAAGATTTCCGTTATCATTCAGAGCTCGCCAATCATCAGTAACATGAATTGGTACTCCGTTCATAACAAACGGTTCTTTTATTCCCGCATGAGGAAGTGCATCTGACACTAATACTATTTTATCATCTTTCTTTTGTTGCATAATAAGATTCATCATCATTGGATCCACATGAAAACCATCAGGAATAAGCTCTACCGTTATATCCGGATTAAGCAAACCGGCATTTGAAATGGTTAAATCTCTGTGATGCAAAGACGACATTGCATTAAAAAGATGCGTAATACGTTTAATACCAGAATTTTCTATTTGTTCATAACTTGCAGTACTGTGCCCTGCTGATGGAATTACACCTATTTCTTGCAAATATCTTGTCAATTCATAATTACTGTCAAGCTCCGGTGCTAATGTTACCAATTTTATATTTTGGGGCTGTAATTTTTTATAGTTTTCAACGCTTGGGTTCATTAATATTTCAGGCGGATGTATTCCTGATTTTTGCGGATTTAAAAAAGGTCCCTCCAAATGTATCCCATAAAGATGTGCTTCATTCGGCATAGGATATTTCATTATATTGTTAAGAATTTCAATTTGCTTTGCAATATGTTCAACTGTCCCGGGTAAAGTCGTTGCTACTACGCCACCAAGTCCGCCTTTAGCCAATCTTGTAAGCAAACAACGAATTTCTTGTTCCGTTGAGTCATGAAAATTTATATGAATATGTTCATCAATCCCAGCCGGTGTTATTTTTTTATTTTCCAAAATGACATAATTAATCGAAGTATTTATTTTCGTTTCATCATAATCATCTATTGCAATAAGTTGATTGTCTTTGAACAACAAATCGTGTTTTTCTAACATATTTGACGGCATATAAACATCACCGCCAATAATTGCATTGTACCCTTTTAACCTAATCTCAGACAAAGCCATTTTTTTGTTTGCGGGAACTTTTATGGTCGGGATTTGTGAAATTTTTGCACCAAAAGTTAAGTTGTTAACACTGCTTATATTCATTTTTATGTACTTATACTACGCCTTTACACCATATTTATAAAAACTTGTGAAACTATTATTTGCTACATTGAAACGAAATCTTTGTTCTTTTGTTTCAAAATATCTCTCACATATTGATAATAACCACTGTTATTACCATATTTTTCAATTTTTTCCAAAAGTTCATCTTTTGAAATGAACCCTTGATTATATGCAATTTCTTCCAAACAAGCGATTTTAACTCCCTTATTCAGTTCCATTGTTTGAACAAACACACTTGCCTGCAACATAGAATCATGAGTTCCGGTATCAAGCCAAGCAAAACCTCTGCCCAAAATTTCAACATTCAATAATTCTTTTTGCAAATATAACTTGTTCAAGTCAGTAATTTCAAGTTCGCCCCTCGCCGATGGTATCAACTGTTCTGCATACTCGCAAACACGACTATCATAGAAATATAATCCTGTAACCGCATAATTTGATTTTGGATGTTCAGGTTTTTCTTCCAATGAAATTGCACGATTATTTCTGTCAAATTCAACAACCCCAAATCTTTCAGGATCCTTAACTGTATAACCGAAAACTGTAGCACCTACATTTTTCTTTATTGCATTTTTCATAATTGTAGAAAACCCGTGACCATGGAAAATATTATCTCCCAAAATTAATGCTACATCATCATTTGCAATAAATTCTTTTCCGATTAAAAAAGCATCAGCTATACCCCGTTGAACATATTGAATTTTATAATGAATGTCCAATCCGAACTGTGAACCGTCCCCCAAAAGTTTTATGAAATTATCATAGTCAATTTCGTTTGTAATAATTAAAACTTCTTTAATACCCGCAAGCATAAGAGTTGACAGAGGATAATAAATCATAGGCTTGTCATATATCGGCAACAATATCTTTGAAATCGGCTGAGAAGCCGGATATAATCTCGTTCCGGCACCACCTGCAAGTATTATACCTTTCACCATTCCTCCGTTCTATTTCAAGAAATTTTTAACTTCTTTATCAATACACACATAGTCAATAGCACATTCCGGATTTATCGGCAACATTATCTTTCTTTTTGCATCAAGAATAACAGTATATGGAACATAACCCGCCATAAACGAATTTGCAAGAGCTCTGCCTTCCTTTGTTGTCGCATTGACTTTTATAAATTGACAAGTTTGATAATTATGTACCAATTTGTCATAAATACTGTTAAATTTTTTGCAATACGAACACTCATCTGTATACAAATACAAAAATACCGGACGACCAGACCATAAAGCATCTTCATATTGTCCGGCAAATGCCGGTGCCATTAAAAATAATAACAATATAAAACATATAAATCTAAACATATTACAAATATACCACTCGATTATGGATAAAGTCAATTGAATAAAATGGTAATATTTTCCCATAAATGCAAAATTTGTGTATAATAGTTTTAATATGACCGAGAAAAACAGAGAGAAAAATATCCATTTAATACATAGTATAGAACTTTTGGTATGGCTTATTATCATTCTTATTTTTGTTGCCATTTTTTCTGTCGGAAAATTTACAAAAGAATTTCATAATCGTTATGATTACAAAGTTTTTCTGCCTGATGTTGACGGATTGGTTGTCGGCTCTCCCGTTCGTATGATGGGAATTGAAGTAGGGCATGTTGTTAAAATTAAGCCAATTAAAGATGAAGTTTATGTAAAATTCATCCTTACAAATCCTAATGTACATGTCCCGAAAGGAACAAAAATAACAGTAGAATTTAGCGGTATAGCGGGATCAAAATCTATTGAACTTTATCCGCCAGATAAAAATACATACATAGATGATTCTTCTTCGGTTTTTGATGTTCAACCGCCAAAAAGATTGCACGATGCCTTGGGGCTTTTGGATACGATGTATAAAAAAATCTCGACAATTATTTATTCCGTATCAAATTTTGGAAGTCGTGTGAGCGAAATAGATAAATCTATACCAACAAACAACAACGCACAAAGTTTTCAAGAGTTTGTCGATTATAGCGACAAATATATAGATATATCAACAACAAGAGCTAATAACATAAGTAAAAAAATAAAAGGAAGTAAATATGGAAAATAATTATCCAAATCTTAAAATAATAGAAAATCCTATTGTTAATCAGAGTTTGTGCACAATGAGAAATAAGAATACCGATACTGAGGGGGTAAGACTTGCCGCAAGAAAATTAACCCGTATTTTATTATACGAAGCTACCAAAAATCTTCCGCAAAAAGATATCGAAATTGAAACTCCGATTGCTAAATTTGTAACAAAAACACTAAATCCTGATATAAATATAATAATATCACCTATTTTACGAGCAGGTCTTATATTTACAGACGAAGCTGTCGACATCTTACCACAAGCAACCATTAGACATATCGGTATGTATCGTGATGAAAAAACGCTTAAACCCGTTTGGTACTACAATAAAGTTCCTATGCCTGTCGATATTCCGGGAAATTATTATGTCTATATAACAGACCCCATGCTTGCAACAGGAAATTCTCTCTTGGAAGCAATAAGACTTTATTCTCAAAAAGGTATTCCAGAAAAGAACATATGTTGCGTTTGTATGATATCTTCTCCGCAAGGAATAGAAGCAATATTTAAAGAATTTCCGAACATTACACTAATTGTTGCAGCCGTTGATTTAAAACTTAATGAGCACGGTTATATCGTTCCGGGAATGGGAGATGCCGGCGACAGAATTTATAACACACTTTAATCAATTTTAATTTGTATATTCACGTTGAATTTTTAATGCATATTTTCCTATGTGTCTTAAATCATTCAAAACTTTATTTAATTCAGCTTGTAAATATGAATCATACTTGATACTTTTCAAGTTGTTATAGTTATCAATACGTTCTTCCAACAAGTTTATTCTTTCAATTACTTTTTCTCTGCATATTCCTTTGCAATGTGCAAGGCAGTTTAATTCTTCAGCGTCTCTCCAAGCATGCAATTTATTATCTTCACCACTTAACCTTTCCCATACATCTTTTTTACTTATTCCGTATTGTTTTAAATTATTAATATTAAACGCATACTCAACATCATGTGAAAATTGGTCTTGACTTGAAGATTTAAAACGTAATTCCCCACCAGATGTTAGTTCAATATGCATATTGAGTCCATCATAATCATAAATATCATCATCATTGTACAATATTGTAACTCCGCCGGCTTCTTTTCTATCATATAACATAAACCCATGATCGTTTAATTCAAGAACTTCACCTAATTTTCCGTCTTTCATCCTCCCGATAATTTCTTTCAAGTGAAAACCTTTTCCATAGTAATTATAAATTGCTAAATCAGGATTTTTGTCTATCTCAATTTTAAGGGAATTATTTGAAAACGTTTGTTTAAGTGCAGAACTTTTATTAAAAAAGGAAGTGTGTATAATAGATGTCTGTACACTATTTTTTCGTTCATCAGATTTTTGTGTTCTTCTGCTCTTAAAAAGTTTTTCCATAGACTCCGCAATTTTCCCCCAAAAACTGCTTTGTATTGTTTCGGTAGTCTGTGCGCCTATTCGTTTTGGCAAAACAATATTTGCACGAAAATTCGGCATTGTTGTACTATCTGTTGAATTAGGCCTATTAAAATTATTAATAGGAATTCCCGCTTGAATATGGTTAACCTGCATTCTATATTATCCTTTATTGTTTTATCTTTATATTGTCTATAAAACTCAAAAATATTTTTTTTGCTATTATTTCTCTTAAATTTCTTTGATTGTTGTATTTGTAACTTATTTGTACGATAATTTTTTTATAAAAAGAAAGGGAAATCAGAGATGTCAGAAGTAAGGGTTAGAATTGCACCTTCGCCGAGCGGTAATCTTCATATCGGAACGGCAAGAACTGCTTTATTTAATTATTTATTTGCAAAGAAAAACAATGGTAAATTTATATTGAGAATTGAGGATACAGATGCTGAAAGAACAAGTCAGGCATATGTGGACAATATTTTTGACAGTCTTAAGGCTCTCGGTCTAAATTGGGATGAAGGTCCTGATGTAGGCGGAGAATACGGACCTTACACTCAATCAGAAAGGTTTGATATTTATCCTAAATATGTCCAAGAACTTTTGGATAAGGGTTTTGCTTATGAATGTTTCTGTACGCCGGAAGAACTCGAAGCTGAAAAGGAAGAAGCTACAAAGAATAAACAGGCTTATGTATATTCAAAAAAATGCGAAAATTTGACTGAAGAAGAAAAAGCCAAACTGAGAGCCGAAGGAAGAAAACCTGCGATAAGATTTAATATTGCTAAAGCTCAAAAGGCTTTTCATGACTCATCAATTCTTGAATTTGACGATTTGGTAAAAGGAAAGCTTCATGTTGATACAAACTTAATCGGCGACTTTGTAATTATGAAATCAAACGGAGCTCCGACGTATAACTATGCAGTTGTTATTGATGATGCTCTAATGCATATTACTCACGTCATAAGAGGAGAAGATCATATCTCCAATACATATAAACAAATTTTGATATTTGAAGCCTTGGGGTTTGAAGTTCCAAGATTTGGACATTTGGGCATGATACTTGCTCCTGATAGAAGTAAACTTTCAAAACGTCATGGGGCAACTGCCGTATCAGATTTTGTTGAACAAGGTTATTTGACAGAAGCTCTTTTAAATTTTGTTGCATTATTAGGATGGGCTCCTTCGGACGGACAAGAAATTAAAACTGTTGAAGAAATTGCAAAAGATTTCAGAATAGGTGAAATTTCTTCTTCAAACTCTATTTTTGAATACGATAAACTTAAATGGATGAACAGCCATTATATTAAACAAATTCCGATTGAGCAATTAAAAGAAATGTTGAAAAAATATCTTACAGATTATGATTTGACAACGTTATCAGATGCACAATATACAAGAATGGTTGAAATCACAAGAGAACCGTTAACATTGTTATCCGATATTACGAATGCTGTTCCGTACTTCTTTGGCGGTGATAATGTCGAAATCGAACCGGAAGTTCAAACCGGAACTATTGAAACCGAACTTTCACAAGAAGTTTTGAGAGCATTTGTTGAACAAGGCGAATCTTGGGAATGGACAGAAGAAAATCTTCATGAAAAATTAGAAAAATTTAGAGCTGATTTCAAGGAAAAGGGTTACAAACCTAAATTTACAATGTGGGCAATTAGAGGTGCAGTAACAGGTCGTCTTTGCGGAGCAGATATGACTGCAATCTTGGCTATTTTAGGAAAAGAACACTCCTTGAATAGAGCTAAAAAATGCATTATTACAGCTAATGTATAACAATATAATTGATTTAAAAATCTGCGATTGTATTCTAATCGCAGATTTTTTATATATTTATAAACAAAAAAAAGCTACAATTTCTTGTAGCTAATCACACATGTGAATATGTTAAATAGAACCTTTTTACAGAGATAACGTCTTGTATTCCAAATTCTGCCCTGTTATATCTGTCGGATTGTTGTAATCAAACGGTATGAATACATCTATCACACTATTTTGCAGTTCTTCCAAACTGTATGCACTTACAAACTTTTCATCAAGCCTTACCGTATATTTTCCCGGAGCTAACCCTGAAATATAGAATTCTCCGGCATCATTAACTGTGGAGTAATTAACTTCTTCACCATTTTCATCAAGCATAACTACTATAAAATCAGTTATTTTAAGTTTTCTGTCATAATCATCCGTAATAGTTAATATACCTGACACTGAGCCAACGGTACTAACTAAAGGTAGCTCAAGTTTTGTTGTAAGACCGTTTTCAATTTTGACTGTTTTGGTAATTACATCATTTGTAAGCGGTGCGACTGTAATCGGTAAAGAATTCATATCCAGAGATATATCATATACTCCGCTTGAAAGTGCAGTAGAAATAACTTTTCCTGATTTATTCGTATAAGATATATCGCTTGACCAGCTTGTTTTGAGCGGAATATCTTTGTAAGGTATATCAATTTTCTTATCATATTTTCCGTTCTTATTGATATCAATAAATGCAATTGCTTCAAAAATTCCCTTATCAGAATATTCATCACCAATTGATTTAAGTCCGCCGTGGAACAATTGGAACGCATCATTAAATACAAAGTTTACGGAATGACGGTTTGTTGTCGGAGTGAACATATTATCTATAAAATAACCGCCATTTTTGGAATATTGATAACCGACTGTCATCATTTGACCTGATTTAGCCCTGTAACCAAGAGTTACATTAATATCATTACCGCCTTGACCATGATATCGGAAACCCCAACCCAATCCGAGAGTTAAGCGTTTCCATGTCGGAAATACGTACCCAAAACGAAACATATTATAATCATTCTTATATTGTGTTGTCTTATATTTGATAAAATCATGACCCAAAGTAAATCTTCCTTTATTATTCGGGATAGGAACATTCAAATCCATATAGATATCCGAAAACTGGGAATAATAGCTTCTGTTCATACTTGTTTCTTCTTCGTATCTCGTATCGTACATACTAACTCTTTTACCTGCTTGAAAATCAGCCCATTTACCGAATGTACGTCTTAAACCGGCATCCCAGGTGTAGTTTTTATTTCTTCCTAAATCGTTTGCACCTCTTTTGTGGAAAGTGTTATATTTTAATGTTGCGACTTTCGGAATATTTGAAACCGCATTAATGTTATATTCATCAAATGCTATTGTTCCGCCCTCATAGCGATTATTCATATTGGAATAGTATTTGTTATAACCACCGTTAATATTTGTGGAATTAAAACTGAAACTACCGTTTGCACGTCCGCCTGTTCTGTCATTTTTAGAAGTTGAATCGGTACTTGCAATATAGAAATCAGGCGAAGTATGATATGCTTCCACTTTAGCGGATGCTGTTTTCGGTTTAAATATACTTTTGCCGAATTTTGTCAAGTCTTTGCTATATTCGGCAGTGCCCTTACCCATAATACCAAAATGCGTATCTTCATCTCTTATATCTCTTGCGATACTGACACCGCCGGTTGCTCTCAGTTTTAAATTTTTGTCTTTCGGATGTACATATTCAATGTGATTCAAAGATGTTGCACCCTCAAGATAGTTTACATTCTTTTGTGTACCGGTAACGAGTAATGTATCGTTAGTCGGTATTCTATATATTGATTTAGCTTCTGTCCTTTCGTAAATTTTATCAGCCGTGAGCTTTGATTCAAAAGTTACATTATCTTTCAAACCGTGCTGATAATCCAAACCGGCAGTAACCTTTTTATTGTTACCTCTGTATATATTTTGACCTTCTCTGAAAAATCTGTTTTGATATCCCCAGACACCGGCATAAGCTGAATATCTGTCTTCTTTTGCAAACGGCCTGTCGCCGTACAACTGATATCTTTCATCAGAAATAACGTCAATTGTTCCATCTTCATTAATTTCTTCTATCTTAATATTTGATATACTTTCAGTAAACGGCATATCGGATAACTTGTAATATCCTGCATAGGTATTAAGAATAACCGGTTCGCCGTTATTAACCGTTACTCTTACCAAACTTGTCGGCTTCACATATCCGTCCAAATCACGCGGATTCTTCTTATTATATTCGTAATTCCATATTTGAGCACCCATAATATTTGTACCTAAATCAGAGTCCACATCACGTCTGCCGGTAACTTTACCCAATTCGTACCAATACTTGTTGCCTGACTTTTTATTTACAAAATTATTTATATATGTAGCAGAAACACCACCGAACATAAAAGCATCTTGTCTGTAATGGTACATATTAGCTTCTGCGCGGTATTGACCGCCCAAAACTTTACCACCCAGAGTTAATGTCGTATTACCTGAAACAGTATCATTGATATAGTGATAATTTTGTCCTCTTGTACTCATATTATCATTAATCATATTATTATGAAGTCCGATCGTATTAAGCGAAATTTTACCGTTCTTTTTAGGTATAATAACATCAGGATGAGCCTTTGGAGAATTATCATCTTCAGCAAGCAGATTTTTTGAATTTCTCAAGATTGCCACATCTCTGCTTACCTGTGAATTTAATGTCAGAGAAGAATAATCTGCTGTGAGTTTAATACCCATAATTTGCTCAGCTGTCGAGGCTTTAATATATGCCTCATTCATAAGATTTTCCATAATTCCCTGACGTATGAAAACCGGTCTTTGTCTTTGTACCACAACTCCGTCAATTGTTACGTTTTGTTCTGCAATAACACCGCTTTTACCGTCATATGTGGTAAATGTAATCAGTTTATCAATACGATTACCGCTATACTGGATTTCAAAGAGATTTGCAAGTTGTTTGAACGGAACAAGAACTTCCGAACCTAAGACAACAATTTCAACATCTTCATATACTTTATCATTGATACTTATATAAGATATTGTAGAATCAAACGCAAATACCGGTAAGCTCATCAGAGTTCCGGTAATTGCTATTATTAATATTTTTTTGATTCTATTTAACATTTACGTTCTCTTGCCGTTTTTGTTTTATGTACTTGTTTTTACGGCATCTCTTTATTTCTTTTGTTCCGCTTCAAAATATCCATAGCTTGTTCATTAGTTGAGATTTTGCAAATTATTCCTTTATTGCCTCTCTCGCGTTCTATTTAACTTTTTTCAAATCTTTTTATTATATCTACGTTAAGTAATTGTTATTTTTATTTGCTTACAGCCGTAACATATACGGTTGTCTGATAAGTTCCTGATGTATCTTCACTGTTTGAATATGTTCCTGCTTTAGGCGAACCGCTTATTGACTGCGTAACAGAGCTTTCTGTTACGGAATTAGTTAAATTAATTTTATAACATTCACCGTAAGGTACAACGTTATCAAACACGACTGAAGTATCAGCACCCTCGCTTATCAGAAATTTATATCCTATAACATCAGGATTGCTTCCATTTCCCGCTTTAGCACTATTGATAGCGGCAAGTGTAGGAACATGACCTACATCCGTATTTCCGAACAGAATGTTTCCGTCATTGTCGAATGCGGAGGCTTCTCCTGATGTTGTTTGAATGATTGAATACATAATGAAGTCATAACCATCGGGATCATTTGTTTGAATATTAAAAGACGCAGATAATGTTCCTGAAATGCTCCCGTTTGTAGAATTTATACTTCCGGAATTGCCGGTTACGACAGCTTCAACACCGACTGATTCCGGGGCAGATGTAGTTAACATCTGCCCTTTCTCAGCTAAACCAAAAGCACTTGCCGTACTTGTGAGTACGGTTGTTACAAATATCATTAACATATTCAGTAAACTATGCTTTTTCAATTTGTTTTACCTTTCTATACAGCACCGTCAGTCAAGGTTAAAGTTGCTTGATAAGTACCGCTTTGGTCCTTTGTGTTGAATGTATTTGTAACATTATTTCCTGATACCGTAATGTCAAATGTTGCAACACCATTATTCATAATAATATTTATTTTACCAGACTCTCCATCAAAAGTCGGAATAAATCCACCCCCTGATTTTCCATGTGCAAAAGAACTTGCAAATGTTACATTGAAAGCAATAGCATTCGGATTGTTGTCAACAGCAGGATCTGTACCTTTAATATTTGTCAATGAAGCACTTGTCGGAGAATTTGTAGTATTTGTAAAAATTAATTTACCGCTACTGGTCTCCTCGCCAAATATTACATCATACAAAGGTGAATCCGTTGCTCCACTTGCAAGAGGGCATGTAGCAGTCAATGTTAGACTTCTTGTATCTTTGTTTGAAATAACATCAAAATGACCTGTCATTGGTTCAGTAATTGCTACAGAACTGTAATCTGTACCAAACGTTGTTCCTGATGTTTTGTTTCCGCCGCTTGTAATTTTGATGTAATCATTTAATGTCAATTGATACTGAACATTTGCAGTTGTTGATTGATCGCCCGCTGCATAAGATGCTCCGCATGTAAAACATGCGAGTGCCAATACGATTGGCAATGTTTTTGTGAATTTTGAGATTTTCATGTGGGGTACCTTCCTTTCTTACTTTAAATTTTTTCACCCTTGATTTTTAATATTGCGTCTTTTTTTATATTTTTCTTGTTACCGTTTTCATCAGTATATTGAAATACCAAGCGCAGACTGTATTCTCCGGCTTCTTTTATTTTTGAAGTATCAATCTTTTGTCTTACAATTCTTGTCGATTTTTCAGCCACAACGGATTGTTCCAATGCATATTCCGAAATCAATTTCTTTCCGCTTGCAATCTGTATCATCCCGCCGTAACGAATTCTACTGTTACCTGATGATACAATTTTCATTTCCGTATATAATCCGTCTTTCTGTTTTACAATTCCAAATGTTTCAACATCAGCTTTCTTTGTGAAATTTCCTTTATCTACATAAACAGGAACTGCAACTCTCGTTTTTAATATCAGTTGGGCACCTATTCCGTATCCGTTCGGAACATTCATTTCCTTAGTATTAACATCTTCCAAATATATTAAAGCCCTTGATTCTCCGTCAGGTATATTCTTTATATTAGCGATATTTACACGAACCTTTTGCGATTTACCGGGAGGAACCGTAAATTCTGACGGAACAAATCTCACTTTATCAGAAATATTATGCGGATCAGTCTTATCTCCGTCAGCAAAAATCATTTGACCATTGTCACCGATTTTAAAATAACCTGTATAACCTCTATATCTCGTGGCTTTTTGTGAATCACCGCGAATTTCTATTGCCATCGTTGCATAATTATTTCTAATTTTATTTGCATTCAACTCTATTCTCGTAGGTGATACGGTTATAGATGCATATGCAGGTATACTTATAAATAATGCGGTTAATAATGCTAAAATCTTCTTCATCTAATTAACTTCTCCCTCTCTCAATATGTACTTAATCTCATTCATATAACTTCCGGCTTTTATAGGACCTTTTGCAGGGTTTTCAACCGCATATTCAACTGTTACAAACTCGTTGTTTGCCGGTGCTTTACCTCTTGCAAGAATTATTTCTTTCCCCGGAGTTATTAATGCCTGTTCTTGCAGTCTGTTTGTAACTCCGCCTGAAGCAGATGTCGTTCTTACATAATATTTCCCTGCCATATCTCCAAAGTTAGTTGTATCAAGCGACAATATCCAGTCAGTATTTGACCTTACATAAACCATTGAAGATACTTCGTTTGGAATTTTTATATTTTTCTTGAAAACATCATTCGCACCGATTGTGATTTTCGGTGCATCTGAATATGTATTAATTTCGTGTAATGTCGGAACTATAAACTGTAAATTAAAACTTGCGGATGCTGCAATTACTCCCGTATTTACATCTGTTGCCTGAACTTCAAACAAAATACTGTATGTTCCTGCCGGAACTATACCGTAATTTTTAATTTTCGCGGTCATATTCCTCGGAACACCATCCATAACACTTCCCCAAAATATGTTTGAGTACTCGTTATACTTCAAATAAACATCTTCTCTTGTGTTGTTAATGTACAGGTACCTTAAAGGTATAGATACCCTGCCATCATTACTGGTTATGCTTTCCTGAATAGGTCGCATAGCAATATTATACGTTTTCCCATCATCACTATTTATAATAAGAGTTCGTTCAATATTGTTGACCGATACATATGTTTCCCCGAGATAATCGACAGTAACCATTGAAGCCTGACAACAGCATACTGCAAGGACAAATAATGATAATGTAATTAAGGCCTTTTTCATAGAATAATTATTCCTAAATAGATATCTAAACTAATTGTAACGATTTGTAACATAATTTCAATTCCTATACAAAACATATCCTCTGTTTGTATGAGATTATTTTCAAAAATTCATACGAGCGTATGAAATTTTTTAACAACGATTAAACCTTTCTTTCACATGTATAACGGCAGTTTTCGCCAAAACTTTAATAAAATAGCAATAACTTTTACATATTGTTACATATACTAAAAATTTCTATTATTAGTATGTAGTGGGATGTGGTAAACAAAAAAACAGTTTACCGTTGATATGGGGAGAGCAAAATGAATGTCGTTAAAAAGCTGTTAATGCTTGCAGGGATAATATATGTCGGTATATCGTCGTGTTATGCCGAAAGTGCGAGTATTCAGTATCAAATACAAATTCCGTCTTATATGCAAATCACACCGACAACAAGTCCTGTTCTTACAGCATATGTATCCGATAAAACAGGGAACTTAAAAATGCCATTGAGGAGTACTTTTAGAGTAATCTCTAATTGCCAAGAAAAACAAACTTTGTACCTCAAAGCAAATGCTGTTACTGCTAACGGAATGGAAAGTGCAATGTTTATGAGAGGCAACCGGGTTTATATAGCTTTTGCAAGGCTCGCCCAATTACCGACATCAAATGCTTTGGCAAACTGCAAAATGGGTGGCAATCCTGCTGACAGTCCCGGAGTTGTTGCATATCCGATTAATTCTGTAAGAGGTGCGGAAAACAAGTACAATTCTGCAAAAGGCAAGTACGAAGTATTTGTAGAAAACGGAATTACAGATATTTCGGTTGATATAGGTACTAACGTCCTTTTGGATTCGTTTTCATCAAACGACCCCAAAGGGTACTATCAGGCTATCTTGTCATTAACTGAAACTGACATTTAATGTCCAAAAATGATTAATAAGGTATGAAAAAGAAAAAAATCGGTCAAAATTTTTATAACGTAAAAACAGCAGTACAAATTGTACTGCTCGTACTTTTATCTGTGCAACCGATTTTTGCGGAACAAATAAAACTCATTAATTCTGCAAGTTTTGAGCCAATAAAAATTAACCCGACTGCAAATGTAAATACAACAACATCCAGAGCGGAAGAAAATTTGCATATTCCAACTTCCCAAATCCCTATTCCACAAACAGTTGAAAAATATTTCCCACAAACCAATTCGACTAAAACAAGCACTAATACAGAAATTCAACCAAGCTCGACATCATTAGCTCCACCGATAAATGATAATATCAAAGGTATTACAAACGATTGGTTCACGCCGGTCAATGAATCTGTTACGCCTAATTTATTAACAAAACCACAACAACAAGCTCAGGCAGACCCGTTTAATGTAATAAACAATACTGCCATCCCTACCGAATACAAAAAACAAAAACAGTCTGCCCCTCCATCAGAACAGCTACCACAATATACTCCGGACGGAACACCACTCAAAGATATTCCGTCAATATTTTCAATGGAAGAAGATACAAATTTCTATGCTACGGCAGAAGAAAATATTGCAGATACAACAGATTATACAGGGAAAATAATTTCAAACGTAAGAGTAAAAGGGCTTAGCCATATAAGCGATAAAATTCCTTTGCAGGTCATAAGTACTAAAAAAGATTCTGTATTTAATGAAGCGGTTATTCAAAAAGATTTACAAAAAATCTACAATATAGGTTATTTTACGGACAATATGTTTGTAGAACCTGAACTTGCCGAGGACGGAACTGTTCTCCTCAACTTCGTTTTGGAAGAAAATATAACTGTTACGCAAGCAAAATTGAGCGGAAACAAAACTTTTACTGACACAGAACTTTCCACTCTTGTTAAACCGTTAGAAGGTTTGCCGCAAAACCTAAATCTTATAAACGAAACAATAGATAAAATTAACAAATATTATGCCGATAACGGTTATGTGCTTGCAAAAGTTACTGATGTAGAGGATAACGCAGACGGGAAATTGGTCTTTCAAATAGCAGAAGGAACAATCAAAGAAATAAAAATTGAGGGAAACACAAAAACTAAGGATTATATCATCCAAAGAAATATCCTTACTCAAGTAGGCAGCATTTATAACGAAAATATCTTCAAAAAAGATTTAGCAAAAATATATGATACTCAAATTTTTGATGAAGTAAACAGAAAAATTGAAGAAGATACAGCTCAAAAAGGTCAATATATTGTTACAGTAATTGTTAAAGAGGGTTCTTCAAACAACGTAGGATTGAGTATTGGTTTGGATAATGCATTAGGAGGTTTTGGTTCTGTTAGTTATAATGAAAAGAACTTGTTCGGCAAAAATCAAAAACTCTCTCTGTCAGGACTTCTTGGTACAGGCTTACTTTTGAGCGACAGTTCCATTAAAAACAGAATGAACTATCAAATTGAATTAAACTTTACCGAACCACATTTCTTCAACGACAGAACTTCTTTGACTTCAAAACTATATTACAGAGATTTGGGAAGTTATCAAGTACCGTTGGCAGTCGAACGTCGACTCGGATTGAATGCCCGTATTGAACATAAAGTGTATGGATATGATAACCTTTCAACTACACTTTCAACCGGTGCAGAATATATTCATCTTTCCGAGGGTGATTTCAATAAAATTTCATCCATCTATCGTGAAGCCGGACTTAATGTTGCAAAACGTCATGAGCAATTAGTCGGCGGAACTTTCTTCAACATAGCTCCCGGACTAAAATACAGCACACTTGATGACGAAAATATGCCAAGGAGTGGTATTATTGCAAAAGTTAATTTCTTGGAATCTTTCGGATTGTCAGATATAAAACATACACATGGCAAACTAATAGGCGGAATTACAAAATATATTCCTGTTGCTAAAAAATCCACACTTGCCATCGGTGCAAGAGCAGGAATTAAAGTTCACGGAAACGACATGCCGGAAGTTATGGCATTCAGACTCGGAGGACCATATTCAATCAGAGGATTTCGCATGAACGGCGTTGGTACAGGTGAATCTTTCCTTATGGGTTCAGCTGAATTGCAAACTCCTATTCCTTTTATGGATAAGTTTAAATATGAAATACTTAAAAACTTGAGATTTGCATTCTTTGTTGATGCAGGCAGAGTATTTGATCCTACTATATCAAGCAAATTATATGACAGACCTCTTAGTGCAATATCAGCAGGTATGGGTCTGAGAATAAATATTCCTAAAATGGGACCTATCTCGATTGATTATGGCTTACCTATAACGAATGTCGGCAAATACGGTTCCAAGAGCGGATATTTTACGTTTGGTACGGGCGGTTTGTATGACAGTTATTAATGGAGGAGAAGTATAAAATGAAAAATTTAATTGTTAAATGTATTATGATATTTGTTGTAACAGCATTTATATCACCTGTATTTGCAGGCGGTGTCGGATATATTGATTACCTGAAAGTCATGGGAAATTATCAGTATGCCAAAAATTCCGCAAAAGAAATTGAAACTAAAGGACTTGAAATACAAAAATACCTTGAACAAAAAGAAGTTGAATTTAACAAATTAGAAACACCTCTGCAAAAGAAAAAATTTGAAGAAACCGTACAAAATGAATTAAAAGTTAAAGAAAAAGCCTTCAATGATTTTCGGGAGAAAAAAGAAGAATCAGTTTATACAAAAATTCATGCTGTTACGGAAAAAATCAGATTAGATAAAGGTTATGATGCAATTCTTGATTCAAGAAGCGTTTTTTCCGGCGGGATAGATATTACGGATTTGCTAATAAAAACACTAAACAGTGGGAATTAAAATTTCATCTTTAGTGTAACGAGCTTTTCTTTTCGTATATATCAAATCTATAATCATTTTTACTTGAAAACATTCTGGATTCCACACCAACTACTTTAAGTTCGTGTTTATGTTGTAATGTGTTATCGTTATTACCACACTGTTTAATTCCGGAAACTCCGAATTGACCTGTAAAACCTAAACGAAGTGCATCTTCAAAATCTTTTAAAACATAGAATGATTGCGGAAATTTGTGTTCGTCCATAATTTGTTGTTTACCTGTTGCACAAATTGCAGCAGTGATTTTATTTTCGGGTAAATCAATAACTGTATCATTATTTACGTAATCTGTATTTAAAATATAAGATATAATATCTTTTTCTATCGGTTTTTTAACATCAAATATTTCATAAATTGAAGAAAGAAAACTCTTTTCTTTATCATTTAATACATGATATTTATCATATTTCATCATCATCTGAACCTTTTCAGAAGGAGAAAGTATGCTATTATCTATAATTTCAAGAACTTTAGGCGTATGGAAAAGTTCTGAACTTTCCGGATAAGATTGAAGAATTTCGGAATAAATTATATATTGTCCGGCTTTATCTTTATCAATCTCGCCGGTTTTTGAAGATGCAAACATTTCAGCTTCCTTTATAAGTTCAGAATTGACATTATTCTTCTTGTAGTTGGTATATGAATTCCAATGTATTAAATAATCACGCATTTTTGCACTGTCTGCCAACTCATTATCAGAGTTTACATTACGCTCTATTACATCAATAATAAATTTTGCTTCTTCACCTATATCTGCAATACCTTGAGGACGATACCCCCAAAAGTCATTAGCAATAGTATTCAAACCGTTAACGTATAATGTATTAATTGCATTATCAAATTTTCTAACAAATTCCAAGTATTCTTTATGTTTTACCTGCCGTTCTTTGTCTATTCTTATTTCTTGTTGTTTGCGCAATGCGTTTATTTTTCTTGTTCCAACAGGGTATATATGCTCTTTTTCTATTTTTTCGGCTATTGTTTTTTCATTAATTTCTCCGTCATTATAGAGGTCAACCAATTTGAACAATTTTTTTAATTCATTGAGATCGTCTTTTTCAAAATTACATAATTCAAATTCCATAATACTTTCGTAAATAGTATCATTCTGTGAAATATCCAAATTCGCAATAGTTGATAACTTTTCTTTGAACATATCCACATCATAATTGTCATATTGAGATTCCAGACCTTTAATGGCTTTTGCCATCTCAATTATTTTTTTGATTTTATTAGAAATTGGAGTAAATTTATATGATTTATCCTCAATCGATTTAATATCAAAGGAAACATTTTGATCTTTTCCGATGGTTAAATTTTCTGCGGGAATTGTAATCAATGTGCTGATGTCTTTTAAGTTTTTACCTTCAAGATAATGTTGCTTAATTACATCTAAAATATATTTATCATAATGCCCTGTATGCCATATTGAAAGAATTGCAAAATCATCTTCAGTAATTTTTGCCAGTTTATTTTGTGATTGCGGTATTGAATTAAGGCTTACGCTCCCTCTTTCTATTTCTACGTATTTTTCTGCCATATATTCAGTAATACGCTCAGCGAAAGCGTTCCATAAAAAATTAAAATCCAAAGTTGTTTGTGCGGCATAATCTAACAGCAAACCTCGTATATAATCTCCGACATACTCATCTATTTTTTCCACTTGCTTGTTACATTTGTATTCAGTAATGGTTTCGTATACTTCTCTCGTAATCGAAGTTTCCATTTTAGCACTTATTACATCAATAGGACTTTCCGGCAATTGTATTTCTGGATATTTTTTACTTAATTGTTCAATTGTCGTAATATTTTTTAAATCTTTATAATGTTCTTTAAAAATTCTGTCAAAATTATAATTTCCGTTTTGTTGTGCAGATTTAAATTTATATAATAACGAAAAACTTAGCATTTCATCAATTTCTTCATCATAATCAAACGGCTTGAATTTTTCATTTTGTATTATTGTATAGCGTTTGTACAATTCTTTAACTTGGCGCTTTTTAAGATTCATGCTGACATTAGATTCTTTTATAGCTTCAAACATAGCTCGCAACTCGTTTCTACGTCGCTGCTTATTCAATATAAAGGCTACATAATTCTTTAAATAAATCGCTAATCTTTCATCTAAACTTCCGCCTTTCGGTTGAGATCGTAAATATTTATCTATTGTATTAGCAAGATGAGCTTTCTTATCAAACATTAATTTGGGAGAAATCGTTCTTGCACAAAAACTCACAGTATCAGACTGTCTTTCTTGTGGTGCTGTTATTCCGTATTGTGTTAAATACTGATTTTGAACGGAACTATTTTGTACTGAATTATGATTATTATAAATATTTTTTGTAATTGGCAAAATTTTCATTAAAAACAACCTTTTATATTTATATAACTATCTATATAAAACACAAAAAAATAAAATTTGCCAATATAATGCGTGATTTTATGCTATAATTCTCATATTAAACGGAAGGAAATAATATGGAAAAATTTTTAATAACAACTGCAATTGATTATGTTAACGGAGCACCGCATATCGGACATGCTTACGAAAAAATATTGACTGATGTTATTTTCAGACATTTTTCGCAAAGATGTGAAAAGTCATATTTTTTAACCGGTACTGACGAACACGGAATAAAAATCCAAAAAACTTCTGCTCAAAACAATATGTCTCCACAAGATTTTTGCGATATGAACGCTCAAAAATTTAAAGATACTTGGAAAGCTCTTGACGTTAATTATAATCAATTTATAAGAACAACTGATGAACAACACACAAAAATCGTACAAAAGATTTTTCACAAATTGGTTGAAAAAGGGGATATATATAAACATTCCTACACAGGACTTTATTGTACCGGTTGTGAATGTTTCTTAAACTCAAAAGATTTAACAGAAGACGGACTTTGCCCTGACCATATGAAAAAACCTGACGTTGTGGAAGAAGAAAATTATTTCTTTAAACTCACAAAATATAAAGATGCGATTGCAAAACACATAAAAACTCATCCTGATTTTATTGTACCGTCTTTCAGAGCAAATGAAGTTCTAAACCAACTTGAAAATATTGAAGACATTTCAGTATCAAGAGCGACTTCAAATGTAAGTTGGGGAATACCCGTTTTGGGTGATGATGAGCAGTCCATATATGTATGGATAGATGCACTTTCAAATTATATAACAGCTTTGGGATATGATACCGACTCAAGCAGTAATAAATATAGTGAATTTTGGCCTGCAAATGTTCAGGTTATCGGTAAAGACATATTGAAATTCCATAGCATATACTGGATAGCTATTCTTATGGCTTTAGATTTGCCTCTGCCGGAACATTTATTAGCTCACGGTTGGATTACGATAGATAAAACAAAGATGTCTAAATCGCTGGGAAATGTAATTTCTCCAACAGGTGTAATGGAAGCTTTCGGACTTGAAATTCCGGATCCTCTTAGATACTATATGGCTTCTGCCGCACCTTGCGGTAAAGACGGCAATTATTCAGATGAAGATTTTAAGGAAAAAGTTAATGCTCATCTCGCAAATTCAATGGGAAATCTTTTGAACAGAACTTTATCCATGCTTGTAAAATACTTTGATGGTAATATCAAACCGGAATTTTTAGGTAAAAATGTCTTAAAACAATCTGCATTAGATACCATAAAATCCGTAAAACATCATTTCGATTATTTTGAAGTACAAGAAGCAGCACAAAAAATTATTGAATTAGTAGATTTGACAAATAAATATGTAACCGATAATGCCCCATGGACTTTGGCTAAAGAAGAAAAAATGGTAGAATGCGGAGTTGTACTAACAAATGTGCTTCAAGTGATGACAGTAATTTCTTCGCTAATTTATCCGTATTGCCCTAATATTGCAAAAGCTATGGCTGAGCAATTATCATACGATATCAATTCAAAACTTGACGATATAACTTGTGAATCTGTAAAAGTCGGACATTTTATTGATAAAGAAAATATTAAACCTGTATTTTTGAGAATAGACAGCGAATTAGCAGATAAGAGTAAAAAATAATATTTTCATTCAAATTCAAGAATTAGAAAATTCTACAATAATACTGGTACAAATATTGTACCAGTATTATTTATAAATTATACGTTTTTCTTGCTTGCTTTTAGTGCATTCTCATATGCCGTATGGACAGCATTAATTTCTTGTGTTATTTTTTCCAGATTCTGCCCATCACAACCATTTACTTTCTCCAAATCAGGATGATATTTCTTTGAAAGAGCACGGTATGCTTTTTTTATTTCCTCCGGAGTTGCATTAGGAGATAATGGCGTTTCCAAATATTTATTAAATGTATCAATTAATTGTTTTCTTGCCTGTTCTAAAGGAGTAGCCCCATGGTTATTATTGTTACGGTTATTGTTACTTTGTTTTACTTTTGTTTTCGCATAAGTTTTACCATTAATTGAAATATCTTTAATAATAATTTTACCATTTTCTTTTGCTACCAAAATATGATGACGTGATATTGTATCGCCAAAATTACCTTTAATATCACCGGCTCTGCCTATTGTAAAGATATCGCCCTCTTTCATATTCAAAATACGCTCGTATATTTCTCCGGAATTAAAATCCAAGCAGGTACCATCATATAATGTTAAATTCGGCAAATTATCTATTTCAAACGAATATTGTACACCTTGTCTTAAATAACCTTGACCGTTAAATTTGACATTATTATGTGAAAACCGTTCAAATTTTCCATATGCGGCTTGTTTTGCTGCTTCCTCAGCACGCCTTGTTTCTTCTGCACGCCTTGCTTCCTCGGCACGCCTTGCTTCTTCTGCACGCCTTGCTTCTTCTGCACGCCTTGCTTCTTCTGCTTGTCTCGCTTTTTCCGCTCTTGCAGCTTTTCTTTCTGATCTTCTTGCTTTGATTTTTTCAATACGTGCTTCTACCCTATTTTTTATTCTTTCTGAAAATGATTCTTTTGGAGCTTCTGCCGCATTACCACTGTTAGCTGACATACTATTCTGATCGGAAGGATCAAAATCTCTCCATATATCATCTTCGATAGTCATATCATCAGCTAAATATTTTCCTTCACCTCTATTTGCATCATATCTGTTATGATATTTCATCTTATCGATAGCATTATTTAAATCCAATACCTCATCTTTATATGCACCTGAGTTAAATTCGTATCTATAGAATAATCTACCCGAATTACCCATTTGATTATCTCCAACAATATGAGAATTGGTAGTTTCTAATTTGTTATGCTTAATAATATAATCAAGGTCTTTTGCGATTTGAGCCATATCTTCATTATTCTTCGGATAAATTGTAAACGCTTTACCCTGCTGTTTACTACCATTTAGATAATCCGCTCCATAGTCCATGTTAAATGTCTTCCATTCAATATCATGCTCTTTTAAGTACGGAATAATTACATCACACAATGTCTGCCAATCAGCTTCATCTACTGAATATAAATGCATCTTCCAAGCTCCATGACGTCGGTCTTTTGGAACATATTCACTCCAACATCCAAAATCTTTCATATTTTTTCCAAATAAATCTTTTCTTGATTGAACAAAATCGAAATGTTTCATTGTTCTTTGGTTTTTACTTCTAACATATTTATCTAATTTTTGTCTGTGAATTTCTTCTGCCCGTCTTGCTTTTGCTGCTTTTCTTTCTGCTCTTCTTGTTTTTATTTCTTCAATACGTGCTTCTGCCCTATTTTTTATTCTTTCTGAAAATGATTCTTTTGGAGCTCCTG
>JAKSUQ010000024.1 GCA_024408855.1 bacterium | reverse complement strand
TCAATGATTTTTATAACAAAACTTCTGATGTTGAAAGCGACAAAGAAACACAATTACAAGACTTATCAGATTATCTTGTAGCAAGAAGATACTTACTTGATTAATTTATTGTATTTATACGTTTAGGTGGCCAAAATAGAAATACAGCTCTCCCGATAAAGCGTTCTTTTGATAAAGTTCCCCAGTAACGGCTGTCAAAAGACCCACCACGATTATCACCCATCATAAAATATTGTCCTTCAGGAATAATAAATGGGCCGCAATACATATTATCTTTGCATACAGGATAATCGTATTCACTCATAATATAGCTTTCATCAAGCCTTTTGTCGTTTATATATACATAAGAAGCTCCGCTTGCTTCTCTCTTTATTTCAAATTTTTCTCCCGGTAATCCTATAACCCTTTTAATATATGCAGTATCTTTACAGAAAAATCCGGTTAAACGGCTAAATACAGACCATACGTTCGTTTTTAATTTTACGGATGGCGGGTAAAATATCATTACGTCCCCTCTTTTAGGATTACATTCAAAACTGTGTGTTTTAAAAAGAGTCGGGTATTTAGTTAATTTTTCAACAACAATTCGATCGCCCTCTAACAATGTCGGCCGCATTGAACCGGAAGGGATCCATCTTAATTCTGCTACAAAGAATCGAATTAAGATGACTGCTACAACAACAAATACAATCGTATCTATTGTTTCAAAAAGATTTTCTTTGAAATTTTTCTTTAATTTTTCTTCATCTGACATAAACTATCTATCAAACCCTCTAACTTATTTTTGTACACATTATTAGGCATATCCGTCGTAAAGCTCAATAATTCTTTTTTGTAATTATCCAACAAATGTTGTGTGTTTTCAATACCTATTATTTTTTTCGCGGTCGAAATTCCGTTTTTTTTATCTTCAATAACGGATGTATTAAGAAAGTCGTTATTTATTTGAAAACATAACCCGAAAATGTTACCGAATTTTGTTGGAATTTCTATATTGAAATTTGATAATATTGCACAATTTTGCATTATTACTGAAAAAAGTGAAGCGGTTTTGCCTGTACATATTTCGATATAATCATTCAATGTTGTTTCTTTATTCCTTAGTAAAAATTGTTTGATTTCGGCTTTTACCATTTGAGCAGTGCAACTATTAAAATTATGCGCTATTTCTTGATTATCAATTTTTAAAATGGTATCTATTGCTTGGGAAACAAGATAATCTCCGCACAACAGGGCAATTTTAGAATTGTAAATTTTATTTATCGTAATAGAGTTTCTTCTTTCAGATGCGTTGTCAATTATGTCATCATGTAACAATGAAGCATTATGAATTAATTCACCAACAGTCAAAATAGAATAAAAATGGTTATTAATGGTAATGTTATTTGCCTTGAAATAAAGTAAAGGCAATATCGATCGAATCATTTTTGACTTTCCGTTTAAAAATGATACTAAAGAATTGTTGGGTAGTAATTCTTCTATATTCTCAAGTATCATAGAACGGACATTTTTTAAATCGTCGTATAAAATTTCCATATGTAGATATTAACATGAATAGGAGTGCATTTAATAGTACTTATGTACAATATTAATGTTTGAGGTATAGAAGTTTATATAATAAAAGAAAGAAATATTTACTTTTGTTAAGATAAGGTTATAATTATATTAATGCTTAAAAGATTATTAACATTGATATTATTATTAGTTTTTGGAATTTGCCATGCAAATGAGCTTTCTTTGCGCGATTATGATGAGTTGCAAATTCCTGCAGGATATTTTGTGCCGATAATGTCGCTTCAAGAGTTTTCAACGGCTTATACAGAAGAAGGTGAATTGTTAAATTTTGTTACGACCAATGATATTTATATGTTTGATAAGAATGTAATTCCGCAAGGTACTAAGTTAAAAGGATATATTGAGAAAAAGAATGAGCCGATAGTTGGTACTCATGCAGCAATGAAGGTGTTTATAAACAAAATGTACCTGCCTGACGGATATGAAATTCCAATAAAAGCATACATATATACATCAAATGATAATAAAATTGGTGGCGGACAAACAGAACCGCTTACTTATAACAGAGTTCCTCATTATCAAAGGTGGACAATGTTCAGAGCTTATGGAGTTTTGCAATGTGTACCCGGAGATAAAAGAAGAATGGGTGAGCATGTTACGGTTTCTTCAGGAGCAAATCTCACAATGGTAATTGTTTCACCGATAAATTTGACACATACCGTAATAAATTGACAAAATGAATAAACATATTAAAATATAGAATGTAGGGGACGAGGAGAGTTTGTTATGCGTCGGAATATAGCAGTGATAATGTTATTAACTTGTTTGGTTGTTGATAATGCGGTTTATTCAGCAGCAAATTATTCATACGAACAAAATCAAACAATGCCGCAGTCAAATGTCGTGTTTCCTCAACCATCTCTTTATGCTTCAGAAAATACGTTAAACGGACGTGTAGTAATGGTTCCTGCCGGAATATCCGTGAAAGCCGTTTTGACAGCTCCAATTTCTTCTGAGTATACCGAAATCGGACAAACCGTTACTCTTGCCACCGGTAGTGATTTTTATTATGAGAATACTCTTATTGCCCCGGCAGGAAGTACCATAACAGGAACGGTTATACAGGCATCAAAAGCAAAGCATGGCAGTATTAACGGAAAAATTTGCGTTAGATTTAATCAAATTTGCACTCCGCAAGGTGTTCAAATTCCTATATCAGCTATAATAAAGACTGAGGACTTATCCGGAGTTTTGGTAGGCGGAACAAATATGGATATAACAAAATCTTATGCAAAAGACTTAACAATAGGTTCTGCAACCGGTGCGTTATCAGGACTTGTGTTTGGTGCGTTGGCTGGTGGAAATGTCGGACGTGGAGCTGCGTTGGGAACTGCCGTCGGTGCCGGTGGCGGTTTAGCAAAGTCTGTTTGGGATAAAGGGAATGACGTTGAAATACCGTCGGGAGCATCTGTTGATATTGTGCTAACACAGCCTATTTCCGTTAGTTCGACTTCATATGCATTTGAAAATTAAAAAATTGTTCAACAGGATAATTTATTTTCAGTTATGTGATATTAATAATTATAAATGTTAAAAAGACAAAACAGAGAGAAAAAAGTGCCAATAATAAATAAAAATTTTTTATCAGAAGATGAAATAAAGACAAAAGAGTACAGACTTCCTAACTTGGTAACGAGTAAACCGGAAGTAATACCGATAGGTAAATCATTTGCAATATCAACATTTTTGCATCCGACAGCGGTTGCGTTGATTTGGTTTATTTCCATAATACTTGCTTTGGCAGGTATTCATTTGTTTGAATTTGGAAAAATAAAACCTCAGAAGAAAAGTGATATTGAATTTGTTTTAGTTGATAAACCGGCTCCGCCAAGGGATCCGAATACAAAGAACAGATCAGATATGAATTCAAGGAGTGGTGGTGTCAGAGATCCAAAAAGGGCTTTGTCGTTACCGTCTTCTGCACCCAAAAAAGTTCAACAGAAACCATCTTCTGCAACAAATAAGGCAAATCAGTTAATTAAAAAACAACAGCAACAGAGTGTGCAAAAGAAAGTTACAACTCAGCAACCGCCAAAACAAGTAAGTAAACCGGCTAAAAATACGGAGGTAAGTAAACCATCGCCTGCCAAACCGGTTCCACCAAACGCAAGACCAAGCGCAAGACCTGTTTCTGCACCAACGCCTGTTGCAAAGCCTTCAACACCATTTAATATACCAGCTCCGACCGGAGCAACTCCAGGTAAAACATTGTCAACAGGTCCAATCGGAGGAACTTCAAGCCCGACCGGTTCTGCGAGAACGGGCAGCGGAGTTTCGGTCGGTAGTACAGGAAGTTATGGACCTCGTCCGTCATTGGCACCGTCAATGGGTGGAGGTAGCGGACAACTTTCGAGAGGAAGTTCAGCTGGCGGAAACGGAACGGTCGGTAATCCGGGAGGCGGAGGTGGTGCACCTGGCATAGATGCACTAAGAGAACCTGATTTTGGTCCATATATGAGAGAATTACAAAGAAGAATAAAATTAAACTGGGATCCTCCAAAGGGCAATGAAAGTAAGACGGTTGTATTGTTATTCAAAATCGCAAAAGACGGTCGTTTGTTATCTTGTAGAATACATAGATCATCCGGTTTGCCGTCAGCAGATCAGGCGGCTTTGAAAGCGGTTGAATTAACAGCTCCGTTCAGACCGTTACCTGCGGATTTCAAGGGACAAAATATTGATATACAATTTACTTTTGATTACAGAGTATTTGGGGCATCACGATATTAGATTAGTAACGTAGAAAAGATAAAATGAGGATTAAATTATGGATTTATTATTACATTCAATTCAATTAGACTGGCCGGTATTATTGCCGATTTTAGTTTGTTCAATCTTAACTTTGATGGTAGCGATTGATAGAGCGGCTTTTTATAAAGCTAACAAAAGAAACGTAATCGAATTTATACCAAGATTGCAGAAAGAGTTAGTTGTTAACAACTTAATGGCAGCTCAAAATATTGCAGTACAATGTGGTGGTATTATCGGAGAAGTAACAGAGGAAGCTGTTAGAATTTTTTCGGAACAAAAGAAAGGTTTTTCACGTTCTTTTGATATAGCGGCTACTTTGGCAACTCGTAAACTTGAACACAGACTTACAATACTTGGTACAATCGGTGGTGTAGCACCATTTTTAGGTCTATTTGGTACTGTTGTCAGAATTTTGTATACTTTCCAAGATTTGGCATCTCAAGGTAATCAATCAGCTGCTGTTGCAATGGGTATAGGTTCAGCTTTAATCGCTACTGCATTTGGTTTAGGTGTCGCAATACTTGCTGTTGTATGTTATAACACTTTTCAATCAACTGTTAAACGTTTTGAAGATGATTTTCAGTTAATAAAATTGTTATTCCTCAGTTTTGCTGATTCCGAAGAAGATACAAAACTTCAATCACAATCCAGTGTGGCATTATAATAACGGAGAAGTTTAATGGCTATTAAAACCGGTAAGAAAACCTTATTTACGGAAATAAATATAACACCTTTAACTGATATATTTTTGGTACTGCTGATAATTATGATGGTTGTGGCACCGACGTTTCAGTCGATTGACAATTCAATAACCATACCGGAAATTAATAGCGGAAACTCAATTGAACAAGGTAAAGTGGTTGTTTCAGTTACAAAAGACGGTACAATTTATGTTGATACAAAACATTCTTCTCAATCAGATTTAGTGTCGGATTTAGAACTTGCAAAAAAATCTGCTGATAGTACAGAGGTCGTTGTAAAGGCTGATGAAAAAGTTAAGAGTTCTGTTATTATGGCGATAATGGATGCAGCTCAGGATGCTCAATATAAAAAACTTATTGTAGCCGGAGAACCTTTAAACAAAAAAGATCAAAAAAAATTAGAAGATAATTCAGGTTATGCGGTGCAAAAAACGCAATCATCCACATTGGATGGTGCAACAACAGCACTTCCGCAAGATAATCAATATGAGAATTGGGGTGAATAATGAGAGACAGTTTTAATGAAATAAATATTACACCGCTTACGGATATTTTCCTTGTATTGCTTATTATAATGATGGTTATAGCACCCATGCTTGATCAACAAGGGTTACAACTTGCAGTGCCTGAAGTTGTCAATGAAAGTCAAATTTTAAAAGACACAAAGATAATGAATATTAATGTTGAGGCTGATAACAGAATTTTATGGAATGATAATGAGCTTCAATCAGCAGGTTTAGAGGAATTTTTCAGCAAACACTCAAAAGAATTTTCTGACGGTTTGTTAATCCAAGCAGACGAAAATTCTGAGCATGGGACAATAGTTCGAATAATGGACAGTGCGAGAAATAGTGGATTTACAAGCATTTCTCTTTCAAGGGGTTAATTTGATTCAGTTACAAAACTCCATTTTTTGGGATCAAATTTAAAATCAGTAACTTTCATTTTTAGGGTTTTGAAATATGGTTCAAATTTTTTTAGCAGCATTATTTTATTCAAAGACAATTCCTGTGCTACTATTGGATTTTGGCATGCAATAATCATAACGCCTCCGGGTAACATGCCGTATGGTTTGGATTTATTTTTATGTTTTTCGGGTAATATGCTGTTCCAAAAACTGCAAAGATTAGTTCTTGTAATAGCTCTTTTGATTTGCGGATTGGTCATTAATGATCCGATAATACCTTCAATCTCTTCAAAATCAGTATAAATAACTTTCCCCATACTACCCTTTTTGCTTATTTATGTTATTATAATTTACATGAAGTGTAATCTTGATGATATCATAAAACCTGCAAAAAAGATACTTTTGTTAACGCATATTAATCCTGACGGTGATACTTTGGGTTCTATGTGTGCAATGTATTCTATGATAAATGACAGGTTTAAAGTTAAAGCTGATATGTGTGTTGTTTCGGCAATTCCTTATAATTACACTTTTTTACCAAATATTAATTTAGCACAGAGATTTTATGATCAATCGCTTGTTTATGACTTGGTTATTGCTCTTGATGTTGCAGCGATAGACAGACTCAGAGATGCAAAGATATTTTTTGATAAAGCAAAGTGTAGGGTGAATATAGATCATCACAAAACTAATGTTTCATATGGTGATTATAATATGATAGATCCTAATGCGAGTTCTTGCGGTGAGGTTTTGTTTAATTATTTTATTTTAAATAACTGGAATATAACTAAAGATGCAGCAGACAGCTTGTATGTTGCGATAATGACCGACACCGGGAATTTTAGATTTGATAACACTTCTGCTGAAACTTTTCGAGCAGTTGCTAAATTAGTTGATATCGGAGTAAAACCATCTGTTCTATATAAACAATGTTATGAAACAATGAGCAAAAATTTAGTTATGTTTCAAAATTATTGTGTTAACAAAGCGGAGTTTTTGAGTGATAATAGGATTGCATATACTGTTGTATACAAAAAAGATTTGGAAAAGTTTAATGCAGGAGATGATTATACATCCGGAATAGCTGAAACACTAAGAGCGATTGATTCGACAGAAGTTGCTTTTGTGCTTAAAGAAGTCGAGAATAAACTGACAAAGGTATCTATGCGAAGTAAACATATTGATGTGGCTAAGATTTGCGAAAAATTTGACGGTGGAGGACATACTTTTGCAGCAGGATGTACAATAAAGGATTCTGTCGGGAATTCTGTTAAGAAGTTATTAAAAGAGATTAAATTGTGAGAATAAAGAATTTTTTAAAGTTTTTAAAAGGGGTTATAAAATCCGTATTAGATAATGATTATTTAGGAATGGCGTCAGAAATGGGCTTTATGTTGACAATAGGTATTTGTCCGTTAATGTTGTTTTTGACTGCACTTTTTGGGTATATCGGAAAACATTCTTTTATGAATCCTATTTTTTTCTTTATGCAAAATATTATGCCTGCAAACGCATTAGATTTAATTCAAGTTGTATTGAATGAAGTTATATTTTTCTCTAAAGGCGGTTTGATTGCAGTTTTAGGCTTCTGTATAACACTTTTTCTTTCAACCAATACACTTGCAATTGTTGCAAAGGGTTTAAACAGAGCTTACAAAGTGAAAGAAACGAGAAATTTTATATATTCAAGGCTTTTGGCTCTTATCATGGTTTTTGTAAACTCTCTCGTTTTGTTTCTGAGTATTACATCAATTGTATTTGGTAAAGTTATAATAAAATTTTTGGTTACATATTTGGGGTTAGCGGAACATTTGGCAAATATAATGTTATTTATACGTTGGCCAATTGCATTTTTAACTTTGTTTATAATGGCGTATTTAACCTATTATATTATGCCGGATTTGACTGGCAGAGAAAAATTAAGACGACATAGTGCTTTCCCTGGGTCGATTTTCTTCTGTGTTTCTTGGTTAATAGGTTCTTGGGCATTTTCAATTTATGTAAATAATTTGCATACATACAATTTTGTATATGGAACGATTGCGGGATTTGCTGTAATGATGATGTGGTTGTATTATACATCAATTCTTATTTTGGTGGGTGGAGAAATCAACTCTCAACTATACGAGAAACTTGAAAGAAAAGATGAACTTATACAAATGCGGGCAAATAAAAACAGACAAATATAAAAACCGTACCACTACCTATCGAAATATAAGATAAATCAGGTTTGCATGTTAATTCTACTTTTTAAAAATATAACACCCGCAAGGATTGTCTTAGTGCTGCTATGTTTCCATCCTGACACGGTTCGACAGCTTACGCCATTATAGTTTAAATTATCAACGAATCAATATACATTCACGAATACCTTTTACCCCTCACAGTAGGCTCTGCACCTCGCTAAGCGTTCGAGTCGAGAGAGTCGCTAAGTCCCCGTGGAGTACGGCAAAGACATTTTAGCATACAAAAAAGATTGGCGCAAGTTAACAAATATCGGAATTATATTCAAATTTATATCAACTTTGACAGTTTAAACGGAATGCTTGTATAAGTTTGTTCTTACGTTTCCAGAAATTCTGATAATATTATATTGCTTAACATAACACCTTTTAGAGTAAGACAGTATCCGTTAGTTGTTTTCTTTAAATATTCCGGTGAAAATTTATCAATTACAGATTTATATTTTTTTTCAAAATCAACTCCGTATTTATCATATATTTTTTTTGTTGAAATTCCGTCGGCTTTCCTAAATCCCAAAAAAATTTCTTCTTCAAGTTGTTCTTGCGGAGTAACTTCATGAATAAAATCTCTTGTTAGCGGATTTTTTAAATATTGAGGTATATTTAAATGGTTCGAATATCGTATTTTATCATTATATCCGTGTGCTGAGACTCCAAAACCGTAGTATTCTTCGTTATTCCAATAATTTAGGTTGTGTTTTGACTCAAATCCTTTTATGGCAAAATTGCTGATTTCGTATCTTGTATAATTTTTTGATAATAAATAGTTGTTTAAATAAATGTACATATCAGCTTGATTATCATTATCAGGAAGATTATTAGGTTTATATTTCCCGAAGTAGGAGTTATCCTCAATTTTTAATCCATAAGTTGATATATGTTGAATAGCAAGACTTTCAATTTTTTTCAAATCATTTTTTAATGCATCAAGTGTTTGATATGGTAAGCCGTATATTAAATCTAAGCTAATATTTTCAAAGCCGGCTTCTTGTGCATAATTCACCGTATTGTAGATTGCTTTTGAATTATGACGTCTGCCGATATATTCTAAAATTTTATCATCAAATGTTTGTGCACCAATGCTTAATCGATTTATGCCTATTGATTTTAAATCTGATAAATATTTTTTATTTGCATCATCTGGATTTAATTCCAACGTTATTTCGGGATTAGTGGAATAATTGAATAAATTTATAATTTTTTCAATTACTTCATAACTTAATAATGACGGAGTCCCGCCACCAATATATATGGTTTTTAATGGTTCTTTCTTGTAATAGAATGTTATTTCTTCTTTTAATGCAGAAAAATAATCATTTTGAACGGAATTAACGTCTATGTTGTATGATACAAAAGAACAATATTTGCATTTTGATTTGCAAAAAGGTATGTGGATATAAGCACTATTAGCCATTTATTCGTCCAATTTTATGTAATTTGAATCCCATCTTAAATCCACATATTTAACTTTTTTGTTTATCATTTTAACCTGTGGTATCAAAGACGGTAATCGGTTTATTTTATCGTATATTCCGCTATTTAATGTTCCGAGTCTGATATTTACCGTCGGGATTTTTACATAAACATCTTTAGGGTTTCTGTAATCAATATATTCAACCTTTTCACCGGTTTCTGACTTTATTAAGTCCGCAATTTTTTTTAAGTTATTTACTTTTGTTGCGTCCCACTTTCTGTAATCATCTTCAAGACCGTATGTAAGCACAGAAACTGTATCATACATTGCGTCTAATGGCATGTAATCTTTGCCGATTAATTTCCCGTCGGCGGAGAAGAATGCTATTGGTTGAACTTCATTATTAGGTGAAATTGTAATGATAGGAGTTCTTTCAACTACTGTAATTTCCAACCTTGCAGGGAACCAAAACCGTCTAATATATACATCTTGTATCGGTTCAAGTTTTAAAATACTTTCTTTCAGATATTCGGTATTGACTAAAAATATTGGCTGTAACGGTACTTGATTTCGTCTTAGTGCTGATAAGATTTTTGTATCAGGAACTATTTGGTTGTTATTAATGTATAAATGTGGGTTATTCAAGGAATTAAAAGTTGATGACGGCAAACGCCATTGTGGAAGTTTTAAAATAAAAAATATTAAAAATGTTATAAATGCAATTATGCATAATTTAAAAAATACTTTTATTTGCGAAATACGTCTTTGAGACTGTCTTATTTGGCGTTTGAATTGAGCATCTCTTAGCGGTTTGTTTCTTTTGCGTTTTACATAATTTCCGGAATTTTCAATATTTTCTGTCATTATTTATTTAAACCTGCACTTTCTAATATCATTTCAACCAAGTTGTCATAATCAATTCCGCCGGCTTTTGCTTGAGCCGGTAAATCGCTTGTATCTGTCATTCCGGGATTTGTGTTAATCTCCAATACATAAGGAATGTCGTTTACAATCAAAAAATCTATTCTTGAAACACCTGAGCATCCGCATACTTTAAAGGCTTTTACAGCAATGTCTTTGACTTTTTGGGTTAATATAGGGGACAATTCCGCAGGTAATACAAACTCGGTCATTCCTTTTGTGTACTTAGCTTCATAATCATACCATTCGTTTTTAGGTCGTAACTCCAAAATTTCTGTTGCAAAAGGATTTCCGTCTTTTTCCAAAACTCCTACGGTAGCGGAAACTCCTGTCAAGTATTCTTCTATAAGGATTTGTGCATTGTATTTTCTTGCAATTTCAACTGCAGCAACGAGTTCTGTTTCATTGTTAACCTTACTCATACCAAAACTTGAACCCTCTGAAACAGGCTTTACCATTAACGGATAATTTAATTCTGATGCTTTTGAAACAGGATTTTCTTCCGGCATGAGGTATACAGACTTGATTAGCGGTATATTTGCTGTTTGCATAACTTTTTTTGTGTATTCTTTATTCATGCAAATAGCGCTTGCCATAACTCCGCATCCGGTGTAAGGTATTTTTAAAATTTCCAATAAACCCTGTATACAACCGTCTTCTCCGTATTTGCCGTGCAAAGTATTATATGCATAATCAAAACTTTTAAGATTGTTGGAAATGTTTTTATCAACATCAACGATTTCAGCATTTTTATAGCCAAGTCTTTTAAGAGCCATAAGGCAATTCTTTCCGGAACGAAGTGACACTTCTCTTTCTGAAGACATTCCTCCGCAAAGTACTGCTATTTTTGAATTTTTTGATATAGAATTTTGCATAATTCTTCCTCTTCCTTTGTCATATTTCCAATAAAAACTATTTCCGGTTTTAAAGATATCATAAAATTATCTTCAACGGCACTTTTCATTTTAACCATCATTTTTAATATATCTAATGAGGTTGCATTCCCTTTATTTATAATAAAATTAGCATGCTTATCCCAAACTTTGACATTATCGTCTTCGAAAGTTTTAGCACCGGACATTTCTAACAGTTTGCCGGCTGAATTATCCTGCGGGTTTCTGAATACGCTACCTGCATTTGGATATGCCAAAGACGGTTGAACATTTCTTCTGAAATTAAGGTTATTGTTCATTATTTCTTGAATTTCTGTTATGGGTTTATGTATTAATTCAAATTCTGCACTAAGCAGAATGTATTTATTTTCTTGCAAAAATGAATATCTGTAACCAAAGTTCAATTCATTTTTGTTTTTATAAATGATATTTTTACTTTCTTTGTCATATAAGATGCATTTAGTTAGATTATCTGAGATACACTGACCGTGTGCGGAAGCATTCATATAAACTTCTCCGCCAACAGTTCCGGGAAAGCCTATCATAAACTCAAATCCGCTCAAAGAGTTTTCGCAAGCTAATTTTGATAACAGTTGCCCTTTTACTCCGCATGAAGCTGTTACGGAAGTGTTATTAAATTTATAATCTTTTATTTTGGTTGTAAATATTATATTCCCGTCGTATCCTTGAGATGAGATTAAAAGATTGGAACAATTTCCCAATACAAGATATTCGTCCAAATTGTTTAATAAAGAAACAAATTCATCAGAAGTTTTTGGGAAATATGCTTTTTTTACAATTCCGCCTATCTTAAAAGTTGTGAGTTTTTTTACTTCAAAATTATTTTTGCACTCTGCTTGCAAGATTGGTTTCTCCTTGCTTTTTAATAAAATTCCCTAATGCGGTAATAGTGCCGGCGCCTAAAGCTATTACGACATCACCGTCTGTTAAAGTTGGGTAGAGTTTATTTGCGACTTCTTCCATATTACCGGATAGATAGGATGCTCCGTCTAACTCTGAAGCAAACTTTTCAGCCGTAATTCCCTCAATCGGATCTTCGGAAGCTGAGTAAATATCTGTAACAATTACTTCATTAGCATCTGAAAAAGCATTTTTGAACTCATTCCACAACCCTTTTAATCTTGTATACCTGTGTGGTTGAAATACTGCAATTATGTTTTTATCCGCATATTTTTTAGAAACTGCATCAAGTGTTGCCTTAATTTCGGTCGGATGATGAGCATAATCATCATAAACTTCTATTCCGTTAAATTCGCATATTTTTTGAAATCTCCTGCTCATTCCGGAAAATGTTTCAAAATAGTCTTTTACAGACTTTAAGTCTACACCTGCTATATAGAGGGCGGTTGCAACGGAAAGGGTGTTGTATACGTTATGGACACCATTTAGCTGTGATTTGATTGTAATTAAAAATTCATTATTTTTGTACATATCAAAGGACAAACCGTTATTCGTATAATTGATATTTTTTGCGGAAAAATCTGCATTTCCGAGTCCGAATGTAATAAAATTACCGTTTAGATTTTTAACACCATTGTTGTCGGCATTGATTATTATTTTTTTAGATTTGCTGACAGCGATATTAAAAGTATTAATTAAATCTGACATACCGTTTTTGTAATAGTCCAAATGATCTTCTTCAAGGTTGTTTATGACTAAAATATCAGAATTATATTTTGTAATTGTTCCGTCGCTTTCATCAAGCTCAGCTACAAAATACTTACCGTCTTTGTATTGGGCGTTAACTGAAATGTCAGGAATTATACCACCGACAACAAAAGACGGATTATATCCGGATTTGTCAAGCAAATATGATGCCAAACCGCTTGTGGTAGTTTTTCCGTGCGTGCCTGAAAAACCGATAAAACATTTAGATGCTGATTTTGCACTTTCAGAAATTTCTGCTAATAAATCCGAACGGTGATATATTTTCAAACCAAGTTCTCTTGCTCTGACTAATTCCGGATTATTTTCTCTAATAGCAGAACTTACAACAATAATTGCTTCGGACGGGACATTATCGGCATTATGTCCGATTGAAACTTTTGCTCCCAAATCACGCAGAGCTGAAATATATTTACTATCTTCTATATCGGAACCGGAAACTGTATGACCTTCTTCTAAAAGATACTTAGCTAACCCGCTCATCCCTATTCCGCCGATTGCAATAAAATGATATTTACCCAATGTCTTACCCTCTTTAACCTTGATAATTATATTATAAAGAGAATTGTATGTACAGTTTTTTGATAAAAGGTTTTCTTTTGTCGGATTTGCAAAATCTAAAACTTGAAAAACACATCTTTTTGTTATATTTTATGATTGTAAAAATTTTTACAATACAAAGAAGGAGAACTCAGATGAGTGAAAGAAAATTAGTTGGAACAGAAGAAATGTTCCGTAAGGCATTGGCAGGCGGATACGCTATCGGTGCTTACAATGTTAACAACATGGAAATTTTGCAAGGTATTGCAGAAGCTGCTGAAGAAACAAGATCACCTATTATTTTGCAGGTTTCGGCAGGTGCAAGAAAGTATGCAAACCAAACTTACTTAATTAAGTTGGTAGAAGCAGCATTAGCAACGACAACAGTTCCTATCGCATTACACTTGGATCATGGTGCTGATTTTGAAATATGTAAGGCTTGTATTGACGGTGGTTTCTCATCAGTTATGATTGACGGAAGCAGATTCCCATTTGATGAAAATGTAGCTGTAACAAAGCAAGTTGTTGAATATGCTCACCAAAGAGGAGTTTCTGTTGAAGCAGAACTTGGTAAATTAGCAGGCGTTGAAGATGACGTAAATGTAGATTCTAAAGATGCTAAATATACAAACGTAAGAGAAGCTGTTGAATTCGTTAAACAAACAGGTTGCGATTCTTTAGCTATTGCTATCGGTACTTCACACGGTGCTTACAAGTTCTCAGGCGAAGCTAAATTAGACTTTGAAAGACTTAAAGAAATTAAAGATGCTCTCAGAGATGCAGGTTTCGGTGATTATCCGATTGTACTTCACGGTTCATCATCTGTACCGGCTGAATTTGTAGCTAAATGTAATAAGTTTGGCGGTAATTTGCCAAATGCACAAGGTGTTCCGGAAGATATGCTTAATTATGCATCAAAACACGGTGTAGCTAAGATTAATATTGATACAGATTTAAGATTGGCTATGACATCTACTATCAGAGAATTCTTTATGGAACATCCTGAAAAATTTGACCCTCGTGAATATATGGGTCCGGGCAGAACTGCTGTTAAAGAAATGGTTATGCACAAAATGCGTGATGTTTTGGGTACTGCAGGTCATGCAGATGACTAATTTATAATAAAGTCGTTATAAATAAAAACATCAGATTGAGTTTACTCAATCTGATGTTTATTATTTTATTAATTTAAAGCGGCTCATATCCGTCTTTATTTTTTGTAGATACAACCGGTTCTCCTGTACGTTCTAAAAGCCCACCTGTAAAATCATATTCTTGTTCCTTTGTGTATAATGTCTTATTGCTATAGGTTGCACTTGTAGATATACAAGATATTTTCCATTTGCCACTGTCGGATTGTTGAACTTTGAATTTTAATTCCATTTCGCCATAGTCTTTGCAGTCTATTGTATAGCTGATTTTACCATCAGGGTCAACTGTTATTGAGTTTTTATCTATTGTACCGATAATCCATTGGTCAATTGATGAGTCTTTATTTGTTGCTAATTTTAAAGGTTTGCTACTATCTGCAACTGCTTCTAAATATGCTTTTGTGATATCTTTTTCCTCTAACGGTAATAAGCAACAATCAGTGCCATCCTCAAGCTTTTCTGTTTGTGGAGTTACCGTTTCTGGATTACTTGTTCCCGCTGCCACTTTTGGTTTATTTCCTGGTGTTCCAGGCGTCTCTGCTGTTTTTCCTATTTGTTGATCCCAGTCATCTTGATCAGGTGCCAGCTCTTCGTATTTTTCTTGAAGTTTCTGTAATTGTTCGTTAAGTTTCTCTATTTTTTCTTCATCTGGAGGATCATTTGATTCTAATTTTTTAATTTTATCTTGAATTTTTTTACCTTCATTAATAAGCTTTTGAGTAGTAGGATTAGGATCATTTAATAACTCATCAACTGCTTTATCAAGATTTTGAAGTGCATCCTCGTTAAGATCACCAGCTAATATATCATCAATTTCAGGAGTCGTATCAGGATTTGTCGTGGTTGAAGGAGCTTTAACTTCTTTTTTTTCTTGTTTCTGTTTGACATCATCTATAGGATCCGTCTGTTCACCATTCTCTCCTGCTTTCTTATTTTGCTGATAAACATAATTTTGAGCTTCTTGAATACTACGGCTGTATGGTGTTGGGTCAAGCAAAGAGGAGTATGTCATAGGGGAGCCAAAAGAATATGCACCAAAGTTCATGCCGCATCCGCCCATGCCAAAGCTCATATTAAAAGGTCCGGCACCCATATAAAATCCGCCCTTTCCTATGTACATAGAAAATCCGCCTAAACTTAAAGCAAAATTGCCACGACCAATTGATAATCCAAAATTGCCAAACCATGGCATATAAGAATTACAACAACAGCATCCGCCTAAACCGTAACCGCTATTACCCATAAAGATATTGTTTTGAATGTTTATGTTTCTCGTCCGACTTTGTGGGGCTCTAAAAACTAATCCGTATGGATTGCATGAACTGTTGTAATTTCTTTGTAGAAAGGAATGTGGCATAGTAGTATTTCCTTATTAGATATTATATATATATTAAGTATATACAAATTGAAAAATTTCTTACATGATTAGTTTTTGTTACAAAACTTAATATTTTTTAACAATTTGTTTATATTTAGTCAATTTTTTTGTCTAAAATGACTTTATATATAAAACAGGTTTAGTGAAGGTAGTTTTTTGTGAACTTAATTAATCAAAACAGTAATATTGTAATGAAATCAGAGTCCGGATATCCGGCATCTGTTACAGTTCCGTCTGCAAATTCTCAAATTTCAAATGTTCAGGCTGTTAGTCTTCCTGATATGTATTATATGGCTGACAAGTATGAAAAACCAAAAACTTTTATTGAAAAACTGAAAAAAGTTGACTTATTTAATATTATTGTACCTTGGTTTGAGCATCCGGTTTTGATGTTAGGTACTTGTTTTGGTATTAGTTATGCGGTTGATTCTTTTGATAAATCCTGTAACAAAGAATATGAAAAGAGTATTGTCGGAAAAGCCGCAAACTTTGGGGATAAAATCGAACAATCCAAAGTTGTTCAGAATGATATTTCTCAAAAAGTTTTAGGCGGAATAAAAAACGGCTGGACAAAAACAAAACAGTTTTTCCTCAAAAATGATGTAATAAGAGCAATGGTTGAAACGCCGTCAGAGCCGTTGCTTTCTGCTCCAAAAGAGGAACTTAAACATACTGAAGGACGTTTATTGGATAGATTTAGAGAATTAGTATTCGCAACAAATATGTATCCACAAGCTGATAAATCCGGCAATGCTGCTTACTCAAAATTGGGAATTAAAGATTTAGCCTTGAATAAAGAAGAAATTTCTCAACTTAAAAAGTTGTATAATGTTTCATCTCTGAAAGATATCCCTTCTGAAGAACTTGCTAACAGAGTTATGCTCCAAAGGCTTAAATATGATGAGTCGCAAATAGTTTCAATACTTCATGAAGCTAATCCGACGGATGCTGTTGCAAGAGAATTACGTAAAGTAAGCGGATTAACGGAAGAAGAATTTGCCAGAGTTTTGGATGGAACTGCAGAGGATGCAGTCGAATTAGCTAAAAAGGCATCCGAAAATCTTAAACCGATAAAATGTATGAGAGGTATGGTGAAAATCCCTAATTCACCGGTTCAGCCGTTTGCGAATGAATCAAGTTTTGCCGAAGTCTATAACAGATTGCACAGTATTACTGATGGTGCAAAAACAAATACCGGAAGATTTATGTCCAAATTTGTGCAAAAATTGCACAGAGGATTTACTTTTGGCGGTGCAAAAGGCGGTGTTTTACTCTTTGTAGCTCCGCTTATTGTAGAAACTTTACTCAATACTCGTAAAGCTGATAAAAAAGAAAAAGTCAGTACTTTTACAGGTGGTTTGCTTAATGCAGTAACTTGGGTATTTACATTCCCAATCGCTTTGAAAGCTATATACGCAATAGGCGGTATGCAGTTTGCAGGTATGGGTAAAGAAAATGTTGAAAAGTACAAAAAAGCAATCAGTGATTTTAATGCAACAGAATTTGCTTCCAAAGATGCATATAAGACTGCTAAAGAAAAGCTAATTAATTATTTAAAGAAACTCAAAGGCAGAGAAACCGTCGGCGACCAAAACTTGCTTACCAAAATGCTTAGAAAAATAGGCGGATTTACAAAACGAGATTTATTAATGATAAAGCCGTATCAAAGTAGTGAAAAATCCTTTATGGATTTTGTAAGAAGAATACCATACAAATTCAGAGATATAGGGTATTCCGCAATGAGATTTGGAATATTTATGATGGTTGCCTTTCCTCTTGTTGAGAAAATTCTCGAAAAAGGTATTCAGTCAATATTAGGAAAACCTTATGATGCTATGAAGGAAGAAGATAATAAAGCCAATAAAGAAAGACAAGAACAGTATACAATGGCAGATTTAAAACAAAGAATGATGGAAATTCAATATAACAAAGAACATCCGCAAACAATTCAGGAAAAGGCATATCAATTTATACCGCAAGAAAAAATAGAACAAGATGTATCAGTTGATGAAGAACCGGCTCAAGATGTTACAGAAAGTGCAATTTCTAATGAAGAGATTATTCCTGCTCCACAAAAAGAAGTTGTTAATCAAGTTGTTTCTGATGATGCAGTTAAACCGATAGAGTCGAAAGAGCCTGTAAACAAGAACTCGCAGGAAATTGCAGCTCTGCAAATGGCACCAATTGTTGCAAATCAAGCAAATATTGTTGATAATAGTCAAGGTTTACCGCAAAATAATATGACAAATAAATTGGATAATTATACATATGTTCCGAGCGCAGTGAATAATATCCGCAATTCCGCAAAACCATCGTCCAAGAACGATTCGTATTCGTATTTGCCGTCATCTGACAATATATTAAAAGTTGTTTCGCAAGATGCAAACTTAGGAAAATATATTCCGTCTCAAAATCCGGCTAATGTAGTTAAAATGTTTGATAATTCTGCACTTGAATCGGCTTTAAAAAGGGCTGATAGAGCCGAACAACGTGCAATTAACGTGCTTGCAGGTAATTTTGAATGAGCTTAGTTTATAAAAGAACTTGTGTTCCGATAAGAATTTTATGTGAGTCTTTTGTTGCATAGTTTTGGCAAAAGATATAGTTAAGCATAAGCATTAAGCCGGTGCCTTTGATGTAATAATTTAAACCGGCAGAATATTCCCTGTTTTTGCCGTTTTTGATAGCTTTATTCGGACTAAATTCATCATATCTTAACAAAGCTCGCAACTTTGGTGTTATATCGTATTTAACTGTTGTGTAAAATCCGTCCGCTTTGTTGTTTGATTGTACTAAGCCGTTGTAGCCGTCAGCTTTTGCCCATTCAAAGTTTACCATAAATTTTTTGTAAGTATATTCTGCATAAGTACCTGTTACCGTGTAATCGAAATCACGTTTACCGGCTTGTAATCCTCCACCTATCTTTATTTCTCCGTATTTGCCATTAGTTTTTCCCAGTGGTTTCAAATTCACCCAACCGTCAAATTCTGCTCCCGGAAAAAATGATCTAAAGTATGTGTCGGAGTTATATATCCCGATATCGTAATCAAATAAGTCGTAATCTCCGACAACTTTGCCTCCGATTTTTCTTGCGGTTGCAAAGTTTCTTGAGATTTGAGATCTTGCAAGAAACGGAATTAAGTATCCGCTCATTTTTCCCTCAACTCCTCTTGCAGGACGAAAATGACCAACTTGTATTCTTGTATTTGAAATTTTGTTTGTCCCTAAATAAACATCTGAAAACATATTTTGTGCAAGAGTTTTATCAGTGTGTGGTGAATAATTCAACATTATTCGGTAATCCGCTTTATTGTCTTTTAAGTTGCCGTCTACACCCACATTAATCGCGCTAAATTCATAATTTCCCAAAAACGAATGTTCGTCGGGGATAGTTAGATTAGTGTAGCCTCTGTATCCGCTCCAAAAACGCATTTTTTCAATCGGAGACTTGTTGTCAAAATGCTTTGTTAAAATATCGCTGAACATAAAATTGAAAGTATCGTTATTAGAAATTTCGCTGTTGTAAACATCATTCAATTTCTCTTGTAAAGTTTTTTTAGGTTTATCTTTTTCGACAGTAACCACATCCGAAATTTCAGTACCGCCCAATACAACAGGACTCAAAATTTCGGATTCAGCTTTTGCCGTAACATTAGGCACAACAAAACACAATACTGCTATAAGTATTAAAAATTGTTTCATTATCTATAAGATACTCTAATTAACTCAATTTTTCAATCAAAGCTGCGTTCTTTGATGCGAATTCGGAACCTCTTGCTATAATTGCCGCTTTTAAAATTTTGTACAAATCAATGTGTTCCATTGAGTCAAAATTATTAGGCAGTCTTAATGACCAATTCTGATCACCTGATGTTCCCGGTGTATTGTACGTTTCTTTGATTTGGAAAAAATCAGTAAAGAATATTTGAACATTTCTTGCTTTTGATGCAAATATCTCGGTTAATTTTACAAATGTTAAATAATCTTTGTCCTGAGTTAATCTTACAATTATATCATCTTTGTTCTCTGCTTCTGCAAATAAGTCTTCAACAAGGTTTTTTGCGTGCAAATATCCTTCATGAGTATTTATCATACTTTCTGCCCAAGATGCAATCGGATTGTTGTCATGTGTTCCGACCATGTTCCAAACATGTTCGCCGATATTTTTGCATCTGTATGGGTGTTCAGGTTTTTCCGGAACAACAAATTGCGTCAATCTCATCCCTTGCAATCCATATTGCTTCATTACAGCATCAACAGGATTTGTAAGAGTTCCTAAATCTTCACATACAATTGCGTTTTTATCTAAACCACATTCTTTTGCGGCTGCCATTACAACTTTTTCGATAAGTCTGCCGTAAAGTTTTATTTGTTCATCAGATAATGACTTAACACGTTTTTCTTTATCTGCTTCTAATGTCCAATCCAAATCTTCCATTTTGGCGATTGCATATTTTGCAAGTTCCGGATGTTCCGGAGATGAATATAGTCTGCCTGCACCTTCTTCGCACATTGGTTTCCGACCTGCTTTATATACCCAAGGATCAATTAAGCCGACAATATGGTCTATTCTTACACCACCCGGATTTTCTTTGAACATCTTTTTAAATAAGTTTTTCATAAGAAGTCCGCCTTCGCCCAAGGAACCGTTCTGATTGAACATTTTTTCAGGATCCATTACTGGGAAACCCCATGCTTGTCCGTCTTTTGAAAAATAATCAGGAGGACATCCCAAATACCATCCCGGCATAAATAATGATTGATAAGCCCACGCATCTCTGTCAGAAAATGCTACTTGTCTGTCTGCAATCATTTTAATTCCTTTGCTTAAAGCAAATTTCTTTGTTTCTTCATTTTGAATTTCCAAAACAAATTGACAGAATTTATAAAATTCAATTTCGTCTGAATATTTATCTTTAATTTCGGCTATACGTTTTGAAAAGGCTTCTTTTTCTTCATTATTTGTTGGATTTAAAAGTTTTTTATCGATTTCATTTTTCCAACTATACCAATAATCACTTCCGTTTTCGAGTGAAAGTGCTTCATAAAGTGAGTCATTTTCTAACCAAAAAGAGTTCTCTTTTTTAAATTTTTCGAATTCTTTTTTGTAAAGTTTGCCTGATTTAAAATTATTCCATGCTTCTCTGAGTCCGTCATTTTGAGCTTTTGTGATATATGAATAAGCTGTTCTTCCGGAATTTTGCTTAGGGTTGTTTTCAACAATTTTGTTATATGTTTCGACTGAAAGGATATAATTCCACTCTTTTTGTGTTAATTTTTTCAAGTCAATAAAGAGCGTATTACCCGAAAAAATGGTTCCGCAGTATGGGGAAGAATCTTTTAATTTTGTTTTTCCTGCAGGCCCAAGCTGGATGGAATTAAAAATGTTTGAAGCGAAATCTATTAAGTTATGTCCGGCATTGGAATTAAATGTTCCAAACCCTGTATCTTCTCCGTCAATAGCCGGAAAACTTCCGCCGTGAATGATTAATGCCAGATTGTCTTTTCCTAATGCTCTTAGGGCATCTCTTAAAACTTTTGTATCTCTCTTGTTACAAGTTAAACAGACCATAAATATTACTCCTTCATTATCTTTTCAGTAAAAAGTTTATCAACAAAATAACATGATTTCAATATTTGAGTTTGCGGAAAAATTGATATTTTTCTCGCAAATTCCGGGGAACGTTTTTACAGCAGGTTGTGTGCTGTCTTGAATTTGAAAAGCGGATTTTTGGAAAGTGCGAAGGGGTTATGCGAAGTAAAGCACGTAAGCACATTTAATGCTGACAAACAAGCAATATCAAAAATTAGCTGGAACGAGTTTTCCATACTTGTGCTCCAGCATGTCATTTTTTATTTTTTTCATCCTCATTTTGTAAATTTGAAAATTATATAAATTTAGGCTAAAATTTTAATATGAAAAGGCGTTCAATTTTAATTATATTATTAATGTTTATTATGTGTTCCTGCTTTGCGGACGGGGATTTGTCAAAACAAGCAACGGCTTTTTACAGTGATAATAATCATGAAAAGACTTTGGATACTTTGTTGCAAATTAATGAAAACGAACGAACAGCACAGGATTGGCTTCTTTTGGGTAATTTATTGGAAGAAAAAGGTCAGGTCGAAGAAACCGTTTTTATGTACCAAAAATCAATAAGTACTGATACAAAGTTTTATAGAGCATATTACAACTTGGCGAACATATATTTAGCACAAAATAAATTAAATCTTGCGATAGAAAACTATAAAACTGCAATAAAGTACAATAAATCAAATCCGTACATACATTATAATTTAGCTTGTGCATATATTAAGCAGGGTAAAATGAAAGAAGCTAAATCAACTCTGACAACAGCACTAACTTTAAAAAATGATGTTCCGGAAATTCATTATAATTTAGCTTATGTTTATAAATCAATGAATAAAGCTAAGTTGGCTCAGGCATATCTTGACAATTATAACAAACTGAAAGCTGACGGATTAAATTAACTTCAAGTTGTTGTTTTGTTTTTTGCCTATTAATTTTTTTAGTTCATCAACTCTCTTTTTTGCAAAAACTGCATCTTCTGATAGACTTTTAAGTTCTAAAAATTTCTTGTAATAACGAATAGCATTAGGATATTTTTCCAATTTATCAAAGCTCATTGCAATTCCTAAATATGCTTTGTAATAATCAGGATTTCTTTTGATTAATTTGAAAAATGTTTTTGCAGCATTAATAAAGTCGCCCATTCCCATAAGCATAGCACCTTTATTGTAATATGCTTTTAAATATTCAGGATTTGTTTCAATCAATTTGTCGTATATCATTAAAGATAAATCAGCTTCATCTACCAATTCGTGTGCAATAGCTAATTGTATTTGTGCTTCAAGATTTTCTTTATTCAGAATAATTGATTGAATAAGATTTGGGATGGCATCTTCCGGTCTGCCGTCTGATAAACAACAAACTCCCATTTCAAAAAAATATTTATCGTTTTTATCATCAAGTTTGATTAATTTTTCAAGAATATTAATTGATTTTTTATATTCGTTAAGATATTTGTAAGATGTGGCTAAGCCTAAATATGCTTCCTGATGATTTCTGTCCATCATTATTGAATCTAAATAACATTTAACTGATTCTTTATACAATTTTGAAAATCTTAGGGCATCAGCTTTAATACACAATTCATAAGAACGTGATTTTATAGGCAAACTAACGTAGTTGATAGCTTTTGTCAAATTTTTTTCAGCATTTGTTCTTATTAACATTGTCCTCTCCCTCTGTTATTCTAAAAAAAATCAATATGACAGATAACATTCAAATAGAGGATATTTAAGTCGAATAGCAAAAATAATACGTTTGGGGTATAATCTGTTTACAACAGAATGAGGATACTTTGAATGGAAAATTTTTCGGACAGAGCATTTGAAAATGCAAAAAAAATTAAAATATTAGCACTTGATGTTGATGGTGTTATGACTGACGGAAGCATTACTTATGATGAAAACGGAGTTGAATATAAGACTTTTAATGTAAAAGATGGTCAAGGTCTTGTAAGAATGCAAAAATCAGGTTTTATAACCGCAATCATTACGGCAAGAAATAACGGAACTGTTCAGCATAGAGCGGAAAATCTTAATATTACAGAATTGTATCAAGGACGAAAAGACAAATTGCCTGCTCTTGAAGAAATTCTGCGAAAATATAATCTTACACATGAAAATGTTGCGTACATGGGAGATGATTTGCCGGATATTTGTATACTGGAAAAGGTCGGCCTTTCTTGTTGCCCAAAAGATGCCGTAAAAGAGGTTGCGGATATATGTATTTTTAAATCTTCATATAATGGTGGTAGAGGTGCGGTAAGAGAGCTTTGTGATTTTATATTGGAGGCTCAAAATATAGAAAAAATCAGGTCGGTGGCTGAGGGTAAATCACGCTGAAATATAGGATTAGAGTTTTGTTAAAAGAATTTTGTACAGCAATATCACAAAACAAAAATCTTTTAATGCTTCTGACTGTGTTTTTCTACATAATGGCATTATGCGGAACTCTATGCGGAATGTTGTTGCCGGTAGCATTAGTGTTTAGTGTATTATTTGCATATTTAATATGCAAGGAATTGATGCCTGTAAAATGCGTTATTGTTTGGTGTTTAATATTTTATTTCGGAGTCTTAAATACATCTTTAAGGATAAAAGAAACAGATGAGTTATTGAGTTTAGCTCCTATAAAATCTGAAATTGAAGCGACAGTATTAACCATTCCGCAAGGTAAAACAGAGGGAAAAGTTAAATTTTTTTGTAAGGTTGATAAAATACGTTTTGCCTCTGTTGAAAAAGATTTTGATAATGAAAAGACTCTTGTTACAATTAATCAAAATCCTGAAAATCCAATGAATTTTGATGATTTAAAATTATATGGCAAATATACATTTCAAGGTCGTTTATCAACTCCGTTTAAAGCAGGTAATCCGTCTCAATTTGATTATGGAAATTATTTGAAAAATTTTAACACATATGCGGTTTTTTATGCGAACAATTTTAGCAAAATCAATTCTTCTCTGACGTTAAAGGGTAAATTTATGCAACGTGTAAATGATTATAGGGAAGATATTTTAAAAGTTCATTCAAAATATTTGAAATCACCTAACTTTGAAATCTTGGGCGGAATTGTATTTGGTGATGGTGCGGTAGCACCTCCGCAAAATATTAAACAATCGTTTATAAATTCAGGTTTACTTCATATACTTGCAGCTTCCGGCATGAATGTCGCGTTTATTTCAGGCTTTTTCTTTATAATAATGTCTTTATTCAAAATAAACTACAAATTAAAAATTATTATCGAAATGATAACTGTTGTGATTTATTCTCTTATGACGGGACTTGGAGCGTCAGTTGTAAGAGCTACTTTGATGTTACTTTTTGTCTTGTTTGGTAAATTGTTCGACAGAGATGCACATAGTGTGGCACTTTTGTCATTTGTTGCCCTTTTAATGCTCATTTATAATCCGATGTATATAAATGATGTCGGGTTTCAATTATCGTTTATAGTTACATTAGGCTTGTTGTTGACGGTTCCTCATCTCGAAAAATCGAAAAATAAAATTGTAAATTTTTTAGTATCTACCCTTACAATACCGGTAACAGCTCAACTCTGGGTAATTCCAATTCAAATATTTTATTTTGGTAATATTAGTTTATATGCAATTTTTGCAAATATAATGAGTGTTCCGGTTTTAATGCTTATAAGTTTTAGTGGCTTTGTAAGTTCTTTAATTTCGATAATTCATCCTATTGCGGATATAACTTGTAGGATATTTGACTATCCTTTGAATTATATGCTTACTCTTTTAGTAAACTTATCTGATTTTTGGGGAAAATTACCTCATTCAACTTTGCAAACAACTCATCCGTCGGTATTTCAACTGATTTTGTATTATATAATGCTTTCTATTTCAATAATCTTTATTTCTCAGGAATTTAGAGAAAAATATTCCAAAGTCGCATTAAAGGCATTTGTGATAGTTTTAGGAGTGTTTTTAATAACATTAATTCCTGTTAAAAATCGCAATCTTGAAGTTACGATTTTTGATGTCGGAAATGCTGACTGTTTCCTCATTAAATCACCGTCGAACGATTATATGATGATTGATACAGGCAAATCCGGTTATAAAGGCGGAAAATCTCAGGCGGAAATAATAGTAATTAAGTATCTTAAAGCCAATGGAATAAATAAATTGAATAATATAACAATAACTCATTTTGATAATGATCATTGTGGCGGAGCTTCAGATTTGATAAAATATTTGAAAGTTGATAAGCTCTATGTAAACAGTCTTGAGCACAATTCATATACTTCAAAAGAAATATACAAAATGGCAAATGCTAACAAGGTTTCCGTTTATAAAATTCATGGCAAAGAGATGATTTATAATAAGGACGGATTGGTTATTACTAATTTGCTTTTATATAAAGGGAAAAATGATAATGATAATTCTATAATTACTTTGTTGACTTATAAAGATTTTTCAATGCTGTTTACAGGTGATGCCGGAATAAACGAAATGGAGCATACATTATCACAATTGTCGAAAGGCATTACTGTATTAAAAGTCCCACATCATGGAGCTTCCGGTTGTTTAAACAAAATGATTGTAGATAAAATAAATCCTAAGTATGCAATAATTTCAACAGGTGAAAATAAATTTGGGCATCCGTCGGAACTGACCATAGAACTTTTGCGAAACAGTAAGATTTTAAGAACTGATATTGATAATTCGATACGACTTATTGTGAATAAAAAAAATAAACTTAAGGTATTACATTATGACATAATCAAAAGAAAGTATGTCCGAGTGAAATATTAAACGATTAATTTTAGGCACAAGTCGTCAAAAACATTAACCAGCTTTATACCAATATTTGTTTGTGCTTTTGCAAGCTCTACGTCTTTTATGTTTTTAATCAAGTTCATATTCTGAGGATTATTTTTAAGTACAGCTAAAATATAATTTTGCATTTCATTTAATACGGTTATTGTATCAAGTTTTTCGGCAAGTTCTTGAAGTTTTATTGATATATCAAAAGCGTCTGCTCTCTTAAATTCCCAATAATTGCCAAAAATTTCCGTAATGTTTTCGTATCCGAAATCAACTGTCTTTTTTGACGGTACAAAGAAACATTGCGAGCGGGATACTATTGTAGATAGTATATTATCAATAGATTTTGTTAAAAATATAAATGTAACTCCGGGTTGAGGTTCTTCAATCATTTTTAACATAGCATTTGCTGTTGTTTCAGGAAAAATGATTTTATCGATACCGCAAATGTTTCCGTCGGTTTCTCTGTTACAAAAAATATAAACTCTGTGAAATTCAGAGGAATTTATTAACTGTTCTTGTATCATATGAACTTGTTCTAAGGATACAACAGTTTTTGAGCTGTCTTTTTCCGGTTTGTTATCTTTTGGAGAAACTGTCAATACAGCGGGATGAGTGTTTGTTTTTATCCATTTGCAGTTTATACATTCGCAGTCATCTTCTTTGTTATTCTTGCAATTTAAAAATCGTGCAATTTCATTAGCGAGAATATATTGGGCTTCAAAATCACTTCCGTAAAATATAAGACTCTGCGGTAGCGGATGTCGGTTAGATGACAATGATTTTGTAAAATAATCTGTCAGATATGGATATTTATCGGATAAGAGCAAATTCAATCTCCTTTGTTATGTCTGTTGCGTTACCTGATTTAATATTGTATTCGGCTTCTGTCAGATTGTTTCTGAGTTTAACCAAATCAGAAGCATTTATATTTTTCAGTTTTATAAAAATATCTTTAATCTGAAAATCTTGCAAGTAGGTTAATTTAACAAGTTCTTGGGTTTGAGAGGTTTTATATTTTAATTTAATCAGTATCCATTTCCTAAGCATAGTTTGAAGTGCAGCAAGAATTTCCAATGGATATTTTTTATCGATAAGACGCCTAAATTCTAAAAGTGCCTCATCTTTTCGATTTTTCATAATAAAATCTGTTAAATTAAACAAATCTTGATTTGAAATTGACAAATCGCTAACCATTTTTTTAGTAATAGTATTATTTGGATAAGCTAACAATTTCAATTTTTCTAATTCTGTATTAAGTTGACGGAGGTCGTTTCCAAGTTGTTCAAATAAAAGTTTGACAGCATCATTCTCAACAGAAATCTCTTTTTCTTTAGCTTTTTGCTTAATCCACCCTGCAATGTCTTCGTATTTGTATGTTTTTAGAGTAGGAAATTCTTTTGTATTAAATTTTGTCAGGAGTTTATATAATTTTCTTCGGCTATCCAATTTTTTCTTTTCGTTCCTTGGAAGTTTAACAACAAAGATGATATCTAAGCCATTAGGATTATTATTCAGAGCATCTTCAACGTCTGCAAGTTCCGCATCAGAAAGTTTGCAACCGCTTTTTTCATTCTCGACATTATTGCTGTCTTCTTTTTTGCTGTCTTTAAAGTATTTTTCTATATTGATAACATAGAGCATATCTCCAAACATCATTGGCGGTGTTCTTAAAGCACTTATTAAATCAGTATAATTCGGATTATCCAAAATGTGCCAACTCATAGAAATAAAGTCAGGATTCAGCTTCTTTTTCATTTTTGAAATTTCTGCTTCTATATTATAATCTTCATCACCATAGAAAAAATAAACTGTCATAAATTATATAAAATCCTGTTACTCTTAACTTTTATGCTTCACTTTCGGCAGGTAATCGATTTTTCGGCAAATAT
>JAKSUQ010000023.1 GCA_024408855.1 bacterium | reverse complement strand
TTTTATTATACAACAAACAAAAAGTGCTTTTGAAGGATTAAAAAAAAACGGCTTTCTCCATGAGATTAGCTTCTATTAGTGAAAAATATCTGCCGGGTAAGTTCAAAATCTATTCCCAAATTTTACAAAAGTAATTTTATAGCTTCTGTCATAGAGTCAGGTTTTGCAACATTTTCTCCGGCTATATCAAATGCCGTACCATGGCTTGGCGAAGTTCTTATTATATCCAGCCCAATCGTCATATTAACAGTTTTATCAGAAGCTACTGATTTTATCGGAATTAATCCTTGGTCATGATAACACGCTATATAACAATCATACGGTATGCTTTTGTTGTTGAGATAATTCTTAATCCCGTTAACAAACAAAGTATCTGCCGGAAGTGGGTCAGTTATATTAATACCACTCTCTTTTAAATATTGGACGGCAGGAATTATATTCTCTATTTCTTCATTCCCGATAATTCCGTTTTCGCCAGAATGCGGATTCAAAGCACATAGAGCAAATTTTGGATTTTTAATATTTAATTTTTGTTCAAAAATACTATTTAAACGTATAATTTTATTAATAATAAAATCTTTTGTAAGTATTGCGGAAACATTAAGCAACGGGATATGCCTTGTTAATAACAAAACTCTTAAATCTTTTGCAATAAAAAGCATTTCAGCCGTTTGTCCATCATGTGCCAAAAACTTTTCCAATACTTCTGTTTGCCCGTTATAAAAATGACCGGCAAGATACATTGCTTCTTTTGAAGTAGGAGCGGTAACAATTCCCTTTGGTTTTATTTGACATGCTTTTTGTAGTAACCTAAATGAAAAATCACCCGCAGATGCAGATATTTTACCAAATTCAATATTATCTTCGTATCCAATATCAATAATTTCATAATCATTATTAAGAGTTCCGGATTTCTTCAAAATTTTTGGATTAGATATAATTACAATATTATTTTTGGGAATATTTAAGTAATTAAGAGCTTTTATTGTTATTTCAGCTCCTATTCCGTTCGGATCGCCTGTTAGGATAGCAATTTTATCGGCATAAGTATTACTCATGACACTCCAAATAATTCAAAATATCAATTAATGTTCCCGAATTCCCCAAGTTTCCGGATTTTGTTATTATTCTGTTTTGGTTTGCATCCTTGCATAAAGAAATTGCAGGTAAAACCTCATCTTCTAATGTCAATTCATTAGCTGATATTGCATTACAACATTTGTAAGATGTTTCTCCGCCAAGCGTAATTAATATAACACGAATTTCTGCCATTACTCGTTTTGTAAATTCACCGAGGTAATCTGTAACCATTCCGGCTAATTTATCCTTAGTAAGATCAGCATTAAAAGAATCATCCGAAAATCCGTCAAAATCTTCCATAAGTTTAGATGTGTGAATACAAACCGTAATTCCGCTTCTCAAATTATCAATTACTCTAAAAACAAGTTCATCACTAACTCCGTCTATAATATTTTTTATATTCAGCGGAATAAAGTTAATATTTTCAAAGTCATCCGAGTCTTCTAATCGTTGTATCTGGTTAGCAGTAATCTTTGTAGCAGTGCCTGATACTATAAATTTCGGAAGTTTTTCTAATTTTACATTTTTTTCTTCTTTTTCTATCCCAGCAAGCCAGTATTTTGATAAAACTTGAGCCATAGCAGCTGTACCGGTCGGTAACAGTTTTTTGTCGCATTTTTTTATTGCTAATGCTATTTGTTCAATATCAGTAAGCGAAGTAGCATCTGCAACGATTAATCGTTTACCCTCATTTATCAGTTCATTTATTTTGACGAGAATAGGTCCGGCACCGTTAAGAATTGTCCGCAAATCGATTGTTCCGACAGTTTCTGATAATGATTCCCCCAACTGCATTGTTAATAAAGTCGGGACATGAGATTCTGTAATCGGCGAATGCGGATCTATCGCAATTTCAGTTTTACCTATCGGGATTCCTTTAGAAAGGTGGTATCCACCGACTGTAATTCTGCCCTCTTGCGGAAATGCAGGAACAATTATTGCTGCATCATAATCCAAAATATTTAACACAGAAAGTGTTTCAAGTGCAATATGCCCTCTCAAGGTAGAATCTATTTTTTTGTAATAGTAATCAAATGCAAAATTTTCAACAATAAAATTAACAAGACTTTCGACTCTGGAAACTGCTACATAAGCAGGCACATTCCTTGATTCTGATGAAAATGCCCGCACTTCAGTATTCACTTTATCTTGAGCAATACTTTCAGAGTCAAGAAGTATTTTTGTAACGGCTCCTTGCCTATGGAATTGCAACGCCGTATCATTTGCTCCGGTCAAATCATCAGCTATAATTCCCGCTATGTCCGTTAAAATCATTGTTCAGTATCTCTTTTAGAGCCCAGTAGTCTGATATTATTTGCAACAATGAGAAAACGTTCACGCTCTTCACCGGATTGGTCAGACCATTTGCTAACGGAAATTCTGCCGTCTGCAACCACCTGACGACCTTTTTTAACGTATTCACCGGCAAACTCAGCCTGCTTATCCCAAACCTCGATATTAAACCAATCGGTAACTTCAGCTTTTGTCTTAGAGTCCCATCTGTTAACCGCAAGTGAGAAAGTTGTTTTAACCTTGCCTGATTCAAAATATTTAATTTCCGCATCTTGACCGGCTCTGCCGATAACTGTTGCTGTATTCATGTTTACTCCTTTTCAGCCGCTTTTAATTTTTCATTTGTTTCTTTTTGAGCTTTTCCTGCTTGTTTTGTTATTTCAGCGGGGTCAAAAGATTTATCAACATAATCTATTTGGGCTGTTTTCATAAGTCCTTCTGTTAAATTTTTAAGAATTTTTAATTGTTCTTCGGTTTCTAAATAAAATCTTATTTCTTCCTTAATCTTGTCATAAGGTGTAGTACCAGCTTCCATTCTGTCTGTAACCTTAATTATATGATATCCGTACGGAGTTTTTACCAATTTATCGCTAATTGTATTAGGCTTCATTGAAAAAGCTGCATCAGAAAATTCTTTTACCATAGCTTTTCTTGGGAAGAAACCTAATTCTCCGCCACGCTCACCGCTTGCTTTGTCATCAGATACCTTTTGGGCAATTTTTTCAAAATCATTAGGATTAGCCTTAACTTGTTTTAGGATTTCTTCTGCTTTTGCAAGTCTTTCGGCTTCCATTTTTTCTAATTCTTTTGTCATATCTTCCGGTGTAATGTTTTTATTTTTATTTCTTATAGTTCTTGTCATTTCAAGAATGTCAGAAGAAATCAAGATATGAGAAGCTCTGACTTGTTCATCATTTTTGAATTTATCAGGATTCTTTTTGTAGTAGTTCAATGTTTCCGCATCAGAAATTTTGACCTTAGATATTGAATTTATTAGTTTTTTCATTTTTATTTGAGTAGCTAAATCTTCATTAAATTCGGCATTTGAAATTCCTCTTTGCTTAATAAGTTTGGCTAATTCTTCTTTGGAACCAACTTTATCAACGATTGTTTTCATTTCTGCTTTCATATCGTCGTCAGAAACTTTGATGCCTCTTTTAGCAATTTCTGCATCCAAGAGCGATTTTACAATTAATTCTCTTGAAGTTTTTTCTTTGTACATCAAATACATCACATTATCATCAGATTTAAGGAAATTTTTGGAACCGCCAAAAGCCTTAAACATTGAATTATCGAGTTCTTTATCAAGGGCTTTTTCAAACTGTCCCTTGGTAATTGCGTTTCCGTTAACATTAATAACAGTATCTCTTGAACCGTTAAACGAACAACCTGACAAGAGAACGGTTGAAATAGTAGCACATATCAGTAATTTTTTCATTTTTATCTCCTCTTAAACAATTCTTTATCATGATAAAACAAACTTAAAAAAAAGTTAAACTATTGAGGTCAATTATTAATAAAACTTAACCAAGCAGATTAACAAATACTGAAATAACTGTAAAATTTTAACCAAACAAGTTTTGAAGATTTTCTAAAGTTGGATCAAAAATTATTGTATCGCCCTCTCGGCAAAGTTTTTTAGGAACATCTTCCAGTCCTTGTCTGGCAGATTGCAAATTTGTTTTTACAATTTCCAATTCTTCTTTTTTTGAGGGATCAAGCTCTAAGGTTTTTATTTTATCGGTTAATTTTGTAATTCTTTTTTGGAGAGTATTTTGTAAGGCTTCTGTATTTTGCAGACGGGTAAAGCCTAACTTGTTGTAGAAGTTATAACTTCCGTATGCGGTTTCACAAGCAATTCTGCCTCCCATACCGTCATTCATTGATTGAATAACGAGTCTTTTTATAGTTTCTTTTCCCAAACCTTTACCTCTTTCGGACTGGTTTATCTCAAATCCGGAAATCCAATAAAACGGTTTTATAGCTTTTTCGCCGTCTTTCATGGTTATCCAATTTTCCGGCACATGCTTTCCGTACATACCTAAATTATCGCTTTTGTAAAAGATAATTCTTCCGACCTTTTTCCCCTCGTTTGTTGTAATAGGCGTAAAATATAAACTGGGGGATTGTTGCATATCGGCGATAGCACTTTTAAAAGTGCCGAATTTACATACATCTCCTGCAGGTGGTTTTGGGGCAGAAAACATGGGACGAGTGCAAGCTGTAATCCTTGGTGCTAATGTATTTTTTGCAACGGTTAAAAATTTTTCGATTGCTGTAATTTTACACATAATTTATAAAATATCCCCTATATTTATAAAGGTTATCAAGATAAAAAAATTGCCATGGAACAGTCAGCAAACTTAATAAAACTTAAAACAACAAAAAGGAAGCCGATAACTAATTGTTATCGGCTTCTTGATTTATTAAGAATAAATCTTACTTAGAAAGCATAGCTTTGAATGCTTTACCAGCTGAGAATGAAGGAACATTCTTAGCAGCGATTTTAAGTTCTTTACCTGTTTGAGGGTTGCGACCTTTTCTTGCAGCTCTGTGTTTTTTAGAGAAAGTACCGAAACCAACCAAAGTAACTTTGTTACCTTTCTTTACAGATGATTGGATTGAGCTGAGTGTAGCTGATAAAATCAAGCTTGCATCTTTCTTAGAAATTTTTGTCTTTTTTGAAATTTCTGCAATAAGTTCTTCTTTGTTCATAATAATTTTCCTTTCCATTTGATAATAAACAAATCAAATAATAATAAACTACGTACCAATTATAACAGTTTTTTGAAGTTTGTAAATAAAATTTTAAAAAAAAATATTTGAGAAAAAAGGTGGATAGGGTTATATACAGCACTCAGAGCAGATTTAAGGGCATGCCGAAATTATACTGAACAACGCACGAATATTAAAGAAACGGTAAGTCATAAAGAAACAAAAATCATCCTAAAAATTGAGTAAAATCTATTGACTGTATTTTATTCAGTGCTAAAATGTATAATGATTAATTGTAAGAATAGATTGAGTAGTTTATTGCATAAAATCGTATTAAATAAGTATTACAACTCACCGAACAAATGTTTGTTTGGTGAATAAGAAAAAGAAAGGGAAAGGGAACTTTATGATAGCAGATCCTATTGATTTTGGCAAAAAGACGCCTGTCAGTGTTGACAACTTAGTTAACTTAACTGATTTAAGAACTTTATCGGGTGATCACAACACGGATACATTCAGAATAAATGCAAAAGGAGAAGTTAGAGCTATAACTCCAATCGGAAGTGAAGATGTTCTAGTTAAGACAAATTGTACAGGTATTTACGGAATAGATGAAAATGATATCAAAGGATGTATGGGAAAGACATCTATTGATGATGACGGCAATTTGATTATTTATTTTGACGATAATGCTGATGGAGTTATTAAGGTTATTGTAGAAGGTTATTCTTCCAAAAACGGAAGCCATGTATTCAAATATTTAGGTGGCGAAGCAGTGGATGGTATGGTATCTTGCGGTGATCTTGTTGAAAATAATTATGTTTTAAACTGGAGACATCCGTTTGAACCGGTCGTTGTACAAGAATATGGGGAAGATGTAACTAAAATCCAAAATTCTACAATTAGTACAACAAATTTTAACGACATCATTAATTATTCTGAATTAAAAATTACAAAAGGTGAAGATCCTCTTGATAAAGATTATGGTAGATATTGGGCAGAAGACCTTGATGGTAACAGAGTTTACCAACTTAATATCAATACAAACAAAGGTAATGACTTTGTTATAGGTTCAGAAATCGCTGATGTTGTAAATACAGGTGAAGGCAATGACCACGTTATAGCAACAAAAGGTGGCGATACTTATACATTAGGTACAGGTCATAATATGCTTCACTATAATCGTCACGTTGCAGGAGCAGAGGACACCGTTAATCTTACAAATGGTGAAAAGTTAGACGTAATTGTTGATCGCATGGGCATATCCCCAATGAACGTAATGCATCATTTGGAAGTTCGCGGTAATGATGTTGTTGTTACAAACCAACCAAACGGAGATTCTTTAAGAATAAAGGTAAGCTTTAGCGGTACACTCTATCATGATGGTTACTTTGCAAATGATACAGATGATACTCGGGCATCATTCTCCGGTCCTTATACATTTGAATATGTTAATGTCGGATCCGTAGGCGAGCCTGAATACAAATGGCGTTCTGTGGAATTTATTGACTATTTCGTAGAAGGAGAAGATTCACGGCAACCTATCCATCGTCATATAGAGCTTAGTGAAGCAGAGATTCTCGCAGGAAAATTAACCAGCTTAAATGGTGGTAGTGAATTTTCAATGGGTTTATATTCTGTAATAGGTGCAGAAGGACATCATGGTATGCCTGTTACGCAATTAATTGGCTTGTTTGAGTCATATAAGCGTGATTTGTGTTATTCAAGCGATAGTCTTTCAACAGTTACAGACAGACTATTTGCTGATTTCTTGGCAGAAAATAACAAAGTTACAATTAAGGATTATGCAAAGGGTGATGATAATATTGCAGATGTAAGAGTTAACGGTGTAGATTTAGAGCATGCCCTTTTCAACAATGTATCATTAGATGATAAAACATTCAAAGGTACAAGACTTGATGAAGTATTCAATGCTCAAGGTCTGGAAGGTGCTACAATCAATACCGGCGATGGTACTAACTTTGTTATAGGTTCAAGCAAGGGAGATGTAGTTATAGGCGGTTCAGGAGATGACCACGTTATAGCAACAGAAGGCGGTGATACTTATACATTAGGTACAGGTCATAATACTATCAGATATGATCGTACCCTTGCAGGTGCTGAGGATACAGTAACTCTGACTAAAGATGAAAATTTAAGTTTAGAATTTGAACGTTTGGGTCATCATTACAGCAATGTTAGCCGTCATTTGGAAGTTCGCGGTAATGACGTAGCAGTAGTAGATAATCCTTACAGAGCAAAATTGCAGTTAGTAGTAACAGTTCCAAAATTGGATGCTGTAATTTGTCCTGAACCTGTATGGGCAACTATTGAAGAACCCGGATATGCAACATTTGGCAGTACAGAACATCCGACAACGTACACATTTGAATTGGTACCATATGAATATAGTGAAGAAAACTATTCAACTTATTCGGACGGAGCTTTGTTGTGGAGATGTACTGAATCATACGGAACAATAAATGACGGCGTAAAAAAATATTTATGGTTAACAGATGAAGAAGTTAAGAATAATAAATTCTTCGATGAAAATGTAGATATGAATTTGTTCTCTGTTGATACAATGCATAGATTTGGAAGAACTGAATTGGCAGATGTATTGGCTGAATATCAAGCAGGAACTATTACATCAAATGAAGAGTTATTTAATCACTTTGCACAAGCAAACGAAGTTGTAATCAAGAATTACGCTAAATCAGCTCCGGAAGGTGAAACAACTGTTGAAGTTAACGGCGTAGATATAGAGCATGCCTTTTTCAATAATGTGTCATTAGATGAAAAAACATTCAAAGGTACAAGATTGAATGAAATCTTTGATGCAAGTGAAGCTGAACAAGGTGCTAAAATCAATACCGGCGAGGGTATCAACATTGTTTACGGTTCTGATTTCAATGATACAGTTGTAGGTGGTTCCGATCATGATGTTGTATTCGCTTCAAAAGGCAACGATACTTATACATTACGTGCCGGTGAGCCTAACAAGATTTTCTATAACCCAACTGAAAACTCAGGTAATGATACAATCAATTTGTCAAAAGGTGAAGTAATTGATATCGTTGGATTCTTTGCTGATGATGAGATTTTTGAATATACTGAGGATGGTGATCCAGTGTATGATGCAGAAGGTTATCCTAAGGAAGGCAAGCCTATGGAAAATAGGGCACACCAAGTAATTGATCCTGAAAACATCAGATGCCAAGTTGTCGGAAAAGATGTAATTTTATACAATGACCGTGGTGCATCTCTAACACTTAAGAACTTTAGAGACAATGCAATAGATGCAACAGTATTTATCAACGGTAGGGAATTAGATACATTGGGTATGGATGCACTTAATGTAAACAACAAAGGTGTATTGACAGGTACTCATGCTGATGACTATATCAATGTTACAGGTTACACTAATTTAAAAGGTAAAGGTGTTACTATCAATTCTAAAGACGGTAATGATACAATCGTTGGTTCTGCGTACGGTGATAAAATTAATGCCGGTACAGGTTATAATACAATAATGGAAATGCTCGGTAATAATAAAATTACTACCGGTAATGACGGTAGCGAGATTATGTTGAGCGGTGCTTCTTCTAATACAGTTAAAGCCGGTAATGGCTCGAATATAATAGAGTTAGAAACCATCGGTACTAACAAAATCACAACAGGTAGTGGTGATGATACGTTTGAAATTGGTGCAGGCGTTAATACGATTAATTCCGGTAATGGCACAGGTTATTTTGGAATTTACGGTGGTGTTAATACAATCACAACCGGTAAAGGTATTGAGCATCCATTACTTAGTCCACCATATGACAATACGTTTGAAATTAATGGTGGTAATAATACAATTACATCAAAGAAGTCTGTTAACGAAGTAATAATTGGTGATGGAATCTTTGGCGGAAGCAGTAACAAAATCACTACTGGAAATGCAAATGATAGATTCGTAATTGACGGATTTTCTGAAAATATCATAAATTCAGGTAAGGGTAATGATTACTTCGCTATTTACAACTCCAACGGTTCTAGTACAAGTTTTAATACAATCAAGTCAAACGGAGTTGCGGACTTTGATATTTACGGTGGTATGAATAATATTACGACCGGAGCAGGTGCTGATAACTTCAATATCTATAATGTTGATATGTCAATTCCGGTTGCTGCTCTTAATTTACCAATAAGCACTATTAAATCAGGTGCAGGTGATGATGTATTTACTGTTGACTTCGTAAGTACAGATTCAGAGATTGACACTCCTTTACCTGCAACAGAAAGAAAAGATAAAGAGCTATACCTTGACGGTGGTAAAGGTGATGACACATATGATTTGAGCTTGGCTAACTTGAATAAAAATCGTGTAATTATTACTGATGCAAAAGGAACTGATGTTGTAAAGCTTTGTGATCAAAACTTCAAAGCATTCTTTGATGTAACTATTAAGACTGATAAGAATGGTGAAGCAATTAGAGATAAAGAGGGTTCCGTAGTTGTTAAAGCAATTGGTAATGATTTGACTTTGTTAAGACATGATCAAGAAGACTTAGACAATGGTTTAGTCATCGATAATGGTTTATCAAAGAAAGGTGTTTGTTCAATTGAGAACTTCACGTTGAATAACGTCGAAGGATACAAAATTGATTCTGCAACAGTAGCAGTCATAACTGAATCAGTTGCAGGCTGGTTAGCTGAAAACGGTTTTGCATCATCAATGGATGTACTTAAGACGGCTCCTGATAAATTAAGCGATTTGATTGCGGCATACACTACTAATATTGCAGAGGAACACGTTAATATCTTTAGTGGAACAAACTAAGAAAAAATATTGTGTCCTTTCGGACACTCTAATAACAAATATATATGAGGTAAGTTTTTCAACTTGCCTCTTTTTTTATTCTTAATCAGGATTATAAAAGATAATTTTATCTAAGTCAAAACCCTGACTTACCTATTTTTATAAAAAACTATTGATGATTTTTAGCAGATTTTTCTTATATAAAACAGAAATTCTGTAACTTGCTTATTTAATTTTTTGCCATATTAACGGCAGTCTTATTGATAATTCGCTAAACGGAAATTGAATATCTTTATAAAAAATTGGTTTAAAATTCCCATTCTTTTGAAAAGCCTTTAATACCGGTGATTCTGTTATAAAATAAATATTTCTGATTTTATCATACAAACAGGTATTTTCAGGTTTGGTATATTTGTCCGCCATAAAGATATGCTCTTGAGGATGATCTCCTAAAACAAAAATCCCGCCGGATTCTAATTTTTTATCAACATTATCTATAAGCATTTGGATAATATTGGATTTATCTATATCAATGTTTGGTGCTTCATAACAATTTAGTACTCCGTTCAAATCATTATCAGTTACCTCACACACATTAATCGCTCTCTTTTGGAGAAACATCAAGTCATGAATCTCTTTTCCGCCTGTCAAATCAAAGATTTGAAACGGTGGCATCGTAGTGTTTCGTGCCCGTTTAATGCAACCGACCAAGCGAGACAACAAATCTCAACATACAAAACTTGCCTCAATTGGCCTAACCAAGCCACTCTTTACCTAAAACATCCCATCCAAATTGGGCAGAAAGGTTATAATAGTCAAGGCTCTAAACCTTGAAATAAAATCTGGAGATGGTGGGAATCGAACCCACGTCCATTGCGGATAAAAACTGATATCTACGAGTGTAGCAACTTATTAGCTCAATTTAGCAAGGAAAGTTACAAAACCTAAGCTAAATCAAAGACTTTTTAAGAAAGTCTAAACTTCGATAGTAAACTTCGCACACATACTATCATTTGCGTGTTGCGTCTTGCATAATTTCATCTAACCAAACGGCAAGCTGGTCGGATTAGAGGGGCTGATACTGCAATTAGGCAGCAAGCTTTCTTGAAGCTCTAAAGTCAGCCATAGAAACAACGTTATTGTCGTTTATTTTAATTTGCCCGTTGATAACCGAGAACAGCTCTCGGACTCGCAACCAGGATCTACCAATCACAACGTCGAAACCGGTACATCCCCATAGATTTTCAATGTTCACACTGTCAGTATAGAACATGTTTTATTGTTTTTCAAGTTACAAAAATGTATAAACTTCTTTACGAAAATTTTCCGGCTATGATTTAAATACTTTCAAGTATTTTCTACTAAAAATGCGGTGAAACTCGCAAGTCTCACCGCATTTTCTATATATAGGTTTATTACTATTCTTCAACAGTTCCTGCTGTTTTTCCGTATCTTTTAATTGTTGAATTTAAAAGATTCTCGTGATGCTTATCTCTGTATATTTGGCAAAGCAACTTGTATGCATACTGGTTATAAGGATTTTCTTTCAACAATTCTTCTAACTGCTGAACAGCAGTATTAGAACGTTTCATATAATAATTAATCAACGGAGGCAAAATAATTGTTCTGTCATTCTCATCAATGTTCCATGCTATCTCAGCACAACTCTTTGCATCATCATACATTTCAGCATCCAAGAACATTACAGCTATTTCATAATACACATCCGCTCTTGCTCTATTGTTTGTTTTTGATTGAGCAACTATTTGATATTCTTGAGCAGCTTTTCCGTATTGAGCACGTTTCCTGTATTGTTCAGCAAGTGCTAAATGAGATTCTACATCACTTGCAGAATATGTTTCAAGGTTTGTTGCATCATCAACCGGTACATTTAAAGTTTGAAGAATTTCTGAAGCTGTAAAAAGTTGAGCTTTTTCAGTTTGAGAAATCGGTGTATCAGTAATATCAGGAACAACTGAATATAAAAGACCTAAGGTTTTCAAATCCCTTGGAGTAATTTCTGTATTAAATTTTGTCCCGATAGGATACATAACATCATAAATACTTTGGCTATATGCTGTTAAGCCTAAAGAATGACCAATTTCCTGCAAGGCAGATGAGAACAACTGCTTTGAATCATGGCTATGTCCATTTTTGTCATTTCTGTTAAATACAATAACCGAATCGGTAATTCTGTTTCCGTTAACCGTAAAAGAATGTAACCCTATCGAATCAGTATGATTACCACTCTTGAAGTAGCATTTCATTTTAGCTTGTGATGGACTTTCAACGAATTCAAATCTTACCAGTCCCTCACTTGCACGTTGCCATGCCTGATATGCTGACATAACAACATCTCTGTAGTATTCAGGTACATCACGAGTATCCTGAATATATACGGTTAATGGCATAGATGTTTTATTCCATCTTATAATTTTACCGTTTTTGCATAAATTTCTGAAATAACTGTCAATTACAGCAGCCTTAATAGTCTTACTGCTCATTGATTTATCATAACCTAAAACCATTGCAGAAACATTTTGATAATTCCAATCCGTAACTTCCGGTGCAGTATTAATGCTCAAGTAAGAGAACATTCCTACCGCAAATAATAAAGTCCCAATAACAACCTTTTTCATTTTGTAACCTCTTTTTTTATCATAACTGTTAACTTGTACTGTACTACGTTTAAAAATATGTAAACTCACTAATCTACGATAATTATATAATATTTGTAACAATATTACAAATATTATATTATATCAAATTATAAGATATTTTTCTTTTATAAAATTTTACATACCAAGAAGATAAAAAGACGTAAATATAGAAACTTGCGGATAACAAAGAGTTTTATAAATCGTATCTCTTAACACTCAATAATATCAAGAAAAATTTATCTTAACATTATTTAATATTTATTCTTGCGGACATTCAATCATTTGCGTATTCGCATGTATATTCATCAGGTTTCATAATATAAAATCTGTTAATAAGTCCGACAGCATTTTTATCGCAAGCATTAACCTCACCCCAAAAATCATTAGCCTTGTCTGCAATTGCAGCTAATGTTTCCATTCTGTCTTTTCTTGAACCGGCACCATTTTCTTTTGCTATATCATGAATAAGTGTATCAATATCTATACTTACAGGTTGAATGTTACCCATTTGCAACCCTCCTCTATTTATATTTCTACAAAGTGTAACGACATATTTGGGTGAAACTTTAATAAAATCTCAAAAAAGTTACAAATTGCTACAATTTAATTCAAAGAATAAATTCAAATTACTTTATTCAATTATGAAAAACTTTTTCACACTTCAAAACAGAGCCGTCGCATCTGCCAATACCTGCTATTTTTTGTTCATACATTAAAATTGTTATTCCGCTATTCAAACTTTCCTTTGCTTGGATTTGCATTCCGTTAGAAACCAAAGTTATCTCATCTTTATCAAGCTCATACACTTGATAATCCAAGTAGTCCATAGGGTTATGAAGGTTTAATTCAATTTTTTCCAAAGACTCCAAATCCTCTAACTTAACAGAATTTTCAACAAAAAATTTTCCGACCTTTGTTCTTATTAATTTAATAAGATGTCCGTATGTTCCTGCCGCAACAGCTAAATCGTTTGCCAGAGAACGAATATATGTACCTTTTGAGCATTCTATGTACAGATCTATAATTTGATTATTTTCATCAAAATTCAATACCTCTAATTTTGAAATACATATCGTTCTCGGTGTTATTTTGACTTCTTTACCCTCTCGTGCGTACTGATAGAGTTTTTTCCCATTTACCTTGATAGCTGAATATATGGGAGGTAATTGTTTGATCTCACCGCAAAAATTTTTAAGAACAGATGATATTTCCTCATAACATACTTTTTTATCGGAAACTTTTGTTATTTCACCCTCGATATCGTATGTAGATGTTGCTTGTCCAAGTTTTACCGTACCTATATATGCCTTATCATCATCTAAATACTCAATTAACCGTGTTGATTTTCCTATGCATATCGGCAATACCCCCTCTGCAAAAGGATCAAGTGTGCCGGTATGACCAATTTGTTTAATCTTTGTAATACGTCTCAAAACAGCAACAACATCATGAGATGTCTTGCCTTTGGGTTTGTATACATTTAAAAATCCGAACATTATTTAATTTCACCCTTGGAAATTTTATCAATCAAGTCCAAAACTTTTGAACCTTGTTCAAGCCCGTCTGAATAAACAAACTTTATTTCAGGAGTAAGTCGCAAACGAATTCTTTTTCCAACTTCATATCGAACACGTCCCGTATTTTTTTCAATAACCTCTTTATCTTTTTCTATTTGCTCCGGTGAACCCAAAACGCTGTATATTACCTTGGCAAATGAATTGTCATGAGAAATTTCCACATCAACAACAGAAACAACACCCTCCAAGCCTCGAATTTCACGTCGTAAAATTTCTGAGATATCACGCATTAATTCTTTCCGAACCCGTTCATTTCTTAATGTAGTCATTTTATTCTCCTTAACAACTATCCAACTATTATAATTATAACATAATAAAAAACAAAAGACACAGCATTCTACAACTGTGTCTGCTATTAGGTATGTATATTTTGAGTCTATGCTTCTATAAAAAGTCTTCTGCCTACGATATTCGGCTGATTATTATAATATCCTGCAAAATAACCGCCTATAACGGGGCGATTTTGTCCGTATGTTGCAAACGGATTATTTGAATTCGAATTTACAAAAGGATTGCTGGATGCAAAAGGGTTTGAAGATGAACTTCTTGCATTTGTTCTTCGAACTTCATGTGCCTGATACGTCGGCTGTGAAGTGAGTACCCTGGTTAAAAAATTTACAATTTCTGCCATATTCGATTAAACCTTTCTAAGGCTTTTTTAATGATTATTGTTCTCTTGTCAATATGTATGTCGGCAAAATTTTTAAAATCTTAAAAAATATTTTTAAAACATCCACCGCTTAGAGGAAAATTATTATAGTTTTATACATAAATTTTTCAAATTATACAATTGGGTAGTTAAAGATATAAGACATGCAGGGTATGGTTTATCTATCAGCCTCTTTTAAAATAAACTTGTAAAATAAATCAATACGAATTTTATTTAAAAAAAGAAGGAGTCTGTAATGAAGAAATTATTATCAGTTGTAGCTCTTGCAGGTGTAATCGGCTTTTGCATGCCAAGTGCAAATGCATTTTCTTGGTCAAACTTAAACCCTGCATACTGGGGTCATTGCCCTAAATGTGAAAAACAGAAAAAAGATTGCGGATGCAAGAAGATGAAACAATGTGATCCTTGTGATACAGGATATGCAGCACCATGCGATCCATGTGCTAAAAAAGTAAAAAAACACAAATGTGATCCTTGTATGAAACAACAAACTACACCTTGCGAACAATACAAGAAAACTCAAGAGTGCGATCCTTGCAACAAGCTACAACAAATGAATCAATAATTAACTGTTTTTATAACGGTATGAGTTTTTGTATAAAGCCCATACCGTTATTTTGTATACATTTTTTCGATAGCTTCACTATATTTTTCAAAAACCTTATTCCTTTTAATTTTTGCCGTAGCACTTAAAAGTCCGTTATCGACACTAAATCCGGTGGATAACATCACAAATTGCTTAATCTTTTCAAACGGTTTAAGATGAGGCTTCTTTTCAATATTTTGATTAATTTCATTTCTGATAAGTTCGTGTAATACTGAATCATCAATTTCCGTATCTTTATAATTAACCGTATTTTTCATTTCAATACCGCATTTTTCCAATGCTTCTTTTGATGGTACAATCAAAGCACCTATTCCTGATTTATCTTGCCCTACAAGAACAATTTGTTCTATATAAGGACTCATAAGACATGCTTCTTCAATAGGTTGAGGTTCTACATTCTCACCACTTGACAGAACAATCGTTTCTTTCAGTCTGCCTACTAAAACCAAATTGTTATCTTTCGTAAGCCACCCCAAATCACCTGTATTAAACCAACCGTTTTTATCAATTACGGCATCCGTAGCTTTCTTATCTTTTAAATACCCTTTCATAACCTGAGGCCCCCTGGTCATTACTAAACCTTGCTTAAACGGAGTGCATGATTCATTTGTTTGCGGATTTACAACTTTTATTTCCATTTCACCAAAAGGTTTTCCGACGGATCCTAAAAAATTCTTGTCCCCAACATGCCTTAATGTGATAACAGGGGATGTCTCCGTTAAACCGTACCCTATTCTTACATCTATTCCGATAGCATCATAGAACAGTTCGTCTCGCATGGATAATGCACCTCCACCGGAAATTGTTACCCTGAAATTTAAACCGGCTGACTTCTTAACCATTTTATAGATTGTATGCATTGACAGAAAATGTATCGGCTTTAAAAATGTTCTTATTATTCTGTGAAAACAAGTAGAAAGAGCATGATAGGACATTTTGTTTGTAATACGTCTTTCACCATACATTTTATGGGTTTTATATGCAATACTTATTTTTACCGCATAATCAAAGATATTATATATGAACGGAGAAGTTTGTTTCATTTTTTTATAAATACCTTCACGAATAGCTTCCCATATTCGCGGAACAGACATCATTATATCTATATCATATTTTGCTAAATCATTCTTAAATCCTGCAATAGTCGTATAATACATATGACAACCACGAGAAAGGAAATAATATGTTGCAATCCTTTCGTAAGCATGCCAAATCGGCAAAATTTCCAAAGTTTTTTCACCACACTTACATCTCATGGCATTATGGGCATACTTAATTTGATATAAATAGTTGCGATTTGTAAGTACAACACCTTTTGGCTTTCCGGTAGTACCGGATGTATATAATATTGTAAATTCATCATTCAAATCAGTATTTTGCGGAATGAATTTATGGTCTTTACCTCGACTAATAATATCATCATAACTGTAAACAGGAGTTTTGATATCTTCCAACCCTTTGGAACTGCCATACATCAAAACGATAAACTTGTAATCTAAATCCTTTAAATGCGGTTTTAGATCAGATAATAGTTTTGCATCACGCATTATTACATATCTGCAATCAGCATGAACTGTTATATAACAAAGCTCTTCAATAGGTGCATTTGAGCCGCGGACAACATTAACTGCACCACAAGCCAGTACACCAAAATCAATTATTGGCCAGAGTCCGTGATTTTCTGAAAAAACACCTACATAATCACCTTTTTTAACACCCAATGATTGTAAACCGGAAGCAAAATAATCAATTTGCGTTTTTAATTCATTATAGGAAAGATTAATTTTATTATAATTATCTGTAATTGCAGGCATATCACCATATTTTTGAATGCAATCATATAATAAATTATAGATGGAATCATACTTTGATGTATCAACTACAAAACTGTCATTTTCTTTTTTCATACAACCACAACCCTCACTAAACACGAAAATTGATTAAAGCCAACCAATTAATTAAAGCGTACATATAACAAAGGTTTTTGTCAAATCAGAATGGGAAAATAAACAAATTATTATACTTATCAAATATTACAAATTTTAAAAATTTGGACTCAAAACAAACAAAAAATTTTCGATAGTGGTAAAATTAGAATATAGTTTTTGTGTTTATAAATTAGGGCAAATTAACTTATGATAAGAGATTTACTAAACGGGAAAATAATAGTTTCCGTACAAGCTATGCCGGAGGAACCGTTTTATAACGAAGTTTGCATAACAGCAATGATGAAATCAGTTATAAATGGCGGTGCTCAAGGACTGAGAGTAGCAGGAGCGAGAGATGTAAAAATTGCTAAAACATTTGGATTACCTGTCATTGGACTTACAAAACCTGATAAACTTCCTGAAAATTGGAGAGATGTCGTTTATATTACTCCTACCATCAAAGAAACAAATGAGTTAATTGAGGCGGATGCGGATATTATAGCTTTTGACGGAACTTCAAGACCAAGAAACGGGTGCACATTATCAGACATTATTAACCGTATACATGATGCAAAGAAATATGCAATGGCAGATATTTCCAACCTTGATGAAGGAATTAATTGTGCATTGTTAGGTGCAGATATTCTTTCTACTACCCTTTCAGGTTATACAAATACTTCTGCCACAGCAGATGAAGCCCCTGATTTTGAACTATTACAACAGCTCAAAGAAAAAACCGATTTACCGGTTATCCTTGAAGGCAGAATCTGGTCGCCAAATGATGTTAAAAAAGCATTTGAAATTGGAGCCTGCGCGGTTGTTATAGGTTCTGCAATAACGCGACCCCATTTGATTACGAAAAGATTTTGTGAATATAATTAGAAAATAAGGAATTGATAATGAAAAAAGCACTGGCATTTGATATTGGCGGGACTAAAATATATTCATCAATTATTGATGAATCCGGAAAACTTTTGACAGAACCTGAAAAATTTGCAACACCCAAGAATATAGACGGAATAAAAGATTTGTTAAAAAAACAAATTCAATCACATGAAGATGAAATTGATATAGTTGCAATTGCGACTGCCGGAGCTGTAAATAATGAAAACACTGCCGTTATCGGTTCAACAGGAAACTTGACAGAAGGCTATTATACGATTGATTTTCAAAAATTGAGCACTAAACCGGTATTCTTAGAAAATGATGCAAACTCTGCAGCTTGGGCAGAATACAAAATAGGAGCTTCAAAAGGTTCTAATGTTTCAGTAATGCTTACATTAGGTACAGGTGTTGGCGGAGGAATTATTATCAATGACAAGATTTTGAAAGGTAAATCCGGTGCAGCAGGCGAAATGCATTTTAAAATGTATCCTGATAAACGCAGAAAATGTTCCTGCGGAAGCTGGGATTGCTACGAAGCATATGCTTCCGGTACAGGATTAAAACATACGGCGGAAGAATTATTGAACGATAAAAATATTACAACTTATGATATTATTTCAGGACTCCAATCCGGCGACGAAAAGTGCACCAAAGTATTTAACAAATGGCAAGATGACGTTACCGCAGGAATAATTGGTCTTGCAAACATATTTGATCCGGATTGCGTTGTGCTTTCAGGGTCAATGGCTCAATTTGTAAATTCAAAAAAAATCGAAACTGAAGTTAATGCAGAAATAGTTACTACTCCTACTTCAGTGAGAATAGCAACTGCCGGTAATTACTCCGGAATGATTGGAGTTGCACTTTTAGCACTTGCAGAGGTATAAAATGGGAAAAGCAAAAAAAAGAAGTCTTAATCAAAATATTAATGATAAATTTCAATACATGACAAGAGAATCGGCACTAAATCTTATCGTCAAAAACATTGATGACAGAAAAAAAATTATTGATACAGTAACCCTTTTCGGATTTACCGCAGAAGAAATGCTTGAAGCCGGAGTTGAATATGAGGATGTTATGGCTTTGGGCGGTCTTATAAATTAACATTCTTTACCTTTAATTAAGAAAAGTTCATATTTTGCCCTTATTACAAAAGTCTAATATAATTATGAATATAAGTTAGAAATAGGGGGAATTATGGAATTAGAGAAAGTTTTAAAAACAGATTCGGAATTGGCTGGATATATTAATGAAGAGCTTCACCGTCAACAAACAAATATTGAACTGATTGCCAGCGAAAATTTTACATCAGAAGCTGTAATGCAGGCTTGCGGAACAGTTTTAACTAATAAATACTCAGAGGGAAAACCTCATAAAAGATATTACAACGGGTGTGAAATTATTGATAAAATTGAAGAATTAGCACAAAAAAGAGCTTGTGAGTTATTCGGAATGGATCATGCAAATGTACAACCACATTCAGGCGCTCAAGCAAATATGGCTGTATTTATGTCAGTTCTTAATCCGGGAGATAAAGTTTTGGGAATGGATTTATCTAATGGGGGGCATCTCAGTCATGGCTCTCCTGTAAATTTCTCAGGAATTTTCTTTGATGTTAAAAGCTACGGTGTAGACGATAACGGGAAAATTGATTACGAAAACGTAAGACAAATGGCATTAGAACATAAACCTAAGTTAATCATATGCGGAGCAAGCAACTATTCAAAAATTATTGATTTTAAGAAATTCAGAGAAATTGCAGATGAAGTTGGTGCTTACTTAATGGCTGATATTGCACACATAGCAGGCTTGGTTGCAGCAGGAGTCCATCCGTCGCCGGCAGGTTATGCACATTTCGTAACTACAACCACACACAAAACTCTTAGAGGACCGAGAGGCGGTATCATTATGTGCAATGAAGATTTGGCACAAGCAGTTGATAAAGCAGTATTTCCGGGGTGCCAAGGCGGACCGTTAGAACATATTATTGCAGGAAAAGCTGTTGCCTTAAAAGAAGCTATGTCCCCTGAATTTAAGGAATATGCAAAACAAATAGTTAAAAATGCAAAAGCATTAGCTCAAGGACTTATCGACAGAGGACTTGATATTGTCGGAGGTATGACTGAAAATCATTTAATGACACTTGATTTGAGAAAAACCGGAAAAACAGGAAAAGACATGGCTAATGTTTTAGAAAAAGTAGGAATTACAGCTAATAAAAATACTGTTCCAAATGATCCTCAAAGTCCTTTTGTAACAAGTGGAATAAGACTTGGTACTCCTGCTATGACAACAAGAGGATTTAAAGAGGATGATATGAAAGAGGTCGCAAGAATAATAGCTGAAGCAATTAAAAACTCCGAAAATGAAACAATTTTAACAGAATTGAGAGCCGATGCATTAAAATTGTGTGAAGCTCATCCGCTTTACTAAGATTAACAAAAAACATTATAAATATAAAAAACCGGAATTTTTGAAAATTCCGGTTTTTAAATATGTAATCTGCAAATTAACGTTTACTGAATTGGAAACGTTTTCTTGCTCTTTTTCTACCGTATTTTTTACGTTCTTTAACACGTGCATCACGAGTTAACAAGCCTTCAGATTTAAGAACAGCTTTATATTCTTCATTAGCCTTTAATAAAGCTCTTGAAATACCATGTCTGATAGCCGCTGCTTGTGCTACTATACCACCTCCGACAGCTTTAACTCTAACATCATATTTTTCTTGATTTTCAGTCAAAACTAACGGTCTGTATATCATCATCTCAACAGCAGGCATGTTGCCGATATAATCTTGAAGTTTTCTACCGTTTACAAATACTCTGCCTTTACCTTTTACTAATTTAACAACAGCAATAGCGGTTTTTCTGCGACCTGTTGCCATAATTTCTTTAGATTCAGCCATTACTTAGCCTCCTTTTCCAACACAATCGGTTTTTGTGCTGCATGCGGATGTTCAGAACCACAATAAACTTTTAATTTATTGAATTGTTCTGCACCTAAAGTATTGTGTTGTAACATACCTTTAACAGCCTTTTCAATTAACTTAGTTGCATCTTTTTCACGTATTTCTTTAACTGATGCAGATTTTAAACCACCAGGAAAACCTGTGTGGTGATAATAAATCTTATCAGTTTCCTTATTTCCTGAAACTACAACCTTTTCAGCGTTGATTACAATTACGAAATCTCCAGTATCAACATTAGGTGTGTATTCAGGTTTATTTTTACCTCTCAATATATTTGCAATACGAACTGCCAAACGACCTAAAATTTCGCCGTCTGCATCAATTACATACCATTTTCTTTCAACTTCAAGAGGTTTTGCTGAATATGTTTTATTCATAACTATTTCCTTCTTTTGTTTTACTATGCTACTGAAAAAATCAGTAACTTACCTTTACTAAAGTCAATCCATAAGGACTGACGGTTTGCCCCGCCTTACGACGGTCCTTTGCCTCCAAAACAGTTTTCATATGTTCAACAGGCAATTTATGTCCTTCTATTTCAAGAAGAGTACCGACTATTGTTCTCACCATATTATAGAGGAATCTGTTTCCTTCAATATGAATAAAAACCTTATCGCCTTGTTTTTCCACTTCGGCTCTTGTTATAAAACAAACTTTGCTCGGGTTAAGCGTTCCGGAGCTTTTAAAACTTGAAAAATCATGTTCACCAAGAAGAAAGTTCAAAGCGTTTTGCATACGCTCTACATTCAACACGTACTTTACTCTTAAGATATCACCATCAAATGCTTGCTTATAACGTCTGTTAATAAGTTCATACCTGTAATATCTGCTCTTTGCCGATTTTTGAGCATGAAACGAGCTTGGCACAATTCTCAAATTATCAACTGATATGTCATCAGGTAAAATTTCGTTCACATGATAGATAAAGTCTGAAGCAACAATATCCTTATCATAATCAAAATGAATAACTTGCCCGAGAGAGTTTACACCCTTATCAGTTCTTCCGGAGAAGATTGTTTTTATCGGTCTTGTATTTTCTGCGGGATTACCACATTTTATCAAAGTACTGATTGCTCTTTCGATTTCGCCTTGTATCGTAGGTTCTTTTATCATTTCGCCATTTTCAAATTGAATTTGACTTCCGGCATAATTTTTGCCTAAATACTGAACATCAAGAGCATAACGCATTGGCTATACCAATTGTATTAATGCCATTTCTGAAGCATCACCTCTGCGAGGTGGCAATCTGTAAATTCTTGTATAACCACCCTGTTTTGAAGAATATCTCTTTCCAATTATACTAAATAATCTTCTCAAAACAGTTTGTTTTGCAAGTTTTTTACCTTCTTGCGGTGCATCAAAAACTTCACCTGTTGTTGTATCAATAAGTTTACCAATTTCTTTATCAAAGATATACCTTCCGGCAAGTCTTCTTGAATTCAAATCACCTTTCTTTGCCATTGTGATAAGATTTTCAGCATATGGTTGCAAGGCTTTTGCTCTTGCCATAGTTGTTTTAATCTCATCATAAGTTAAAAGTTCAGTAGCTAATGAACGCAACAAAGCCTTTCTTTGATCAGGTGCTTTACCAAGCGTATTCTTTTTTGTTTGATGTCTCATTTTGCTTTTCCTTTATTTCTACTATTTATATTTCCTACTCAGCAGAACTTTCGATAACAACGCCATTTTCATCCATTTCAGGACTTGGAGCTAAATCTAAACCGAAGTGATGAAGTCTTTCGATAACTTCATCAGATGATTTTTTACCAAAGTTCTTAATATTTAATAAATCATGTTCTGATTTCTTTAACAATTCAGACATAGAATTGATACTTGCTCTTTTTAAGCAATTATAAGCACGAACTGAAAGTTCCAACTCATCAATAGTGATTGAAGGTTCTTCTTCAACCTCAACTTCTTCAACAGTTACTTCTTCGACAGCCTTTTCTTCTACTTCCTTTGTAACAGTTTTACCTGTTATAGAAGCTATTTGAACAAAATGTTCAATCAAAAGTTCAGCAGCTTGAGATAATGCCATAGCAACATCAATCGTACCGTTTGACCATATTTCAAGAGTCAATTTATCAAATTCGATGCTATCACCTACACGTGTGTTTTCAACTTCATAGCTTACTCTCTTGATTGGCATGAATGTTGCATCAATAGGAAGCATATCTATTGAAGCACCCACCTTAGGGCTTCTTGGAACGTCATTTGCAACGTAACCCTTACCTGTTTCAACAATAACATCTGCATGGAAAGAACCACCTTCCGCTATTGTACAAATCAACCAGTCCGGATTAACAATTTTAACACCTGACGGTAATTGGATATCACCTGCCAAAACAGCTCCCGGCTTGTCAACATCTATTCTTAAATGTTGAGGTTCATCAGATTCAGTTCTTACAGCCAAACCTTTAAGATTTAACATTACATCAATAACGTCTTCCAAAACACCCGGAATAGCTGTATATTCGTGAGTGATACCTTCAATTCTGCAAGAAGTTACCGCAGCACCTTCCAAGCTGGAAAGCAATACACGTCTGAGTGCATTACCAATAGTTGTTCCGAATCCTCTTTCTAACGGTTCAATAGTAAATTTACCATATTGAGAACCATCTGAACCGGTCATTGTATTAACAGTTTTAATTTTTAATTCCATATTATTCTCTCCTATCAGCCTATTTTGAGTAATACTCTATAACAAGTTGTTCTTTGAAGTCAGGATCAAGTTCTTCTCTTTGAGGAACTCTGTCAAATGTAATCTTTAATTCGTCTTTGTCTACTGTTACCCAAGATGGAGCACAAGATAAATCAATTGCACTCATAACGGTCTTTAAATAATCTCCGCTCTTAGTTTTTATTGAGACTACATCACCTGCTTTGACTAAGTATGATGGAATATCTACCTTTTTACCGTTAACCAAAACATGTCCGTGGTTAACAATTTGTCTTGATTGTTTACGTGTTACACCAAAACCTGCTCTGAACAAGATATTATCCAATCTTGATTCCAAAATCTGTAATAATATTGTACCCGTAACACCTTTTTTTCTTGCAGCTTCATGATAGTATTTTGCGAACTGCTTTTCACTTACTAAGTAAGTAAATCTTATTTTTTGTTTTTCAGCTAAATGCAATGCATATTCAGAAAGTTTTTTTCTAACTGCACCATGTTGACCAGAAGCCGTTTGTCTCATAGATGAAGTTAATTTTCTATTTGACAAATCCTTTACCTTTTTGTTTCTAAACAATTTGTTAGAAGGTCCTGTGTATCTTGCCATAATTTTCTCCTTTTCTTTTGCGGGGCATCTATGGTTTGTGTTCTTGGCTTGAACTCAAGCCCCCGCTTGTTTTACTGATAACTAAATAATCAAATAATCGAAAATGTCCGATCAGAGATTAAAAAGTCAACTAAACTCTACGTTTTTTCGGAGGTCTGCACCCATTGTGAGGAATAGGTGTAACATCCTTAATCAAAGTGATTTCAAGTCCTGCAGCTTGAATAGCTCTAATTGCAGTTTCACGACCCGAACCCGGCCCTTTGATATAGACTTCGACTTTCTTCATACCTTGGTCTATTGATTTTTTTGCAACCAACTCTGCTGCTGATTGAGCTGCAAACGGAGTACCTTTTCTTGCACCCTTAAAACCGCTGACACCTGCGGTTGCCCAAGCAATAGCATTACCTTGCATATCAGTAGAAGTTACAATTGTATTGTTAAAAGTAGATTGAATATGTACAACCCCTTGCAATACATTTTTCTTTTCTTTTTTCTTTGTAGTTTTTGGTCTTGCCATTTTCTTTTTCCTTATATTAATTACTGTTTATTTTCCGTTATTAGTAGTGAAATTATTTTTTCTTAGCTACTGCACCGTTCTTTTTACCTCTGCGAGTTCTTGCATTAGTTTTTGTTCTTTGTCCTCTGCAAGGTAAACTTTTCTTATGTCTCAAACCTCTGTAAGAATTGATTTCTTGCAAACGTTTAATATTCATTGCTGTTTCACGTCTTAAATCACCTTCGATATGATATTCAGACAATGCGTTACGCAATTCCTTAATATCATTTTCAGTAAGGTCGTCCGTTCTTAAATCAGGAGAAATTCCTGTTGCTTCTAAGATTTTTTTTGCTCTGGTTGGTCCTATACCGTAGATATAGGTAAGTGCTACTTCCAATCTTTTGTTACGAGGTAAATCTACCCCTACTAATCTTGCCATGTTTTTTTTCCTTATCTTTCTTGTACTTACTTTTTTCTTTAGCGAATAGCGAGTTGTAAAGATGAGCTAATCTTATTCTTACAACCTCATTATTTCAAAACCTAACCTTGTCTTTGTTTATGCTTAGGGTTTTCACAAATTACGGCAATTCTGCCTTTTCTTTTAATTACTTTGCACTTATCGCACATTGGTTTTACTGAAGATCTTGTTTTCATTTTTCTTTTCCTTTTACTATATAACTGTTACATATGTTTATCACTTTTAAAAATTTACTTTAACCTGAAAGTAATCCTTCCCTTAGTTAAATCATAAGGTGTCATCTCAACTTTCACCTTATCCCCCGGTAAAATCCTGATAAAATTCTTTCTGATTTTTCCGGATATGTGTGCCAAAATTTCATGATCATTTTCTAATTTAACCCTGAACATTGCATTTGGCATTGATTCCAAAATAGTGCCTTCGATTTCAATTACGTCTTTTGCCATTAAATTTCCTCTATTTTCGGCTATCAGTCATGCTAATAGTAGCATTATATACTATGATATTTGCTAAAAATGTTAATGCAAGCAAAAATATTACTTTTCAGCGTAATTGTAAAATTTTATTAACGTTTGTTTTTTTATAAATTGGTAGTTATATTTTAATTACATATTTTTAGAAATTTATAACTATTTGGGCTTTTGAAGTATAACTTGAGGAAACATATCTGTTTTATACACCCCTTTATTATAAATAAACAATCATTGTGGAATTTTTTTCAAGCATATACTATTCCAAATATGGTAAATACGCATAGCAATTAAACTCAAAAGTTCCGATTATCAATTTAGCGTACGAATTATGAAAGCTCTGGATTTTTGCAAAATTCAGTTCTTGTTCCCCAAAATCGTCTTTTGTTTCATATCCCTCAACCGTACCGCATAATTGTTCAGACTGATATAAACTTATTACAATTTTACCGTCTTCACCTTTTTTTGATACTGCATTATAATACCCTTTTTCGAGGATTTTGCCATCAAGATAGATATCCACAGGCAAATTCACCAACAATACATCATCCGGATTTTTCAATGATTGCAATTCCGTAATTGTGCTGTCAGGATTCATGTCTGTATGCAGGCTGGTTCCGCCGCCACTTATTTTTTTTGCACGTTTTTTCTTCTGTTTTAATTCTTTCTTATTTTTTCGTTCTTCAAGAGCCTTTACAACATCTTCGAATTCTTTATTTGTAACTGTCTTTTGTCCGTCGGCAGAACGATTTACATCTGATAAATTACTCCATTCATCAGCCATTGAAAGGTTTGAAGAAAGCATAAATAAAAGAATAAAAATTATAGAAATCAATTTTCGCATAATAACAGTTTACGTTTTTTTCGCAAAAAGTAAAGTATTAAAATTCATTATAATTTACTTTTGTAAGATAATACTGTATAATGGAGCATGTTCTATTATAAGAGAGTTGATAATGGAAAGTCTTAACATAAATATAGTAATAATACTTGTAGCTTTTATTGCTGCTGTTGTTGCCATCATACTTTTGTATTCAATAATTATGCCAAAAGGAACTATTACAGAAGAAGATAGGCAATTTCAACTAACGACAAAAAACATTGTCGAACATGTTAAGACTCTATTTGAAAAAGGAGAATATGCTCTTGTTCAACTATTAGCCATTAAATACCTTGAAAGAATGCCATCGCATGTTGAAGTAAGAAGGTATTTGGCAAAAGCATATCACGCAAACCAACGATATAACAACTCAATAAAACAATGTTCAATGATTTTGAAGAAAAATAGTGAAGATATAGAAATTCGGAAATTATTGGCAGATTGCTTTGTCCAAAAAGGGTTTTATACAAAAGCAATATCAGAATATGAAGCTGTATACGAAAATAACAGTTCTGATAGAAATGCTTTAAGAGAATTGGCAAGATTATATCGTGAAACTGAGGAATACAGATATTCAATAGAAGCATATAATGTGTTAGTTGGTTTAGTCGAATCTAATGAGGAAAAAGCAGAAATTCAAAAAACACTTGCAGAACTTAACGAAGAAATTCACGATTATCCGGCAGCATTTCAAGCATACAAAGCTCGACTTGAAATTTATCCAACTGATGTTGAAACAAATCAAAATCTTGCAAAGTTGTACATAGCTTTGAATAACTATCAAAAGGCTATTGAGACTTTGTTGTATACATTGGAATACATTACTGAACCTAAAATGTTTGTATGGACCTATGAACAGTTAGTTAATATGTATAGTGAAAACGGAGATTATGAAAAAGCAATTGAATACTCAAATAAGTTGCTTGATACCCAAGGTGTAGACAAATTTAAAGTAAGACGAGATATTGCTTTGTTAAATTTAAAATTAGACAATTACAATGACGGTATCAGCATTTTGGAAGAATTGACAATGATATCACAAAGCTCTTTTGACGTAACAACAGAACTCGCAAAAGCATATATCAACCAAAAGAAATACGAAGAAGCATTAGAAAAATATAATGTATTACTTGATAAATCAACACAAAAAGAGGCAAAAGAAGTTCGAATATTAATTTGTGATTTGTACATAACTTGGGCTATTGCTAATGCAGAAGAAAAAGATTATGCATCCTCTTATAAGCATTTAGATATGGCAACCGAATACAATGTCTTAAACCCTGAAATTTATTACTATAAGGCATTGAATAACTATGAGCAAAAGAATTATTCCGCCGGTATAAATTTACTCAATCAGGCAATAGAATACGACAAGACAAAAGAACATCAAACAAAATACTTGCTTAAATTGGCAGAAACACACCATGCACTAAATCACTATTTCGAAGAAAAGAAAGCCCTCTCAGATTTATTAAAACTGGATCCGAACAATGCTTCCGGATTATACTATTATGGACTTATGTATGTATCGCAGCATGATGTTAAAAATGCGGAAGAATATTTTAACAAAGCACTTATAATTGATCCAACACTTGTTCAAGCAAAATATAATTTGGCTCTATTATACGAAATAAACAATGTTGAAAAAGCTAAAGAACTTTATCGAGAAGTTTTAGAAGAAGATCCGAACTTTATGGAAGCCAGAAACGCTCTTACAGATTTGACATCAATCGACTATTAACGGATTAAACATCTTCCGGAATAAAAAAGTTTCTATCTTGAAGATAGCTTCTAACGTCTTCTATATCGGAGTATCTTGGAACAATCGCCTGATAATCTCTCACAATTGATAAAATGTCTTCAGTTGACAATTTAATCAGTCTTCTCGCACTTGTTGAACTTTCAATAATTCTTGCCATATTCACCTCACATGATTAATAACGGCAATATACACAAAAACTTTAAAAACATACAACAAGAAAATTATGAAAATTCATTAAGATTTGAACTATTGCTCGATTTTAGCACCTTGTTCTTCAACTTTCATGGTTCTTATATCAACCTTAATATTTTGTTTTTCCCATATCTCTCTAACAGTTGTGGTGATTTTGTCAATATCATATTTATGAGAAATAACCAAAAGCGATGGTCCTGCTCCTGAAAGCACACATCCGAGAACACCGTCTTCATGTTTAAAACTATCCACAATCTCTTTCATTCCTGGGATTAATTTTTCTCTGTATTGTTGATGCAAACGGTCTTGAAGTGCATTTTTCATAAGTTTTTCGTCTTTTGTATTAACTGCTTGAACAAGCATTGCAAGATGCTTTGCATTGAATACCGCATCCTGCATAGGAACCTCTTTTGGTAATACAGAACGTGCGATTTCGGTTGCTAACTCAAAATCCGGTATACAAACCGTAATATTCCATTCTTCAGGCCATTTCAACTTGCAATAAGATATTGTACCGTCATCTTCCTGATTAGAAAGTACAAACCCTCCTAAAATAGCCGGGGCAACATTATCCGGATGTCCCTCAACCTCGGTAGCAATAGCTAACAATGCTGCTTCGTCAGCTGGATTACCCAACAATTGATTAGCTGCTAATAATCCGCCAACAATAACGGAAGAAGAACTCCCAAGCCCTCTTGCTATCGGAATTTGAGATTGAATATTTATTTTTAACTCTGACGGCTCCTGTCCGATTGAGTTATAAAGCAATTCGACAGCTCTGTATACTATATTATTTTCGTCCTTAGGAATATTATCAAACTTCATTTCATCAATAGTTTCCGTTTCGGACATCATGTTTATTTCAATTCCTGTTCCTGGAAGAACAGTTTCTTCAATAGTTACTGTATTATATATAGGCAACGCCATTCCTAAGCAGTCAAATCCCGGACCTATGTTTGCTGTACTCGCAGGAACTTTTACGCTAACTTTCATCTAAAAAATTCTCCTTTTAAAGTATACTGGGGTTATACAATAAATACAAAAAAAAGACAAGATATATTTGAGTTATCACTAAAACTACTAATATCAAGGTTGTTACAATAATAAGAACAGATTAAACATTTAATATTATTTAGTATATAATTTATTTATGAACATATCAGATGAATTTGATACAATAGCAGCTATTTCAACGCCATTAGGAACTGGTGGTGTCGGAATTATTCGTCTTTCCGGAGATTTAGCCTTTGAAATAATAAAAAAGATTTTCACGAATCCGGAATTTGAAGTAAGAAAATTTAATTACGGATGGATTATGGACGGTGAGCAAAAAATTGATGAGGTCATAATTCTCCCATTTTTTGCACCAAACAGTTATACAGGCGAAAACGTTATTGAAATTCAATGTCATGGCGGAATGAATGTTGTTAAAAATATTTTGGATTTAGTTTTAAAAAACGGAGCAAGGCTTGCTGAAAAAGGAGAATTTACAAAACGAGCATTTCTTAACAAAAAAATGGACTTATCTCAAGCCGAAGCAGTAGCTGATATAATTCATTCAAAAACATCAAAATTTACAAAAGTATCTGTTAAAAATTTATCAGGAAAACTAAAAAATGAAATAGAATTAATACGTAAAGATATTTTTGAAGTTCTTTCTAAAATGACTGCCGCAATTGATTTCCCTGAGGATGTTAAGGAACCTGAGTATTCATACTTGCAAGACAGTTTTAAATCAATAATCACAAAGATAAACACTGTATTATCAGATGCGAATGCTTCAAATATTCTTAGACAGGGAATTACAGTTGCAATCACAGGAAAGCCTAATGTTGGAAAGTCTTCTTTGTTTAATTCGTTGTTAAAATCGGACAGAGCCATAGTTACAGATATTGCAGGAACAACAAGAGATGTTCTGAAAGAAACTTTAGACTTGGGAATACCGGTTACGCTTGTTGATACAGCCGGAATTCATCAATCTGAACATATTAATAAAGTTGAACAAATTGGAATTGAGTATTCTAAACAATCTATAAACGAAGCAGATTTGATAATCTTTGTGTACGATGGGAATCAAGGATTACAAGAAGAAGATAATGAAATTTTGACAATAATTAAAGACAAAAAATATTTGGTAGTAGCAAATAAATCTGATTTAAAATCTACAATCGGAAACGATATAATAAGAGTGTCGGCATTGACAGGTGAAGGAATTGCTGAATTAAAAGAAAAACTGACAGAAAAAGTTTGCGGAATAAGACCTGAAGAATTAGATTTTGTAACAAACAAAAGACAGCAAAATTGTTTAGAAAGGGCTAAGGCATCTCTCGAACAAGCCCTGCTTGGTTCTGAAATTAATGAATTGCAAGATATGATTTCTATTGATGTAAAATCAGCCTTGCTTTCATTGGAAGAATTGACCGGTGAATTAATTACAGACGAAATTTTAGACAATATTTTTTCTCATTTTTGCATAGGAAAATAGTTTTTCTAATATACATGAATAAAAACTTTGACAAACAGTTCTGCTCTTGGTATATTAACAAGGTACGTATAACTTGGTTGCTTACTTTTGTAGGTTTGCGTGTAAGTTTGACAATTTAATAACAAAGGGTATTTTAACCCTTTCCACAAGATAATGGGCATGTGGT
>JAKSUQ010000022.1 GCA_024408855.1 bacterium | reverse complement strand
AGGACTCTTATTGGCGGCGGTAAGGGGAATTGAACCCCTGTTTGGAGAATGAGAATCTCCCGTCCTAACCACTAGACGATACCGCTACGTGATTTGTAAAGCAATTATATACAAAAATCTTAAATCTTGCAAGTATAAGATTTTGGTTTCTTTGGGTTAGTTGTTTACATTTGTGGTTAATTGAGCTACCATAAATATAAGGGAGATAACAAAACATGAAAACTCAGTTGGAAAACATTTACAATACCGCAACTACTGATATTGAAAAGGCTGTATCAATAAGTGAACTTGATGATATCAGATTGAAATATCTTAGCAGGAAAGGTGAACTTAATAACATAAAAAAAGGTTTAAAAGATTTGTCAGATGAAGATAAGCGTACTATCGGAGCTTATGCCAACAAAATTAGTCAAGATTTAGAAACCCTATTGCAAGAAAAACATAATGCTTTTTATTCGGAAGAATTGAAAAAACGCCTTGAAACTGAACGAATTGATATAACCCTTACGGGCAAAAGTATTCCTATGGGTAAAATTCATCCGCTTACACAAACAACAAATGAAATTGTTTCAATTTTTCAAAATTTAGGATTTTCCGTTGTAGATTCTTCGTTGTCGCCGGAAGTCGAAACAGAATATTACAATTTTGATATGCTTAATGTTCCCAAAGATCATCCGGCAAGAGATGTTCAAGATACTTTCTATTCAAATATCGCTAATAATGTGGTATTAAGAAGCCAAACCTCCGGTGCGCAAATTCATGTTATGGAAAATAGAAAACCACCAATAAAGGTTATTGCTCCGGGGCGAGTTTATCGTAACGAAAATATTAATGCCCGAAAAAATAATTTTTTCCACCAGATTGAAGGATTGTATGTCGATAAAGGCGTTACTTTTGGAGATTTAAAAGGAGTCCTAAATGAATTTGTAAGATTATATTTTGGTTCCTCGCGCCCGACAAGATTTAGGAGCAGTTTCTTTCCGTTTACAGAACCATCAGCAGAAGTTGATGTACAATGTATTATGTGCCAAGGAAAAGGTTGCAAAATATGCAGCGGAACAGGTTGGCTCGAAGTTTTAGGTTGCGGGATGGTTGATGTTAATGTATTAAAGGGTTTGGATATTGATCCTGACGTTTATAGCGGATTTGCATTCGGAATGGGCGTTGAACGTCTTGCTATGCTTAAATATGCCGTTGATGATATTAGACTGTTCTTTAATAATGATAAACGGTTTTTGGAACAATTTTAAAGATTTTTGTACCTATAAAAATATGAAGCTGACGGACAAATCAGCTTCATATTTTTTTATAGAACTCTCTTTCTAAACTTCAGGATTTTCCTCGGGTGATTCAGAGGACTCGTCTATTTCATCTTCGCTATCTTCTTTCTTAATTATTTCGATAACATTTTTTGCCATTTCTTTTGCAATAATATGTCTTGTTTTTTCCGGACAATTTTGCAACAAACTGATAGCTGTTCTGAGTGTAGCATCGAGGTCATACCAACGCTCTTTTTTATCCCTTTCCAAAACATCTTCTGTTGCGGAAACAATATCTTCAACCGATTCATACTCTGAGTCGGAAATATTGTGTTCTGTTATAATTTTAATCAAATTTAAAGCTATTTTAATTTGAGTTTCGTCATCAGACTCTTCTAATGTTTTCATTGCAGAAGATAAAACAGGGTCTTGGTCATACCATCTTCTGGCATTTGTTGAGAACTCATCCTTCATATAAACCTCCATACACTAATTTAGCATACAATAATTATACACTAATATAGCAGTAGTTGTAAAGAACAGAGATTTTTAAGATTAATCAAAAAAAAATAAAGGACATACCTTTAAAGATATATCCTTTATCAAAAGCTCTGTAAAGAAACTACTTAACAAGTTCTTTGAAGCTCTTACCAGCTGAGAATGCAGGAACAGTCTTAGCAGCGATCTTCAATTCTTTACCTGTTTGAGGGTTTCTTCCGATTCTTGCAGCTCTCTTACGAGCTTCCCAAGTACCAAAACCAACCAAAGTTACTTTTTTACCTTTAGCAACTGTCTTTTGAATGATTTCTAAAGTAGCTGATAAAACATCAGATGAAATCTTTTGAGACAATTTGGTTTTCTTTGAAATTTCTTTTACCAATTCTTCTTTGTTCATGATAAATCTCCTATAATTTATTCTACCCTCGCCGTATAGATACTCATAAAGCCACTCATCAGTTTGCTAAAGTTCCTATCTCTACAAGTACTTAACCGACTTATGACTTCATTATACACATAGTTAATAATTTTGCAAGCATTTTTTTGAAATGTTACATAACTTAACCGAAAACATTCAATATTTAAAGGTATTATAACGGATAAAACTAAGTTAAAATGAAAATGTGCATATAAGATATATGCACGCAGGAGTAAGTCATTATAGGCGTTTGGCCAAGTTTACATATAAAACTCAGAATATTAATATTTAGCCATGCCGGCAAATTAGAAATAATTAAGTTAAAATAAGCATGCCTTGTAGAAAAAATTGGCATGAGCAAAAATACTTTACAAAGGAACTTGTTTTGTGTAATATTACAAAGTAACCAATTAAAATCTTTGGAGGAGTGCCAGAGCGGTTGATTGGAGCAGTCTTGAAAACTGTCGAACGTTTATGCGTTCCGTGGGTTCGAATCCCACCTCCTCCTCCATTTAAAACACCTAACCAGAAAGGATTAGGTGTTTTTATATGTATAATTTATTTGTATTTTAACTGGACTTTTTGTATTATAACAACTATTATTATACATTTTTATGTATATATATGTTTTTATGTATACTGAGTCGGAAAAATTTTCTGTCATTGCGAGCGAAACGAAGCAATCCATTTAGGTTTTAGCCGTATCCGTCTATGTGAGAATTTGCAATTTTAAACTTGCACAAAATACACTTTTATTGCACATTTTTGCACCGAAATTGCACTAAAAATTTTGTTGGGTTGAAAACCCAACCTACGTACTACAAACTGTATTTTATCACAAAATTATTTTTTATAGACATAAGCTTAACAAAATATAAAACAAAATATAATTTTTGATATTCAGGATGGTGGGTCTTTGATTTGTCTAATTTATTGCTAAGTTCATTATATCTTACATTCATATCAACACTAAAAAAGATTGTAAATATGCCAAAAAAGTATTTAATTCGATGCTCTTACTTATATTCATCTAGTTTTGGTTGGTAATTTATTTCATAACATTATCTAAAAAATTTTCAAGGTTTGCAAACTATAATATAATTATTTTATTCAATCTCAGTATAAGTTACACTACCCCAATATTCTTCAAATATGTCTAACGGAATTGCAATCGTTTGATCAGTGCGCCAAGGATTTTTTAAATATATATTTTTATCATCTATATCATGAACTGCATAAGCATGACTAGTTGCAACATCATCTTTATATTCAGCATCTTCCGGTATGCTTTTTGCTATCATCCCCCATAATTTTGAGAATGGATGAATAGTTGCTGTCATAACGATATTTTTATTGTTTAACAGTTCTTTTATTTTTTGTGGACTAGGTTTTGAAGAATAGTTTCTAGCTATATTTTTCCACTTATCTCCAGTTCCTAGTAATAGTTCATATGCTTTAGCTGGATTACCACCATTAATTCCCCTTACGAAATAATGTTTTTTAGCAGCAAGTTCCAATATTCTAACATCAAAATCTCCCTCTGCGTACTTACTTTTACTCATTAATTCTAAAGCACTAACAGTATAACTTTTATCTGCACCTTTAAATTTTACTGTATAAGTGCCATCCTTATTATCTGTTATCATGTTATTTAGAATTTCTTGCCCTTTCGGGGAACGTTGAATTGCAGAAATTGTTGCTAAATACCAACAATCACCTATTTGACCTTGATAAAAATCTTCATCAATTTTACAATTTGGTTTGTTATATTTCCAATAATCTGATTCAATGCAACATTTGTTTAAATGTTTTAGCAACCTTTCTTTAATTTTGTTATCTAAGCCCCATTCTTCATTGATTGCATCTAACAAGGTTTCTCCATAAGTATCCTTGTAAGCATCAAAAATTTGAATTATATTTTTAGGATTAATTTGCTTAATATATTTTTCTAAATCTTTGCCCGTCGTTGGTAAGCCAAGTTTATTTTTTGCTGTGATTTCACCATTAATTGCATCTGCTAGAGGATGACCTTCTTCCCAGCAATGTGTTTCATTATTTAGTTTACTATATGAAGTCATATTTCCATTTTTATCGTAGTTTTCAGCTTTTTCATTGTCACCAATTCTAGTATAAATTTGATAGTTACCATTTTCAAAAATTTTATAAATAGTGTAATCATTATTGTTTTTTGAAGTAATTGTTATTTCTGAATAATCTTTATCATTATATTGAATATTGACTGAATATTTATCATTTGGATATTTCTTTTGAATATCTTTCATTAATTTGTTATGAACATTAGCCTTTGTTTTTTCAAAAGATTTATCAATGGTTTTATAAATTGAATCTATAGATTTTAATAATTCATTTGCACTAATTTTTAAATTAGAAAGAATCGGATTATTTTTTAAAGCCTTTTTAGCTTCATCTTCTGTAATTGTACCATCTCTATCTTCATCTGCTGATACAACATTGTCCCATAGCGATTTTATCTCATTGGCATCCAACTTATTGTTATGATTATCATCAAAAATTGATAAAATTTTGTTATAGACATCTTGTGTCTTTTTATCATTTGATTTTAAAACCATACTTCCATCATAATTGTCAAAATAATAGTCTTTATGTTCTTCATTTCCATACCATTTGAAATCCGTCATAGTTTACTCCTTAAGTTAATTTTATTTTGTTATATGTATTTCGGCATTTTTTTCGAAAACTTTAGGAGATTTTGTGAAATCTTTACAATTTTGGTAAAATTGTAACATTCATATTTCCGAAAAAGTCATTTTACCCGTCAAAAAAAGTCATTTCATGTGTTCTTTTACAGTATATTAAGTCGGAAATTATTGAAGACACTATTAGCGTAAAATTATAATATATTTGAATTTCAGCCGTATCCGACTAGCTAACAATTTGTAATTTTAAACTTGCACAAAATACACTATTTTTGCACATTTTTGCACTAAAATATTGAGATTTATATAGTCTGTCAAAAGTTCTTGAATTGTCGGCGTGGGCATTGTTTCACTTCTGCCCACCCTACAAACTATTGCATTTCGACTGTTTTATTTTGGATTTTAAGTAAAATTTTGATTAAAATAAAATATAATGACGTGTGGATGTCTGATTTATTATTTTAGCACTTATCTAAGTCAAAATTATTTTTTATGGGTTTTATATTAATATGCGTGTTTGTAATGTAGATTTATTAAATACGAATAATGTACAGTTTAAGTCTTGTTTTGTTCCGTTATCTCAACAAAATAAAGGTCAAAAAATTGTTGATACCGTTTTAACACATTTTAATAAGGAAATATTGCCATTTTGTAAAAATCAGCCCAAAATTGATGCAAATTTTTTTATTCCTGCTGCAGGTGCAGGGTCTCGTTTTAAAATTGCACATACAATCGGGGACTACAATAAAATAAATATACCACTTCCAACAGGAAAAAATCTATTTTATGCGATTGATTTTGTGATGATGTTGTCATTACCTTTTATAGATAACAAATGTGTACAACCATTGTTATCAAATAAACCAAATGGTTCTTTCGGTGGCGTCATTGATTACTACATGTCAGGTAATCCTATTAAGGATACTGTTATTTGTAGTGGCGATAGTGTGTTTTGCGGAATAACTGATAAATTGACTGATGATTTATTAAAAGCAGTCCAAGACAGTACATCTCACTGTGCCGTGCTTGGAGCACAAAGAACCCCAAAAGAAGTTGATTCAAGATATGGTATAGTTGTAGTTAACAAAAATGGTATTATAAAAGATTTTATAGAAAAACCTTCTTATGAAAATGCTTGTCAGTATGCAATTGGTGGGAAAAATATAGTCAATACGGGGTGTTGTTATTTTAGCAAAGATGTAATGGGACACTTGATTGATGAGCTAAAATCCGGAAGCAATCCAATAAAGAAAAATGATGTAGAAATATATGATTTTGGAAAATCTATAGAATATGTATGTTCTAAAACGAAAGATTGGTTTCCGGAGTATATTCAGACAAATCCTAAAATAATAATGACAAATACCTGGCATGATGTTGGAGAAACTGAGGGTTTTTATAAATTCTTGTTAGCATTGAAAACAAATAATATATTTAACCAATTAAGTGTAGAAAATGCGAAAGAGCTACAGAATGAAATTAATTTAAGAGTTAATCAAGAGCAAAAAAGTATAGATTTTTGCAGTGATAAAAGTAAACCTATTAAGAACTGTAATATTGATGGAATTAATATTTTGTATTAATTTTTGTAAAAAGTGTTTTCGCGTTAATTTAATATGATAAATTTGCATTTAGTTTGATTATATTATCTATTGCTTTTGCGAAACCTGAATCAGATATGTGATCTGTTGTATATTCAGCACAAGATAATAATTCTTGAGAAGCATTTCCCATACTAATAGAAACGCCGTTGTGTTTTCTTATAAAATTCATTAAATCAATATCATTATTCCCATCTGCAATGAAAGCAATGTTTGGTATTTTTAAATTTATTTGCTTTGCAAGGTTTGATAATGCAACGCATTTGTTTATATCATTATTAACAATTTCGCAACATCTTGGCGATGATGTGAATATATTTAATCCCTGATTTGACAGATTATATTGAAGACTATTATACATTGGCATTATGGTTTGATACGACGTAGATTGAGGTTCTCTGAACATTATCAAATAGACATTGTTTAAATCAATATTATTGCTGTTGTCTATTTCTTCAATAAAATCTTTTCCTTTAATGTATATTTTTGTGTGAGGGTGAAACTGCTTGTATTTTTTCCCATAATTTATTATAGCTTTGACCTGATTACCTGTAAGTGTTTTGCTATATAACAGGTGTCCCTCTTTATCTGTTATATGTGAGCCATGACCTAATATATAATATTCCGGCTGAATTTCCAGACAGTCTTTGATTAAATTTAGCTCATTATTAACACGTCCTGTTGCAATTATTACCGAAACTTTGGTTTTTATAAGGTTTTTAAGCGCAGTTTGTGTGTCTTTTGTAACAGAATTTGTATAGTAGTTTCTAATTGTTCCGTCAAAATCTGAGACTAATGTAGTTACCTTATCTGAGTGTATTTTTGGTAATTGATTAATGTATTTTGTAGTTGTATGTTTAGATTTGAAAGTGTTTTTTTTACAATTTATACATTGAGAATTTGTTTTATAAATAGAATAATTTTGATACGGTGTAGTTATTATTTGCATTATCCGGTTACCTTTTCATCAAGCGTTGGTAGGTGTTTATCTGTATATGTAGTTTTAATTAATTTACTACTATTATCGTTGTTGTTACAACCTGAGATATCTTTATAATAATCCAATGACTCTAAGTTATTATTGTCAATAATTGGTATGATATTTTTCCAAATATTTATTAATTCAATACAATCCATATAGTAAGTTTTTTCATCTTGGTTACAACAAGAATCGTATTTATATTCAAAAAATTTTAATGCATCAATAATATATTGTTTAATTTCATTTAAGTTTATTTCAGTTTTTTCACCATGGGCATGGGTACTTAAAAGATAGATATCTCTGGCGATTTGAATTTTTATTGCTTCGGATTTTATAACATCTTGAGTTGGTTTGCTCAGTATATTACAATGTGCTTGTTGAAGCTTTATAATTTTTGTAAAATGTTTGTCGCGAGGGTATTGAATGTTTAAATCGTTGTAGTAATTACTTTTATGTTTCAAATATTGAACAAATAATTTATTTGCTTCTTTTGGCTCTAATTTCATCAGATACGGAAGCAAAGTTCTATACTCAAAATTCCTCAAGTTTGATGGAACACCTGATATATCTGAATAATTGACAATTATACCCCAATTTTTTTCTTTTTTTATTTTAAACCTAGGAGGTTCAATAAAATCAAGGTATTCAAAATCTACAACACCAAAATTATCCTGAGAAATTAAAACATTTCCCGGCTTTAAATCATAATGCATTAAAAGTGAGTTTTTACGAGGTGTTTTAAATGGTTTTTTCATGTTCCAGTATACATCCGGCGTATCTAGTTTTGCTAAAACAGCCACCATTTGATTCAGATTTTTATCATTGAACCGATTATTATGCGGATCCGGTTTTTGTCCATTTATCTTTTGAGATATAAGAACATAATCACCATCTTTGTTTTTATATGCAATACATCCCATTTGGATACCTGAAGCCATGACGATATCATTTACCAATAATGCAAGTAGTGCATATACTTCTTTTAGTGCTTCTCGCTGTTTTTGTCCTTCTTTAGGGCGAAATCTTTTAACGACCATGTTTGTTTCTTCGCCAAAGGCTTTTAATATTGAAACTACACCATTACAACCTTTACCATACATTTCATTTGATTCAGATGCAAGTTTATTTCCGTATGTATGCGGAAAATCAGCAAGCTGCCAAATTTTCAATCCGTTTTTTTTCACAGGGTGATGGCAGATATGTATAGATAACGGATCCGTTAGTTTCATTAAGGAGATCTCCATAGGATATAATGATGATATATATATATATAAAACGATAAAATATTTTTTTTGCTATTTAAAAATTAACAACAAATAAGTTTTGTTATAAAATAGCTTGTTATAAACAAGTTTCAAGATGAAATCACATCTTCTGAACTTGCTAATAAATATGCTATCGAAGAAGATAAATTTGAAGGAAAATTTAATGAAACATATATTTTACCAACATACGGAAAAGAACCTTATAGAAAAATTATTGTTATTGGTTTTGGGAAAAAAGAAGAATTACTAAATAAATTTAAGGATGAGAATATCTATAAAAAGATAGAAGAAAGTTTGCGTTCACTTTCAAAAGATTTAGAAGATATTTAATACTCTAAATTTTAAATCATCTATTTAAAACCATTTGGTAAAGGTCCATTATATTTCTTGTATAATTTCATAACATCTTCCGGGATTTCTTTTCCTGATATCATCATTTTATAAACTTCTGCTATGAATTCGCCTATGCTTGTGCCTGCATACCAAGATACTTTCATTGTAGTTTTTTGAATGTTCTCATCTTTAAGATGCTTGTATAAATCCGGGTATAATTTTTTAAATTTTTCGGGATTATTTTTTAATAAATCTTTGAATCCACTATAAGTAGTTCCACCCCATCTGTTTTCAATTTCATCAACACGACTTCTATCTTCTACAGTCTTACCTGCTTTTTTTGCTTCTACAGCAGCTTTAGATTCTTTCCAAGTTGGCAATTTCCAAAATTTTAAGTCTATCTCTTTAAGATTTTTTGCAAAATCCTGCAAGTGTCCCATTTCATGATAAATTGTTGAAATACCATTATCCGCCGGTAGATATCTGTAATAATCCATGGACATTTTATTATCTTTTAAATATTTATCTAGTGAATTTCTTTGTTCTGCTCTAGTTAATTTTTTAAATTCTTCAATGTCTATTTTTATTTTGTCTTTATTCTTTTCTGCAAATTTAATATAATCAAACTTAAACAATGCATTTAGTTTTGATGTTCTTCCGAATGAATATAACAAAGTACGTTTTTCAGCTACTGATAAATTATTAGGATTTGCTTTATATCTGTCTAGTAAGTCAACTAATTTGCTTTCTGATGCAAAGTGTGAATGTAATCCGTTTTCTGCTTTTTTTGCAGATTCCTTTGCATCTTCCTTTATATTTTTTGCAAAATCACGTAAACTGAATTGTTTGTCTAATTCTTTTGTTAAAAATTCATTATCAAAAAATTTTTTATTAATTGCTAATTCACCAAAGTTTTTATCTTTAATGCTACTTACGACATGAGCAAGTCCATCTATATCATCATATAAATAGCTTCTAGGTATAAATACTTCTTGTCCTATATTTTTATTTACAACATCTGTAATTCCATGATTTGTATAGTTTAATGCTTCAAGAGTCATATGCTCATCAATATTTTTTACACCTAAAATATCTTTCGCATATTTTAAAGCATCTTCTTTTGTTTTTGCTTCCGTAAATGTAAGCTCTTTATCAAAAATCTTTGGAACAAGTTTTTCTTTATATAATTTTTGCAATTTATATGTCTGATGTTTTGATATTGCATAAGCACCACCAACCAACACAGCAAGTGTTGTACCAACTCCTATTGCAATCTTTGCTCCAATACTAAAGTTTTTCTTTTTACCGGCAATTTCAACTGTATCGGGTGGATAATTCTGAACAGAAACAGTTTGTGCCTTAAAATTTGTTCGTACTTTGGGCTAAATATTGATATTATTGTAATTTATTGTTTGAAGATTTGTGCCTACAGACATAATTTTCCTATGAACTTCTACTACTTATATAAAGTATTGTAAAGCAAAAAAATTGCCTGATAATTACAAATTGTTTACAATAAAAAATTTTTAAATATAGAATTTTTGCCAAATATTAATAAAAATTAATATTTGGGGCAAATTTATGACCTAAAAAAACTTTATATAAATATACGAGGAATTATATGTTTTTAAAAACAAAACTTAATGAAAACATATCAAAATTGATGTCTTTCGATACAGACGTAATGAGAATTGATAGAGATTCAATTTCTTCAAAGGAAATTTCTATTTTTGACCATTATAATGTTAATCCAGACGATATTTTACAAGGCGACGAACTCAAATTACTTATATCAGATATCAAAAAAGCTGATATAAATAATGACGGTCAGTATAGCAAAAAAGAAATAAGAAAATTCCTCAAATCTACCCCTATGGATAAAAAAATGTCCGTTAGAAAATTTAATGAATTCATAGAAAACATTACTTACTATAGTAAAAAATCTAGGTTGAACGAATCCAATGGACAAATTGAATCATTTTTTCAATTAGAAAAGTCTGATTGCTGGTTGTTATCCGGAATTAAGAGTCTCTCTTTAACCTCATGGGGTAAAAAAGCCATAAAAGATAGCATTTTAGATAATAATGATGAAGGGACATATACCGTAAAATTAAACGGAGTAAATTTTGAAACGATAATTAATCAAGAAGATATTGATAAAGCACGAGAAGAATATTATTCTATTGGAGATTTGGATGTTTTATTGATTGAATTAGCAACAGAACGCTATTTACGACAAGAGGTTGAAAAAGGAAATATAGTAAGAGAAAGTGACGTTTTAGAGGGCTCTTCTGGAATTGGAGAAATAAGCGCTCAATACTTATTAACTGGGGAAAAAGGTTTTGGTTTTTGTTTAGCTCAATCAAAAGAGGAAAAAATAAAAGAAACGGAACAAAAGCTCTCTGAAGCAAGTGAAGCAATGAAATTTGGTTATAAAAATACTCAAGACTATTGGTTTAACACATACTCTCAGGACACATTTAAAAAGCTGTTGTACAAATTAAGTGAAAATAATGATACTGCTCTTACATGTTCATTCAAAGAATCAAGAAATTGGTTTAAAAAAGAATTATATGATGAAAAGGATATAAACTCTTTTGATAATTTGTCAGAACACGCATACGTTATTAAAAATATAGAAAAAGATGAAAATAATAACATAACAAATATTATACTTATAAATCCACATGACAGTGATATTTTAATTAAAAAATCGCTTGGCGATTTCTTAAATCAGATAAATAATGTTACAGTAGTAAATATAGATGACGATTACGAAAAATACAAAGATGGTTTTGAACAAATTCCTGTTAAAATTTAGTGGATGATTGGGGGTTTAACCCAACGAAATCATCAAACTAACTGTTATTAATCATCAAATCGAGTATTAATTTACAAGGACAATACAGAAAAAGTGTAATTTAACACCTCAGTTGCGTTTGTACGGTTAAAATGCGTATTCTGCCTGTGTTTACGGTGTGTTTTGAATTGTAGCTATAAATAGACATGACATATTAACCATGTCGGACATTTTAAACCAACCAGTAAAAATTAAGTCGGAAGTTTATATTATATAGCAGATTTTACAAGGGTTTCCACCATGTTAGAACCCCTAAAAATTCGTCTTTGCATTCCGTTACATTTACCCCAAAATTGCCTGATTATTACAAATTATTTACACAATAATCACATTAACTGTTATTAATCATTAAATCGGGTATTAATTTATATATAGTATTTGAGAATAATTTAGAGAATATTATCCTCAACGTATGAATTTGCTGAATCTTTTAACAAATACAAATTATTCGTCATTTTCATTTTGTTGTTCGTTGCGTAATTCATCAACTTTGGACGATATAAGCGAACCGACAAAAATTGCAACAAGTGCTGTTGGGAAAAACCCTAAAAGAATAGCCAATGCTCTGTGTGCCCTAACAATTTCATGATTTGGTTTTTTCCCATCCAAAGTAATCTTTTCATCTGTACGTTTAAGAAGAATTTCTTTAAATTGTTCAATTTCTTCTTTTGAATATTTTTTCCCGTTTATTTGAATATCGTTATCACCGACGCAAATATTAATCATTTCAGGCTCAATATTCGTATTCTTAAATACTTTCAGCTTAATTTCATAATCTTTGGAATTTTCTTCTTGTACCAAATTGGCATCAAATCTGTAATTTCCGTAATCTTCATAATAATGAGTTCTGTCATCATAAGGAACGTACCTTCCAAAGCTATCTTTTCTATAAGAGCGTTTCCATCCATGGGCAATATGATTTAAATCAATTTTTCCGTAAATATGATTTTCATCATTTTTATCTACTATTATATTGGTTGCTCCATAAATATCACCGTTATATGCCCCAAGCGAACACAGAGTTCGAAAGCCGACATTAAATGAATATACATTCGGAGCAGGTTTATTTACATTATTCAAAATATCAACTTGAAAACCTTTTTTCAATAATTCTTTTTTATCAACTCCTTGATAGAAATCAAGTTTATCAACATCTTTATAGTCGTTAACACAAGATGACGTCATCAATCCCAATGCAAGAATTGCGGGTTTAATTAATTTTCCTGACCTTGTCGAAAACTTTGATGGTATAACATTTCGAATACCCGGCTGTACGGTACTTTTTATCGGATTAAATCTAACTGCCATCTATATCTCCTTTTGTTTGCAAATTATAAATTCAAATAAATACACATTTTGAGACGTACATGGTAATATAAACCCGTATAAAATACAAGTGTTGTTTACTCATCGTACAAACATGACAAAACAAGTTGCTGTTAATTTTTGTAAAAATAAAACTGTGCAAACTGTGCATGTGCCGTACGAAAATATGCACAAAATCTTGCATTGAAAACATTTTAAATAACCGTTGTTTTTCCCACTTCTAACCTACAACTCAAAATACAGAGAAAATTTAAACTTGATTTATAATATCAACAGTTTTAATCCAACTATTTGCACCAAACTTTTCCAACTCTTGCAACAATTATGAACCTTATACTTAATGAAGAATTCAATTGAAATATCCAAAATGGAAAAAACATTTAAATTTTGTTAATAAAAATTGTATGTTATAACGTCAAAAGACCTCCTTTGGTTGCAATTTCAATAACTCTTTTATCATCTAAGTCCTCAACATCCATGGTCGCATATTGGTTATTGTTATAAACTTCATAAAAAGCATCGTCATTTAAGATTCCGGCAATCGGCTCTTCGGTTAATCCTAATTTCTCAAGATTGTCGGATGGTTTTATTTTTGAACCCAACACAACACGATTCATCTGATAATACAAACCGTCTCTATGTCCGTGCTCCTTTTCCACTAAATAAAATGAACGACCTCGAAAGTTAGACTTAATTGCATTTGCGATTTGTTCAGCCGTTTCATTTTCGAACGGATGATAAACAAATTCATGCAACTTGTAGTTTACTTTGTTATAATAAGATACTCCCGTTTCCTTTGATACACTTTTTTTCAATGCATATCCACCGTTAAAACTACACTTTGATGATTGAACTGATTGTACTCTCATATATTCTCCTCTACACAACAATCAGATTTTAGCTTATTTTAGGAAATTAAGCAAGAAATATTACGAAATATGTCATTTTTTCGACTTTATAACTTCCATTTTGGCAGAAATTTTAATATATGATATAATTTTCGTGTGAGAGAGTTATTTAAAATTTTTGTAGTTGGAATAATCATTTTTCTATCACCATGTGCTATGGCTGAGGAATACAAGTTGCTGATATTACCAGATAATGCAGTTACACAAAATGTCGCACTGGATTCATATATATATAACGATACAGCAGAATTTTTTACAGATGAAATTATTACACTTTTAAACGGAACAACATATATCAAATGCAGACCGCTCAGTCAAACACGAACTGCGCTAAACAAAAATATTTATGTCAGAAATTCCGCTAAAGAACTGCTAAACAGATTTAGAACAACCTATAATATTGATTACAACGCCTTAAAAAGGGTTGCTACCGCAACGGGCGACAGATACATCTTACTAATTACATCCTCGGTTGATGCGGAAAATTATATTTTAAGAAGAACATGGTGGGATTTTTTCAATATTCCTGGTGCAAGCGTTATAGATCCTGCTTACAAAATTTCAACTTATGCAGTATTGGTTGATACCGCAAATAATCGAAAGTTGTGGGCAGATACTTACTATAAAACTATAAGCGTTTGCGAAAATCGTATAATTACAAGAGGACAATCTCCACAAACAGAACAGTTGGGAAAAATCAAGGATTATTCCGTTTATGTTTGTCCGCAAATTGCTCAAAATGTTCAACTAAATCTTTTACCATCGGAAATTTTAGCAAAAGAAAATACAAAAATTGAATATGATATGGGAAATATTGATAACGTATTCACAAAAAAATACCGTCATTTAAAAGTTGAGGCGGATAAAATAAAAGAAGAAAACAGAGAAACATTTAACGCAAAAAAACAACAATGGCAAGAAAACAAACAAAAAAGAGCCGAATTAAAAGCTGAAAAGTTGAAAGAAAAAGCCGAAAAAGAAGCAGAAACAAAATTAGAAGTCAAAGCGGTTCCTTATAGCGAAGATTTAATCAAAATTAATACCGTCAAAGTTGAACAAAAAGAAGCTCCTGCCGTTTATAATACAGATTCGAATATCGAGCCTGTTGAAATTAATAAACGATCAATAATAAACAATTTGTACGGAGATAACATTCGTAATAAACCGACCTTAAGAGGATACAATTAAATTAAGAGTTTTTTATTTTATTAAAAATATATCCAATTAAAAAGAGAGGAAAAATTCCTCTCCTTTTAATATTTTAATAATTGTTTGTTTCAATTACTCTTCTGTTGCTTCTTCGGATTCTTCAAGAGCATCTTCTTGAAAATCTTCTTCATCTACGCCTTGTTGATTCATTTCCTCTTCGATTTCTTGATTTAATTCATCTTCATCAACAGAACTTTCTTCCGGTTCTTCATTTTCGTAATCATAGTTGTTAGCTTTTGCTGTTTCTTCGTTTTCTAATTGTGAAACGCTCTTTATATCAATCTTCCAACCGGTTAATCTATGTGCCAATCTTACGTTTTGACCTTCTCTACCAATAGCAAGTGAAAGTTGATCATCAGGCACTGCAACCAATGCATCCTTCGTTTCTTCATCATCAGTCATAATATCGACAGAAACAACCCTTGCAGGTGAAATTGCGTTAACAATAAATTCAACAGGATCCGGAGACCATCTTACAATATCAATTTTTTCATTTTTTAATTCACCAACAATTGTCTGAATTCTTGAACCTCTTGGTCCTATGCAAGCTCCGACAGAATCAACTTCCGGATCATTTGACCAAACCGCAATTTTTGTTCTAAAACCTGCTTCTCTTGCGATAGACTTGATTTCAACAATTCCATCCTCAATTTCCGGAACTTCTAACTCAAAAAGTTCTCTTACGATTTCAGCATGTGCATGAGAAACAATAACTTGCGGAAGTCTGTTTGTTTCCTTAACATTGAGCACAAAAACTCTTATTCTGTTTCCCGGTTTATAGTATTCACGGGGGATTTGCTCTTTTTGAGGCATTATTGCATCTGTTTTACCGATATTAACTATTACATTTCTATTTTCAACTCTTTGAATAATACCTGTCGTAAGAGTTCCTTTCTTTTCCAAAAATTCTTGAAGAATATTATTTCTTTCAGCATCTCTAATTCTTTGAGTAATGACTTGTTTTGCTGATTGTGCAGCTATTCTGCCAAACTGATCCGGAGTAACTTCAATCTTAACTTCATCATCAACTTCAACTTCGTCATCAATTTCTTTTGCATCAGTAAGAGATATTTGCAAATCAGAATCTTCAACTTCATTAACAACCAATTTTGTTGAAAATACTCCGATTTCGCCGGTTTGTTCATCCAAAATTGCTTCAATATTAGCAGCTTCTTTAACATGCATGTGCTTTTTGTAAGCAGCAACCATTGCATCACATAACGAAGCTACCAAAACATCCTTAGATATACCTCTTTCTCTTTCAAGCTCTTCGCAGGCTTCAAATAATGCTGTACCGATTTTAATCATTTTTATTCCTTTCTTTTATCTATAAATTTTAATCAATATATAATTTTGCAGATTGAATGTTTTCTTTTGGAATTACCAATTCTTGTCCGTCCTCAAAACGGAAAAAAGTAAGTCCATCTTTATCATCCCAATCAATAATTTCACCTTTAAAAATTTTTTCTTCTTCACTTTCCAATGGCTCTTTTAACTTAATACTAACCCGTCTGCCTTTAAATATAAGGAATTCTTTATCTGATTTGAATTTCCGTTCTAAACCGGGAGAAGATACCTCTAAATAATATTTTACCGGAATTAGTGTATCTAAAAAGTCATTCAGACTGCGGGTCATATTTTCACAATCATCAAGCGTTACGTCTTTTTCATAAGAATATATGTATATCCTCACATACCATCTGTGATTTTCTTTCACAAATTCAATTTCGACAGGAATAAGATTGTACCTGACAGCAGTATTTTCAATAATCGGAGTTATTTTTTCCAAAATTTCATGTCTGTTCAAATCTTGTTTCATATTGCTCCTATCCTTTGTATCATCCGTAATAATGAAAAAAGAACGAGCCACTGCCGTTCTTTCCTAAAGAAACATATTACACCTAAAATATATCAAATTTTTATAGTTTTGTAAATCTAATGTTAAGCTATGTAAATTCTAACGTCAGAAAAAACAACTGTTTTACTATATTTACTTTTTTATTTCACAATACTTTACAAGATTTTATAATAATTGTATTATAATAATGTACGATAGATTGGAGGCAATTTTTGACGGAAAAGTACAAAATTCAGGGTGGTGAACCATTAAGAGGTGAAATTTCCGTATGCGGAGCTAAAAATTCCGTTTTAAAATTATTTGCAGCGTCTATTTTAGTGAGCGGAGTTACAAAAATATATAATGTACCAAATCTCACAGACGTTAATGTAATGCTGCAAGTACTTCGTGATTTGGGTGCCAAACTTGATTATAACAAAGGAGAAAAATCGGTAGTCGTCGATGCTACAAATATATCTTCGGTAACGGCAAAATATGAATTAGTCAGCAAGATGCGAGCATCTTTTACAATTTTAGGAGCATTGATTTCAAGATGTAAAGAAGCTATTGTTGCTTTACCCGGAGGTTGTGCAATCGGCGAACGCAGAGTTGACTTTCATATAAAAGGATTGGAAACACTTGGTGCAAAAATTAAAATAGAAAACGGCTACGTACATGCAAAAGCACCAAAACTTGTAGGAGCTGACATTTACTTAGACATTCCGTCTGTTGGTGCAACTGAGAATCTTATGTTAGCAGCTGTTACAGCTGAGGGTTCCACAAGAATACAAAATGCGGCTCAAGAGCCTGAAATCGTTGATTTGGCAAACTTTTTAAACACAATAGGCGCAGACATCAACGGCGCCGGCACTTCCGAAATTGTTATCAACGGAGTTAAACAATCGAGCCTTCATTCGGCAGAGTATACAACAATTCCGGACAGAATTGAAGCCGGTACATTTATTGCAGCTGTTGTCGGGACAAGAGGTAAAGCTGTTATTAAAAATGTTTATCCGGCGCATTTAACTTTCTTTAATGATAAATTAATAAAAATGGGAGCAAATATTAAGTTGGCTGATCCTACAACAATAGAAGTAAGCACAAAGGGCAGACTTAATTCCATAAATTTTGTTACTCAGCCATATCCCGGGTTCCCGACTGATTTGCAAGCTATTGCTATGACTTTGCTGACTACAGCTAACGGAGTCGGAATTATTACAGAAAGCCTTTACGAAAACAGGTTTATGCAAGTTCCTGATTTAAGAAGAATGGGGGCTGATATCCATCAAGATCGCAATCACGCGATTATTAAAGGTGTAAAAAATCTGACGGGAGCAAACGTAGTTGCGAGCGATTTGCGTGCGGGTGCAGCTTTGGTTCTTGCAGGATTAATGGCAAATGGTGAAACAATAGTAGAAAAATTGCACCACATTGATAGAGGTTATGAATTTTTTGAAAAGAAACTAAGAGACTTAGGTGGCAAAATTCAAAGATATAATGATGAAACAAATATTGAACAGGGGGTATTAAATGAGTCCCGTTTATAAGAGATGGTATGATCATGATCCTAAATTAATGGAAGTTATTGAGCTTTTGAAAAATTATCAGGATGAATTGAGAGAGCATGCGGTTATTTTCTTGGATAAATTGGAGCAAAAGGTATCCAAAGAGGCGCTGGACAGATTTTATGATTTAGTAAAACCTGTTAATGGTGCAAGATGGTACGATAAAGATCCCATTATTTCCAGAACAGTTGAAATTTTAAGAGTCGTTCCGCCTGAAGTTCAACACTCCTGTGCAGAGAGGTTTATTGCTGCAATAAGAGAAATGGGAATTGAATACGAAAGCCCGAATTTTAAAGAATGAAACCTGATAAGTGTTCTTTTTTTAATAAATTTGTCCGCAATATTAATACCAATCGAAGTTTTACATTAACAGGATTAACTTCGTTTAGTAAGTTGTGGATTTTAAATTATATTAATAAATACTCAACAAAACCAATTTTATTTTTGACTTCTACCGAACAAAACGGATTACGCTACCAAGCAGATCTGGAAAAAATTTTTGAAATAAAATCCAACATTATGCCCTACACAAGCATTTCATTGTACGAAACATTGCAAAATGATTTGTATGATTATCAAAGACAAGTCGATATAATCAGAAATCCTGAAAAAATAACAATAATTCCGGTGAAAGTTTTGTGCGAAAAATTTCCGACTCTGGAATTTTTTGAGAATAACAAATTGGATTTAAAAATTGGAGATAATATCTCACAAAAAGATTTACTTAATAAGTTATCTGAATTAGGTTACAGACGGGCAACAATGGTATCGGATATCGGAGAATTTTCAATACGAGGGGATATCTCTGATATATTTGCACTTCATCAAAATCCTGTAAGGATTGAGTTTTGGGGGGATGAAATTGTTGACATAAGATTTTTTAATAATGAAACACAAAAATCAATTGAAAAAATTGACAAAGTGGAAATTCTTCCGCTTTATAAATTTGTTTTACCTCAAAATTCACCCGAGGAGTTTTCCCCCGAACTGAAAGAAAAATTTGAAGAAGAAGGCTATTTTGAGGGGATCGGAGTTTATCAATCGTATTTTAATAACAAACTGATAAATATTTTAGATTCTTTTAATGACGCAATAATTGTCTATGATGAATACGTTGAAATTAGTTCCAAATTAAAACAAGTTACGGAAGTATCTGATAACGCTTTTAATGAAGCGCTTAAACTCAATCAAATTGAGCCGCTTCGAGAACTTAATCATTTCTCTTTTAATGAAATATATGAAAAATTGATAAAATTTCAGAAAATTTCATTAAATAATTTTTTATCGGATGAAGCTGCCGAAATTATTGATATTAATTCTTCTTCAATACCAATATTTGATGCCGATATGGATAAAGTCGCAGAATATATATTAAATCACAAGGATTATCAAATTATAATTGCAACGGATTTTAAAGAACGGGTTAAAGAGGTTTTGTCTGAATATCAAATATTTTCTCCGCAATACATAAGCTGTATAAATTCATCCGGAACAGAAATGTCAGACGGCAAAATTCTTGTAATAACAGACAGAGAACTTTTTAACAAACGACAAAAAGATATACCGTCGGGCAAAAAGTCTAAATATAAGGCAAAACCTGAATATATAGAAAATATTAATGATATAAAATCCGGTGAATATGTTGTTCATACGGTTCATGGTGTTGGTATATATATAGGACTCACTAAACAAGAGATTGATGGTCAACTTAAAGATTATTTAACTATTGAATACGCAAACAAAGACAAATTACATATTCCAGCTGAACAAATTAATATGTTGTGCCGTTACAGAGGTTCCGGACAAATAAAACCAAAATTGTCCAGAATGGGGGGCTCTGATTGGGAAAATACAAAAACAAGAGTAAAAAAAGAGGTTGAAAGTGTCGCTTACGATCTTTTAAGACTATATGCAAGAAGAAAAATGCAAGAAGGAATTGCTTTTGCAGAAGATACTCCTATGCAGCTTGAAATGGAAGAAGCATTTGAATATATTGAGACTCCTGATCAAGCAAAAGCTATTAATGAAATAAAATCTGATATGGAAAATTCTTCTCCTATGGACAGATTAATTTGCGGTGATGTTGGCTTTGGCAAAACTGAAGTTGCGATGCGTGCAATGTTTAAAGCCGTAAATTCATTAAAACAAGTAGCTGTAATCGTACCAACAACTATTTTAGCACTTCAACATTATCAAACCGTACTGGACCGATTTAAACCTTTTGGAGTTAATGTAGAATTGCTTTGCAGGTTTAGAAGTGCAAAAGAACAAAAGGAAACCCTCAAAAATTTAGCAACCGGAAAGTGTGATGTGGTTATTGCTACTCATAAATTGCTTCAAGATAATATAGTTTTTAAAGATTTAGGATTACTTGTAATTGATGAAGAACACAGATTTGGAGTAAGACATAAAGAAAAATTGAAAGAATTTCGGGAAAATATTGATATAATCTCAATGTCTGCAACTCCTATCCCAAGAACACTTTATATGTCGTTGTCAGGAATTAAAGATATTTCTATAATCAACACACCACCACAAAACAGACTTCCTATAAAAACTTATGTCGGCGAATATAATGAACAAATTATAAAAAACGCTATAACAAACGAACTTGACAGAGACGGACAAATTTTTTACCTCTATAACAGAGTAGAAACAATAAACGAATTTGCACTAAAACTTCAAAAAATTGTTCCTAATGCAAGAATATCGATTGGTCATGGAAAACTGAGCGAAAAGGAACTTGAAAATGTAATTATTGGTTTTGATAAGCATGAAAGTGACATTTTGCTTTGCACAACCATTATTGAAAACGGTTTGGACATACCGAATGCCAATACAATAATAGTACATGATGCGGACAAATTTGGATTGGCTCAACTTTATCAACTAAGAGGCAGAGTCGGAAGAAGTGAAAAACAAGCATATTGCTATTGCTTATATAAGAAAGACAAAGACCTTACCCAGGATGCTTCCGAAAGATTAAAAGCAATAAAAGAATTTACTTCATTGGGAAGCGGATACAGAATTGCTATGCGTGATGTAGAAATAAGAGGAGTCGGTAATATACTTGGCACAAAACAACATGGACATATGATAAATGTCGGATTTGATACATATTGCCAACTTCTTGAGGAAACAGTTCAAGAACTTAAAGGTGAAACTGTTAATAAATCTAAACCTACAATTATCGACATTAATATTACAGCATTCATACCTGATGAATGGGTAGGTTCAACCGAACAAAAAATGATTGAATACAAAAGGCTTTCAGATGTTAACAATGAAACCGAACTTGATTATATCATTTCTGAATGGAAAGACAGATTTTCAAGAATACCGGATGAAGTCGAAAATCTTATTAAATTAATAAAAATAAGACTTATTGCAACAGATTGCTATGTACCTGTGATTAGAGAATGTGGTAATGATATAAGAATATATACTCCGTTTACCCAATATGAATGGAATATTTTAAAACAGAACATTAATCGGGAAATTATATCAAAAATCAAATTCACAATAGCTCCGGCTTCCTGCACCGATGGAAAATCAATACTTTTAATTTCTCAAACAGGCATGTCATTTGATGAAATGTATGAACTACTCTTAAATCTATTTGATAAAATTAAATCAACAATCAGTCGTTACCATTAAGCAAGCAGTCTACAACTTCTCTAAAAGCACCATTTCCGGAAATATTTTCCGTAATTTGGATATGCGGAATTTCCAAAACTTTTTTTATTGCATTAGGTACCGTAATTGCATACTTAGCTATCAATAAAGAATCAAAATCATTTACATCATCTCCAATATAAACATATTCTTCCGGAGTAAGAGAATATTTTTTTATAATGGAATTTAAAACGTCTACTTTTTTTCTTATATCTTGATGAACTTCTGAAATATTAAATTTTTTTGATAATATTTCAATCGCTTTATTTTTTTCTCCTGAAATAATACCCGTTTTATACCCGTTTTTTTGAAGCAAAGAGAAGGCCATAATATCTTTAAAATTAAGTTTCCTTGTCATTTCGCCATTGTCATTAATATAAACGCAGTTGTCCGTAACAATTCCGTCAAAATCTGTAATTACCATTTTAATCGTACGGGGTAAAGAAATCATTTTACTCTCCTCAATTTTTCTATAATAGGAAGTTCCCTTTCATATACAGTTTTTTTACCATTGCCAAGTAACGCAGGGACTTGTCGTATATCTCTTACCATATGACACAATCCGTTAGGTTCAAGGCTTGCTGCCTGATCAGAACCCCAATTAGTTCTATCTGCTGTAATATGTCTTTCAACAGAACAAGCCCCAAGGGCAACTGCAAGTACAGACGGTGAAATTCCTCTTTCATGTCCTGAATAACCTATCGGACAGTTGAATTCATTTTTCAAGGTTTCTATAACTTTCAAATTAATTTCTTCCGGGTTAGACGGGTAAGTAGAAGTGCAATGATATATAAGAAGATTATCTTCTCCTAAAATATCAACAGCATGCCTGATTATTTCCATAGATGACATACCTGTTGAAAGTAAAATCGATTTTCCCGTGTTTTTTGTGTATCTTAATAAGTTATCATCAGTTAAGGATGCGGATGCAATTTTGTAACAAGGACAATCAAACTGTTCCATAAAATCAACAGAACTTTCATCCCAGCAAGAAGCAAACCAAATTATATTTTTATCTTTACAATATTTATCAATTTGTGAGTATTCATCAAATCCGAATTCCAAACCTCGCTTTAAATCACCATTTGTTTCACCGAATATACTTTGTCGTTTTTTGGACAATTCTTCTTGTGAGTACACAATATCAATAGTTCTTTTTTGAAATTTAACGGCATCACATCCTGCATTAACCGCTATATCAATCAGTTCTTTGGCTAATTCAACCGAACCGTTATGATTAATACCTATTTCTGCCACTATAAAACAAGGGAAACCATCTCCAATTGTTTTTCCGGCTATGTTCACACTCTTGCCCATATAAACTCCGTTGTCTAACTTAAATACTTCTTGTATAATGCATACTCATCAGGGTCGACTTTGTGCTCATTGACTTCCTCAGGAGATGTTTCAATATTGCCTTTTTCACCGTTTGCCTGAAACAGAGAGTCAATAATTTCACAAGGATTTTCTTCTTCTGTTGCCGATTGTTCTGTTTCACCTGTAACATCAGATGTTATAGTATCTTCTTCTTTATCCTCTGCATCAATATTATGAGTTTTTGTAATCAATTTCGAAAAACCAATAGACGGAATTTCAATTTTTGGGATTTCAATTTTGGGGATTTTTATGTTCGGAATTTCTATATGTGAATACTCTCCGTCTTCTTCACCATCATTAACACTCCCTAAATCTTTTATCAACTGAATTGTGCCGGAGGATGCACCTATCAACATTCTTTTTCCGTCAAGCTCTACAATGTGCAAAGTTTTGTTGCTTCCCAACTGGGTAGTAGAAACAACAGCTACTTGTGATTTTGCGAGTCCACTGTTACATTTTTTTAAGGTATTAAATCCGACTTTATTTAGCTTTGCATATAAAATTCCGGTTAAATAAATAAGTATAACAACAAATATGACAGAAAGAGCAACAGAAATTAAGCTCGGTTCTCCGCCTATTGCTTGAGTTCCTAACAAAACCGGAGTATCTGCTTTGGAAGAAACGGTTGATGCTTCAGCCGGCTGAACTGCATAATTTAAAGGGTCCGGCAAATCCGGAAGTATTTCAAACTTATCCGTAGCATAACACGTAATTGCATTAAGCCAGCAAACAGCCCCTAAAATATACTCCTTTATCTTCTTCATTTATCAATACCTTAATTTCTGTTATAATTATATCATAAAAAAACTAAATGGGTCTATTGAACATGATTTTGTATAATTTTGAAACAATACTTAAAGATTATGGCTTGCTAATTTCGTTAATCGGAAATTTATTATTACTGACTTCTATTGTGATATTTTGGCTTAAATCAAAAAAAGAAAGACAAAAATTAAGTAAAATTACATCTTTTTATGATGATGCAGTAAGGATTATAAATTCAGCAAGATATGGTGATTTATCAAAAAAAATAGTAAATAATAATTTCCCTGAAGCAGAAGTCTTGACAGAAAGCCTTAATCGATTGTTGGAAACTTTTCATGACAGAGAATCCATGGTTCACGAATATCAAAGTGAACTTTCAAAACAAAATAAAATACTTGAAACAACGATTAATTCCCTCTCAGACGGTTTGATTATTACAGATTCTGATGGAAAGATTTTAAGAGCAACAGATAATGTTTTAAAATGGTTTTGTGTTGATAAAAATTCTCTAAAAGGGAAAAGATTAACAGATTATATAATTCTAAATAACAAACGACCGCTTGCTATATGGGATAACAATGATGCTGTTTTATGCAATGATAAAGATTCAAATTTTACTGTTAGCTCAGTCGCATTAAGAGTTGAAAAGAAACCTCACTACATCGTAATTTTAAAAAATGTAACGGATCAAAGAGAACTCGAAAATTTAAAGGAAGATTTTGTTGCAACACTTACACATGATTTAAAAGTTCCGATTATAGCGGAAGCAAATATGGTGGAATTATTTTTGAATGAAAGTTTTGGAAAAATAAGTGAAAAACAAAAACTTGCACTGCAAAATATGCAAACTTCAAATAAAGAATTATTAGAATTAGTACAAACCGTTTTAGAAACATATAAAATTGGTAAACTGTCGTTATTCAAAGAAAACATAATGCTTAAAGCGTTTTTAAATGAAATTATTTTGGAGATGTCGCCAATTTCCCAAAAAACAAAAAACAATATAGAACTGGTACTTGAAAGAGATATCAGAGTTTACGCAGATAAATTTCAACTTACAAGAGTTATAAAAAATCTTATTCAAAACGCAATACTTTACGGAACCCCCAAAACTCCGATTACAATTACAATAGGAGAGGTCCCTAAATATATAACAATCAAAATTAAAGACCGAGGAGAAGGAATTTCACCAAAAGAAGTTGAAAAAATTTTTAACAAATATTATTCAGCTACAAAAAAATTTAAAAAGATAGGAACAGGACTCGGCTTATATCTTGCTTTTCAGATAATAAAAGCACACGGAGGAGAACTTTCTGTCGAAAGCACAATCGGTGAGTATACCGAATTTTGCATTAAGATACCTGCATAAAATTTAATAAAACGAGGATATAGTTTGAATAAAGTTTTGTATGATACGGAATATTTACAGCTCAAAAGCACGACATCATATGACGGACATGAATGGGTTTATGCTCACAGACCGAATGCCAAAGATGTAGTGGTCATATTGCCGGAAACAGAAGATGAAATATTGTTTCTTATTGAAAAACGTCCGCCATTAGAGGCAGAAAACAAAGGGGAACATACAATATCATTGCCTGCCGGACTTGTAGGAGATGTAAGAAAAGGCGAAAGCGTTGAAAATGCAATAACAGAAGAATTAAAAGAAGAAGCCGGTATTGTCGCCGAATATTTTGAAATAGTAGCAAATAAAGTTGCAAGTTCATCCGGATGTGTTTCTGAGACTTGTGCCATTGCGATTGCATATATTAAGGATAAGAAACAAATTTGCGTACCGACTGATGACGGTGGTATAATTCAAGACAGAATATGGATAAAGAAAACGAAAGTTTATGAATGGATAAATCAAATGCAAGAAAAAGGCTATGTATTGACTGCTCATACTCTTGCAGCGTTGTATTATCTTTTTAACAGAAAGGGAAACTAATGATATCAAAAGGCATTCGAGGAGCTATTACCATAGACGAAAACAGTTCGGAAGCAATAGGCGGAGCCACTATTAAACTGTTGAATGAAATCGTTAAAAGAAATAATATAGACGGAACGGAGTTGATATCCCATGTAATATTTTCTCTTACTCCGGATTTGAATGCGGAATTTCCGGCTAAGTATGCAAGAATAAATCTCCGTTGGAAAGATGTTCCAATGTTATGTTTTAATGAAATTCCCGTACCGGACTCACTAAAAATGTGCTTACGGGTACTTGTAGTTGTGAATTGCAGCGAGAATTTTGTTCCGGAATTTGTGTATATGGGCGGAGCTGAAAGTCTTAGAAAATGAAAAAAATTCTTATTGTAGATGATGTTCAAGGTTGGCGGAACTATCATTCGCAAATCGTAAATGAATTGTTTGCAAATTGTGAAATTATAACAGCATCTTCAGCAACTGAAGGATATAATAAATTGATGGAAAATAATAATTCTCCGTTTGATATTATAATAACCGACTTGCAAATGGAGAATGATTATGAACCAAAACTTGCAGGAGAATGGTTGGTAGAACAAATAAAAACATTTAAAAACTACCTTAAAACAAAGATTATCATAGTTTCAGCAAGTTATAATATCAGTTTTATTGCGGATAACTTTGGAGTTGAATATATAAGAAAATCCACTGCAATAAAATTTCCTGATTCATATAAAATTTTAGAGGATTAAACAAAAGAAAGGAAAAATTATGAATAAAATATTGATTGCTATTACATTATTGAGCTTATTTGCAGGTTGTGCATCTCTGTCGACTCAAGCAGTTTCAAATGATACAAAAAGAGAAGACGGGTACATAACTGTTAATTCCGTTTCAAAAACCGAAATATCTCCTGATACCACAGATATTTCATTTACGGTTTTAACAACAGATACAAAATCTATGCAAAAAGCGTCCGAACATAACAAAGAAATATCAGATAAGGTTTACGGAACATTAAAGACAATGATTAATCCGCAAAATGGTGATTATATAAAAACCGCAGATTTCAACGCAACTCCGATTTATACCTATTCAGGCTCAAAAAAAATATTTAATACTTATCAAGTTACCAATAGAGTTTTAGTTCATACAAAATCTGTTGATTTAACAGGTAAAATTGTAGACAGTGCTATTAATGCAGGTTTTACAAATGTAAACAGCATCAATTTTTCAATATCCGACTATGAATCCCATTGCAATGATCTCTTAGTAAAAGCAACCAAAGAAGCATACAAAAGAGGAAAACTTTTAGCAAATGCAATGGATACAAGTTTGTCAGGAGTAAGAACTTTGCAATCGAGTTGCAGTACAAATAACGGATATTCTTATAATATTGCAAGATATGCAAAGGCTATGGATACAAACGCTGATGGTGCCGTAGCGGAAAGTGCATCATCCGGAGTTCCCGTATCAGGCGGAATGATTAACCTGAGCGCAAATGTAAATGCTACATTTTATGTAAAATAGAGTTTGTATGGCGGATTTGTCTTTTTACAAGGTTTAGGTTATAAATAAAGTATGATTAAGAGAGTCGTTTGGAGTATATTTACGTTATTTTTAACGCTTGTTCCGGCATATTCACTGTCCGGAGAAATTGTAACCTTAGACAAGCAAGCAGTTGAAAAACCGGAGCTTAATACCGGAAAAAATAATACTGATTTACAAAATTCTCTTTTAATAAACGATTCCGCATCCTTGGAACAACTTATTGATGAGCAAAAAAAACATGACATAAAAGATTTAGAACTCTTATGGAAAGGTACTGTTGAAAATAATCAAATGATAGAATTTGCATTAAAGAAACTTGCTACTCCTGAATCTCAAAGGAGAATACATTCTTCATTAATGGCAAAAACTTTATCAGCTATTGTGTCAGGAGCATCTTTTGTTCCAAGTTTAATGGGAACTAACCCTGCAATTCAAACATCAGCATTTTCTGCAGGCAGAGTTGCTCAAACTCTGTTAAATAAGAAAAATATTCCGCAAGAAACTCCGCTTACGGATACCGAACTTATTGAACTGTCCGGCATGATTGAAGATTTGCAAGATGATTTGATAAGTTCATATTACAGCTATAAAAACACTTTAACCCAATTAAAAACAGTAAGAGCAAAAATGATTTTGTACAGCAAAAATTATTCAAAAGCCAATATGAGTAAAAATGTTATGGAAGTTTCCATATCAACAGCATTATATGATGCAATGAGGCTACAAGAGTACGAACTTGAACAGTCTGCTAAAAAATACCATATTCAACTTCAAAGACTTGCAGGGAAAAAGAATGTTGATGCACTTGAAATGTACCAATATGACTTTGATTCTGTTTTGTACAAAGGAAACGAATATAAACCGAAACAGAAAGGAGAAAACAAATGAAAAGAATCTGCTCCTTTTTGTTAATATTGCTTTTAACAATTAATGCTTCTTATGCAGAGTTGACTTTGGATGAAGTAAACTCTGCCGACGAAATATTTTACAGATTTGGAACAACAGATATTCCGGAGAAAAAATTTAACTATGAAATTCAACCCGATGTAAAACCGATTGTGCAAAAAGAAGTTACAATTAAAGACAATCAGCCGCTAACGTATGCAGATTTAAGCATAAAAAAGATGTCATTAGAAATTTCTCAAATAATCGAATCTGATTATGATGAAATGCAAAATGATCTGTCATTATTGTGGCAAGGCGCTGCAACCAATAGCGATACCATAAAGTTTGCCATATATAAACTTTCAAATCCTGATAAAGACAAGCCTGACAGTAATGCCGTAAAAAAAGTTCTTACGACAATTGCCGGTATGTCAACTTTTATCGGAGCCGGTATGGGAAATCCAATGCTTGCAAGTGCTGCTTTAATTGGCGGTAATACACTCGGAATTATGTCGCAAGATACAAAAGCCTTAAACTATAAGTATACACAGGTTACTGATGCTGACATGATTTTATTGGTAAGAAAAGTTGAAGATTTACAACAAAAAGTTGTAGATATGTATTATGATTACATATCAGCAAGACAGCTTTATAACATGACTTCTGAAATGGTGAAAAAAAGTTATAACAATTATTTATCCGCTCAAAATCTTTCAAAAGAAGTTGTTTTGATGACAGATACATTTTATCGTGAAGCACAAGATGAAAATCAAAGAGCAAGAGGACAATTTTTTGAAAAAAGAGCAAGATTGGAACAGTTGGTAGGAAACGATATTTTCAAGCAGTTTGAAACAAATATTGACGGAAGATACTCAATTCCTACTGAATAAAGTGGATTTTAATAAAATTTTGTTTACTTTTCTTGGAAAACATGCTAATTTTAACAAAAAGAGGGCTTAATATTATGCTGGAAAAAAATTTGGAATATATTAATAATAGTGCTTTAAAACGCCGTTTAGAAAAAATTTCTTTAGACGAAAGTAAAGTTGGCATATCTTATTGTGTAACACCGTCTAATGATTACATTTTGCTCAAAGATGAAATTCCGCTTGATGATATTAATGACCCAAGAAAAGCAATACAAGCTCACTTAAAGTCTAATATTAAGAAAGACATGAATAACAATGATTCTATTGTCATTTTCGGAATAGGAATGGGGTATTTATTGGATGAAGTTTTTAATACTTATTCGTCAAAAATATACTTATATGAACCTGATTTAATGCTTCTTCACTTTGTTTTGAGTAATGTAGATCTTAGCGAACATCTCTCAAGCGGACGAATTTTTATTTCTAATGATTTGGATGAATTGGTTTCCAAAATAGAAAACTCTTATTTAAGTCAGGATAAAGTTGAAATTGTTTACCTACAAAATTATGCAATTATTAAAAACAAAGAAATTTTATTGCTGACTCAAAAAGTTTATGATGCTTGCAAGAGCAAACTTATAGATGTAAACACGATTGCAAAATATTCCAAAGTATGGCTGAATAATACCCTTGAAAATATCGCAAAGGTTAATGACGGCGAACTTTACTTGGCATCAGATTTGGAAAACAAATTTCTCGGTCAAACAGCTTTGATAATAGGTGCAGGTCCGTCATTATCCGAAAACATTGAAAAAATTAAAGCTCAAAGAAATAAATTTGTTATTTTTGCAGTAAATAAAATTGTTAAATATTTGGTTCAAAATGGCATTATTCCTGATTTTGCAGTTTGTTTGGATGCTCAATATATCTCAGAAACTCTTGATATAGATGAAGTTACATTATCAAAAATTAACTGTATTGCAGATATAAGATCCGATTACCAAACATACAACAAAAAATTTAACAAAATATTTGTAACTTTTTCTAACTCTGACCCATTGATAAAGAAAATGATGTCTGATAATTCAAGCATACCTTTGTATGAAACCGGCGGTTCATCTGCGACTTTGGCAATGGTATTGGCAATAAAATTCGGTTTTGCAAAAGTTTTGATGACCGGTATTGATTTGGCATTCAAAGACAATATCACTTATGCTACCGGAGAAACAATGGAAAGAATTTCCCAAGATGAGTTACTCGTTGATAACGAGAAAAAATCATTGGTAAAAGTAAAATCTGTAACCGGCAGAGAGGTCTACACAAGATCAGATTATGAAACGTTTATAAAACATTTTGAAATTTTGATAAAAGAATTGAAATATGAAAACGTATATAACCTGTCTTCGTTCGGAGCAGAAATTGCGGGAACTAAACATTCTGCTTTTGAAAATATTGAATTAATCATACCTGCAAATATACATGCCGTTAATATTGTTGATTCTTTCAAATTTAATATGAAAGATTTTGTAAAAGAAGAATTTTATAATATTAATAACATTATAGAAGTACTTTCAAAAGGGGTGTTCTCTCCGGCATTGGTATCATCAATTGTTAAATCTGCATTTATATACCAATCTATGCAAGGAGATGTTTTGGCAGTATTAAAGAAAAATTTTGATACACAATATGCAGATGAATTTATTGAAAAAACAAAACTTGCAATCAAAAATGTTGTTGAAATTTTGCAAAGAAACAAACTAATATAGAACACATTTCTATTTACAAATTTTTAGTGAATTTTGTATTTGGGATTGACTCCTAACACTTTGTCTTTAAGACGTCGTAATCCCTTGCCATAAATATATTTTATCTGTTCGACTAAGTTTTCTTCAATATCCACCAAGTACATATCATGCACAATAAATTCTTTAATAATAAAAACAATACTTTTGTTTTTTGTCCATACAATATTGATATCATCAATATTATTACTTCCAAATGAAGAACACTTACCGATAATCCCTTCACAATCGTCCGCAACAAGCACAATCATCCTACCTTTTAATGACATTTCAATATCTTTTGCAAAAGCATGCTCAAATACCAAGCCAAACCGTGATTGGAAATTATCATATCCGACAATTCTTATTTCTACATTCCTGTTGTAAGCGTCTAATAAATCTTTTTCAAAAATATTGTAATCCTGTGACCAAATTTCTAAATATATCTCACGCTTTGCATTTTTTATCACTTCTGAAATCTTTTCTCTCATATCTTTTGGATTAGTTATGGTGATAATAGGTTCATTATAATTGTCTTTGACTTCCGGAAGATGTTTTTCCAAATAACTGACAGTAGACTCCATCTTTTTTTTGAAAGCTGATAAGAGTTGTTTTGGCTTAATAGGTATGTAAGTAACCGGTTGAGTATTGGACATTGCAACAACATTCTTATCTGAAAGAACTTTTAAAGTGTCGTAGGTTCTGGATTGAGGGATCCCTGCCAATTTTGCCACTTCATAACCTGTTGCAGGATATTTCTTTAGCAAAGAAATGTAAACCTTTGCTTCATACGAATTAAAGCCTATCTCTTTTAATTTTTCAATCAAGTCTGCCATAAAATGATTTTAGCAAATTATTTAAATGCTTGCAAATAATAAAAAATTTGATAGGAATATTATCTTAATAAAGAGAAAATTTATAGTTGAAAAGTTTTTATGTTGTTGATATATTCAATACTATGGTTTTACGTTAATAGCAAACTGTAA
>JAKSUQ010000021.1 GCA_024408855.1 bacterium | reverse complement strand
TTGGAGAATAGGAGACTCGAACTCCTAACCCCCTGCGTGCAAAGCAGGTGCTCTACCAATTGAGCTAATCCCCCACGAGGCTTACTTTATTATTATATTTGCAAAATTTTATTTGTAAATACCCTTTTCTTATTTTTTATTATTTCTTGCATTTAAGTTCTCGAAGCTACCAATTCCTAATTATAAAAAACGAGCCTGTATTCTTATTTACAGGCTCGTTTATCTGTTTCATACTTCAATTATTCGTATATAAATCCGTTAGTTAAATCAATCTTGATCGGTGCTAATAATCTTAAATTAACTATTTCACCTGATTTTGTTTGTACTGATGCCCCCTTGAAGATTCTTCTCCAGAAACCAATCTTTGCAGGATCTAATGTTGCTACCCCATAAACCATTACAGCTTGATCGTTAGGCGTTACCAACAATTCATTTCTCAAAATAACTTCACCATGTTGTTTAAATAAATTACCTCTTTGTACAAACTTAACTTGACCTTTTAAATCACTATTTTCTGAGATCAAAAGATATTTTTCTTTTGTTACATAATTGTTAGGTGTTTTTGCTGTATATATATCACCAACGTTTGAAATTTGAGAACCAACAACTGTATTTAATTTAATAGGGAAAATTGTTCCTGCAGGAACGATACCTATTGAACCTTGTACTTTTACATTGTCAACAATGAAACCGTCAGCAGTTCTTTTTTGCATTACTTCAGCTAACTTTGCGTTAGGATTAAGCTTAGCTTCTTGCATCATACGATACAATATCATTGCAACTTCTGCCCTGTTAGCAGGTCTGTTTGCTTCCATCATGCCTTCTCTGCCAGGCATTACTACTACTAAGTCTAAAACGTGAGCTTTTGCAGCTCCCATTAAAAACCATGCCGGTAACTGTTCATAATCTTTGTAAGATTTTGAAATCAATTCTGCAGCTTTTTGTTGGCTGATTTCTTTTGAAGCTATTGCATTTACTGCCATGTTAATTGCTTCTGCTCTTGTTACAGAGTCAAAAGGTCTGTAAAATTCTCCTTTTGAATCAGGAATTAAATCGAAATAAACAGATTTTTTTATTACATCATATGCCCAAAAATCAGGAGAAATATCACCGAAATGAATATCTTGAGCTACCGTGGTACTTTCTTGACCCAATGCCTTTATTGCCATAGATGCAAACTCTGCTCTTGTTACAGGAATATCAGGTTTGTATGTACCATCAGGATAACCTACTACAACTCCGACTTCCGTTAAAAATTTTATCGACTGGTATGCCCAGTGATCAGGCGTCATATCACTATAAAACGCTTGCGCAGGTGTATTCAACATTGCAGTTATTGCGATAACGAATAAACCTTTTAGTAAATTTTTGAACATTGAATGTCCTCCTTTTGATCTTCTTCATCTCCTTAGCTTACATGCTATATTAAATATGAACTTAATGCAATTTCATTTTAACAATTCTACATATTAAGCAAACTTTAATCTTTTTTAATTTTATATTAACGTATCAATAGAAGAAACATATGATATGAAAATTTTCTCAACTCATAACCTTACATTCAAACGGCAACTTACTCAATGCGAAACAGATGAGTACAAAAACATCCTGCGTGAAGGCAAAGAAAAAGTCGGAAACACCGGACGTTCAATGCTTATTGTCCCGACTACTTCTTTACCGGAAAAACATTCTTCAAGCCGTGGAGTGGGGAATTTTTTAGATAGCACTTCTAAAGAATTTATAGATTTTGCAAAATTATATTGGGGGATAAATTATATTCAGTTGCTTCCTGATGGAACATATTATAAAAAGAATGGGCTATACCGCCCTTTCTCAGGAGGAGCATTGGACTTGGGTACGCAAAATATAAATTTTGAATTGCTTACCCAAAAAGAATATGGGGAAATCTTGACCCCAAAAGATCTTGAAAAAATTTATAATGCAAATTTCAATGTATCCAATGATATCTTAGCTAATTTTGACAACGTATTATTAAAAGATTCAGAGGCAGATGTTATATTGAAAAATGCATATAAAAAACTATGTTTGGCTGATACCGAAGAAAGAAGAGAACTGATTAGAGAATTTGAACAATTTAAACTTGAAAATAAAGAATGGCTTGAACCTAAGGGTGTATTTAGGGCTCTTGAAGCAAAAAACAAGACTTCATTTATTAAGGGTTGGAAGGATTACACAGAACAACACCTCTATGATACAGATATTGTTGACCTCAAGAAACGGGAAGAAACTATTAAAGAATTGCTTTCGACAGAAGCCGGAGAAGAGAAAGATTTATATGAGTTTAAACAATTTATAGCTGACAAACACATTGCAAAAGCAAAAAAGATTCTGAATGATAAAGGTATTAAATTAAGTGGAGATATGCCTTCCGGCTATTCTTACGTTGAAAAGTGGGCAAATCCGAAAGCATTTATTCCGGATACAGAAATCAGATGGGGGTTGCCTGCTCTTAATTTAGACTCGGCAGAAGGCAAAGAATATTTGCGACTGAAAGTCAGAAACTTTGCAAAACGATATGACGGGTTTCGTGTTGATGCAGGTTGGACTTATATTGAACAACCACTGCATAACTATAAAACCAATGTTTACTCGAAAAAAATATATAATTCTAAAATTCTTGATATTATTGAAGATGAAGTATTAAAGATAAAAGGAATGGACTATAATCTTGAAAATATCACTTATGAATTTGAAGCTGATAGTAAGGATTATAATATTTTTGACCGTTACGCTCTTAAGCCGGAAGTTAAAAACCGAGTTAAAATATACAAAACAAACCATCTTAATAACAACTGGGGGACATACAATGCATATTACAAAATGGGCTGGTCTCCAAATAGCTATATTTTAGGAACAACAAACCATGACGCTGAACCGATGAGAATACTTTATGAAAATGTTGAAAAAAGAAATGAACAAATTTCTGTGCTATCAAAAATACTAAAAATTCCAGTTGAAAAGTTTAAAACATTCGGCGATTTCGCACAGGCAAAATTTGCAGAACCTTTACAATGCAAGAATAATATGTTTTTCTTTTCGGAAATTCTGAATATAAACGGTAGATTTAAAGATAATCCTGAGGCATTTCGTGATAAGGATTACAGACTAAAGATACCCGAAAATTATAAAGAACTCTATTTTAAATCCTTAGAAAATGGCGAGGGCTACAATCCTATGGATGCATTAGAAAAACTCTTTATTGCAAAAGGTTATGACAAAGAAAGCCCTGATTTATACAAAAAAATAGTAAAATACAACAAAATTTTACAATCAAAAGAGAAAATGAGAGGAAGCTCTAAAACGTTAATTTATATATCTTGTGCATTAGTTGTAACTGCATTCATGACATATCTTGCGATAATAAAGAAGCCTTCAAGGAAAGAGCAGTCTTAATAATCTTTAACTTCTGTCGGTCTTGTAAACCACTCGGTGATTTTACTTGTAGCAAATACCGAAACACCAGTTATTAATGCATATCCTAAATAACTTAATAATGCTTTGCCATAAAATTTTCTCAAATTTTTCAACAAAGGCTCAGCAAGCCCTGCTTTTTTAGCTAATTTTATACCTTTGTGACTTGCTATTGCTTCTTCAGCGACAGTTGGCAACATTGCCGCAAAAGCAATTTTTCCGCAATTATCAGTTAGAAAATCCATACCATTTTTATCAGCTTCTTTAGGTTTATTTCTCGGAATTAACGCTATTGTCCCCATTAAACCTGCTATCACATATCCCGGACGTCTGCATTTTTGCAAAAATTTTGTAAATTTTCCCTGTAAGTGATTCATAGCATGACCAAGTTCATGAAAACCAGAAATAGTTGCTTTTTCACCATTCAGTTTAACAATTTTTAAATCCGGAATATAACAAGCATTCAAGCCGGCTTTAATGTCCCCGTCAACAATTTTTTGACCGGCTTTATACAACTGAGCCTCTTGTGGTGAAATAAAAAAAGTATCTGCAAATTTTACACCTAATTTATCCAGACCTGATACTGCAAAAGATTTCTCAAAAGCATCCCTGTACAGAGAATTGTTGGCATGCTCTTTTACCATTTGTCTTTGAAACGGATTTGAAAACGGAGGAAGCATTGCTCCAATAACGGCAGAAGCAGCCATGGCAACCCAATATCCGGTTTCAGCATCTTGTTTTGAATGCTTACGATAAACCTTTCCGTTATAAATATAGGTATCTTGAGAAATACCTGATACCATTAGCACCACCTTTAAAAATAGAATTCTACTTTTAATATAAAACCAAACATAAGATAAAATTGCTAAATGATTAAGAATTATTGCATTTCCGTAGAGGTATCAACTTTAGTTTTTTTATTTTTACTCAATTCTTTCTGTGCAGCTCTACGGTTATTAATTTGTATCATTGCATCCATATCCATCTGCCTGATTTGGCGTTTATATTCAGTTTTGGCCGTTTTTTGTTCGAATTTTTCTTCTGTTTTTTGTTGCTTATTGTTAGCATCTTCAATCTTTTTTGCCTGTTTTGCTTCAAATTCAACTTCTGCAATATCTTTAACAGAATCTGTTTCCAAACGATATCCTACTACGGATACAGGGAAATTTGAGCCATCCTTTGCTTCTAATTTTGCATTGCTGCCTTTAATATCAATACTCCAAGTCCCTAAGAAATTCGGAACATCACCGGTATATGCGTATGCACATAAAACTATTCTGTTATTGTCATTTGCATCAAATCCCAAAGGATAGATATCCCATCGATTTTCATCAAAATCTGTTCCACCGTTTTCAGCCCAGTAATTTACAATGGCATCACGAATTTGAGGAAGTTTAACTGCTTTATTTTCTTTAAAATCATATACCCACAAATCTGTTTTCCAAATTCCATCATGCCTGTATCCGACTTTCTCTTTAACAAGCAATTTTGTATTATCGGTTGAAAAGTCTATTGGTGTAAGAGTTCTAAAAACATATTTGACGTCCACCGATTTGTCAGTGGATATTAATGGTTTTTCTTCCTTTTGAACAATGTTTGCCCGCATGACTTTTTCTGTATCGTTGTATTTAGGATCAAGTTTAATCATAAATAAATCGCAAGAAGTACAATCTGATTCGGCATAATAGTATACCGACGGATACACAAGCATTGTTTTATCACCTGAGACTATTCCCTGTGCGTTAATTTGTCTATCAAAATTAAGCCTGCGAGGTATATTAAGCTCCGGACTTCCGACAGGGTCATTATACTTTACCAATTTATATGTTTTCTGCGGAACGTATACCATGTTAGGATCTTTTGGAATTTGTCCTTCAGGTACTTTGATATCGTGTTTTGAAATCGCTCTTGATTTTACCTCATATTCTTCGACTGTCATATATCCTGATTCAGGCATCCTGCTTTTTTCGTATTTTTCTTTTACCCCGACCTTATTAACTTCATTTTCATAAAGACATTCCGCAACACCGCGATCAGTCTTTTTCATAATAGGATATTTCATTTGAGCAAAATGCATTTTAGTAGCCATTATAAGTCCTGCAAAAGAAGTTGCCATTATACAAGCCCCTCCTTCATTGCTGTAACTGTTGCCTGCGTTCTGGAAGTTGCACACAACTTTTGTAAAATACTGTGAACGTGAGCTTTTGCGGTAGCCCTTGTGATTATTAATTCTTCCGCTATTTGCGGATTAGATAAACCGTTAGTCATAAGTTTCAGAACGTCCAATTCTCTTTCAGTTAATCCATAAGAATTTTTTGTACAAATTAAATCTTCCGCAGTCATTGTTCCAGTTTGAACGGTTTTATTCAAATTTGAGAATACAATTTTTGCAATAGCAGGGTCAATCCATCCAACACCGTCGTTTATGGCATTAATTGCACTAATCGTTTGTTCCGGCGTGGCACCTTTCATTATGTATCCGTCAGCGCCTGCTTTAAATGCACTTAATATATCAGTTTCGCTGTTTCTGGATGTAAAAATCAAAACTTTTACATCCGGTAAAAAGTTTTTTATTCTTTCGGTTGCCTCTATTCCGTCCATATTCGGAAGCCCTATATCCATTAAAATTACATCAGGTGAATGCTCTCTTGCTTTTTTTACACCGTCTAAACCGTCTGATGCTTCCGCCACTAAATCTATTCCATCTGATTTATTTAAAAGCATAGATAAGCCCATTCTAAATAATTCATGATCTTCTACCAAAAGAACTTTTATCACTTTGCACCTCCAACCGTTTCGGGAGTTTTTACAACATCCGTGAGAAGAAACGAGAATTCACTTCCTTTATTTAATTTACTTTCGAGCCATATTTTACCGCCATGGGATTCTATTATTTGTCTTGACAAATACAAGCCTAATCCTGTTCCTGTTGAACGTTTTTTGCTTGTTCCCTGAGAAAATCTTTGGAATATATTAGGTATGTCTTCAGTAGGAATTCCGGAGCCGTTGTCCGCAACGGATAATAAAAGATCTTCATTATCTTGATTTATTGTAATTACGATTTCACCGTCTTGCGAGGTATAATTAAGAGCATTCCCGCACAAATTACAAATTACACGACGAATTTCACTTCTGTCCGCATTAATTATCACACCATCCGGCGGACAATTTAAAATCACATTAATGTTTTTCTTTATTGCTAAAGGCATAAGCTCATCACGAACCAGATTGGTAAGCTCGCATATATCAAAATCCGTTTTATTCAAATTAAGTTTTTCGGCATCATATTTGTAAACTTCTAATAATGCATTAACCAGACCTAACAAATCTTCATTACTTTTTCGCATGGTAGAAAGTAATAAAGTTTGCTTTTCATCTAATTCACCCAAAACACCGTTTAAGAAGAATTCCAGCGTTTGAATTGCTGCCAATAGCGGAGTTCTTAAATCATGAGTCAGGGTTGCAATAAAATCGTCCCTAAGTCTGTCAGATTTTTTTTGCTCCGTAACATCCCTAATTACTGCTACAAAACGTTTTACATCTTCTTCCGGATTTATTCTCGCAAAACTTACCTCAATAGGAGTAATATTATTGCTCAAAGGATTTTTAATACAAAAGTCTCTTAAAAATAATTCTTGTTTTTCGGTAATATGCAATTCTTTTGAAATAAAAGTTTTATTACTAAATATAAAATCATCTACCGATTTACCGACAATTTTCTTTTCAACAATCCCGATAAGGTTTTCACCGGCAGGGTTAATTTGTTCAATAATACCGTCTTCATCAAGAATAACTATTCCGTCTGCACAATAATTTACGATTCCTGAAAGTTTTGCGTTGGATTGTTGTAAATCTGCCGTTCTTTCAGCAACTATTTGTTCCAAATTATGTGAGTATTTTTCTAATTCTTTTTTTGCAACTTCTAACTCTGAAATTTTTTGATTTAATTGTGCTAAAAGATAACTTCTTTCGATGCCGTTTTTTATATTCATGACAAGATCATCATTAGCCCAAGGTTTTTCAATATAGCGATATAATCCTACTTCGTTAATTGCCTTGATAGCATTCTCTTTATCAGCATATCCTGTTAGTAATATTCTGCTGACTTCCGGATAAAGAGCTTTGACCTCACTCAAAAATTCTAAACCGTTCATTTCCGGCATAATAAAATCTGAAATCACCAAGTCCGGAGTATTAGATTTTAAAAACTCCAAAGCCAAACCAGGATTGTTGAAAAAGTGTGCATCCACAAATCCTTCAACTTTTAATACTACTGATATTGCGGATGTTACCGTCCTATCATCATCAACTACTACAATCTTCCCCTGTTTCATATTCTATATATTAAACCAAACAATCGAATTAGACAAATTTTTAAAAAAGTTAACATACTTAAATATTATGTGTTATAATCAAGGAAAACAATTTTAGGAGAAAGATATGAAACAAAGAGGGTTTACATTGCCGGAAATACTCATTACTATTGGAGTTATAAGTATCGTTGCGGCTATACTCATTCCGCAACTAATGAGAGGTGTTCAGGATAGAAAGTCCGGTGCAGCTTTAGGCAAAACAGTTAATGTGATAGAAACTGGATGTCAAAACATGTACCAACGGGCAATTGATACTAATTTCGGTAATAATATCGGCAGAGGATATGGAGAACTTGAAATAAGGGACATTTATAATGATATTCATTCAGAAGACCGAGTTAGAGATGTTTTATTTACAAATACTAATATTCGCAGTGACTTCTTCGGATTGGAAGATATTCCTACAACTGTCACTTATTCTCCTATTCCTAATTACAATGGATTTGGGGATTCTATGGCTGTGAGTGGTAAACTCGGAGTTTATATGGCTGCACGGCCGGTTATAAATCCAGAGGTTGACAACACTGACCCAATAATGGACTTTATATATATTGATACAAACGGAGCGAGAAGACCAAATGAAGCCGGCAGAGATGTTTTTGTGTTTGGGCTTACAGACCGTTGTCATATGATTCCGGCAGGCTCAGAAAGAATTTATACATTAAGCCAGACTGAACACAATGTTCCAACGGTACCTACCGAAGCAGATGGATGTGGCGATACTATTACAAACGGAATTTCATGCACATCAAGAGTTGTAAGAAACAATTATAGAATAGATTATTAATAAGGAGGATTAAAAATGGCTGAATCAAAATTATTAGCAAGTATTCAGAGAACTGATACCGAACAATTACAAATTTCTATTTCAGAATATAGAGGCAAGAGTTATTTTAATTTAAGAATTTACTACACAACAGATGACGGTGCAAATTGGTTACCTACAAAGAAAGGTGTTACATTTGCCCCTGATCAGTTGGACATATTAGCTGATGCAATTGAAGAAGCAAAAAAAGAATTTATGACGGAAGAAGGTTAAGAATTTGACTGAAAATTCCATACAAGAAGAATTTTTATCAACAGTTTCGCATGAGCTCAGAACCCCGCTGACAAGTATCAGGGGGTTTTCTCAAACTCTTTTAAATTCTTGGGATAGAATAAGTGATGATGACAAACAGAAATTTATAAAAATCATTGAAGAACAATCTAATCGGCTTATAAATTTAGTTGAAAATATTTTGTCAGTATCGAAAATAAACAGCGAAAAACAGGTATTAAAAAAAGTTGATATAAATGCAAACATCAGTAAAATTGTTACACTAATAGCAAATCAACATAAAAATCATAGATTTGTTACAAATTTGTATACAAACTTACCGCCGGCAAGGCTTGATGAAGATAAATTCCAACAAATCATGACAAACCTTTTGGATAATGCGGCAAAATATTCCGAACAAGGTAACGAAGTAATTGTATCAACAGCAGTTGTGAATAATAAGATTTCTGTAAAAGTTAAAGATTTTGGAATTGGTATTAAACAAGAAGATTATCCTAAGATGTTTAAAAAATTCAGTCGTCTTGAAAATTATCTGACAGGAAAAACACAAGGTAACGGATTGGGACTTTACATTACAAAACAATTAACCGAACAAATGGGAGGAACAATAGATTTTGAAAGCGAATACAACAAAGGAACTGTTTTTGAATTGAGTTTTCCGTTTTATGATGATGAGGTAGTGCTCAGATGCTTGCAAACATCTTGATAATAGACAAAAGAAAAGAATTGCCGATTAAATACAAAAAATCTCTTGAAGATAGCCAAACCGCAGTTTTAATCGCCGGCAATATGAAGGATGCTCTTAACAAAATCCAAGTTTTAGAGCCTGATATGATAATAGTATCTGACAGTATAGACGAGGAACTTTCTATTTTTTGTGAAAAAATAAGAACTTTAACATACAATATAAGACCGATAATCATTGCACTTTCAAAATCGGCAGATGTTTCGGATAGAATTTCCGTATTAGAAAGCGGAGCTGATGATTTTTTGAGCGAACCTGTTAATTCGGATGAATTTAAAACAAGGATAAAAGCCCACCTAAGACGTGATATAGAATCCAATTTGGATGTTAAAACTCTTTTACCTAACAACAAAATGACATTAAAAACGCTTAAAAGAATTTTAAATTCGGAAAACAAGCAAGCAACACTTTTAGTAAGCATTGAAAATCTTGAAAATTATAAAAGTGTTTATTCTGAACTTGCCGGAGATAAAATTATACAAACTTTAATCGCTATTATAAAATCTTCAATAAGTGAATCAGACTTTATGGGACAACTTAATGAAACGAATTTTATAATAACAACAAACCATTATAGTGCCGAAAAACTTGCAGAGTTTTTAGTCTTTGCTTTTGATACTGTTGTTCCTAAATTTTATTCGGAAACAGATGTTAATCGAGGATACATGTTGCTGAAAGGTGAGGGACAAGCTGAAATGCGTTCAGATTTTGTATCAATTTTAATCGGTGGGATTTTAGATAATTACAATATTATATCGAATACAAATAATCTATTGGAAAGACTTTTTGCGGCAAATAAAAATGCTAAAAAAATATTAGGTTCGGCTTATATGATTGACCGATTAAAATTAACCGGCGAAATATCAGTCTTAAATCCAACAGAAGAAAGAAAAATTTACATAAAAGAACCCGATAATGCTCTATATACTCTTTTAAGAACAACATTAGAGCTTCAAGGTTATGATATATGCGATAGCATAGAAAATGAAACTTTGCCTCCAAAAATAATCATTATAGATAGCGAAGATGATTTCTCCGGTTTGGAGTTATGCAAAAATTTAAGAACAAAAAACATTTATGCAAATACCAAAATAATTATGACTACAACAATTCGGGACAAAACATCTGTTTTAAATTCAGGTGCCGATTTATACCTGCCTAAACCATACGAAATAGCAGATTTAATAAAATGGGTTGAATATTTTTCCGACAATAAAATACTTTAAGTCTAATTAGGAATTTTATATTTCATTTGTCTTAAAATATTTTCAGTTGAATCTTTGTTCAAAAGTATTGATTGAACGGCTGTATTCACCATAAGATTAATTTCTTTTTGATTTTGCTTTTGTCTGTATATAGGAACAATTCTGTTAATTTGTTTTGCACTCAAAGAGCGGGCTTTTGCAGTCAAACTTGAATAATCGTTGTAAAAATCGTTTTTTAAAGCGTTGTCATTTGTAGCAATAACATTGGTCATTTTAGCCAATTCAAGTTGATTTTTTTCGTTTGTCAAATATAAACAAAAATCCAATACTTGTTCTTTATTTTTAGCTCTCGCAGGAATAACAAAATTCATAACGGAAAAATCGTTTTGTCCGACAGAACCTTTAATTTGTTCAGCTACATCTGTATTTGAATATACTTGAGGTGCATTTTCTTTTATCATATTTAAAAAATTAGCTCCTCCTTGATAGAATACAACCTTACCTGCCATATATTGCTCAAGAGCTTCTCTATGTGTATTGGTAATTGTTTCCGGAGGTATCAATCCGTTTTGATAAAGTTTTTTGTACATCTCAAAAATTTTTATGCTTTGAGGTGAATCATAATCTTCGACATCAGAAATTCCATATTTATTCAAAATTTTGATCATTGTATCGTTTTCGGTAATCGTAGGTAAATATGAAAATGCACCTGTATTTTCTTTGATTTTAGCGGAAATACTTGCTAATTCGTTGTATGTTTTTGGAAGTCTTATTATTTGCGATTTTGAAAACAAGTCTTTATTGTATATGGTTATTGCGCTTGTTGCATACCAAGGAATTGAATATACTTCACCGTTGTATTTCAGAGCTTCAACGATTTCGGAATTAAACCCGTCAAGTTTTTCTTCATCGATTTTCCATAGAGTTCCTTTTTGTGCCAATAATGCCGAAAAATCAGGATTAAGATTTATCAAATCTGGAGGAACATCTGTCATAACTGCTGCTAATGTTCGTTTTTCCCCCTCTGAAAAAGGTACATCAACCCATTTTATTTTTACATTCGGATGTTCTTGTTCGTATTCATTGATTATTTTGTTTATATATCCAGTAAAATCACCCATTTGTAAAGTCCAAAATGTAATTTCTGAATTTTTATTTTGGGTGGTACATCCTGTCAACAATAAGGCAGATAACAATAATATTACTATTTTTTTCATTCAATCACCTTTCTTAAAAAGTTATGATTTAAAACTGTTGTTGATATTTAAATCTATATATTTGAACATATTTGTAACTATTCCGGGTTGAAAATAATATACATTGTTGCAAGGAGTTATTTTCAAAACGGCATTATTTTTATCAACACCGGCAACTGTTGCCAAATATTTGCGGTGAGCTGCCGTAAATATGACATATCCGTTTGCGGTTTGAATTTCGTCTATACTAAAACGATTTGAAATAATTGCACAAAGCGTCATATAAAAAAGCTTTTCCGCATCTGCACCTTTATACAATTTTGTACAAATTTCATAATCAATATTTTGTACGGTAACAAGCGGATTTTCAGCTGGCTGATTTTTTATCTCAGCCTGACCGATATCAGCATAGGCACTTGCTATTGTTAACAAAAATGCTAAAAATAAAACTCTCATTTTCATAAAATTATATTATCATAATATTTCATATAAAAAAAGGTATAAAAAGTGTTAAATTATGCTATAATCAATACAGTCATATAAGTACGGAGAAAGAATATGTTACAGGAAGCAACGAGAGCAATAAATTCTGCATTTAATAACAGTTTTATAAAAAGTTTGAGTCAATATCTTCATGATTGCGTAAGAGAAGAAGTTAAAAGTTCGACTTTTAGAAATTTGAAAGCTGACAAGGATAACAAATGGATTTTTCTTGACGAAGAAGATACTCTTTTTACTCAAGGGCTTGAATACCTTAAACTTGAAGGTTCAGACCCTAAATTAACGGAGCTTATGATTCAATCCGAAACAAGCCAAAAGGATAAATACCTGATATACGGTTATCTGTTTTTGGCAGGGAAAACAAAATCCGGCAAAAGAAATGAATTTCTAACACCTCTTCTGTACTCACCGTGCAGACTCGAACGTAACGGAGTGAATATTAACTGTATTCTGACAGACGAATTTGTTTCACTAAATACCGGTGCTCTGACCGCACTTATGAAAAAATCTGATGATGAGGACGAAACCGAACAATTTTTAGAAGGTTTGCTTGACGTCGTACCGACCGTTCCGATTACAAAAGAAAAAATGGACATTTTCCTAACCACACTAAAATCACTTGTTCCGGATATTGAAATCTCTTTGGACCACAAAATGGATGTCAAAGAAGATAATATTACGAAAGATTTTTACAACGAAAAAATTAATGCGGACAATGTTGATGAAATAATTGAAGAAGATGAAGGAAACACAAAAAAATTCGTTGTAACCTATGACAAAATACATTTGACAAATCAATGTGCAATTATTTTAACTAAAAGACCTTCTGTAACAGCAGGGGTACTGCATGAATTAACTCAAATTGCAGAAAAACCAAGCGGAGTGTACAGAGAAACTGTTTTAAATATTATTAACGAAGAATATACAAAGTCTAAGCCTACAGACAGTCAGCAAAAATCTTTGGCAGATTTTTTCCCTGTAACACCTCTTTCATTATCAGATGCACAGTTTAATGTAGTTAAAAATGTGGAAAACGCCAAACTTGTATCAGTTTTTGGACCGCCGGGAACAGGAAAATCTCAAACGATAGTTAATCTCGTAGCACACCTTATTGCCAACGGGAAAACTGTTTTGGTAGCTTCCAGAATGGATAAGGCTGTTGATGTTGTAGCTGAACGTCTAAATTCATTAGGAGCACCCTTTTTAGCTCTCAGAGCCGGTCGTTTGAATTATCAAAAAGAATTAAGCTTACAACTGCAAGACTTGCTCTCCAATAAAGTTGATTTGGATAATGAAGCAGAAAGTACTATCTTTTGTGATGTTCCGGATATGGAGCAACTGCTGAAATCGATTAAAGAGCTGGAAGATAAAGCAGAAACAATCGTTAACCTTGAAAGAAAATGGACGGAAGCTGATGAAGAAATTAAACTCCAAAAACCGCAAGAATCAATATTTATAAAATCTGTATTAAAATCTGATGAAATTACATCCATAGGGGAAATAATCCAAACCTTGACTCAAAACATGGAAAAAGCCGGATTTTGGGCTAATATAAAAAATTCTTCATCTATTGGCAAATTGAAAAAAATACTCAAACTTTCAAGTTTTGACGTTAATAATGAAAATCTTATGATATTATCATCAGAACTTGAATATGCAAAACTCGTTTGTAATCAAAGGATGATAGAGTCTAAAATTCAAACGCTCGGTAATATTCACGTTATATCAGAGCAATTACGCACAATGAGAAAAAAACAGAAAAAACTTGCAATTGATATTTTAAAATCAAAAAGAAGAAATGCTTTGAAAGGTTTGATGAGTGATCCTGTTAAGCGTCAAAGATTATTTGTACATTCAAAATCTCTGGTCGAAAGGCGTCAAAATCTTCAAAACAGACTTTTGGAAACAGAAGATTTCAAACCATTGCTTGAGGCATTTCCATGTTGGTGCGTTACCACTTATGCAGTTTCAGGCTCATTGCCTATGAAACCGGGCCTGTTCGACGTTGTTATTATTGACGAAGCATCTCAATGTGATATAGCAAGTTGTTTCCCAATTTTGTACAGAGCAAAAAAAGCAGTTGTTGTCGGTGATGATAAACAGCTACCACATCTTTCATTCTTGGAAAAGGCAAAAGAACAGTCATTTATGTCGCAATACGGAATTAATGACAGATACCAGTTGATGTGGAGATTTCGTACAAATTCAATGTTTGACTTGGCAAATTACTACTCAATGCATCCCGTATTGTTGGATGAACATTTCAGAAGTTTACCGCCTATTATAAACTATTCAAACAAAGAATTTTACGGAAATCGAATTCGTGTTATGAAGAGAAATGATAATTCGGTAAAAGCATTAGAAGCAATTGTCGTTCCTGATGGCAAGGTAGATGCTGACGCAACGAGAAATCTGCCTGAAATAGAAGCTCTTGTCAATAAACTACACGAGATTATTATTGAGGATGAAAGAAAGAATCCCGAAAATCCGATAAGTATCGGTATAATATCACCATTTAGAGCACAGGTTGAACAACTCAAAATTTCAGTTTCAAAAGTTTTATCAGAGCATATGATGGAAAAACATCAAATTGAAATAGGTACAGCTCACACGTTCCAAGGCGACGAAAGAGATATTATGCTTATATCTTGGGCTTATGCAAATAATAGTTTCCCGCAAAGTCTTGTGTTTCTTCAAAAACCTAATTTATTTAATGTCGCTATAACAAGAGCAAGATATAAAACCATAAACTTTATATCCAAAAACCCGAGAGAATTGCCGGAAGGAATATTGAGAAGTTATTTTGGATTTATTGAAGAATATGAAAATCGATATTCTTTAGCAAACTCGGACGAATTTGATGAAAATATTTATAAAAATTCTTTTGAAAAAGAGGTCGCTTCTGCATTTAGAGAACTCGGGCACGAAGCCGTTTGCGGAGTTGATATTGCAGGTTTGAGTGCAGATATACTTGTAGATAACAAATATATTGTGGAATGCGATGGTACAGAGGACAAATCACCGGAGAAAATTTCAGCAATGAAAAAACAAGTAATACTTGAACGTACAGGAATGAAAGTGTTCAGAATATCTTTCAGAGAATGGCAATATTCTCAAAATGCTTGTCTTGACAGAATTATAAATTATAACAACTAAAACTTATCTAATATATGACGTTGGATTTAATATCATATCAGGGATTTTTGCTTGAAAATTTGAATCATTCCAATTTGCTTCGTTCTGCTTCAAAAAATATTCAAACATTTTTAAAATATTAATTCTGCTCATTGCCATTTTTTTTGTTTTTGTCTTGACAAAATCACTCAAACTTTTTTTGAAATTAGGATTATCCCAGATTTCTGGAGTGTGATTTTTAAGTTCAATCATTGTATCAAGTATCATGCCTTTTATTTTTGCATCTTCCGTATTAGAAGCGTCAAATAAGTGCGGTATATTTTTTTGAAAATCTTTATCTTTCCATAGTTCCGGCTCATACCTGGATACAAATATAAGCATATCAATTAAGGCTACTCCTGCTTGCCCCTTTGTTTCGTGCAAATATTCATCTGAATGTATCATTTCTGTGTAGAACTTATCTAATGTAGCCTTAAAGGTTTTTGAATTGAATAAATCAATTTCATCATGAATTGCAAAAGCTAAAGAATTATCTTCAAGGAATTTATGCGACTTAACACGTAACATGTTATCTGATGCTTCAATATCACTATAAATTTTCTTTATTACAGATTTACTGTCATCAGGGGAATATAATATATAATTAAAAATTCGTTTTATATCATCAGTATTAAATGAGTTAATCTTATCCAGATATTTTGGGTTTCTTGTAACAGAAGCGATAATATTTTTTACTTTACCCAATGTCTCAGGTTCTATATTTTCAGCAGTTACAGCTATATCCATGAGTTTGTTTTTGTAAGAAGCACAGGCATGCTGAAATGATTTAGCTTGAAAATTAGGACGCGATGATAAATTTTGTTGATTATTGTAGTAATTATTTCTGTTTAAATAACTGTTGATTGGTAAAACGTACATAATTCCTCCTGATTTTATTTTTCTCGATAGAATATAACCTCTAAAATATTTCTTTTGCTGTTTCTTATGAAAAATGTAACATAATTTTACATGGTCAATTAAATTTGATGACAATATGCAACTTATACACTGAAATTGTAAAGAAATATGAACCCGTAAAACATTAATTTTACAGCTGTTTATAACATTTTACATATAATTTCAATACTCAGTTTGCGATAATAGACCGTTTGTGATAGATTTTGTATAAGATGATAGGGGTAGTATATCATCAAAAAAAGAGGACATATGAAAAGTACCACACTAAGAAGATCAAATATCACAAGAGAAAAAGTTGCAATGATGGAGGCATTGGATCGTTACAACAAACGTCATCAAGATGAAACTTTTTACAAAACGCAAAACAAAACGCATGAACTGGATGTTTTGTGGCAGTCATTCGGAGTAAAACCTCAAAAGAATGAAAAAGCACCTCAAGTATACTTTGTAACAGGCTTGGTAGTTGGTGCTATTATTACATTGCTCATTACTACAATTTTAAGTTTACTTATAAATATTTCTACCCCAAAAGAAGCTGATGTAGTGCCTGTAAAAAAAGCAAATGTTGAGAAATCAGGTAAATTTTCTTTTGTACCTGCAGATAGTACTGCTGCAAAGGATGTTACTATGAACGTTACAAATGAAAGCTATACTGTTCAAGATGGCGACACACTTGAAAGTATAGTTATAAGATTTTACGGTTCGTTTGATTTAGCAAAAGTTAAAGCAATCCAAGAAGCAAACATGATGGAAAATCCTAATGCACTTTCAATCGGTCAAAAATTAGTTATTCCAATGAATTAGTTTTATGGCAAGAGTTAAGTCAAAATATGTTTGTCAAAATTGTGGATATGAAACTGCAGGTTACTTGGGCAGATGTCCTGAGTGCGGTAGTTGGTCGACTTTTGTTGAAGAAAAGGAAAATTCTTTAAGGCAAGAAGACTTACCTGTTATAGAAGATATTTATCCGCCTCCTGCAAAATTGTCAGAAATACAAATTAATAGTGAATTAAGAACATCTACTGAAATTTCTGAATTTGACAGAGTTCTTGGCGGAGGAATTGTTCAAGGCTCATTGACTTTGCTTGCCGGGGACCCCGGAATAGGAAAATCAACAATACTTTTACAAACTTGCGGGAAGCTGGCACAAAAAGGAAAAAAGGTTTTATACGTATCTGCTGAAGAATCGGCAGGGCAAATTAAATTAAGAGCGGAAAGACTTGGGGTCAAATCCGACAACTTATTTATCTATCCTCAAACCAATTTCGAATTAATAAAAAAACACCTTTTAGATATGGCACCTGATCTGGTTATTATTGACAGTATACAGGCAATATACACTTCTGTAATACAAAGTTCGGCAGGTAGTGTTTCACAAATCAGAGAGTGCACAAATTCCCTGATGAGTCTTGCAAAAGGAAATAATGTATCAATCATAATAATTGGACATGTTACTAAAGATGGAAATATTGCCGGTCCTAAAGTTTTGGAACATATGGTTGATACAGTTATTCATTTTGAGGGAGATAAATATAAGACCTATCGGATACTTCGCTCAGTAAAAAACAGATTTGGCAACACTTCGGAAGTCGGTATTTTTGAAATGAATTCAAATGGTTTACGAGAAGTTATTAATCCAAGCGAAGTTTTTTTGAATTATAATCAAGCACAAACTCCTGGAAGTACAATTATAGTAACAAATGAGGGTACAAGACCGCTTTTGTTGGAAATCCAAGCCCTTGTCGGAACTACCCCATATCCGACTCCAAGAAGAATAGCCAACGGAGTGGATATAAGCAGAGTCTTGCAAATATTGGCAGTTCTCGAAAAACGTATCGGATTAAACCTTTCTAAGCAGGATGTATATGTCAATGTAATCGGTGGAATTGATGTTGATGAGCCTGCTGCGGATTTGGGGATTGCACTTGCAATAATAACTTGTGTTAGAGATGTTATATTAAACTCACAAACCGCTATTGTTGGGGAAATCGGATTATCAGGGGAAATAAGAGCTGTTAATCACATTGACAAAAGAATTAATGAAGCTCAAAAGTTAGGTTTTAAACAAATTATTATTCCGGAAGCAAACGATTATGATACAGATATTGACGGAATTAAAATCATAAAAGTTACACGAATTATAGATGCGATTTCAAAAGTCATATCGAAAAACGAATAATTTTAAATGTTTATTTCGGCATTAAATACGTAGTTGGCAGGTCCTGTTAGATATACATCTTTGTCAGTATTCTCGCTTGAACCTTTCCAATCAATACGGACTGCTCCGCCTAAAAGAACTACATCAACCGAATTTTCTATATATTTATTCAAAACACCTATAACAACAGAGGCACAAGCACCGGTGCCGCATGCAAGTGTAATTCCGCATCCACGTTCCCAAACGCACATTTCGATTTTATTCATAGATTTAATCTTAACAAACTCAACATTTGTCTTTTCAGGAAATTCAGTCATAGTTTCGATTATGCTTCCGTATTTTTTTGCAAGTTCAAGAATATCTTCATCAGAATCTACATAGATTACAAAATGCGGATTTCCCATTGAAACAGCACTTCCTTGAAAAATTTTATCCAAGACAGAGATTTTATAGTTTAAATTGTCATATGGCAAAAACGGGATTTGTTCAGGCTTCAATATGGGTTTAGACATATTAACGGTTATTGAACCGTCGTCATTAATTTTTGGGATAATAGTTCCTGCAAGAGTCTTAACACTAAACTCTTTTTTATCTACCAAACCGTTATCATAAACATATTTTGCAAAACATCTCATTCCGTTACCGCACATTTGAGCGGTTGTCCCGTCTGAATTACAAAACAACCAAGCAATATCGGCTGTCTCCACATCAGTATACGGTATAATCAAACCATCACCGCCAATGCCAAAATTCCTGTTGCAGAGTTTACGTGCTACATCCGAAAGTGGCAAATCAAGTTTTTTATATTCATCATAATCAAGAACTACAAAATCATTTCCGCAACCTTGCATTTTGGTAACTTTTATATTCAAAATTAAATTCCTTATTTGTATTTTTATAGTAGAATTATATAAAGGAATTAAAAATATGGCAATAATTAAAGTTCAAAAAGGAACAAAGGATATACTTCCGCAAGAAATGCCGATATGGCATTTTATGGAAGAGACTGCAAAAAATGTATTTACAAAATATGGTGCTAATGAAATTCGCACACCGATTTTTGAAGCAACAGAATTGTTTGCAAGAGGGGTTGGGGATACTACTGATATCGTTAATAAAGAGATGTATACCTTTGAAAAGAGTGAGCGTTCATTGACGTTGAGACCGGAGAATACCGCAGGAGTCGTTCGTTCTTTTATTGAAAATGGTATGCACAGACTTTCTGCACCTGTAAAACTTTGGTATAAAGGTCCTATGTTCAGATATGAGCGTCCGCAAGCAGGTAGACAAAGGCAATTTCATCAAGTAGGAGTTGAAGTTTTCGGGATAAAAGAACCCACTGCTGATGCAGAAGTTATACTAATGGCGGTTAATTATTTAAAAGCCATGGGGCTAAATGATTTATCAGTAGAGTTAAACTCTTTGGGATGTCCTGAATGCAGAGAAGTTTTTAAAATGAAATTAAAAGAAGTTTTAAAACCGCATTTTTCTGAATTGTGTCCTGATTGTCAATCAAGATATGAAAAAAATCCGTTAAGACTTTTGGATTGCAAATCTGAAGAATGTAAAGCAATATACGCAAGACCGGAAATTCAAGCAGTAATTCAGTCAGATTTTATATGTAAAGATTGCTCAGAACATTTTGAAGATTTAAAGAAATATTTGAACATTTTAGGTATTAAGTATTCTGTTAATAAACTTTTGGTAAGGGGCTTGGACTATTATAACAGAACTGTTTTTGAGATAACCTCAAATAATCTTGGTTCGCAAAACGCTGTATGCGGGGGCGGAAGATATGACAGTTTGGTAAAAAACTTAGGAGGAGAGGATACTCCGGCAATAGGTTTTGCAATGGGTATGGAAAGATTAGCTTCCTTGTTAGGTGAGAAAAACGCAAACAAAATTCGTGCATATATTGTTTCAAATAATTCAACGGAAGCTCTCAAATTGGCCGAATTTTTACGTCAAAATGAAATATCTTGTGAATTTGATTTGGCTAATAAAAAATTTGTTAAACAGTTAGAAAAAGCCTCAAGAATTGCTGATTTTGCACTAATTTTGGGAGAAGATGAAATTACTGCAAATACTATTTCTGTTAAAAATTTAAAAACTTCCGAACAGACAAGCATTTTAAGGGAAAATTTAAAAACTTTTTTGCTTAATAAATGATTTTATTCTCTTATAAATTTCCGAAAAAAAAAGCTTGAGCGTATTAACTCAAGCGGAAAAGGGAAAAGGGATTAATATTTATGAAAATCAGAGAAAATATATTTAAGCAGATTGTTTGTTATAATTAAACAATTTTGCTATACAAATACATATTCACACATTATTATGAGAAGATACCGAAAGTTCTTTCTACGTTAGCTTCACATACTTTCTTTAAACTTTCGAATTGTGTTTTTAAAGCGTTCCTTTCTGTATCAAGTTTTGCTAAGTCCATATCGAATTTTTTATCTTTTCTGTCGATTAACTTCATTTTGTGCTCATATTCGGCTTCTGCACGAGCAAGAGCAGTCTTGTCGATTTGCGTAGTTGTTGTATAAGCCAAACCGGAATCGGCACTTATATCAACTGCATTCATTGTATATTCATAAGTATTATTGTTGTAATGCAACTGAGAAATTGATAATTGTCCGCATTGAAGCATTGTTCTTAACCATTCTTCATTGTTAGATGCATCTCCAACGCCGACAACTCCGTTAAAGTCGCTTATCGGAACACATTCTCCGCCGCAACATTGTATAGCATTATATATTTGTACATAGTAATCAAATTGACTTCTGTCAAAGTTGTCTATCCCGCAACCTGCGGCAATAGCATCACTATGTCTGTTGAAGGCTTGTGCTTCGTATGCCCGTAGTAACGCCTGATATTGTTCTCGCTTATCTTCAGGTATAGAGTTGCCAATACTATATATCGTACTAATTGGAGAGTGTACATCCACTAATGCAAAGATTTGATCATGTAAATTTTGTAATTGAGGGTCATTCGCATCTGCTAATCCATTCATAATAGTTCCATAAGCAGCTGCATCCTGACCGTTCAACAACATATACACAGCAAATCCATATGCCGTTTTTGGCATAGAGCTATTCTCTCTAAAAGCATAATATTTCTCTGCAACATCATCTTCGACAACGGCTGCGCCATATTTGTTTCTTAATACATAACTTGTTCCATTTGACGGTGTTACTCTATTGCTTGAGAAAATATTATTGAACGTACCGGTTACTAATGAAGAGCCGTTTACCGCATCAAAAGCTGAAATCGTAAGCGTAGTAGATTCAAGAGCTTCAAGATATTCTTTATAAGCATCGTCAGATTGCGTTGCTAAGACTAACTTGGCGTTCTGAATAGCTTGTGCTTGGTATTCAACGTCATGTTGTCTTGCCGTAATCGTTAATAATCTGGCTTGTGTCGCTGACAATCCCATTTTTGCGTTCCTTTTTGTTGTCCCTTTTGCACCATGGTTTACGGCATATTTTTTGAAAACTTTAATCTTTTGGATAGTTTTGTTACAATTTGTTACATAACATTATTCAAACCCTTATATAATAATACTTTTAAAAAATGAGTAGATATAATTTTGTTAGCAAATTCGCAAAAAATTTTTTTTGAATTTTCATTAATTATGGATATTTCTCAACTTCAATACCCAAGTTTTAAAGCAAAGTATCTTGATACGGTTACAATTAAACAAATATCACCAAAAGCAAATGTAAAAGACTCAGTTGTAGAATTGTTTAATTGTGATAAAGACGATACTGCTGTTTTTGAGGAAATTTATGATAAACATTTATGGGGAGAAGTAACTTATTTAGATTCAATTGCCTATATGTTTTATTTCACGTCAGATTCAAACTATATAGTCAGAACTTTAGCCATAACAACTCAGGATAATAATTTAGATAAATTAGAACCCTAAAAAATATTAACTTTAGCTGCTCTGACAGATTATAGCAACGAATCTGCATATTTAAATTATATAGAATCAAAGTTTAATTCAAAAAAAGATTTTGGAAAAAAATATTATAAACATTCAGGAAAGGCTTTGATATCATATTTGGAAAAATATTATAAAAGTCTTGGATTTATTAATATCAATAACGGTTTTATTAATGCAATGTCTTGGATTAAAAAGTGAAGACTTTTGATGTTTAATATATAATAAGTAACTCAAAATTTTATATTTTTATTATATAATCTCTACATAAAGAAAGCTAAATATGAAATTTAAAATTCTCAGTAATATTAAATTTTTAATAATCTTGTTTGCACCTATATTTGCATTTATAGTGGCGCATTGTCTTATAAATTACCATCCCGAAACAATTTGTTTATGGAAACTTATTTTTCATGTTGATTGCTGGGGCTGTGGCATAACAAGAGCTTTTTATTCTTTATGTAAATTAGATTTTATATCCGCATGGAATTATAACCCAAGAATATATATAGTTGCGCCACTATTGGTTTATATATGGATAAATGAATTATACAAAATCTGCAAAAATAAATAGGCATGATATATGTACGTTGAACAGATGATGTAAATACATAGTATGTATGATACACTGGACAAGTTGTAATATTTAGTTATAATATATGAAAGAGAGAATTTTATGGAAAGAAAATCGTTTTTAGCAACAGGTCTATTATGTTATTTTTTAGGGTGCCTTGGTATACACAGATTTTATACAGGGTATAAAGGCATAGGTATTGCACAATTATTGACTCTTGGCGGTTGTGGTATTTGGGCACTTATTGATTTGATTATGATTTGTATTAATAATTATAAAGATGCTAATGGAATGGAACTTGAAGGTTATACTCCAAAATTTGGCTGGATAGTTCTTACAATAACAATAGTATTTACTTTATTACGAGTTGTACCGCTAATTATTAGAGGTTAATATGGATAATGTAAAATTATGCCCGTTCTGCCATAATGAGATTAATGTTGAAGCTACTCGTTGTAAACATTGTAAAAAATGGCTGGATGAAAGTACAAGAAAACCAAAAAAATTCCTTGATACACTCCTTTTAAGCTGGTTTTTAGGATCGTATGGTGTACATAGATTCTACACAGGATATTACGCAATTGGAGTTATTCAAGCACTGACTCTTGGAGGTTGTGGCATTTGGAGTTTGATTGATTTTATATCAATATGCTTTGGAAATTACAAAGATGCTAATGGTGTAGAGTTGGAAAAATATGACAGGAAGTTGGGTTTAATACTTTTTGGCGTTTATTTGGGAAGCATACTGTTATTAATACTATTAGCATTAGTGATTGTCATTATGTTTATGGCAAGTGAATGTACCAAAGGATGCGGTGCATAGAATGATTAAATGTCCTTATTGTAATAATATATCAGAAGATGATAAAAAATGTAGTCATTGCGGCGAGAGCTTGGAAATACAATGCCCATATTGTAAGGAATTAATTAGTGTAAACGATAGAATTTGTCCTTTTTGCAATAGTAAATTAAGGACAAATTCTATTTCAATATTAGTAAAAATTACATATGCTCTATTGTTCTTAAATGCAATGATACCGTATTGGTTTGCAAATTCTATACAAAAACACCCGGCATTTTGGCATGGAATGGTTGCAAAACAAGATGATTTTAATGACTTGATTGCCGGAATAGTTAGTTTGGCAACGATATTTGCTATCCCTGCAGTAATAGGAGCTGTTTTCGATTACAGAAGACGTTTTTGTGTAATAAGCATTATTGCTTTTATTTTATTTTGTATATGCAATATTTATTTAGCTATAAATATTAAATAGTTTTAATAAAAAATATTAACCATAAATATAAAATGCTATAATAAATGCGAGAGGTTAATATGAAAAATATATATTTGTTTGTTTTTGCAATATTTTTTACTGTTTGTTTGAGTACATTTGCAATGCAAAATCCTTGGATTGAATGTGGCGATGACATTAGTTGCGGTGCCCAAAAGGCAGGTTTTAATTTTCCGTTGATGGTTGATAACTATTCTGTTCGCGCAATGGACGGAATGATGGAAATTTCATTCCATATTGATAATAAACGAATTGTAACTGCAAGAAAAGCACAAGTTTTTAACGGGCCAATTCTAACTAATGGAATAGTTGATATTTCAGGTAATTACAACAAATACAAAGTTAATAAGACTACTTATTTAAAGAATGGAATCCCATTTTGGACCAGAGGAGAAAAAAAGAAATTCTATGTAGCAGCATTTGCCGCAGAATCCGGTTTTTATAGCTTTTATTGTAAACAAGGATTGTCAAAGAATGACTTAGTACATATTTATAAGCTAATAGCCGAAGCTGAAGCTCCAAGGCTAAATTATGATGAAGCTGAAACTTTAACAATAGAACAATTACAAGATTTAAGACGAATTGATGGAATTGTAGAACCGGTTTATACTCAAGACGGTATGCCAGAAATTTTGAAGAAACGTGGTGTAACAAATCAATGTTTTGAACGTGCAAACCTAAACCAAGATACTTATTGCTCAGCCTCAGAGTTAAAATTACTAAAAAACTATTACATAAAGTAATATTAATTTAATAAAATTCCTTTATTTAGAAGTTTATTCTTTATAATTAAACACATAGAACAAGATTAAATCAACTATGAGATGAAGATGTAAAATTTTATAAATAATTAATTTATATATCTTTAATTATTAATAGATTAGCAAAAGTATATTTTTTTATAATTTAGTATTAAAGTTAATGAATATAAACATCAAAAACATCGTTAATATTTGCAATAACAACATTATAATTGTAGTTTTAAGTAATCTTATTGTTCCTAGCCAACGAGATTTCATTGTTCGAATTTGCGCATTCTTTTTAAAGAAAAATGACATTATTATGTCAAACTTTTTTGAGTCATTTTCAATATTTTCAAATTTATAAATATTTTCAAATAATAATTTATCAAAATACAATCTTACTACATAATATTGAATAACAAAAAATAATACTAACCCAAGGATTGAAACTGTCTTTGAATAAATACATAATGATTTTAAGTGAAATAGCATTAAAAATTGAATAATTAATGTCACAATTGATATAAACTCTATTTTTGACCATATTTTAAGCGCAGATACAATTACTGTACCTGCAATCTTATCGTTTAATACCTTTTCAATATTTTGTTCTGCCATACTAAATCTTTCTTGCAAGTGTAACACTAAATATTGCACTTTCATCATTTAATTGCAAAACTTTTTCAAATCCAGCATCTCTAACTAATGCATCCAGTTCACCTTGCGAACGACAACGCATAGCCCAAGCCTGTCCTTGTCTGTGACTATCTAAAACTCTAGCTATAAACTCTAATTGAGGATGCCAAGGCTGATTTGTATATATCAAATAGCTTCCACTATCTAAGGCATTAGATAATCCTTTTAATGAATTTTTAATCTTATCATTTTCTGGGAATAATTCATATAAGCCAGAGACAATTGCTAATGTTGGTTTTATTTTTAATGAAGATAATTCTTCAACGCTAAATGCGTTACCTTTTTCAAAAGAAGCTTTATCTTCTAAACCTCTATTTTTTATTAATTCAGTACCTTTTTCAACATTAATATCACTGTAATCTCTTAATAATATTGTTTCTACATCTTTAGCTTCACCAATTGCATCTAAAATATATCTACCATGTCCTGCTGCAATATCTGCTATTTTAACAGCTTTACCTTCATTATTAAGTTTATTTATTGTTTCTTTTATTACCTTTTCTATATTTACTTTTCTAGCTCGTATTCCGACCCAGCCTGTACTGTTTAGATAAATCTTATCAAACAATTTTCCTAAACAACATTTACCAGCTGGTTTATTGCAATAAATATAGTCTAGACTACTACCTGAATCAAAACCTGTTTCCACACCAATTCTTATACCATCAGAAATTTTTCCAATTGTATTCAATAATATTTTTGTTATTTTAAAACAAGTATCTTTAATCTTACAAGATGGTTTAGCATTTAGATCTCTAAGAGTATCAGCACCAACACTCCATATGTCTTCATTTGTGTAATCATGTTTATATAAAGGCATAGAATATAGTTTTTCTATAAAAGACTTAACTTTATCAAGAGCGATAGCTCGATCTTTTTCCCCTAATGTATCATGATAAAATCCATCCAATATGTGTTTTTCTTTTATACAAGATCCTAGTTTATTGTAAAAATCTAGTTGAGGTTTTCTGTTTACTACAAAATCATTAGCTGAAATCAATAATAATGTAGGTGTTTTAATCGTATGAGCATCATTTACTACTCTTTTTGAAACTTCATACAAATCTAGTAATATATTTGCTGCAATTGCTCGAGATATTAACTTATCATTATCATAAGATTTCATTCTTTCTTCATCATGAGTTAAAAATTTTGCCTTAACGTAAGAATTTACAAAAAATGAGCCTGTAATTTTTTGAGCTACACCAATCAATTGTTTTGCAAATGGCACATACAATTTAACATCAAAAGCAGGTGAGGCAACTACCAAACCTCGAATTTGGGGTGCATAATCGTGTACCCAGCTAATTGCAGATACTGCTCCAACACTTTGCGCAATTACAATAATATTTTCCATTGGAATGTTATAAGTAGAAGAAATATGCCTGATAAATTCCTCCACATCTTGTATCGTTCTCCCCATACTTGGGCTATAGCCTCGTTTCCCAGGTGACATACCATGTCCTCTAGCATCCCAAGCAAACATCGAAACCTCTGGCATGTTTAGTTCGTTTACAATGTGTGCAACTCGACCAGAGTGTTCGTGTCCTCTATGAAATAGAACAATAGCTTTATTTGTATTTTCAACAGATGCTGCCCAATGTTTATAATATAACTCAACACCATCAGATGTCGTAAAATAATTTTCTGTATATACTCTTTCTTCCATATTCCAATTTCTTTTGGTTATATTCTATATTCTACATCAATATTAAATATAAGTAAACTAACGTTACTGTGTATAATGTACTGTCAAATCTATCTATTAATCCACCATGCCCCGGTAATAAATTACTGCTGTCTTTTACCTTTGCATAACGTTTTATTGCTGAAAAAGTTATATCACCACAAAATCCAATTATTCCTATTAAACCTCCTAAAAGTAGTAATTTTATAAAATTATATTCTGGAAATACAAATTCACCTATCCATATGGTTAATAATATTGAACATAATATACCCCCAAAAAATCCTTCAATAGTCTTATTTGGACTAATTGTTGGAGTGATTTTATGTTTTCCAAATAAAAATCCAAAAATTGCTTGTGCAAAATCTGTCATAAGGGTTGTTATTAGTATAAATAATACAATTGCTAAACCATCCATTCTAGTTATAGTTAATAAAGCATATAAATATCCACATAAATATGGTATTAAAATAATTCCAATACACTCTTTGATAGAATTTTTTATAAAATATTTATCTTTTATAAGTAGGTGAATAAGTGGGATAATTACTAAACTTATTGGTAAAAATATATAAAAATTCTCAAGCTTTTGCATATATAAAAATATACATTGAGTAATTATCAAAGGGTAAATAATTTTACTACATTTAAAATTTTCATCAGCGACTTGCATTAATTTGTAATACTCTTTTAAACACAAAAAAGATAATATACCTATAAATAGTAAAGCAACAATTTTATAAAAAAACAAACCAACTGCGAAGAATAAAATTAATACCCACAAGGTTTTCATTCTTTTTAAAAATGATAATGATGCACTGTTCTTAAACCTAATATTTGCTATATAACCAATGATAGTTAGTATAAGATGAAATAATATAAAATAGAAACCAATATGTAAGGACAGATTTGATACAAATATTTTATCCATTTGTACTCCTGCGTTTATTTAACTTTAATAAACATAATGCTACAAATATTATTCCTGTAATTATACTTGTTAACTGAATGATTATCATTGGGGTTATCACAAATTTCAAAATAAATACCATTCCTAATAGAAATGCAAGAGTATTTAAAGCTAATTGAATTCCAAATACTTTACCTCTTAATTTATCTGGAGTTGTTTTTTGCAAACCAGTATCTATCATTATATAAACCATAACACTTGCAATCCCTATTGGTAACAAGATAAGAGAAATAGATAGTAAATTATTACATAAATAGAACCCTGCAAGGCTTAAATACAATAATCCAAATGCAAGTATTCCAAAAGATGATAGCTTAAATTTATTTATAATTGAATAAGAAAAAGCCATCCCCAATAAAATTCCCCATCCGTGCATTACTCTAATCATAGTAACACCTGAAATTCCAAGATTAAGATAATCGATTACTAATATATTTAAAGCATTAATAAATACGCTAGCAATTAATGATATAAAAATAGATAACAAAATAAAATGTAGAATTACTTTATGTCTAAAAACATAACAAAAAGATTTATAAGTTTCAAAAATAAATAATGTTTCTGCAAGATTGAAATTTTGTGGAATAGTAAGTCTTATCAAGGCAAATAGTCCAGAAGCTAATAAATATATAATTGCAGATAATAACAAAATTTTTGTTGTTCCTACATATTGAATTGTTAGTCCAGAAATAGCTGCTCCAAAAATATTTATAAAATTTATACAACCAGAATTTATTGAATTTGCTAATTTCAAATCATTAGAGAGTACGACATTTGTTATTGCAGGAATCTTTGCAGAATAAAAAAATGAGTAACCTGTACCCAATAGAAATGCAAATACAATCAAACAAGAAAAAGAAGCTTCTAATGAGAATATACTAAATTTTAAAAAAGTAACAACAGCCAAGATAATTATTGCTCGAAAAACATTACTTGTAATTAGGATAGTTTTTCTGTTATATTTATCTGCAAAATTACTAATAAATGGGGTTACTATAAATTGTGGTAATAAAAAAAAGAAAAATATAATTACGACTAATTTCCCAGCGTTGGAATAATTCTCTATTAGCCAAAAAATTAATGCAATTTGGATTATAGAATCAGAAAAGTGGGCAAGGATTTGCCCAATTAATAATCTACTAAAATTTATATTTTTTAAAATATTACTAGCCATTATATTAAACTACTTAGCTTCTTTTAATGCTCCAACAATTCTATTGATAATTGTTATGCATAAGAAAAATATCATTGCTGATAAAATAGCACATAAACATTTATGACAAACATTCACATACATACTTGCTATTGCTAATATTGAAACCCAAAATGCTCTGTCGCTTTTTCCCATTGGACCATCATATCTTCTCGATGCATTAATTTGAACCCCCATAATACCAACAGTTTCTGTTATTATTGCCAAAATTGCAAAGATGAAATTTAACCAAATATTAGCATTTAGAACATATAAAAAAGGAACATAAATAACTGTATCTGATAAAATATCACCAAGTTCATTGTATATAGCACCTAAATTACTTTTCTGATTATGCTCTCTTGCTAACATTCCATCAATTGCATTTAATGCCATTCTAACTAATAAAAATATTGGAAGTATCCATAATATATATTTACATTTGTCTGAGTATAAATATATTATAATGCCGATTACTAAGGATAATATAAAAGCTAAAATAGTAACCATGTTAGCTGTAACATTTATTTTTGCTAAAAAGTTTGTGATTGGTCTTAATAAATTTTGAAATCCTGTTTTTAATTGGTAAACTGAAAACATAATAATCCTTTCATAACTCTTCTTTAATTCTGTGCTCTTCTTTTAATTGCTCAACAATACTTCTAATTTTTTCGGTAAACATTTTAGTTGAAGTGTTGTCATAATATATAGGTTCTGCTACATACACATTAGCAATAAATGGAATCCATAACAAAGTTCCTTTTGGTAATATTCTGTCTGGTCCATTTATGTATATTGGTATTACTGGCACATTAGGATTCATTTGTGCTATATGTGCTACTCCCGATTTAAAGCTTTGAATATCACTACTATTGCCTCTAGATCCTTCTGGATAGATAATTATAGTTTCATTTTTTTGTAATATTTTATTTACTTCGCTGTACATATTTGTAGCAGAAGATTTAGTAACCTTTCTTTTAATTGGTACAATTCCAATTAACGTTTTAAAAATAAATTCGAAAATTTTATTTTTACAAAAATAATCTATCGCGGCTAACGGATGGATTTTTAAAATTTGAGAACAGGTAAATAAACTCATTAAAATTAAAGTATCTATATGACTATTGTGATTTGCAACTAATATTGCAGGTTGATTATCTAATTTGGGTAAATTTTTTATTCCACTTATATTAACACCTAATACTAAATAAATAAATGGTTTAATTAAAATCAAAAATGATAAATATTTTAATAAATCACATAAAAACTTCATTAAAATCTCACAATCTGAACATTACATATATAAGCTATGTAATGAAAAAATAGAGGTGCTAAATAAATCAAACTATCAAATCTGTCCAAAATCCCACCATGACCAGGAATTAATGAACTAGTGTCTTTAACTCCAATATCTCGCTTTATAGCAGAAATAGTTACATCACCTAAAAAACCAAATATAGATAAACTTGCCCCTACAAACAAGGATTGAACAATAGACATTGGGGTTAATAATATTCCCATTATCACTGAAAGAATTGAAGAACAAATAATCCCTCCAAATAATCCTTCCCAAGTTTTATTTGGACTAATATTATGCATTATTTTGTTTTTTCCAAATACCTTTCCAAATAACATTTGGAAAAAGTCATTTGAAACCGCTAAAACTAAAATGTAAAATAACAATCCTAAACTTCCACCTTTTAGATTATAGTCAAATGGAATTATTGAAATCATGGCAAGATAACCAATTGCGTACACAGTTGTCATAACTCCATACTGAATAACAGCTAGTGTTTTTAGAAAGCCTTTTGTATTATTTGATATTACCATCATTGTTGAAATCATAATAAACATGTATAAAGGGATAAATAAGTAAAACATGGTTCCCCAATTTATATATACAAAATAGAATTGAAAAGGAATAGACCAATAAGCAAATACTAGAGCTGGTCTGTCTGTTTTTCTAATTGGAATTAGTGATAAAAATTCTTTTAGACAAAGATAACTAATTATGGCTAAGAATATTATTGCAATAAGTTTTGTGAAACTAAATGCGATAGTAAAAAATATTATAATAAACAAAAAAGAACGCATTCTTACCAATAAGTTTTCAACATTTATTTTATAAAAATATTGTAATACCTTGGAACAAAAAATTATAAAGAAAATTGACAAATATAATATTATCATTGATATTTTTAAATTATCAGTTACAACAAAATGTTCCATTATTAATTCCTAAAATGTTGTCTTATCTTCTTAGCTCCCCTTATTATACTATAAATTGTATAGATATCAAATTTTAATAATTAACCCCCATATAATGCTTATTTTATGCTAAAATAAGTGTATGAAAGATTTGATTTTAGAGCCTATTGAGCTGATTAGAAATGATGGAAAAGTTGTTAGTGCAACATACTATAATAATTCTGATGTAAGCAATATAGAAATTTTGGATATTAAAAATTTAAAGTTTGAAGGAACAAAAACTAAATATATCAATAAGTCACAAATTCACGATGCGGTTTTAAAAGGTGAAAATAAAATTTATTTGCAAAATAACAAATCAAAAATAGTTGCAGGATTATCTAAAAAGCATTTAAACAAAATTATATCAACAGTTTTTACCAAAGATAAAGATGGAAAATATAGTTATTTAAAGAAAGAAATTGTATCCAACGTGGATTTAATTTTTTATGCTGCAATTCCAATCTTAAAACATCCAGAACTTAACAAAGCTATGTTATATGATTTACAAATTATCCATCGCTTTGCTGTGCCACTTAAAATAGGTGGATTACTCTTTCTTGTAATGATTACTGTAAAAGAAAGATTAGATTCAAAAGATACAATAATTGATGAATTTGCTATTTATGATTTGTATTCTGAAGCACAAGAAAATAAAAAATCATTCGATAGTCCCTCTACGGTTTCTGTAGGAAATAATCCTATGACCACCCGTAGCCATTACCGAATGATTACTTACAGTTTAAACGATTTAATAGCCTTTGTCAAGACTAATGTAAAAAATAATTACTGTTAATACTGGTTTTTGGAGCTTTTAATCTGGTTCCCAACCTAAGATTTCTTTCTGAATTTTGCGAACATATTTAGGATCTAACGGTTGATGAAAATTTTGTTTTTCCGCATTAGATTTTGCAACAGCTTTTTCATATTTATTAACTTCTGGAATGTTTTTTATTAAGTTTGTCAAAGCATAATATTCTGCTTGTGAAGAAGTTTTCTTATTTTCCAAGTCATTTGATAATTTTCGCATAAAACTTCTTGTTAGTTCCAATAATTCAACGCTAAAAAGTTCTTCCGATTTATATTTTTTATGCAAATGTTTATCCCATTCATATTTTTTCTTCCAATAAAAAATTGTCCTGCGCGAAATATCTAATTGCATTGCAATTTCATCTGGAGTAAATTTTTCTTCTATGTATAATCTTTCTGCTTCTTTAAATAATCTCATTTTTGACATAATTATTCCTCGAAAATAATTCTGTTAATATCAAATTCATTTCTGCTTGTAATTCTTCTTACTTGAAAATTTGCAAAATTATTTATATAACCATTTTTCTTGCAAAAAACTAAAATCTGCTTCAATAATGCCATTGTGTTTTTTATTCTTAAAGGTTTAAACCCTCTATCAAGTAATAGTTCATAAATAGATATAATACTTTGAATATCAAAGACACAAATTGAGCATTTAGTTATACAAGGCAAAATATCAAAAGTAATTGTTGCTTTATAATTTCTATATGTCTTTTTAGAACAATGCTTTGCAACATATTCTAATAAAAATAATTTGGTTCCTTTTTCAAATCCTTTACAATTTTTTCTGCGATTGTTTTATTTGGTACATTAGGACAAGGTTGCGAGTTCTTAAATTGTAACCACATATCAATCATTTTTATTGTTTCATTTATTGTTGGAATATAATCACAATGCCAATTCTGCTTGTTTGCCGGCGTTAAACGTGTCTGCGTGTTTTGCTTCGCAAAAGCACTTCGCACTCTGCCGGCAAGCCGCTTGTGAAGTTTTTCGTTCCGCATCATATAAGCAGGTTTGTTATTTATAGATGAACCGATATAGCTTGACAATAATTTTTCAAAACCTTCTTGAAATTCTTTGAAAAATCTTTCAATAACTTTGGCTCTTGCGTTATATGGACGAGCAAAAACTGTTTCTATTCCGATTTTTGAATAAAGTCCGTTAAAACCCAGTGCTGTGAAGCGGATTGGCGGCAGAGGGCCAGAGCGTAAGCGTGCCCGTTTAACACCGCCAACCAAGCAGCCTTTATCATCATTAAAATATTTTGCTCTAAATGCCCTACCATTATCTTGATACACAATTTTGGGTATCATTTTCAAGTTTATTATTGAATTTCTTAACGCACTAGCAATACATTGTGTATTTTCTTCAAGCATAATTTCGTAACCGACTAATGCTGTTGATTTCCAATCTAAGAAACCTACTAATGTTGCTCTAGTAGGTTTACCAGTAAATGGGTTTATTACTTGGAACGCTAATTTATGTCCGTCTGCTACAAGAATATCTCCGACTTCAAGCAAACTTGCATCACGTTTTATGTACGGTTCGACTTTATCGGATAATGCTTTTTCACCATCTCTTGCTAGAACCCATTTATCGTAATTATTGTCTTTGAACCATTTCGCGTATCTTCTAAATGTAATATCAGATGGTATAAAACTTTGACCTTGCTCTTTTAATTTATATTTAGTAAGCGCTATTGCTTTGCCTACACAAATTCTATT
>JAKSUQ010000020.1 GCA_024408855.1 bacterium | reverse complement strand
GAATTTATTCGGGACAACAATGAAATTGCACCTGTTCTATGATATGTTTTATTCTCCTATGCATTCTGAACCGTCCGGATTACGCCATATTTCACGTGCCTTGTTTCCGTTTCCGTCGTATTCATAATCATAGTAGCACCATACTGTGCCGTCACCGTTTCGAACTATTTCACGTGTCATTTTTCCTTCTTTGTCGTATTCATAATCATAGTAGCGCCATACCGTGCCGTTATCGTTTCGCCGTATTTCACGTGTCATTTTTCCGTTTCCGTCGTATACATAATCACGGTAAAACTTTACCGTGCCGTCAGCATTTCGCTTTATTTCACGTGTCTTTTTTCCTTCTTTGTCGTATTCATAATCCACGTAGTACCATACCGTGCCGTCATCGTTTCGCCCTATTACACATGTCTTTTTTCCTTCTTTGTCATATTCATGATCATAGTAGCTATGTACCGTGCCGTCAGCCATTCGAACTATTTGACGTGTCTGTTTTCCGTTTGCATCGTATTCATGATCCTCGTAGAAATATACCGTGTCGTCAGCGTATCGCTCTATTTCACGTGTCATCTTTTCGTTTGCGTCGTATACTTCTTTAACATAGCCCTCTTCGTCATAAACTATTTTTTCTCCGTCAGGTTGCATAACCGCACAATCTTTGTATTTATTACTTTTAATACGTTCATCCACACTCAAAAACTGTTTGGTTGGTAGATTTGTTGCATCAGCCGTTGGTGGATTATCGTCAACTGTCGGTGAGTTTTCGTCAACTGTCGGTGGGTTTTCATCAACTGCAGGCGGAGTTGTACCCTCTGCCGGTGGAGTTGCACCCTCTGCCGGTAGATTTTTATCCGGTTCAGGTGGAACTGTTCCGGAAATCGCATCCAGCCAACCTTTTGCCATTTCGTTGCGTTTGCCGACTTCTGCCTTTCTTACTACGTAAGTCGTTATTGATTTCATTGCATTTTCTATGCTTATGCTGTTTTTTATTGTTTTTCCGTCTTTATCAGCTACAAATGCATTCCATATTGATGCACTGATTTTTCCGTCCGTTGCTCCGTCTTGAGCATCCAGCTTCTTTGCTATCGAACCTGCTAATGTGTTGTTTAACAAAAATTGAACATCTTGTGTCATATTTACTCTCCAGTTATGTTTTCAGCAACTTTAAATAATCGTCCTCGTATATATGTAAAGTTTTTGGAGTAAAAATAATTGACAAAGCGGACACAATATCCCTCATATCATATCATATCATATCATATAGCAATTATACCAAGGCTTTCAGCCTTTTGTAAAGATTTTTCTTTTTGCTTAATATTTGGACAAATTTCAGCAAAAACAAAAAAATAACATATTAGTAAAATACGAAAATAAGCCATGACAAAAATAACAAAAATGATATTCCTATTCGAACGGCATATCCGGAGATATTCCGACAAAATCCCACGCCTTTGTACTAAAAAGCCCTTTATCGGTAATCTTTAATTCAGGTATTACAGGAAGTGCCAAAAACCCCATTGTCATAAACGCATCATCTAACGTACACCCCAGCCCTTGTACGGCAGAATTAAGTTCTTCACAATGTGATACAACATAATCAAAATCTTTATCCGTCATCAAACCTGCAATCGGCAAAGGCAGTTTTGAAATAACCTCACCATTATTCACAACAACCTTTCCGCCCTGCATTTTTACCAACTGCACTGCTGCGACATACATATCATAATCGTTTGTTCCTACTACAATCATATTGTGAGAATCATGAGCCACTGTAGAAGCTATTGCCCCTGATTTTAGGTTAAACCCCTTTACAAAACCTTTCCCGATATTACCTGTTGCACGGTGTCTTTCTATAACAACGATTTTTAATGTATCAGTATCAGTATTGCTCTGTAAATAACCGTTTTCCAGCTTTGCTTCCGATACGATAAAATTTGTTACGAGCTTATGCGGAATTATTTCAATCGTATTAACCTTATTTGTATCAGATTTTATCTCAAAATCTTCCAATTCTATCCAATGAACATTAACAGAACTTCTTACGGCAGGACTTTGGTAATCTTCAGGACAACTAATCAATTTTCCGTCTTTAGCAACTATTTTTCCGTCTTTTATTACGATATTAGGCATAAAGGTATTTATGTCAGGAATAATTAACATATCAGCTTTATACCCCGGAGCAATCGCACCTTGATTTTCAAGCCCAAAATATTCGGCAGTATTAAGACTTCCGACCTGAACAGCCTTTATAATATCTACTCCGCCTGCTATTGCCCTGCGTATCATATCATTTATATGTACTCTCAAATCTTTTGGGTGTCTGTCATCTGTTACAAAAATGCATTTTCTTGTGTTATTATTTTTTAAAACCGGAATAAGTGCATCCAAATCTTTTGCGGCAGTTCCCTCTCTAATCATTACATACATTCCAAGTCTTATCTTTTCAATCGCTTCCTCAGCAACAGTACATTCATGATCAGATTTTACACCGCTTGCAATATATGCACACAAATCCTTGCCGGTAAGCATTGGAGCATGACCGTCTATTTTCTTCCCCTTTGATTTTGCTAAATCAAGTTTTGCAAGAACCGTCTTATCAAGGTTAAGTAAGCCGGAATAGTTCATCATTTCAGCCAAACCCAATACCCATTTACTATCCATTAACAATGCCAAATCATAACTGTTAAGGTCAAAGCCTGTTGTTTCATACGGCGTAGCAGGAACACAAGACGGCAACATTGTATACACATTAAGAGGTAAATTGTTTACAGCTTCATGCATAAAGCTAATTCCATGAAGTCCCAATACATTGGAAATCTCATGCGGATCAATAACTACCGTTGTTGTACCGCAAGGAACAACGGCTTTAGCAAATTCAAACGGCAACATCATTGAACTCTCAATATGAACATGCCCGTCAATCAATGCAGGTGAAACATATGCACCGTTTACATCAATTTCTTCCTTTCCGTGATAACCGGCACCGATACCGACAACTACACCATCCGTAATCGCAATATCACAAAGATAAATTTCTTCTGATAAAACATTAATTAAATTCGCATTTTTAATAACCAAATCGGCCGCCTCAAGCCCTCTTGCAACCGTTATAATCTTTTCTAATCTATTACTCATCTTTGTACTAACCCACTAAATATCTACGATTTCTATAAAACAGTATACTCTATAAGTCTACTGTTTCTCAATTTTTATATATCTATTATCCCCATCACCTACGGAAACACTCTTATATCCGTATTGCTCAACAAGTTCGTGTTGAAGTTTTCTGATTTGAGCATTTCGCGGAAGAAGCTCAACAAAAGACTCTCCGGCTTGTAATTTTTCAATAGCAGACTTTACTTCATCCAACGCCATCTCAACATTATCGCAATATCCCTCGCTTTGCTCAAAATCCTGCGGTTGAATATCAAGAGCATCTTTCAAAACTTTTTGAATTTGTGCCATTGAATTTGTTTTTACATAAAAAATCTGAGCTCTGTACTCTTTAGCAACATTCAAAACCTTTGCTCCGCCTTTAGCAAAATTCTTGTGAGCAATTACTATATCAGCATCATCGGCATTCTTTGTAATTTCTATCTTAAAATCCATTCTTTCTATTAATTTTTCAACAATAGTTCTGGATACAGCATACAAATAAAGTTTTTTCAGCGGTTTGTTTTGTTCGCAATACTTCGGTCTCGAAAAAGAAAAATTCATTTTATTATCTTCCGCTTTCTCAACTTTAACATCCGTTTGAGGTTTAGTATCCGCTTCCATATGAGGAATTTCACCCTTATCAACTTTTCGTAACTCAGGTCTTATCGGCCAACCTCTCAATATATAGTCTACCGCTTCTGATGTATTTTTGTATACGGCAAGAGTATTTCTGTCAATAATTTCAATGACAATGTCAAATGTCGGTTGTTTTTCACGTTCCAAAACCGTCTTTTGTGTAGCACGTCTTTTAGCTTCATCATCGCCTAAGGTAACTGACTGAATACCACCAACCAAATCCGATAATGTCGGGTTTTTTATCAAACTCTCCAAGCTGTTACCATGTGCGGTGGCAATCAACATAACACCACGTTCAGCGATGGTTCTTGCAGCTTGTGCTTCCGCTTCCGTTCCGATTTCATCAACTACAATAACCTCGGGAGTATGATTTTCGACAGCTTCAATCATTATATCCTTTTGATATTCCGGTTGAGGAACCTGCATTCTTCTTGCAGTTCCTATCGCAGGATGTGGAGTGTCGCCATCTCCTGCAATTTCATTGGATGTATCAACTATAACTACCCTTTTGCCAAGTTCATCAGCAACAAGTCTTGAAATCTCTCTCAATTTCGTTGTCTTACCCACTCCGGGTCGACCTAAAAATAAAATACTCTTACCCTGCAAACATATATCTTTAATACAAGATATCGTACCGGTTACAACTCGACCTATACGACATGTAAGCCCGACAACTTTTCCCTGCCGATTTCTTATGGCACTGATTCTATGCAAAGTTCCAGGAATTCCAGAACGATTATCGTGCGTAAACTCTTGAAGATGAGATGTAACAAAATTAATATCTTCATCCGTAATTAACTCATCCCCCAATTTTGCAATCTTACCGCCGGAATAACGTATTTCCGGTATTCTTCCTATATCCAGAACCAATTCTATAACATCGTCCAACCCGCTCGTAGTAAGATTCGATGTTATTTTACGGGGCATAATTACCAGTAGCTTTTCCAAATCGTTCTGAAGCTGTATTTCATTCATCATGCTTATTTAAGATGCCTTTCTGTAATTTCCGCTTAGGATAGTTATTAAAAGATATCTCCTACCCATATTATAACATATTTTTGCATAGGTTTTCAGTGTTTGTCATTTATATTAAGATATATTAAGTCGCCACAAAAAACATTTTTTATCGCTTAAAAATAGGGTATTATTTACAAATACCAAACATTGATATAATATTTTCATATGCTAAAAAAAGAATACAGGCTAAAAAAAAGAACAGCTTTCAATGCAACATATAAAACAGGTTTAACTTTTTATCAAAACGGAATTACAGTTTTTTGCGGTAAAAAAAAGGAAATCGGAACTACAAAAATAGGTTTTGTTGTGAGCAAAAAAGTTCACAAACGAGCCGTTAAAAGAAATCGATTAAAGCGACTTATGAGAGAGTCTGTACGCTTATACATCAAAGAAAAAGGTGCAACCTTTGATACAAAATATCTTTCACTTATTTTTGTTGCTTCCGCAAAACTGTTAAACAAAAATTTTAGCTACGTTAATACCACAATACTTGAACTCATGAGCAGGATAAATAATGATTGATGGGATAATTGCACCTGCATTAAGAGATATTGAATATTTGGCACCGTGCGCACCTTATCCGCAAACACAATCCGGAATCGTTGCAGGACAGAATTCTTTGTACAGATATTCCGTACCGACAGAAGAACAACCGACTCTGAGCATTGTTGATTACATCCCTGACTACAACGGTAATTTTATCAACCCCGGATACTACAAACTTGCTCTTTCTGATAATAAAGAATTTTTGTATTTGATAGAATCCGGCGAACTAATTGCTATAATTCCCGTTTTTAAATTAGCAGAAAATCAATCCGAATTAAAAAAATACAGGGCTAAAGAAAGCCTTACAAAAAGCGAGAAAAAAGAACTAAAAAAAGAAGAAAAGAAAACAAAAGTTCAAGAAAAATTTAAAAAAATTATAGATGAAAAATACACAAAAACAGGTGCTACTCCGCAGAAAAGAGAATACGAGTATATGAACGCTTCCATCGAGTACATAAAAGATGGCAGATATTACCTTATTATGTACGAAAAAGGATTTCTCAGAGCATGGGGTGCAATAAAAATAGCTGATTAAAAACTCTGTTCAGCTCCGCCATTAACATCATCAACTTCGTCATATTCACCTGTTTCCAAGTATGACAAAAGAATTTCTCTCAATTTTGTCTGCCAATCATTATTCTTTTCAAGGAAGAAATCAGCACCTTTCTGCTTACATTGCTGTTCGATTTCTTTTCTCGGAGAAGCAGTAATGACCCCGATTATTGTATTTTGCCCGGTTTTATTTATCATTTTTTTCAATTCGGTCAACAAAATAAAACCTTCACGTTCTGTCGGGATAAATAAATCCATAATTACATAGGAATATTTTTTTGCTTTAAACTTATTGACAGCATCATAAATTTCTTGTGAACAATCAACTTCACACTCATAATCATCCATCAAAACTTTTAACTGATATGTTATCACGCCCAAATCATCAACCATTAAAATGGCAGGTAAATTTGTAGTCGGTGTTTCATCACAATTCCCGAGAGCCTTACTTCTGATAGGTTTCTTTACAGAAGAATTAAGTTCTTTCAATGTATCCACTATGTTAATTAGCTGTGTTTTCAAAGCTATTAAATCAATAACTTTGGGTTTTGGCGAATTTGTAATATTGTAGAACAAATCTAAAAATTCATCATCTAAATCAACTTGCACGATATCTATCTCCCTTAAAAAAACTCCGCAAGGTTAATTATAACATATCACTTACAAAAAAGTAAATATCGTTATTCTTTTTATATACAATGTTTGAATTATTTGTAGGTTTAAATTTTTAGAGTATAATTTTTTTATGAAGAAAATATTTTTTACATTATTTTTATTAATTTTAACTTTAACTTTTCAATGTCCAGTAAATGCTAAAGCAAAGTGTTTTGAGTCATTGACCGATAAAAAACAAGAATTGGCAATCAAATATCTGTTACATTCACAGGTAAGATATGCCAACAAGTATAATTATGACAAACTTATCACAACATATGATAAAAATTACGTAAGTTCTGACGGATTAAATCTTAATGATTACACAAACTTGATTAAAGATATTTGGAAATCTTACGAACACATGAAGTATCGTATGAAAATTAAAGATATAAAGATTTCCGGAGACACTGCCATTGTTAAAACAGATGAAACTTCTTCAGCTGATATTCCGTCAACTAAAAAATTTACAGGTAAATTGTTAAGTTATTCAGACAGTGTATACTACTTAAAGAAAATCGATGGGAAATGGAAAGTTTATTCTGATGAGGTTCTTGACGAAAAAACGTCTATGTTGTACGGAGATGCTTTAAATATGAAGGCTAATTTGATTGTGCCTCTTACTATTGCACCTAACGTAGAATATACCGCCACATTAGAAATGCTACCAATGGAAAATACTGTTGCTATTGCATCTATTGCATCTGATGTTATTGAATATCCTCAAAAGCCAACAGAAGAAATTTTCAGAGCAATGCCCGAAGACAACATTCTTGAAAGACTTTTTACTTCCAATACACAAAATAAAAACGAATATGTAGTAGCCACGGTCGGGCTAACAAGAGCAGAATACGGCGAAATGAGTTTCAAAATAAGTCTTACGGGATTTGGATACTTGGTTCGACGTGTGAATGTTAAAAATGAACAAAACGAGTGCGTAAATGACTAAAACAAACAAAATCATTTATCTTATAACTTCAATCGTATTCTATACCATAATAAATTTCTATTTTTCAAAATTAATTTTGGATTACAGATTTATGTTGGATAAAAATCCGATACTTGATTTTGTATACGCATATAATACCGGTGCAGCTTTCAGCCTAATGGAAAATATGCAATTTTTGTTAATTATCTTTTCAGCAATAGCAATATTTTCTGTTCTTTATTTCACAATTAAAAACATACAAAAATTCTCAACAATAACTCTGTTTTGGACATCTATGCTTATATCCGGAATTTTCTGCAATTTAGTTGAAAGAATATTTTTAGGATATGTCTTAGATTATTTCAAATTAAATTTTATAGATTTTCCGGTATTCAACATCTCGGATATTTTCATTAATATAAGCGTTATTGCATTAATAATTATAATTGTAAAAAATAAGTACTTAAAAAATGACAACTTTGATAATTGATGAACAAACATGCGATTACAGAATCGATTCATTTCTTGCCGAAAATTATGAAGAAATTTCGAGATCGGCAATCCAGAAACTTATAAAATCCGGGAAAGTTCTTGTAAACAGAAACATTGTAAAACCCTCATATAGTTTAAAAATTGGGGATGAATTATCAATAAATATTGAAGGGCAAATACAAAAACCAAAAATTGAAGCGGAAGAAATTCAATTAGATATAATTTGGGAAGATGAGAATATGGCAGTAATAAACAAACCGTCCGGAATGCTTACTCACCCTACTACGCTTGAAATTCAGCATACTTTAGTTAATGCCCTTTTAAATAATTACGGTAAAAATCTTTCAGATCTCAACGGTGAATACAGATTGGGAATCGTTCACCGTCTTGACAGAAATACATCAGGGTTGCTAATGATTGCAAAAAATAACAAAACTCACGAATTTTTGGTAAACGAAATGAAAGAAAAAAGGTTTAATAAATATTATTTAGCGATTATAAAAGGAATTGCAGAAAAAGATTATTTTGAAATCAACGCTCCAATTGGCAGACATCCAACCCAACCCCATAAAATGGCTGTTGACGGAAAAGATGCAAAAGAAAGCCTGACTAAAATACGGGTAATCGAGCGTTTTAAAGATTCCACACTAATTGAAGCCGAATTGATTACCGGAAGAACACATCAAATAAGAGTTCATTTATCTTCAATCGGACATCCAGTTTATAACGATACACTATACGGGTTTGGAAAAATAAAAATCAAAACTGAGGAACAAGTCTTGCAATCCTACAAACTTGAATTTACAAAACCATTCACTAACCAAAGAATTTCTCTTGAAATTGAACCTGACGAAAAATTTAAAAAAGTTTTAAATTACTTGAAATCACAAAAATAAAATGATTTTACGGGAAAATAGTATCACCGGAAATTTTTATACCCTTAATTATATAAATTGCCGTTTCCGTTTTCATCAAATGATTATCGACCGCCGAAAATGACTCCAATTTTAATTCATTTATACCATCAAAAGTATTTTCATTGACTCTTATCGAAACAGTATCTGTCAATACCTTGTAATCAGAGTAATTTGACTTTTTGGTAAATATAACCAAATTACCTTCGACAGCATCCAATGTTACAGTTGAAGAAGCTCCGGAATTCGGATTATCCAACTTTAAATATTCTCCATTCCTTGATAAATTCCATACATCAAGCCCTTGTGGTTTAAAAACATCATAAGATGTCGTTTTGTCTAATTTACCTTCGACCTTCCAAACGCCAAAAAGCTGTTTAGGAACACTCTCTATTGAAATGCCGGCTTTGAGAACTTCTGCGGAAGAATTACAAATGAAAAATAACATAATAAACAGGATGTAAATAATTTTTTTCATACTATAAATTATAACAACATGATAAAAAATGTCAGCATACAAATTTATAATAAACAACCTATTACTTTAATCAATCAAAGCAAATTTAAATATGTCATAGTACAACTTCAATGTTAAGCAATTTTTTATAATGACAAGACTTTATATATATAGTTAAAATCACAGTAAGAAAAAACAAAAATGATGATACAAGCCTTGGGGAAAATAAGCAGATTAAAAGGATTTTTTCGTTCGGGAATAAACTATGCCCATTATGACGAAATGCTTGGTGTTGCAAAAAGAAAAGCATCCGGAAGTTTACCAAAAGATATTTTATCAAGCGTTATGTCCAACAATGCAGACAAAAAGACAGCCATACAACGTACAGAAATTATATTTAATAATACTGCTAATATCTTAGGAGAGATCAACTCTTTAGAAAAGCAGTCAATAAACAGATTACAACTCAATAATGACGGAGTTATATCTAAATTAAAGTATTTTATGGAAAAAAGGGACATAAAAGGATTCTTTCATTCAGACCCTACATTTATGCAACAGGAACTTGAAACAATTATTCGAGCGGAAGAAAAAATGCTCAACGAAATTAAACAATATCTCCCGAATATACAAAATGTCATTATAACACCACTTGGTTCAGGTATGTTCAAAAACGGATATAAACTGCAATGCATTGATAAAAACGGACAAAAAATATTTACTGACAAAGTATTAAAAGTATATCGAGAGGACAATTTAATTTGTAACTTTATAAGAAAAGTCGTACGATACGTAAACACTTTATCTGATGAAGAACTTATTAAAAAATGCAATAAAGAACGAAAATTCTTTGACGAACAACTTGGAATTACCATTCCGGATGCTTCCGCAGATGAATTAAGAAAAAGTGCCGAAGAATTTTTAAACTACGCAGAAATCCCTAACGCAGAAGTTTTCAGAACTAACGGAGCTATGGCAGAAGCTAACATATCAGAATTTTTACGATATTTTTCAGGTCATAAATTACCTCCGGAAGAAGGCATTGCTATCCCATCATTGTTTGGTTTGAACAAGACTCAATTCTCACTGGGAGAATATATCAACAATAGAACAAAAGCTAAAAAGAAATTTGATTTTAAAAGATTATTTTTGCAACATCGGGATTTGGAAGTAAATCCTGACAACAGTATAAACAACATATGCATAGATATGGGCGATATCGTTCCGTTATTAGAAACAAAAGAAGGATACGAATTTTTATCAAATAAGCAGAATATACGAATACTTAAATCATTATTAAGTAAACCTAAAGACATTAGAGACAAGATATTAGAAGAATATAAAAAATCAGAAATTTGGCCTAAAAGAGTATTAACTAAAATAGAACAAATTCCATAATTGTCGGTTTTTTAATTTTGAATTATCATAAAGAAATGATTAACATTGATTTTTTAACTTTAAGAGCATTTTGCATTGAAAACAGTGATTTCTTCTCGAATGCTTATATTCAAAAAATCCAGCAACCTACAAGACGGGATTTAATTCTGCACCTACGAAATAATTCAGTAAGCCGAAAATTATACATAAACATAAATCCAAATTATTATCATATAGCATTTATTAAAGAAGAAACTTTTCATAAGCGTGGAATTGAAATTCCTAAACAACCACCTATGTTCTGTATGCTTTTGCGAAAATATATGGAAAATACAAGAATTAAATTTATAAATTCTGTTGAAAATGAAAGAATTTTTGAACTGCACTTTGATTGTAATGATGAATTTACAGGTAAGCACTCAATGTGCATGGCGGTTGAATTAATGGGAAAATATTCAAATATAATCTTGTATGACAAAGCTGATAATACAATAATTGGTTGTGCTCACAATGTTGGAGCAGAAAAGAGCAGATATCGAGAATTGCAGGGAGGTTTAAAATACATTTATCCGCTTAAAACATCGAAATTCCCCTCTGTTTTAGAAGAACAATTTAAAAATTTATCAAATGATAAAAAAACAGAATACCTTACAGCACAGACCTTTCGTCCCGCACTAACAAAAGTTGGGTATACTTTATTTAGTGAATTAGCAGAAAATCCTATTATACAAAAATCTGTAAACGAGATGCTTGATAACTATTATTCATACTATCAAGAGCAACAAAATATAATAACACTCAAAAGTAAACTCAATTCCGTTGTTTCTGCAAAAGAAAAAAAAGTAAATTCTTCAATTAAAAAAATCGAAAAACTAATGAAAGAAAGAGATAATATAGAAACATACAAGCTCTATGGAGATTTACTTACAGCAAATTTATATAAAAATTGTGATTATTCTGCTGAAATTGAAGTTTTAAATTATGTTAATAATCAAAATATAAAAATTCCGCTTGATAACACTAAAACACTGCCAGAAAACGCCCAAAATTACTACAAATTATATACAAAAGCGAAAACAACAAAAGAAAAATCCGAAAAATTAATAAATGATTTGAAGTTTGAAAAAGAATATCTAAATACAATTTCATATAGTATAAATTCGGCGGAAGAACTTGAAGTATTGCGTGAAATCAATGCTGAATTGAATTTAGAACAGAATTCCCCAAAAAAAGTTAAGCTCGAAGCCCCATCCTATATTACGTTAAAAATCAACAATTTTGATGTTTATGTCGGGAAAAACAATAAACAAAATGATTATTTAGTTACAAAATTGGCTAAGCAAGAAGATTACTGGTTCCATGTGCATAATTGCACCGGTTCTCACGTTATATTAAAAGTCGAAAACAACGAGCCAGATGAAAAAACTATTTATGAATGTTGTAAACTTGCACAAAAATATTCATCTGCCAATCTTTCTTCCAAAGTCGGTGTAATTTATACAAAAAGAAAATTTCTAAAAAAACCTCCGCAAACACCCTTAGGCTATGTAACTTACAAAAACGAAAAAGAAATAATAGTTTAAGGTTTAGCACGAACCTATTGAAGAATGAAAAGTTCTTGAAATGACATCATCCTGTTGTTCTTTTGTAAGTTTATTAAAATTAACCGCATATCCAGAAACTCTTACTGTTAATTGCGGATATTTTTCAGGATGCTGTTGGGCATCAATCAATGTTTCACGATTAAAAACATTGACATTCAAATGATGTCCGCCTTTTTCAACATACCCATCAAGCAGGCTGATTAAATTTTCCTCTTGTTGTAAAGTCATTTAATATTCCTTTCTCAGCTATTTTTTCGCCCAATCAGGTTCATTTACCGGTTTTGTTATATGACGCTTAATAGCAGGTGTCATGTAACAACTACTTCTTGAACTGATTGTATTTTCGCAGCATCCGCAATCTAATTCAATTTTCAAATCCATATCACCCATAAATACTTCATCTTTTCCGAGTGCATTAGGAATGATTGAAAATGTGTTTGAAATTCCATCTTGTGCATCCGCAAACGGTATTTTAGCAACAGATGCCAAAGAAGCAACAGCTCCGTGAGAATCTCGACCATGCATAGGATTAGCACCCGGAGCTAAGGGCACACCGGCTTTTCTTCCATCAGGAGTATTTCCGGTTTTTTTGCCATATACAACATTTGAAGTTATTGTAAGAATTGACATTGTAGGTATTGAATTTCTATAAGTATAGTGTTTCCTAATCATATTCATGAATTTACTTACCAATTCAACAGCAATTGAATCAACCCTATCATCATTGTTGCCATATTTAGGAAAATCACCCTCTATCAAATAATCTACTGCAATGCCGTTTTCATCTCTTACAGGTTTAACTTTTGCATACTTAATGGCCGAAAGAGAATCCGCTACAACCGACAACCCTGCAATTCCGGTAGCAAAATACCTTTTTACATCTCTGTCATGAAGTGCCATTTGCGAACGCTCATAACAATACTTATCGTGCATGTAATGAATTACGTTTAAAGTATTAACATACAATCCGGCAAGCCACTCAAGCATTGCATCATATTTTGACATAACTGCATCATAATCAAGATATTCAGACTTAATAGGTTCATATTTCGGACCTACTTGTTCTTTCAAATTTTCATCAATTCCACCGTTAATTGCATATAAAAGGCATTTTGCAAGGTTAGCTCTTGCACCAAAAAACTGCATTTCTTTTCCGACAACCATTGAAGAAACACAACACGCTATGGCGTAATCATCACCGTGAATTTTTCTCATCAGATCATCATTTTCATATTGAATTGATGAAGTTGTAACCGATATATGAGCCGCATATTTTTTAAATTTATACGGCAAATTTTTTGACCATAAAACTGTTAAATTAGGTTCTGGCGAAGTGCCTATGTTTTCCAATGTATGAAGATAACGGAAAGAATTTTTCGTTACCAAAGGTCTACCGTCAACTCCAATTCCGCCGATTGATTCAGTAACCCAAGCAGGATCACCTGAAAACAGTGAGTTATATTCCGGTGTCCTTGCAAATTTTATCAATCTTAATTTCATTATAAAATGATCAATTAATTCTTGAGCCTCAGTTTCAGTAAGTATACCATTTTTTAAATCTCTTTCTATATAAATATCCAAGAAAGTAGAAGTTCTCCCGATACTCATTGCTGCACCATTTTGTTCTTTAACGGCACAAAGATAACCGAAATATAACCATTGAATTGCCTCTTTTGCATTAGATGCGGGTTTTCTGATGTCACAACCATACTTATCACCAAGTACAGCCATTTCCTTTAAAGCCTTTATTTGTTCGGCAATTTCTTCTTTTAATTGAATTTTATCAGGAGTCATGTCCCCATCAAGAGAAGCATGTTGCTGTTTTTTATCTTCAATTAATCTGTCAATACCATACAGAGCGATTCTTCTGTAATCACCGATTATACGTCCCCTGCCGTACGCATCAGGCAACCCGGTAAGTATTGCGGCATGACGAGCTTTTCTCATTTCTGGGGTGTATGCATCAAAAACACCTTGATTGTGAGTTTTTCTGTAATTAGTGAAGATGTCTTTTACCCTGCCGGAAACTTCATAACCGTATGACTGACAAGCACCTTCTGCCATTCTTATCCCGCCAAATGGTTGCAAAGAACGCTTTAGCGGTGCATCCGTTTGTAATCCTACGATTTTTTCCAAGTTTTTATCTATATATCCGGCATCATGTGAAGTAATTGTTGATACTATATCAGTATCCATATCCAAAACTCCACCGTTTTCACGTTCTTTTTTGAACAATTCACAGCATTTATCCCATAATTTTAATGTAGATGAAGTAGGCATGGCAAGAAAACTGTCGTCCCCTATGTACGGAGTATAGTTATTTTGGATAAAATCCCTAACATTTATCTCAGATTGCCATATCCCTCCAACAAAACCATGATGCATCATCGATTTTGCGGATTCCATTGATTCCGGCATTGTTATCTCCTCACCATACTACTATTAAAATACATTAAATCTGTGTAAGAACTATTATAGCTCTAAATTACAATTATGCATACCCATATGAAGTAAACTTTTGTTAAATCTTCCTCAAATACACTCCTGATTGAGGAATTAAGCACCATGCCTTTTTCTCAACAGAATTTCATACTTCTTAATATAAATTCACTAATTGAAGATTTGAAAAAGTTCAAAAAGTTGTCATTTTTTTGCTTTTACAAATCCGACCTTAGGTGTGTAAAAAGCAAGTCGTGTGCGGGATAGCACACAACTTGCTTTGAAACAGTTCCCCGGAATCTGCGAGAAAAATTTCAATTTTTCCGCAAACTCAATTTTGTCAAAATTTCCTCACACAAAAAAGAGGTTCGGTATAAAATCCGAACCTCTTTTAACGATTAAACCGTACCTGATTTTATATTTATTACAGAGTCGGCACCGGTTGATTTACCAAATCACAAGTGTATGCCTGCATCAAACTTGCAATATCATCCTTATTACCCGCAATAATTACATCCATTGCTGAATCGTAATTACCGTTATTCAACAGCCAACTTTGTACATTCTCTGTAATGTAGTTAATTTTCTCCGCCAGATTATCAACTTTTTCCCCGCCAAATTGAATGGAATTATCCTCCAAATCAAACCTGTCAAACTCAACCATACCTTTCAATAATTGCAAATTGGAAGACAAATTAACTTTCTTTGCATTTTGTGCAATGTCATTATGTACAAAATAGAAATTATTTCCATGATCACCATCATTAGCAACATCAAAGAATAATGTCATATTTTCATTTGCACCTGATTCAAAATTAAGCACATTATTTCCATTTCTGTCACTGATTATCAATGAAACATTTTTATCAAATTTAGTAATATTGTATGTATCATTACCGTCACCGCCATAATAGATATCGGCACCGCCTTTTTCATAATTAAAGACATTATCCTTGTCATTAACGCCGTAAATAATATCATTTTTCTTAGAGTCAGTAATTTCTTGAGCATTACCACCCTCTAAAAAGGCAATATGATTTATTTTTTTATTCAATTCAATATTTTCTACATTACCTCTGTAAGCAGTAACATCATATTTTTGTTTATTTGTATCAGTTACCGTAATCTTCGACAAATCATCAGTTCTAATTGCTAATTCATCAGCAGCCAAATTAATATAATTTCTATTTTGAATAGTAAAATAGTTCGTTGTATTTGTTTGATCTTCAAAGTAGAAATTGCGAATTTCATCATCCAATTTTACATTAATTGATTTTGAAGTAACCACACCTTCTGCCAAAGAACCATACGCTTCGTCATAACCTTTTGTCATCGTGAGATTTACGGCTTTATCACCCATTAAATAGATTTTGTCATCACCCTTTGTTCCGATAACTTTACCGCCTTTTTCAGCATATACTTCAACTTGGTCAAAAATATCATTACCTTGAACAGTTACGTTAGCCAAGTCGTTATTTTTACCTAAACCTTTAAGAATATATGTTCCGTAAACGTTATTAGCATTATCAACCTGATGACGTATAACTTGAATATCAGCACCATTTCCTGTTTTTACCACACGATATTCAGATGTACCGAGGTCTTGCAAATTCAAATTAGTACCTTTTGTCAAATTAACGGTATCAGTACCTGATGAAACATAACCGTCAGCATTTGTTTTAATAACGATTTCATTATTACCTGATCCGACATTTATTTTATCATTATATCTTGAACCAATAACCGTATCACTACCTGCACCGGTTGAAATCTTAACACCTTTGGAAGCACCTCTTGCATCAATAATTTCATTCAATTTAGTACCATTGTAACCTTTAGTTGCATCTACATAGTATTCGAAATCATTTAAACTAATAGCCTCACCGGTTGTAGCAATAGATACTTCCGCATTTGTTTTGTCTGCGGCAAAGTTTTTAATAGTAATTGAACCTGCACCATCACCATAATCTTCTGCTCTATGCAAAATTACATCCTTACCTTTAAGTTCAACAAGATGTTTTCCTTTAAGCCCTTCTCCTGATTCGTATGAACCTTCTGTTACATAGTTTTTATCATAAAAGTCTGAAATAGTAAGTTGTTCACCTTTTGTCAACTTAACTGTATCATTACCAACAACACCTGTTAATCTATTATCCGCTATCACATGATCGTCATCATATTTGTAACCTTCACCATCAGCACCATAAGCAGTAAAACGTGCATAGTTATAATTGATTTCATTTTGACCTGCACCTAATTGGTAAGTATCATTACCTGCGGAAGCGTATACAATATCCTTTCCGGAACCTGCTTGGATATTATCATTAAGAAGCGGATCAACCCAAGTATCATTGCCTTGATAACCCTGATTTGTTACGATAGTATTATTACCCTCACCTGCATTAACTTTCATTGCCTTCATATTGTAACTTGCTATATTACCGTCAATTACTTCGTTTAATGCATTACCGGTATATTTTCCTGATTTGTAAAGTTTTTGTTCTTGATCATAATTTTCAAAATATACATCTTTAAGGTTTACACTACCTTGAGTATTATTAGAATAATCAAAGTATTCATACATAACGTTATCGGTAGGATTTTTAGCAAAATTAGCAATATCAACTGTACCCGTAATTTCTTCGCTACGAGAATATTTTGCATAATATAAGTTATTGTGTTCCGGTATTGAACCTGCTGATTGACTTGATGAACTATACAAAAATTCCGCATCAGATGCCTTGCCGTTATATGCGTGAGCAACTGTATCAATCTTCTTTTCACCGTTTTCATAATATACATACCCAAGATCATATCTTGGCACCAAAGAACCTGGAACTATATACGTATAGCCGCCAAATGCATTACCAACAAATATATTAGACAATTTATTCATTTCGGTAGCTGTTTCATCAATCGTTGAATTTTCAGGGCTGTTAGTAAATACATATCCGATTAATGCATTACGCTCATTTTCAGAAACAGCATTAAAATTATTTCCGTCCTTTTTATACAGTAAACTTAATGAACCTACCGTACCGGTATATGGCGTATCAGCTCCATTATTTAATTTATAGAAATAGTTTTGGCCTGCAGTGCCTGCTTGATACCAAACATCACTTCCCGCATATTTAACATACAGCGTTTTACCGTTATTTGCCATTGTCACATCAAGAGCTGTTCCGGTAATTTCTACATAGCCGTCGTCATAATAAGCAAAATTAGTAATATCACCATAAAGACTGTAATTGCCTGTTAAAGCATCCAACGTATAAACATTACCGGCATCCAAAATTTGTCGCATAGTAATATCACTCGCAGCAGTAAAACTATAATAATCAGTTGATGCAGCCAAAAAATTAATATTACCACTTGGTGTCATACGATATCTTTCTGTACCGATACCAACTTCATTAGCCATATTCAATGTTAACTGGTAGTATGGAGGAATCGTTCCTGTTATATCAGAAATTTCACCCGTCATACCGTTAATAGATTTACCCGTTTCCGAAACTTTCTTTTCTGTATTGGAAATTTCAACTATACAATAAGTGGTACCCCTGTCCACAGAATCGAATGTATCTGTTGTCGTATTATAATAACCTCCAGTTGCGCTATCTACTGACATTTCAGCTCCAATAGCCTCTTTGATTGTTTCAACAACAGCATTTTTCCCGCTTGTGTAAAAACGTTGAAAAGAATGTTTTCCATTAATACCTTGTTCTTCACCCTCTGCATTATATGATGAAATATTTTTAATAGTTAATTCTTCTCCTTTTGTTAGTTTATAAATATCATTACCGTATGCTTCATTGTTTTTATTGATAAACAATTCATTATTACCTACACCTCCGGTAATTGTATCATTAACTGCAGAACCTACAATATCATCATTACCAGCACCGGCATTAATCGTAGTTTTTGTAACAGCTTTTCCTTTGGAATTTACTAAGGAGCCGTCTGCCGACAATTTAAATTCCGACAAATCAATTAAATCGTTTACATTTGTACCAACAATTTTTGTATTTATGATATCTTTTTTTGCATGATTGGTAGAAAGATTGTATGCGTTGATTTTATTTTCATTATAAACAAACCCTTCCGCATAAATATCTTTACCCACATTTTGTTGAAAAGGACCCCAACCAATATATCTGAATTTACTTTCACCTTTTTGCTTTACAAAATCTTCAATATGAACTTTATTCCCGTTTCTTAAAGTAATAATCAAATCATTTGATTGTACCTCATAAGGATAATTTGGCTCCGTAGAAGGAATAGAATCGTTAATAATATTCCTATACAATGCACCTACTATACCCTCACAACCCTTTACCGTTACGAATTCACCTTCAAAATTTTTGTATGTTGCATTACCTTTGGCATCAACATACACATCAGAATTGATTTCCTGATAATCAATCATAGTCTTTAGGTTTACTTTTTTGTCCAATAAAACCATGTGCAATTCCCTTTCTTTTTTTTAACGAATAATAAACACCCGTTCACAAAGTGAACCGTATTATCGCTCATCTCTAATAACAAATTTCTAACCAAAAGAATTTTTGTACAAAATTCTTTACACCACACAATAACCAAAAATTGCTCACCTGTCAATTGCTATAAGATTTTTTAATGCTTACTGACATTAGTTATATAAAACCCACACTTACACATTTTAAGCCTATTTTGAACCTAAACAATATAAAAATAACCTCAAAAAATAGGTTATACCGATTAAGTAATTTGTTTATACTTTAAACAAAAAAATTAATAATACAGACTAAGACAGTATTTGAAGATAATCGCCCTACTGATTAACAAACCATATCCGCATGTGCTATAATAACTTGGGTAATATCATACAAATTCATTATTGTTTAATGTTTTGTATAATATATAATAATATGTTGTATAATAATAATTGTAATTTAAAATATAAGAAGAAAGGATTAAGACCTATGAGTTTCGTACCGGTAGTTATTGAGCAATCCAGCAGAGGAGAACGCTCGTTCGATATCTTCTCAAGACTTTTGAGAGAACGCATTATTTTCTTAGGAACCGCCATTGATGATATGGTCGCTAATTTAGTTGTAGCACAGTTACTTCTTTTGGACAGCGAAAATCCTGAAAAAGATATTATGTTATACATAAACTCCCCGGGAGGAAGTGTTACGGCAGGTATGGCAATATACGATACTATGCAGCACATAAGAGCAGACGTAAACACAATTTGTTTGGGTCAAGCAGCTTCTATGGGGGCATTTCTGCTTTGTTCCGGTGCTAAAGGTAAGAGAATGGCTTTACCGCATTCAAGAGTTCTTATTCACCAACCTTTAGGCGGAGCACAAGGTCAAGCTACTGATATCGAAATTCAAGCTCAGGAAATTTTGAGAATTAAGAAAAACTTAAACGAAATTATGGCAGCAAATACAGGTCAATCAATTAAGAAAATCGAAAAAGATACCGACAGAGATTATATCATGACTCCGCAAGAAGCATTGGAATATGGTATGATTGATAAGGTGATTACAAAAGATAATTAATGTATAATTTATATTGAGGGTTGCTCGTCAGCCCTCATAAATTCATTCAACAACAGGAGATATTATGCCACCTAAAGAAAGGTTAAAATGTTCATTTTGCGGTAAAACACAAGATCAAGTTAAAAAACTTATCGCCGGTCCGGATGTTTTTATTTGTGATGAATGTGTAGAATTGTGTAACGAAATTCTTGATGAAGAATTTTTTGAAGCTAAAGAAAAAAACGAGGACGGTAAAACTGCTAAGGAAGAAGATAACAATGAAAAACCTATTCCTAAACCTCACGAAATTAAGGCTTATCTTGATGAACATATAGTAGGACAAGATGATGCCAAAAAAGTCTTAGCTGTTGCTGTTTATAACCATTACAAAAGACTTAAACATAACAAAAATGAAGACAAAAATAAAGTTGAAATCCAAAAATCAAATATTCTTTTGGTTGGACCAACCGGTAGCGGAAAAACTTTGCTTGCGCAAACACTTGCAAAACTTCTTGATGTACCTTTTGCAGTAGCTGATGCCACAACACTTACAGAAGCCGGTTATGTCGGTGATGATGTAGAAAATATTTTACTAAGACTTTACCAAAATGCTGAATATGACGCTAAAAAAGCCGAGCGAGGCATTATCTACATTGATGAAATAGATAAAATTGCAAGAAAATCCGAGAATACATCTATAACAAGAGACGTTTCCGGAGAAGGTGTTCAACAAGCGCTCTTAAAATTAATTGAGGGGACTCTCGCTAATGTTCCTCCTCAAGGCGGACGTAAACACCCACAAGCTGAGATGATTCAAATTGATACAAGCAACATCCTCTTTATTGTAGGTGGTGCATTTGTTGATTTGGATAAAATTATTGAACACAGAGTTAAAGAGGGATCGTCTGTTGGATTTGGCAAAGTAGCTCAAACAAAAATCGAAAAAGAACAAGCTGCCGCTAAATTGTTGAAAAAACTTCAACCGGAAGATCTGTTAAAATTCGGACTTATTCCGGAATTTATTGGTAGAATACCTATCTATGCAGTTTTGGATGCTCTTGACGAAAACACTTTGAAGATGATTTTAACAGAACCAAAAAATGCCGTACTTAAACAATACAAGTGTTTGTTAGAAATGGATGGCGTTGAGCTTGATTTTGAGCCCGAAGCGGTTGACATGATTGCACAAAAAGCAATCAAACGTAAAACAGGTGCAAGGGCTTTAAAATCAATCGTTGAAGAATTAATGCTTGATGTTATGTATGAGATTCCGTCTGATTCATCCATTAAGAAATTTACAATTACAAAAGAAATGGTCGAAAAAGAAGAAGAAAAAACGGAAACCATTTCTGAAATTAATGAAAAAGGTGAGTTAATTCAACTTCCTAAAAAAACAGCATAAAATTCATTAATTATAAATAAAAAGACTTCCTTAAGGAAGTCTTTTTTATGTGTTCTTCTCAATCAAAACAGTTTCACAAATATTTGTTTGCGGTTTATATTCTGTTTCATTCAAGTCTATCTTATTAACAATAGAAGCTCTTTTCTTTCTAAACAACATATCAATAAAGGCTTCAAGCCTTGTTACAAAACCGGCTTCGCCGGTATGCTCATCTATGGTAAGAGATAATACAGGCTTATTTGTATCTTTCGCTTTACGTACAATATTTTCAATCATCAGAGAATCCGGCCCACAACCAAAAGCATTTAGAGTAATAATTCCGTCTATCTTATTATCTTTCAAATAATGTCCTGCTGCACCTGTCATTTCGTATTCGTTAGCCCAATACCTATGCCAAGCAACAGACATTACACCCTCTTCCATTTGTTCATCAGTCAACTGTAACGCAGTATAAACCTTAACACCCATATTTTTCAGTTTATCAAATATTCTCATACAAGCTCTATCGTCATAAATATTATAACCGTGAGAAATAAGTGCAATATTTATAAAAGCAGACTCTTCAACAGTATTAAGCAGAATTTTGCCCGCCAAAGCATTTTTGAGTGCAGTTTTATAATCCACACCGGCTCTTATCATTAAATGAAAATTATTATAAACTTTCCACCCTTGTTTTGAAGCCTTTTTAATTTCATCAATATCAACAATCCCAAAAGGCTTTACTGCTTCTTTCAAAAATGAATAGAGTCCTCTGTCCTTTGCAGATTTATCCAATGTTGCATCAATTATTCTAAAATCACCTTTAACAACATTCCTTACCAAATCCGGCAATCCTCTGATTTTAGAACAATTATATATCTTAGGTGCCACTGATTGCAAAGACGGAACAAAAATATTTTTTACTCCTTTATTAAGTAAATTTATAACATGCCCTAAATATATTTTAATCGGTAAGCAAGTTTCTGTTACAACCAAAGCTGAACCATCAGACATTGTCTGCTTTGTTGTCGCATCAGAAAGTATTATTTTAAATCCCAAACTTGAAAAAAAACCATGCCAGAAAGGATAACTGCCATAGAACGACATACCTCTGGGGATTCCTATTACCAATTCTTCTGCTTGTTCATTCATAAAATATATTCCTTTGTAGATAGCATATTGATTTTACTCCGAAAAATTAATTTTGTCATCCTAATTTGCACAAATGTAAAGTAACTGTTATAATTTTACTATGAAAATTCTTGGAATTGACCCCGGAATGGCTATTGTGGGATATAGCGTTATAGAAATATCGGGAGCGAATGAAGACAATATAAAACTTATAGCATCGGGTTCTTTGCAGACAAACAAAAATCTCGAAGATTCAAAGCGTTTGTTAGAAATTTTCAACGATCTTTCCATAATCGTTGAAACGTACAAACCAGACTGTGCTTCAGTCGAAAACCTGTTCTTTTTCAAAAACCAAAAGACCGTAATTCCTGTTGCGGAAGCAAGGGGCGTAATCCTAACAGTACTTGAAAAGTTTAACATTCCGACTTACAGTTATACTCCAATGGAAGTAAAACAAGTCCTTACCGGATACGGCAGAGCTGATAAAAAAGAAGTCGAACAAATGGTTAAAATTGCATTAAATACCGAAGTCCTTCCTAAATTAGATGATACAGTTGATTCAATCGCTATTGCGATTTGTCATTTGAGAAACATCCGTTAATTATTAAATTAAAAAAATAGACTATTCAGACGATTTGAAAGAGTAATAATTAAAGATTTTATTTTTAACTCCGTCAAATTTTATGTAGATTACTATCTTTTCTTGGAGAAAAAATGACAGAACAAACACTTACCCCAAGCCCTTTATTGGCATCAACTACCGACTCAATTGGGATGTTGGAAAAAGCAAGACTTGCACACGAAAAGTATTTAATAAAACAACAAGATAGCGATTTGGAAAGTGCTATTGAATGTTATGTAGATGTAATTAAGTCAAATCCGTCTTTACCGGAAGCATACTTTAGATTGGCAAGCCTTTTATTAATAAAAGGACAAATAAGTGTTGACGGTGCGATTGAACAGTGCAAAACTGCGTTAACTCTTGAACCTAATAACGCAAATGCTCACATTTATACCGGATATTTCCATTGTCTTAACGGCGATTTGCAGGAAGCAGAAAAGGAATTCTCGCTTGCAATATCCAATTCCGGGACAAATTCCGCACGACCACGCTTGTTTTTGTCAAAAGTTTTGCTTAATAGAATTAAGTCAAACCATTCTTCTGTAAAAGATGTTGCAAAATTTTTATATTACTTGCTGACAGGAAGCATGATGATTGTTTGGGATTGCCCATCAATTAAAATGTTTTACAAATTTCTTGCAAATGATTTTTCAATTATTTCATACAAAGCATTGGGCGGAACTTTTGAAAAAATGAAACTCTTTCCGTCCGCTTTAGAAGCATATACAAAAGGACTCGAAAAAACCTCTCAAGGTAATATTTTTTATCAAAAGTTAGGAGATTTATCGTTAGAATGCAACGACATTGACTCCGGCTTGAAATACTACGAACAGGCATATGAACTTGACAAAAATGACAGAGAAGTTTTAATCAAACTTGCAACAATTAATCAGACATATTATCCTGATAATGTTGATATAACGATTGATTACTATAATTCATTACTTGAATTTGGAATTGACCTTGAAAAAATATATTATGAATTAGGACATTTATATCTAAAAAAACAGGACAAAATAAACACTGTATCTGCATTCAAACTTGCCGTTGACTTATGCCCTGAAAATCCATACTATAACAATTCACTGGCATACGCATATGTTAAAGCTGAACTTTATGATGATGCCATTGAATACTATCAAAAGGCAATAAAATTAAATCCTGATGCGGAATGGACATCAATAGTATGCCACGCGTTAGGAGCAATTTATGCCGAAATCAAAGAAAACTACGAAGCTGCCGAAGCTACATTTAATGCCGGAATGGTACTCAATCCTAACAATGTTGATATACAACTTTCATTAGGAGATTTGTATATGAGCATGAATGATATCGATAGAGCAATTAAAACTTATTGTGATGCAATAGCTGTCGACCCGTTAAATTTCTTGACTTATGCAAAAACCGGACTTGCTCTCTGGGAAAAGGATTACCTTGAAGAATCGGTAGTTTCTTTTCACAAATCAATAGAGTTAAATCCTGATTTTGAAATATCGCAAAACAACTTGGGTGTAGTTTATCTCGACGGATACGGCGACCCAAAGACATCTTTGGAATACTTTAAAAATGCAATAAATATAAATCCAAACTATACTCTTGCATACTTTAACCTTGCAAGAGCTTATCAGGCAATCGGCGACAAAGCTAACGCCGCTGAATATTACCAAATGACAATAGATTTGAACAAAATTACGGAAGAAATGCCTGAAGAAGACATCAGCAAACGCTTGCATGAGTTGTTTGAATAAATTAGTTTAAAGAATTATGTGCACTTTCAACAACCTCCGAAATTATCGGAAGATCGACATTTTCTTCTTGAGTCGAAAACCATATTAAATATTCTATATTTCCGGCAGGACCTTTGATTGATGAAAATGTCAGTCCTAATATGGTGTAATTTAAATCTTTTACGCAATTAACAACATTTTCAATTACCCTTTGGTGGACAGCTTTATCTTTTACAACACCGCCTTTTTCCACAAATTCTTTTCCTGCTTCAAATTGCGGTTTAATAAGACATATCATTTCATGAAAATCTTTATTCATTAACGTTTTTAAGTTGGGCAAAATTTTCTCCAAAGAAATAAAAGACAAATCCGATACAAGCAAATCCGCAACAGGTTCATTTTCAGCATAAATATCAGAAAAAGAACATACTCTTAAATTAGTTTTTTCAATCGTTTTAACCTTTTCTGAATTTCTTATTTTCCAATCCAGTTGACCATATCCGACATCAGCTGCATACACGAATTTAGCACCATTTTGCAACAAACAATCAGTAAATCCTCCGGTAGAAGCTCCGGCATCTAAGCATATTCTGTCTTTTACATCTATATCGAATGTTTTTAAGGCTTTTTCCAGCTTAAATCCGCCTCTCGAAACATAAGGCATACTTTTCACTTTAAACCCATACTCTTTTGAAATATCTATTTGATATCCTGCTTTTGTTATAACCTCCGTCCCTATCATTACATTTCCTGCAAGAATTGAAGCGGCTGCTTTACTTTTACTTTCAAAATATCCCAAATCAACTAAAACCTTATCAAGACGTTCTTTTTTCATAAATTAAAAAACTCCTCGGCATTATTTGTCGTAATATCAATTAATTCTTCCAATGGCATATTTCTTAATTTTGAAATTTCTTCCGCAACATAACGAACATATGCAGGCTTATTCAGCATTCCCCTGTACGGAACAGGCGTTAAATACGGGCTGTCAGTTTCCAAAACGAGATTTTTTAAAGGAACTTCCATGGCAACTTCCTTTGCCTTTACCGCATTTTTAAAAGTTACAACTCCACCCAAAGCAATATAATATCCGGATTTCACACATTCTTTCATAAATTCCGTACTGCCGGAAAAACAATGAAACAATACTTTTGAAGATTTATTTGCAGAGTTTAAAATATCAAAAGTATCTTTGTGAGCTTCCCTGTCATGCACAACTATCGGGAGATTGAGCTTATTTGCCATATGAATTTGTTTAATAAAAACTTCTTTTTGTAATTCAACAAAACTTTTATCCCAATAATAATCTAATCCAATTTCACCCACAGCTTTAACTTTTGAATTTAATGCCAGCTCAATCATTTTATTTTCAATTTCATCATTGTAAGTTTTTGCCTCAGACGGAAAAATCCCAACCATTGCATAAATATTGTCATATTTCATTGCTATATCAACAACTTTATCCAACGTAGAAACTTCAACCGACGGAATTAACGCTTTTTTCACTCCTGACGAATACATTTCATCAAGAACTTCATCCACAGATGTTTCAAGCATATCAATATGAGCATGGGTATCAATCAAATAATTCTTCATACAAGGATTATAGCACCAATACCAAAATTAATAACATACAAGTTTATATTCACAAACACATTCATCAGAAATTTTTCTAAAACTCAAATTATTAATCATATCAGCAGTTTTTAGCAACCGCACTTTATATTCCGGTTTTAAGCTCTCTGTCAAATCTATAACAACCTCTTTTTGCCGTTTCAAATCTATATAAACAAAAGCCACATTATTTGTTTTATAAAATTCACTAACCGCAAGCAAGTAAATCATAGTTTGAAAGTCATAAACTGCATTGTCCGGAATTTTTCCGGTTTTATAATCCAGAATATAATACTTATCGTTATCTTTTACCAAAGCATCTATTCTTCCGCCAAAATAAACATCATCAAGTTTAACAGTTAACAAATACTCCGTATGCATTGTTTCATATCCAATATATTTCATATTTTTCAGATATTTCCAATACTTTTGCTCAATATCCGATAAACCTTTTTCCATTTTATCAATATTTTCACCACGCAAATAATATGAAGCCAAGGCATGAACATTTTTACCGACATAAAAAATCTCCTCATCAACTGGCATAGATAGTTTTTTAGCATATTTTAAATAAAATTTTTGAGAACATTTTTCATATGTTTTTAGCATATTTGGCGAAAAATTTGTAAACATAAATTACCCCAAAATGTATGTATAATCATTTCTCATACGTAATTTTTCTTCAATTTGCTCAAAAGATAGCAAACCCTCAGTTGCACCAAACTCAGACACAACAGAAGCGGAATTAACAGAAGCATACATAAGTGCACGCCCTATATCAAGCCCCTTGTGTGCTAATGTTGCACAGAAAGTTGATGCAAAAGCATCTCCGGCTCCCAATGTTGATACAACTTCTGACGGGAAAGGTTCACAAAAATAGAATTTTTCACCATCATAAGCATAAACCCCACGACTTCCGTCGGTGATTACTATAACCTGATAATCTTTAACCTTTAACGACATTAGCATTTGCTTAACATCCGGATGAATTATTTCATGCGAAAACCTCTCCGTCCTTGTATCAGGTCTGACAACAATGCCTGTTGCAAGCATAGCTTCTTCCTTATTTAACACAACAACATGAGCTGCTTCTAAAATGCTCTTTATGTGTTTAAAACCCTTTTTAAGACTTGTTGTTCCTGCATTGAAACATATTTTTATATCGTGTTCCTTTGCATATTTTACAATCGGCTCCAAAACTTCATTAGACTTACCATTCAAAGGAGCGATATACAACAAATTCGTATTTTTTATTGCTTCAAAATTAATTTCATCAATATCTATTTCAGCATTCGCCCCTCGATGAGTTAAAACAGTCCTATCGCCTTGAAAACTTACCAATATTACAGAAAAACCGGTAGATGACTCCTGTTTTTGAATTATATTATTAAGATTTACATTTCTCCCATTAAAGAAATTCAATATGCCATCCGAATAAAAGTCTTTCCCTATCTTAAATATTGCAGAGGTATCAAATCCCAAATTTGCAAAATTTGTAGCTGTATTAATACCACCACCGCCAACGTTGGAAGAAAAATTACTTATGTCAATTTTGGAACCATATGAATAGCTCATATAATCAGAACATTTATCCTTTGTACAGACAGATACAATATTTGCATCATCACATTCCACGAAAACATCAATTGTTGCACTACCTACTGTAATAACCTTATACATAATTCACCTCACATTTATATTGTAGTACAAATCTATCCCATTACAGCAATGATAAATTAAATGTTAACATTTGTAAATTTTTAAATAATATTTGTGTATATTTTATTTAATTAATCTATAATGATGTTATACAAAAGTATCTAATTTATATATAAATTTCAAAATAGAAAATGTTTAAATAGATAAGAGAGTATTAGGGATATATTTAAGGAGATATGTAGGGATGCCATTAACAATTAATACGAACATTTCATCGCTGGTTGCACAAAGAAACATGAACAATGCAACGAGTGTTTTGAACAAATCAATTGAAAGAATGACCACCGGTTATACGATTAACCACGCTTCGGATAATGCTGCCGGTGATTCAATCGCAAAAACTTGGGTTACGCAATTAGGGTCGTTAGACGTTGCCGCAGATAATGCTTCAACAGGTGCTGATTTACTGACAACCACAGAAGAAAATTATGGTTTATTAGTAGAACATCTACAACGTGTAAGAGACTTAACAGAACAGGCAGCTAACGGAACTTATGGTTCTGCTTCTAAAAAGGCAATACAAGGCGAAATAGCAGCAAGATTTCAAGAAATTGCTCGTATTGCTGATAATGCCGAGTTTAACGGTATTAAATTGATGGCATACACGGAAGGCGGAGATAATTCTGATGTAGGTATGACAGATGCAGGGATAAGCCTTCAAGTCGGACTATACGCAACTGCAACCAGCAGAATTGACTTAAGTGTAGATTTATTCTCAAATGCAAGTATGAGTGGTTTGTTTAAAAGGATGGCAAGCGAAACTTCCGAGAGCGGACAAACTTTCTCCGCAATACTTCAAGCAGCCGCTGGTGGCACTGATATCACAGCTACATTGAATAATGAAGACAGCATGAAAAGTTTTGCTGCTGCATGTGCAGGTCTTGTAAAAAGCGGTGATACATATGTTTTACAAACAAATGCAGCTATGACACCAAAAGAAATGTTAGCATTTATTGATAAAGCAATATTGGAAATATCTGATAGAGTAACCAGAATAGGTGCTGCTCAAAACAGGGTTTCATCAGCTATATCAGCTATTGATGTTCAATCTCAAAACTTGACATCATCATTATCTACATTACGTGATACTGATATTGCTTCTGAATCATCAAACTATCTTAAAGCTCAAATTTTGCAACAGGCTTCAGCAACATTGTTATCAACAGCTAACCAGTTGCCAAGCATTGCATTGAACCTGATATAGTTTTAAATAAATTTGTTGTTGATTGGGATATGTACTTATATGTGGGATTGATTGTATCAATCCCTTTTATTTTGTTTAAATCCTGCGAGAAATTGATTTTTGACAAATTTTTTGATAGTATTAACAAAAGAGAGATTTGTATAAGGAGCTATTTTAATGGGACTTATGACCGGAAAAAAAGGTGTGATATTCGGAGTTTCAAACAAACACGGAATTGCATACGGAATTGCCGAACAGCTTTATAAAGAGGGAGCAGATATTGCTTTTACATATGCAGGTGATGCTATGGAAAAACGTGTTCGACCTATTGCAGAAGAAATGAATTCAAAACTCATCATGACTTGTGATGTTACTAAAGAAAATGAAATTGAAAGTGTATTCAAAGAATGTGAAAGAGTGTACGGCAAATTAGATTTTGTAATTCATGCTGTTGCTTTTGCACCAAAAGATGCTTTAATGGGCAGATTTATTGATACTACCAAAGAAGAATGGGATATCGCAATGGGAGTAAGTGCATATTCATTGATATCTGTTGCTAAATATGCCGAAACGATTATGAGCGAAGACAGTTCAATTCTGGCTTTAACATATTTAGGTTCTGTCTTGTCAGTTCCAAGTTACAACGTAATGGGAGTAGCAAAAGCAGCATTAGAATCTTCCATGAGATTTTTGGCAGTTGATTTAGGCAAGAAAGGTATAAGAGTAAATTGTTTATCATCCGGCCCTGTAAAAACTCTTGCTTCTATGGGAATTAACGGATTTTCAAGAATGTTGAAAGCAGCAACATTACGCTCTCCACTAAAGAGAAATGTTGCATTGGAAGATGTAGGAAAAGCCGGACTTTATTTAGTTTCAGACTTGTCATCAGGCACAACTGGAGAAGTTGTATATTGTGATTGCGGATGCCATAGTGCTTACGCTTCTGCTGAAGAAATGGAAATTTTATCTGATACAAATTAAATTAGAGGTGTTTATGAAAAAATTGTTTATTTTATTTTCTGTTATGATATTTGCCATGTCAGGAGCTTATGCAGATATGACATTCACAGATGCACAATCCAGCTCTAAACCAATGGCAGTTCTTGTTTATGCAAGTTGGTTAGATGATGCAAATTCATATGTACAACAATTTAATAATTTAAAATCACAATTCGGAAACAAATACAATTACGTTACTATTGATGTAGCAACAAACTCCGCAAAAGAATATAACAAAAGATTTGATATTTATAAAATGCCCTATGTTTTACTATTCAAATCAAGATGCAAAATCATGCGTTATCTTGAAACAAATTGTATGATGAACAATCAATGTATTACTCCAAGAATGGACTCATTCCTAAGGTGAACAGTAAATTAAAACTTATGCAACCAAAGTAGATTTTTTGTCTTCTTCTGTATTCATCTTTACTGTTATTGCTTCTTCGTTAGATGATGCAACCAAAGTAGATTTTTTGTCTTCTTCTGTATTCATTTTTACTGTTATTGCTTCTTCGTTAGATGATGCAACACTTTCAGTTTTTGATCTCTTCCATGCATTATACTTATCACCAAGTTTATTAGCAACAGGTGTAATTATAACCGGTGTAATGTATCTGTAAATTAAGGTAAATGTCAATAACGATAATATTACACGAACACCCTTAAGTCGTTTATTTAATTTTTCTTTAATTAACTTAACATCTGCCTCTCTGCCATCAAAATTTGCTAATGCCATTTTGTGTTCTTGAATATGCGAATACCTGTACTCTATATTTTTTGTTTTATTTCTTAATGCATTATCTACAACATAAGCCATAATAGTAGGTATTACAAAACACAAGAATTGTGAAATAGCTAAAGTACGGCGTGGTTCTTTTTCCAAATCATCATTTGTTAAAGTCCTTCCAACATACACTCCGCTCGTAATAGCAGAACCTAATACCGTCATATGCTGCGTCATACCGTGTTTATCATTTATCATTTTTTTACATATATCATACAATCTCTTTGATTCATAAAGAGGTTTTGCGTAATATTTAGCTAAAAATCTTGCTATAAAACCTTTACCTATTTTACCGGATAATTTGCCTTTAAATGATATATTATTTTCACCTGACGACTTTGCTATATCATTAGGTAAACTATCTTGACGTCCCTTAAAGCTGACTTTTTTATCGATATTGTTTTCATTCAAAGCTGTTTGTACACTATCAGCAACTTTTTCTTCTTTCTCTAATTTTTTTTTAGGTTTCTCCAAATGAAATATATTTTTCAAAACCCACGGAATAATGGCAATCGTGGCATATGCAACAACCGGTCTAAACACAATGTCGGCAATCCACGTAACCAATTTATCTAAATTTTCTTTTGCTACGGAAGAATTATGAAATTCTTGAGTAACCGGAGTACCCAATTCACCGTTTACACCATTTTTTAGGTAAGAAATATATTTTTCTTCCTGATCTTTTTCATGAAATCTTGTTTTACCGGAAACTCTAAGAGTATATGATATTTCATCTAACGGAGATGATATATAAGCGGTATCTAAATCTAATTTCCATTGTTCACCGCTGCCAATTTGTTTCCATTTTCTGAAATCCACAACTTTTCCTGCTTTATCATATACCGATTCAACATCAAGTTTTTTCCAATTAGACTCCGCAGGAGCATTTTCAATAAGTTTTTTCAAAAAGTCTTTATCCAAATCACGTAAAAGCACAGAGGCAACATCTTTTCCATTTTCAGAATTTGCAACTATACCGATTTTTTTCCAATCTATCACGTCATACAATGGTTTCCCGCTTTTAGTTACTATTTCGTTAAAAGATTTACCATTTTGAGATGCCCAATCAACATCAACATTTAACAATTTTTTGTATGTTTCTGCAGCTATATCCGCAAACTTCTTAAATGCAGGAATTTTCTCCACATCCTTGAAACTATCTGTAAATTTATTTCCGTATGTATCTACCCATTCTGTAACAGGTTTTCTCTTTCCGCTTGCGTCCTTAATAGATTTCATATCCAAATGCGGATACAATCTTTGTAAAGTTTCTTCTTTTAATTCTTTGAAATACTCACCTGATTTGTCCATTAAAAGGTTCGCACCGTTCTTAAACGGTTGAATCAATAATAATGTAGCAGTTAATCCTGTAGCGCCTGATGCAAACGAATGTGCGGCTTGATAAACTATTGACTTTTTATTATCGTCATTTTGCATAAGCAACATTGTACCGGGACGTAAAAAAGCACAAATGAGAAAAGCCATTATCGCATTAACAAGGGTTTCATTTTCCGCTATCGAAAGAGCTCCGTTAAAAAACTTACTATCAAGAATTTTATCCCAAAAACTCAATTCAGGTCGAGCTTTGTCTTTAACATCAATAGCTTTTTTAGCAACCTCATCAATAATAGGTTTTAATTTTTTCGGATCCGGTTTTTTTCTTCCGAACGACACACTTGATGCTAAATAAGACATATTGGTTGATAAATTGTAATTTTGTTGCTGTAATGTTGGGATCATAGGTTCATTAATTGTTGAACTTAGATTTTGCGTTGTATGAATTCTCATCATAGTTTCCAATCTAAATAAAATATCTACACGTTTATAATAATGCAAATCAAAATTTTTTTTGCTACTTTATTACAATTTTGTTACAATTAAATAAGAATCTTTATTCGAGGGCTTAAATATTGACAAACACCTATTATAAGAAAATTTTTATCATTTTATTATTCATAACAATGCAAGGATTATGTCATGCCTTTGATCTTGATGAAACTGTTGATGACGAAATAAGAAAGAATTATAAAGACACAAAACTCATCAACGATATGAAATTAGAAGTTATTGATGAAAACGAAAATAATAATACTTCATTACCAAAATTACCGGATGTTGTAAAAACTTCATCAAACAAATCTTTACAGACAAGCACATTGTCAAAAACAACCAACCAACTACCACCAAATATAGGTAATACAAAAATTGCAAAACATACAATTTTTAACGTTACAAGCTCAAATTCAATTTCCGATAGTATGCATGCGGGAACAACAATTAAGTTTACAATGAAAAATGCCATGAACAAAAAAAATTATACAATTCCTGCCGGTACAACATTCATCGGCGAAATTACCGAATCACATCCGCCACAGATAACCTGTAATGGAGGATTGGTTTCAATCAGAATAAATTCAATGGTATACAAAGGACAAAACATACCAATAAATGCATATATTACAAAAGCTAACTCAAAAAATATTTTTCTCAATGATATCAAAGGAAAACGAACATATCTTTCAACAATGTGGAAGAAAGGGAATTGGGGCAGAACAATGTTTAACAGAATGCTCACATTAACGGTAAACTTAGGCTCTGACGGCTCAACGCTCATCTTAGCACCGTTTCCTTTCCTATACGGGAGCATTTGTGTAGGATTAAACACTTTAACCTCACCAATAACCGCTTTCTTTTCAAAAGGCGGACATGTTTCCATTCCATCAGGAAGTCCGTTCAGAATTAAATTAACAAACGAAGTTTACATTAACTAATTTATTCTATATTCTACTAAAACAAATTAATGACATTATTCTTTTCAAAATTTGGGCATGTATTCCATATTAAAATAGGAATAATATCACCAGGAGTTCGACCTTGGAACTGACAATTACAAACCCCTTTTACCATGTTGGTTGAACCGTCAACCAAAGGTTGAAAGTATTTGCAATTCTGGCAAACTTTTAATGTCATGTTATAATCATTCAATTTTGTAGAAAGCTCCCTTACGGCATCTATCATACGCAAATGATTATTCTTGGTCGTATATTTTTTCCCGTTCGGATTAATAAATGTTACTCTTGCAAGACCGTCATCAGAAATAAGCTCTAATTTTGCCGGATAATCTTTTGTACCGTCAGTTATTATTACATCAGTAGTCATTTTTTCTATAACCGGTTTATGTGAAGTCTTATTAAACAGTCCTCTTACCCATCTGCATATCGGTAAATTATATGACAAATTCGCTATTGATAAAGCCGGATAGGCAAATAAATATAAATATTCTTTTGGATAAAATTTCATATTAAAAAGACCAACTACAAATACCAAAAGAAAAATTGCTATTGTAATAAGGGTTGTGGAATATCCGATTGATGCCATGAAATTACGGGAATATATAGCAGGCAAAACTAAACCGATTAAGAAAACCAGCCAGTTTGGTGAACATAGAGAAAACAAAAACTCTCTTGATAAATAATTTTGAGATTTGAATATATTACTCCAAAATAAATTCAAACGCTTAGACAATGACGGAATTCGCAAATCAAATTCTTCAATACTGTCATAAACTTTTAGTTCACTGACAAGAGCAACTTTGAAACCCTCTTTGGTAAGTTTATAAGTATATTCTACCTCTGACATAGCATTTCTGAAATCAAATACCGAAATTTTATTTAGCAAATTTTTCGTAATGACAAATGAATCAGAATTTAAAATATTTGTAAGCCCAAGAGCAGTCCTTGAAGCCATTATAAATTTATATTTGTATCTTGAATAAACAGACCTGACTTTTTGCCACAGATTAACATCATCTTGATTAGGCAAATACATAATCATAGGATTAAATACCTGATATTTTGTTAAATAGAAATTAACATTCATAAGGAAGTCTGAATCGACATAATTTTTTGCATCTAAAAAGACATATGCATCAAGATTTTCCACATCATGAAGTTTCTCGGCTATTATCGAATAAGCCTGACTTTTACCGATTGGCTCAATATTGTCAATATTTATAACATTAACATTAAACTCACCTTGCAAGGTAACTTCCGGAATATTTTCACATTTGTCTAAAATTGCATATATCGTGTAATTTCCTTGCGGATAGTTTTGATTTTTCAACTGTTTTAGTAAATTTTCCAGAGTATTAACTACTCCGGACGCATAAATAACAACACAAATATTTGAATCTTTCGGCGTATATTTATCTCTGTATTTTTTTGCCGGCAACGCCGAGATAATTGCATAAACTACAAAATATAGGGCAAAAACCGTTACATATATATATAATAAACTACATAAAAAATTCATAAACTATTCTCCATGTAAATTCTAACTTAAAAAAAAATTTTTAACAAACAAAAGACTTGATTTCAAGAAATGTCTATGATAAATTTATACTTGTCGTTAGTTAAACTTAAGATAGCTTAGGATATTCAAACGATACGTATACAAAAATGGGCTGCTAGCTCAGGTGGTTAGAGCGCACCCCTGATAAGGGTGAGGTCGGTG
>JAKSUQ010000002.1 GCA_024408855.1 bacterium | reverse complement strand
TTAAAGATTTGATTTCTAAAAAAATATTGAAAAAAGTCGGTGACGGTAGAAATACTCATTATGTAATTAAATAAAATGCCCGATATTGGCTTCACCTATTATAAAATTGACTTATAGAAGTTTTATCAAATAAAGAAAGGGTAATGCAGAACAAAAACGCAAGATTGTAAAAATAGTGTGTTCGAACTTTTCTTATGATGGCGAAAACTTAATCATAGAGCCTAATCCAGTCTTCAAAACCATCATCAAAAATAGCCTAAGCAATTAAAAACTCCCCAGGTTGGACTCGAACCAACAACCCTTCGATTAACAGTCGAATGCTCCGCCATTGAGCTACTGAGGAATATTTCAGTCTTATTTAATTTTAAAGCTATACAGTCATAACTGCATTCGCTCACTCAACTATATTAGCAAATAAATTTTTTTTGTAAAGCATTAATCTTTAATTTTGCCTTTTTATGTCATTTAAATATTATTTTTACCAGCTTTGTTAAGTTTTGTAACAGAATTCATGTCGAAAATAGCAATTTTTTCGAATAGATATACTTTTTATATATAGCGAGATAATAATTGAGGTCTATCATGTATTTTAATTTTAATTTGAATTTTGGTAATTTTGACTTATATTCACGAGGGAGTCATCCTTGTCAAAGTTTTGGAAGTCTATATTCTACATTTCCGTTCTTCAATGATATGGTTGGAAAAAGCGGAAATTCTGGATATATGAATCTTTTCTGGAATTCGAAAATGTTGGAAAGAAGCGCTCGTTATAATATGAACTGGGCTTACGGTTCATCTAACAGTAATTTGTACGAATATTCATTCGGTGATGGAAACATTAACTTTTTACTCGACCCTAAAGTTACATTCTGGCAAATGGCAAATAGAGATACATACAACAACTTGTCATTACCTAACTTCTTCAGCACAACAGAAGCTGATAAAAGCAAAAAGAAAGATAAAAAAGAATTGACTGAGGAAGAAAAGAAAAAGGCTGAAGAAGAAAAGAAAGCGGAAAAAGAAGCAAAAACAAAATATGAACAAATGCATAACCTTGTTGACTTTTTATACAATAATAAAATCAAACAACAACTAAAAGATAACTTAGAAGATGATTTCAAGACATCCATAGACAAAAATAAAACATATGTTGAAAGACTTAAAGCTATGGAAGAAATTTATAATAAAATAAAGAAAGAACTCGATTACAATCAATTAGCTGATGCTCTAACAGACGAATCATATCCTTTTGATTTGCAAGGTAAGGCTATTGGTACTAATTCAACCTCCAAAACAATTAGAGAGATTATGGGCAATACAGGATATGATGCGGCAATTAAAGGAGATTATGATGTTACTAAATATCATGAAGGATTAGTTACAAAATACAAACCAACTGAAAATATTCCAAATGAAAGTTTATCACTTGGTGTTGACAAAGATAATGTCTTAGAAATAATTAGTAAATATCAAAGCACCTATGGTTCGCTATTTGATGATTTAAATAATTGTAATGCAAGTGATAAAAAAGAGCAAATGACACGTTTTGTGAATGCATTAACTGCCAAAGCTAATGAGATTCTCGCTGCTCTTGATCCAAAAACTTATGAAGAGTTATATAAACAAATAGAAGACAATAAAAATAACTTAAACACTAATAAAGAAAACGAAGACTATTTTAATAAATTATACATAGCTTTAAGAAAAGCTACTATTCAAATTGAATGCGACAAATTGATTGATACTTATTATTTGTACAAAAATGATTTTGAAAATGTAAAAAAAGCATTTAGTAATAAAGTAATAGACGATTTAAATAATGAATACAAGAATAGCAAGTATCAAATAGGTAATAAAGAAGCCTTTACCGCATCTAATAATGACGAAAACAACAATGGAAATAACGAAAATGGCGAAAATGAAGATATAAATCCTGTTACATTAAATGCCGCTTGGGAAAACTATAATAAATCTATAAAAAGTGTAGCTAACGACCAACTGGATAAAAAACCCGCTGATGAATTAAAATCAAACGCAATTGCTTATATTAAAACTGCTTATGAAAAACATGAAAAAATTGCAGAGAAAATTAAAGAAAAATTTTCGACGGATGAAAACACAGACATAGATATTAACGACATTGAGAATCAAATTAATAACATTGATACTGTAAATAAATTAAAAAGCAAAATGAAAGAAATAAATGAAGCCGTTGAAACAGTACAAAATACTATTGCTTCGGGTGCTGAAGTAAAATGGAAAGCCGATAGTGCAGATGTTGATAATGATTATACGATTACAGGCACTGCTTCCAATAAGCAAATAACTATTGATTTTGATGCAGAGGTTTCAAATACTCTTGGAGAAAAAATAGACGAATCAAAATTAACATATTCCCTTGCTGAACCAAATGATCACATAAGGATTAATGAGAAAACAGGCAAATTAATTATTAGTGGAATTATTACAGAACCAATTGATTTCACAGTGAATGTTAAAATAGGAGATACGACGGAGAATATACAATGTAAAATTCTATCCCCTTTTGATGGCAAAAATTTTGAGTTTCCGGAAACTCAGGGTAGTGCGATCAATAAGTATAATATACAAAGGAGAAATGCTGCAGTACCTAATAGATTAATTGCAAATATTCTTAAGGATGAGAGTAGTAGCTCTACGCGAATGATACTTGCATCGTTGTCCGGAAATGATTTTGCAAGTAATATTGTAACGGCAATTAATAATGCAATTGGGAACGTTAAAACGAGTCTTGAGAATGTTCCAGGAATAGATAATAAGGCATTAAATCAAGCAGAATCGAACGTAAAAACTAAATATAATGAATACATCACTGAAATTATGAATGAAAGTACTTTTAGTGATATTACGAGTTTGAAGAAGGAAAGAGAGGAAAATCCTAAATGGTACCAATGGAGAGCAAGAAGAAGAAAACATCTCTGCAATAATGGAATAAACAACACACACAATACACAATACGGAATAGGCATAATAAAAGATAAGTGTTTCTTTACTAAAGATCATTTCTGTATGTACCTTGACTACTCTAAAGTATTTAAGGCGTTCATTGATGAACTATCTCAAATACAATAATAGGTAATTTGAAGATTATGATAGAGTTATAGTCCGTAAATTCAGGTCATACATTACTCCGACAAGAACCTACACAACCCAAGAGTTCTTAGGATTTATCCCACTCTGTATAACTACTTTAAGCCAATAAACTGCTAAAACAAAACTCCAAACAACAATATTTTTGAAGTGATACAATATATTTGGGAATTAAGGAGAAATTATGATCACGATAGAAAATATTGAAAAAATAAAAGAAATTCTTATAAATGACGGAGTTATAGCATATGTTACCGACACCGTTTGGGGCATAGGTTGTTTGCCGTCAAGCGAGAAAGCTGTTCGCAAAATATACGAAATCAAATGCCGAGAAGCTAAAAAACCTTTAATATTAATGAGTTACGACTCATATCCTCTTTTGGATTATATCAAACAACCTGTTGAAAAGGAAGCTCAAAGGCTTATGAAACAATATTTTCCCGGAGCCTTAACTCTTGTGGTTGAAAAATCCGAAAAAACTCCTGATTATATAACTTCATCAATGCCAACTGTCGGGATAAGAGTACCGAATAATCCTGTTTTTGCAGAAATTTGCAAACATATAGACGGGCACGTTTTAGCAACCACAAGTGCCAATATTTCAGGCGAACCCCCTGCGCTTAATTATGATGAAGCGGTTAAATATATCGGCAACAAAGTAAATCTTGTAATTAAGGATTACGGATATAAGGCTCAAGGCAGAGCATCAACAGTTGCAGGATTTAAAGACGGTGAAACCGTTATCTTCAGGCAAGGTGATGTCATTATTTAATGATTGATTTTATTAACAAATCCTCTTCAAACTGTTTGACTTCATAGATTTTCAGACCGATACATTCGGAAATCTTTGTAATATTATTTCCGTTAAAACAGCTCAAACCGTCATTATCATTGAGAATTTTTGGTGCAATAAATTGATAAATCTCATCAACAAGTCTTTCTTTAACCAATGAACCTGCCAAAGTTCCGCCACATTCGACAAAAACAGAGCATATACCCATTTTATACAACTCTTTTAAAACTTCTTTTACGTTTAAATTCCCATTTTTTAACGGAGTATTTTCTCTTGTCGCAATATAAATTCTGCCTTGTTGAAGTATCTTTGCTGATGAATTTACCCGATTATCCTTATCTAATATACATTTAAACTTATGCTCCATAGCGGGATTATCTGCAATCACAGTATTCGAACTTGTCATTATACAGTCAAACTCTTTTCGCATCTCATATACTGATTTTCTCGATTTTTCAGAAGTTATCCATTTTGAGTCGCCATTTTTTGAAGCAATTTTTCCGTCAAGCGTAGTTGCGGTTTTAAGAACTACATAAGGCAATTTTTGAGTCATATTTTTTATAAAAATCCGATTTAAAAATTTTGCCTCAGTTTCTAAAACTCCTTCTGTTACTTCAATACCTGAGTTTTTTAGTTTTGTAATTCCATCTACCTTAGGATTAGGGTCTTTCATTGAAAATACAACTCTTGCAATTTTTCTTTCTATAATCAGGTCCACACAAGGCGGAGTGTTACCGTAATGGGAACATGGCTCCAGATTAACATATAAAGTTCCGCCATTCGCTTCGTCATTTTTTAATTTCAGCAATGCATCACGCTCTGCGTGATTTTCGCCATATTTTTTATGGTATCCTTTTGAAACTACTTTTCCAAATCTATCCAAAACAACGCAACCGACCATAGGATTGGGCGAAACACAACCATAACCTTTCTTTGCAAGGTTAAAACATTCTTTTATATATTTTTCATCTTGTGTGAGCGTATTTTCCATTATTAATACTTAGCAAGATACTTATCAATTTCCCACTGTGAAACGAAAGTTCTGTAATTATCCCACTCAATTTCTTTTGCCATAACAAATTCATCCACAATATGCTGACCAAGCGCAGTCTTGACTATCAGTGAATTTTGCATATATCCGAGAGCTTCTTTTAAATTCCCTGGCAAAGACTCAATTTTTAACTTTTTACGGTCTTTTTCAGAAAGTTTATAAATATTTGCTTCAACCGGTTTTGGCAAATCAATCTTATTTCTTACACCATCCAAGCACGCCGCAAGAATAGTTGCAAAAGCCAAGTACGGATTACAACTTGGATCAGGAGAACGAAGTTCAACTCTTGTTGAAGCACCTCTTTTTGCAGGAACTCGAAGCAATGCACTTCTGTTAGCTAATGACCAAGCCATATATACCGGTGCTTCATACCCCGGAACAAGCCGCTTATAACTATTAACCGTCGGATTAAGAATTGCCGTAATACTTTTAATATGTTTCAACAACCCGCCAATTGAGTATTTTGCAACGTCAGACAGTTGATATTCTGCATTCTCGTCATAAAAAGCATTAACCCCATTTTGTGCTAAAGATATATTACAATGCATTCCTGAACCGTTAATACCATATACCGGTTTAGGCATAAACGTTGCGTGCAAGCCATGTTGAGCTGCAATAGCTTTTACGGCAATTCTGAAAGTTGCTACATTATCAGCTGTTGTTAAAATATCCGAATATTTGAAATCTACTTCGTGTTGACCGTCTGCACCCTCGTGATGCGAAGCCTCTATATCAAAACCCATTTCTTGCAAAGTACTTACAATATCAGAACGTACTGTTTCTCCCAAATCATCAGGTCCCATATCGTAATAACCCGCTCTATCATGTGTTTTAGTAGAAACCATACCGTCTTTATCTTTTTCAAAGAGGAAAAATTCTGCTTCAGGCCCTATATTCATTGAAAAACCCAACTTTTCCGCTTCTGCCATGAGTCTTTTAAGATTACATCTCGGACAACCCTCAAACGGCGTGCCGTCAGCGTTGTATATATCACAAATAAGTCTTGCGGAATTTTTACCGTCATGACCTTGCCAAGGAATAATTTGAAATGTATTTTTATCCGGATAAAAAAACATATCAGACGTTTCAATATTTCTAAAACCTTTAATTGAAGAACCATCAAGCATTATATCGTTGTTCAAAATTCTATCTATGTGCTCTGACGGAATTGCAAGGTTTTTAACTTGACCGTTTATATCGACAAATTGTAATTTTACAAACTGAACATTGTATTCATTTATAAGATTTTTAATATCTTCATCTGTATAATTTAAGCCGTTAGGCAAGGTATGTTTAAATTCCATTGAAACCTCCAAAACTCTCTTATGTATAAAATATATTATTTGTGCCAAAAGGTCAATATTTTAATTATATTGGTTACAAAATTGTTTGTACTTGATATATTGTAAACTATTATTAAGCTATATTCTTGTAAATTGAAAAAGGTTTTGTAGAAACAGTACACGCAGCTACCGGTACCCAACCGACAACTGATAAAACAAAAAATGTAGCTGATTCAAAGAACAGAAATCCATTTGACAACATAATTCCTACAAGTACAGGTGCCGCTAAAGCACTTTCAAAAACAGTTCCTGATGTAACTAAAAATCTTGATGGAACATCATGGAGAGTTCCTGTTAGAGACGGTTCTATTGCTGTTTTGAATATGGTTTTAAAGAAATCAACCACCGCAGATGAAATTAATGCTGTACTCGAAAAAGAAGCTAAGAAACCTCAAAACAAATTCTTGTTAGGTATAGCTCCTAAGAATTCCTCATCACATGATGTTATTGGCAATCCTGTACGTGATTTGGTTAACACAAATGCAACCAAGGTTGTAGCCGGAGATTTTGCTCACGTTGAGTCATATTATGACAATGAATGGGGTTATACTATTGGTTTAGCTACATTAGCAGCAACTCTTGGCAAAAAAATTCTCCAAAATAAGGCTGCTATTGCAAAAGTTGTTAAGTAAATAAAGTAAATTACACGCATATAACCGAAACGAGCCGATAATTCGGCTCGTTTCTTTTTATAGAATCATAATTTATTTTTTATTTCAACATATAAAAACTCTTTTAGATTATAATCTATGTATGTTAAATTTACTAAAATCATTAATGGATTTGATATATCGTAAAAAGTGTTATTTTTGCGGTAATTCCAAATATTCTTTAAAAATGTGCCCTAAATGTTATGATTTATTGGAATTTGCTGACAAGAGAACAAGTAGAGTTCTAAAAGGATGTGATATTTATTGTGCCGGAACTTATACAAAAGAATTACAAAAATTGATAAGAGGCCTGAAATATCATAAACAAAAAGAACTTGCATACTATCAGGCAAAATTTATGTATGAATATTTTTCTTCTATTGAAAAATTAAAATCAAAAAATTACGAACTTGTACCTGTTCCCTTGCATTCAAATCGCATAAAAAAAAGAAAATATAACCATATGGAACTTGTTTGTCAAGAATTTTCAAAGTTAAGCGGTTTAAGTTGCAACTTTAATATTATCAAAAGAATTAAAGACACTAAACCTCAGTATAAATTAAACAGAACTCAAAGATTAAACAACCTTTCAGGTGCTTTTGAGGTCGATAAATCATTCTTCAACAGTAAACCAATATTGATTATAGACGATATCTGTACTACCGGATCAACTTTTGAAGAAATGATTAATGAATTTAATAAGTTAGAAATTTATGATATAACATGTTTTTCTACCTCAACTCCGGTTTAAATTACTATATGCACTTCGTGCTTTCTTAAGCTATTAAAGTATATCGATATTTAATTAAGAACATATTAAAACAATTCCTTTAATGTTATGTACAAAAACTCTTTCAATTTAGAAGAAATTTTGTATTTTTTGTAAAGATTTGTAACAATATTGAGTAATTTGCGTTATTAATTTTTATAGTGTGGAATACATATAATAGAATCTCTTTTCTTTATTTCTCCTCCACTCCTTTATCTAACTAGAGTTACAGCCGCAACGAAGCGGCTTTTTTCTTGTCTGAATGTAATTTTGTATACAAAAAAGTTGTTCGTATTACGGACAACTTTTTTAAACTTATTTATATAATCCTCTTTGTTACAGGATTTCCATTCCGGAAACGGACTCTTTAACCTCGGGTATCTCTGTCAAATTAGGCAAATCAATATCTTTCTGAGTAGACTGAGCATTTGTTTTCTTATCCGGAGCCACTGCCGGAGTTTTAGAATATCTGGAAATGGCAGGATCAGGATTTGTTTTTAATTTCTGATAATCCTGCATTATAATATTAACAAACCGCTTGGTTTCACTGTATGGAGGAATTGAGCCACCATATTTTTTAACATTTCCGGGACCTGCATTATATGCTGCCAAAGCCAATTCAGTTGAACCAAACATTTTGTACATCATTTTGTAGTAAGTGAGTCCGGCTTTAATATTTTCACTAAGATAATAAGGATTAAAACCCATTCTGTTTGCTGTTGAAGGTAATAGTTGAAAAACACCTACCGCACCATGTGAGCTTTTTAGTTCATGTTTAAATCCGGATTCTTTTTTGGCGATACTTAAAGCCAATGCCGGATCTACACCCATTTCAACCGAATGCTTAACTATTGTATCTTTAACAACGTCCTCGGTGATGTTCGCATTCGCACTAAGTGTAAGAAAAGCTAACATTGCAATAGAAGATAAGACTAATTTTCTAAACATAGAAATCCTCGTCAATTTGTAAATTGGATTCTGTATACTATCTCGTAAATCCTCACTGCGGTTTCTCTATGTTCTCACTCAGCTCTCAACAAAACGCTTTTCCTAAATTCTCGTTAACCTACGACACCGAGTACTTGTTAGGTCGCTTTTTCTGTCAATTACCTCGCTCCGGTTCGGATAAATAACTATACAGAAATTTTTTCAAAAATGATTATAAATCAAAAAAAATAAAATTTCAACCCTACCCATTTTGACATATTTTTTTAATCAAAAATACTATTATATTTAATGGAAAAATATACTTATGTTAACTGTTTATTTGCAAAATTATCTTTTCACTTATTAACCACAAAGCAAACAATACTTAAAAGCCACTTGCCCGAAAAACATGTTTGTGGAACAATATTTTTAGCTGATTACGGTAATAATTGTGTTGGCTGAAATTTGGTTAGAAGGGATAAAATATCTGTTATTAGCAGTTTATACCTTATTACCAAACAAAAAAGAAATATAGTAGTAGGTCGAATTTTTTCGACAAAATAAAAAGAAGGAAAAAGAAAAATGGCAAGACAAACTCCATTAGAAAAAATCAGAAATATTGGTATTGCAGCCCATATTGATGCTGGTAAAACCACTACAACTGAACGTATCCTGTTTTATACAGGTAAAACTCACAAAATCGGTGAAACTCACGACGGTGCTGCTGTAACCGACTTTATGGAACAAGAAAAGGAAAGAGGTATTACAATCCAATCAGCAGCTGTAACAGCTGAATGGAAAGGACACCAAATTAATATTATCGACACACCTGGGCACGTTGACTTTACAATTGAAGTTGAACGTTCTTTACGTGTGTTAGACGGTGTTGTTGCTGTATTCTGTGCAGTTGGAGGTGTTCAATCTCAATCAGAAACAGTTTGGAGACAAGCTAACAGATATGAAGTTCCTCGTATGGTTTTTGTTAACAAAATGGACAGAACAGGTGCTGATTTCTATCGTGTTGTTGACCAAATTAAAAACAGATTAGGTGCAAATGCTGTTCCTATCCAATTACCTATCGGAGCAGAAGACAAATTTACCGGTTTAATAGATTTGATGACTATGAAAGCTGAAATCTACACTAATGACTTGGGTACTGATATTAAAGAAGAAGATATTCCGGCAGATTTGGCTGATAAAGCTAAAGAATACCACGATGCAATGGTTGAAGCTATCGCATCAGAAGATGATGCTTTGATGGAAAAATTCTTTGATGATCCCGACTCAATTACTGTTGATGAATTAAAAGCAGTTTTGAGAAAAGCTGTTTGTAATAACAAAATCGTTCCTGTATGCTGCGGTACTGCATTCAAGAACAAGGGCGTTCAATTATTGTTAAACAATGTTGTTGATTATATGCCATCACCTGTTGATGTTAAAGCTATCGAAGGTGAATTGGAAGACGGTACAAAAACTGAAAGACATTCTTCAGATGAAGAACCTTTTTCTGCTTTGTCATTCAAAGTTATGACTGATCCATTTGTAGGTCGTTTAACATTTTTAAGAGTTTACTCAGGTGTTATTACTGCAGGTTCTTACGTTTTGAACTCAACTAACGGTAAGAAAGAACGTATTTCAAGATTGGTTCGTATGTATGCTGACCAAAGACTTGAAGAAACTGAAGTTTATGCAGGTGATATTTGTGCAGCAGTAGGTTTGAAAGATACTACAACAGGTGATACTTTGTGTGATGAAAAAGCACCTATTATTTTGGAAAGAATGACTTTCCCTGAACCCGTTATTTCAGTTGCTATCGAACCAAAAACTAAAGCTGACCAAGATAAAATGGGTATCGCTCTTCAGAAACTTGCTGAAGAAGATCCTTCATTCAGAGTTAAATCTGATGCAGAAACAGGTCAAACAATTATTTCAGGTATGGGTGAACTTCACTTAGATATTATCGTTGACCGTATGTTGAGAGAATTTAAGGTTGAAGCTAATATCGGTAAACCGCAAGTTGCTTACAGAGAAACTATCAGAGGTAATGCTGATCAAGAATCTAAATTCATCCGTCAATCAGGTGGTAAAGGTCAATACGGACATGTTAAAGTTAAAATTTCTCCTGCCGGTGAAAATAATGGTTTTGTATTTGAAAACAAAATCGTTGGTGGTGCTATCCCTAAAGAATACATAGAACCTGCAAGAAAAGGTATGGAAGAAGCTCTTGAAGGCGGTATTTTAGCAGGATACCCTATGATTGACGTAAAAGTTGAACTTTATGACGGAACTTATCACGAAGTCGACTCATCTGAAATGGCATTTAAAATTGCCGGTTCTATGGCTATCAAAGATGGTTGTAAAAAAGCACAACCTTGTATACTTGAACCTATGATGAAAGTTGAAATTGAAATTCCTGATGAATTTACAGGTACTATTATCGGTGATATTTCAAGACGTCGTGGTAGAATTGAAGGTCAAGAACCTCAAGGTAATACAGGAAACGTAATTGTTAGAGCAATTGTTCCTTTGGCTAACATGTTTGGATATGCAACTGACTTGCGTTCTAATACACAAGGTCGCGGAACATTCTCAATGGAATTCCAATGTTACGAGCAAGTTCCTGCTAATATTGAAAAAGAAATTATTGAAAAATCTGCTACTAAATAAGTTATTTTTCATTAGTTTTACAATAAAAAAATGGTTAAAAATAAATTTAACCATTTTTTTTTGTATGTTTTACTGTTCAAAAATATGTAGAAAAAATGTAGAAAATTTATAAATTTTCTACATTTTTTTTGTTTTCTATTTTTTTATAAAACTTAATGTAGAAAACTTTTGATTTTTCTACATTTTTTTAAACATTTTTATACATTTTATTAAACATTTTTTTTCTTATTATTATTGAATTTTATACTGTTTTCTACAAATTATATGAGCTTATTAAGAAGAAGATTAATTTATATATATAAATTAATTATTATATATTATATTAGATAAATGTAAAAAATTATTTAGCTAAAAATTTATCTAACAAATGTTGTTTGTTAAATAAATCTATTTGTTTATAATCTATACTAAAACTGCTTTTTAAATTTTCAAAATTAGTTAATCTTTTAAGCATCAATAATACTATATTCGTAAGCATTAAATCACTTGCACAAAAATCAGTTTCATTATAATTGTTTGATTGTATATTGATATTTATATGATTATTAAATTTACTTTCGTTTAATATATTTAATTTAAAAATTTTATCCTTAAATTCACTAAAATTATTTATAATATTCATAATAATATGTAAGTCTTTTATTTTTTCAATGTTATCTAACGGATTTAAGTATAATTCATCAACGACACGTTCTACACTTTTGTTTCTTATAATAGAACCGTTAAAATTAATATTTTGATTTGAATTTTGTATTTTTTGTATTTGCATTTTTACTACCTCACTGAATATATAAAAACGTATAAAAATAAAATTTGCGTTTTATATATAAATTTCGACTAATTTTTTAGCAATATTAAGTGCTTTTTCAAAAATTTCTTTATTTTCAAAAAAATCATCTCTTGAAGTATAATCTTTTACAATTTTTCTTGCGAAAGAACCAATCGCAACACCATCTATATCAACATTACATAATTTAGCAAGTTCAAGTGTTTTAGAATTAGTTCCTCCTGATGATATGACATATGCTTTTAAATTTTTTGATAAAAATAAATCGGCAGTTGAAATTGCTTGTAAAGTCGAATTAAAATCGTCTTTACCGCCTGACATAGGAATTCCGTCTGCTTGAATAATAGTAGTATAAGGTTTTCTTATATCAATCATTTTTTTTATAAGTTCAAAAATATCATTATCACCTATTTTTGAGCGATTAATACTTATACTTAAAAATCCGTCAAACATATTGTTAATAATTTTCCAACGTTCTTCTATATCGTTTTCATTTCCTTCAACATGAAATTCTATACAATCTAAGCCTTTATTTATAAGTTTAGGTAAAATTTCTTTTAAATCTGTTTTACTTTGAATTAAATTAATACAATTTTTAGGGCAAATATCAATACATTTTTTGCAACCTATACATTTAATACTGTTAACTGAAAAATTATTGTTAAAATTATCAATAGCGTTTTGTGGACAAATATTTTTACAATTTCCGCAAAGTGTACAATTTGAATTATTAATTTTAGCTTTGCAAAAATGTTGGTCGCTTTCTGAGCCTACACTAATGCAAATATATCTGTCATCTTTTATACCTGCTCTTTCAATTCCTTTTTTAGCGGCATCAATTATATTTTCTTTTGCACAAATATCAAATAACTGACAACCTGCAAGTGAATATAAAGTAACAAGTTTTTCAACTTCTATAATATCTTCATTACCTGCACCGCAAATAAGTTTGAAACATTTTTTATTTTTTAAAATATCATTCAACATAATTTAATAGAAACCTCACTTAAATCATTAACAACATATTTTGTGTATTTAATTAAATCGTCTTTATCAGTTTGACCGGTACAAACAATTATATGTTTTAGTCCGGAATTTTCTGCCATAAAATAATCCATTAAAGCATCACCTATAACAATAGTTTTATTTTTATCGGATTTTATTTTTTCTAATGCAATAATAGCAGGTTCACCTGATTTTTTATCTTTAGTGCAATCATCTTTTCCTATAATACAATCAAAACAATCTTCAATTCCTAATATTTTTAAAGTTTCTTTTGTATGATTATGGGTGTCTGATGTAACAACAGCCAATTTAAGATTTAAAGATTTTAAATTTCTTATAAAATTTTCAGAATAAGGAATAAATTTAATATATTTATCCATATTGTTCAAAAATTCAGTATGAACTATATTAAATAGTTCTGAAATAGTTTCAAAATTAGTGAAAACTGAATATTTAGCAAGTTCTTTAGCCATATAATCAATAACTTCATTTCTTGATAAAACACCAACTGCGCCGTTTTTGATTAATTTACATATTTTAGGATTATAGCCTATTGTAAAACATAATTCTTCAAACAGATTTTTGTCTAAATTAAAATATTCAATTAATTTGTAAATTCGACATTCTGCTAATTTTCCCCAATAAAGATTATCATCAAGAAAAGTACCATCTTTATCAAATAGAACAGTATTAATATTATTAATATCAAAATTATTAAAATGAAAATTTGCCATAAACTATCCCGTATTTAAAGATTATATCTTATACAAAATAAACAACAAGTTGTTAATAAAAAAAAACGGTTAGAGATTTTTGAACTGAAACCCTAACCGTTTTTTATTTATTTTTAAAGTTAAGCTATTATACTTACACCTTCGCATTTAGGAGCATGAAGTTGTTTAATACCGTTAATAGCATTAATATCATTAGAGAAATTAATAGCTCTGAAATCTTTTGGTGTAGTACCGCCGATATGTACTCTGTTTTTGAATGCTTCTATAATATTATTAGCATAATCTTTAGGGAAATTTTTCAAGAAAGTACCGTTTTTAATTTCTCTTGCATAATCGAAAAATGCAGATGGTTCACCAACGTCTTCCCACAAATTAACTAATTTAACATCAGCACCTTCTTCTGATCCAATTCCAAACCATTCAGGAATCATTTTATGAATATAAATACAAGCATTAGCAAAATCATATGGTTCAGATTCATTTTTCATAATAGGATTGTTTCCTGATTTAATTTCGTCTATTAATTTTGTCATAGCATCTTTACTAATATAGAACATACCTGTATTTGCAATGTTTTTACCTTTTTTTGCAATTTGTTTTGCGTGTTCTATTTCTTCATTTGTTTTTGGTTTTTCAACGAAACCTTTTAATTTAAGAGAATAATCATCTAATTTTCCGTCTGCATCTAAACAACCAAATCTTCCGATAACATCTTCTGTTTTTCTTGGAACACCAATTAAAGCTAAGTGTTTGTTAGGATTATTTATTTCGCTTGCAAAGAAAGTCATTAAATCAACAGCACTATCATCAAATACGTTATCACCACAGCAAACAATAGTATCTTTTATTTCACCGCCGTTCAAATAATGATTAACGATATCACCCAAAGAACCTGACGGTTTATTGGCAACTATACTGTTAACACCTTCTTTTCCTGTGAATACATTACCCATAGCCAATGCAAAATCTAACATATGTAATTTAGCAGGTTCTCCATTATTTGTTTTTTGCCCATCAATTATAAACGGTAAAGATACTTTATTACAATTATTTCCGACTAAATTAGCCAATTTTTTAAAGCGGCTACCTGCACCTGCAGCTAAAGTGAAGAATTTAACATTATTTTCAAAATCTTCAGTTTTTTGTAAAATTGCACCCTTATCGCAATGTTGAAGAATTTTTGTAATAGCATTTTCTTTTACTGTATTGAGTTGTGGAATAACTTCACGGTTAAAAGTATCGACAACATTAGCTTTAATCTCATAACCTAAATTTTGTTCAGCAAGAGTTACAAAACTTGCTTTAAATGAGGTTTGCGGTAAATTACCGTCTTGTGCTGAAATTTTTTGAATGTTCATAAACATAATCCTTTCAAAATATAACTAAATAACACACATAATATAAATACATTCTGCGAAAATATATTATAATAGAGATATATATTTGTCAACAATTTTTAATATATTATAATATATCATTTTAATTAAATTGAACAAATGTTTTTTATTGCATGTTGTAAATAATACGATTATATGCAATTTTTATAGTTTAGCAATATTATAATATTAGAAATGTTTTGTTTATGTGTATCTGTTGCTTTTGGGGACATATTTTTGACAAAATAAAAAACAATAAATCAAAACAATAGAATTTATTGAGTTAATTAGAAAAATTTAATGATATTAAAAAGCTCTTTTTTAAAAAGAGCTTAATTCAATATTTTTTGTTATTGATTGTTTTAATTCGTAAGTCAACAAATCTTCACTATTTGTTGCTAAGTTATTAGGGTTATGTTTATATTTATTTCTCATTTCAGCGGTCATATTTTTAAGGTTAATTTTTTCTTGAGCTGCTTGCATTGTTGTGTTTTTACGTTCTAAAACAGCAACATCTTTTAGTGCTTCAAGTATTGTACCCGGTAATTTACTAAGTACAATCATTTCAGATTGACCTTCTGTAGAAATTTTTGATATTAATTCGTTCATATATAGCATAGACATAGAGTCATATAAACCTGACAAAGAATCGTTTGCGGAAATTCTTGCTTTATTCAAATTAAGTGCGGTATCTGCCGGAATAATATTGTGTTCACGCATAATATTTGTAGTCATATTTACAATACTTTCATTCGTAACTTTTTCACAACTTGTAGATGTATCAAAGAAAATTTTCTTGAGTTTGTCTGATATGATTGTTGTAGCTTCTTCTTTTGTCATTCCTTTTGGTAAAATAGCATCTTCAAGAACATATTCAGTTATATCTTTTACATTAGCGCGTTTAATATATGAAGTTAGATTAATGGCCCTTAATGCTTGCGCCTGATCCATCTTTATTGTATTACCAGTATCAATCAATGTGAATATTTGATTACTGTTACGTTTTCCTGATATCATAGTGGCAGTACTGCTTATAGTATCACTTCTTCTATTTCTTAACGCATTGATGTCTATAAAAATATTACCTGCGTGTATATCTGCGTGTTGTGTTTTTCCATTCTTCTCAACTTTATTAAATTGTTCAATAAGAACTTGCTGATATTCTTCTATTAAAAATTTAATATCATCTTTGGATAATTTAATATCACCATATTGAGGAGTTCTGCTTTGGATTTTTTCTATATATCTTTGTAATATTTCCTTTGCTTCATTTTTTGTAACGTAATTATCATTACAACTAAGCATTTTATAGAAAGGATTTTCTTTATCAAGATTTTTAAAGAGATTTTCAATTGGAATACCTTTTTCGATAGCTTCTTTAAATCCGACAGCTGTATTTAAGTTAATTAAAGATTCTAAACTAATACCATCTGCTTTTTCCATTACATACATATTGTTAACAACTTTTATAGGTTTAACAACTTTAGCGACAGAAGTATATTGTGCTAATTCTTCAGCTGCAGTTTTTTCATTCTCTAAATTTATTTCTTTGGAAATGCTATTATACAAATCTTCTAAATTACGTTTCAGGTGTTCTTGTTTTTTGATATCATCTTTAAAATGGTTTTCTATTATTTTTTCGAATTTATTTTTATCAGCTGTAATTTTTTCTTTAGTAATACCTTCTTTTAAAATTTTTATACAAACTTCTTTGCCGTTTTTATCTTTAGCCAAATATGTTTCTGCAACTGTACCGACGCCTAATAGTTTTGTTACTTCGTATTCACTACCGAAGTTATCTGTAATTAATTTTTTTGCTTCATCAAAAGTTCTGCTTGCAGGACAATCTTCTTTTAATGCTTTGCATAATGCTGAACCGTCGTTTTTAATTTGTTTGAATTTTACGGCAAAAATATTTTCTTCAATTAATTTTTTGATTTTTTCTTCGATACTATCAGTTGAATTTATAATTCTGTTTACATCTTGACTTCCCATTAATATTCTGTCTAATTCATCATAAGCAGTTATATTTTCTTTAAATGGAGCTTCTAACTTAGCACCTTTTAGTTTGTTTACGGCATTTTCCAAATTTTTATCAAAAACATTTGTCCATTTGCCTTTTTTGATTAATGGAATTGCTGTTCCGACAGCTAACGCACCGTGTAAGATGCTGTCTGTTTTTAAGTTTTCAACAAAACCTCCGAAAGACTTATTCTCTTCCGTTGTATTTCCTACAAAATATCTGTTAAGAAGATTTCCAGCCAAATACAAAGGTACACCGACAACGGCACCGCCAATTGTTATCAAAGGCATCATCAAACCGTTAATTGCACCGGATAAGAAGTTTCTTCTGTTTGCCTTTCTGCGTAAACGTCTTTTATATTTTTTCTCATATTTATATTCGATTCTATCCTTTTCTGTTGCTAAGTTATTAAAGTCCTTTTTATCTACTTTGTATTCATTTGAACCTATTCTGTTAATCCTTAATGCTAATTTTTTAACAAAACCGCCGACAATAGCTGCGCTGATGGCAGAAATTGCAACTAATTTTTTATTTGACTTAATTGTTTTAAGAATGTTTTTTGATTTTCCAAAGTTATTTGATAATTCTTCAAGATTTGATGTGTCTTTCAAGATTATTTTTGCATTGAGTTTTTTTAAAAAGGTTCTTATACCAAAGAAAGTTCCGAAAGACGCACTGATTGACAGAGCATCACCAACGATTTGTGCGGAGTTTGCCTGAGAGTTTTTGTATTTGGTAATTGTTCCAAATGCTTGTTCTTCTGAAATTTCTCCGTTTTCAGCTTTTGTAATTGCTTGTTTTACTTTATTGGAACCAACTCCTAAATGAGTAATATTTTTTAAACCATTATAAATGCGTCCTATAATAGTGTTATTTTTTTGTTCTTTTTCAAAAGTGTCTTTTAGCATCATTGGAGAGGACGTATATCCTGTTTGAGCTGAATAATTTGTATTTTGAGAATTTTGTACTTCGTATGGGTAACTGTACATTTCATTGACGCTGTTAACCATGTATTTTAACCTTTCTACTATAATCTTACCTATATATTAAATAAGTAATACAGCCTGCAGAAATTGTTATGAAAATCGGAATATGTTACAAAATATTTACAATGAGAGTATGGAGAAATTCCTTCTCAATCAATCAAACGGATGATTGATTAGTGTTTTTTGTTTTAATATAATTGTCTATACTGGGAGAGTACATTTTCGGGGAGAAGTATTTTGATTTACGACAGACGTTGGTATGATTCTAATGAGAATACGCAGAGAGCATTGGAAATACTTAAAGATATGGATGAGGGAAAACGCCGTGCTTTATCAAAAGATTTGACATCTATTGTTAAGCAAATAAAAGAATTTCATATGGAAGAAGATGATGAAAATCAAGATGTAAGCATTGGCATTGATAGAGTTTTGGGACTTTATAAACTCTCAAATTCAAGACGTTGGTACGATAAAGTAAGTCTACTTTCTTATGCTTTAAAAACAATGTCTACTTTACCAAAAGAAGATTTTTATAACATTATGGAAGGAATTGCCATTACTGAAAATTCTTAATTTTCCGTTTTTTCGATATCTTCTTTCTTAACGGTTGGGCTTAACCCTTTAACGGCGAAGGGTTTTGCAAAGTAAACCGCGCTTAAAATGTTTAAAATCCAACCAATTCCTGAAACTATACCTTTGGCAATGTTCCATTTTTTAGGCAATAATGCAGATATTCCAAGCAGACCGCTACCTGACATAATCAACATATATGCTTTAAAAATACCTCTTGGAACTGCAACACAATCATTTACATCTCTCGGATTTCTTACTGCATCAGAGATGACGTCTATTAATTCCCGATTTTTCTTTTCTTTATTCTCGGATTTTCTTTTTAATGATATATTGTTTTGGATTTTTTGAATTTTCATACGTTTATACTAAAACCCATAAAAAAATTTTTCAATAGTGTTTTTTTTAAATTTAATAAGTCAATAAGTAAGTTATGTAGAATTGAAATATGTTTTAATAAACCAGTTGTTTATTCCAAATCAGTTTCTTTGAGGTATAATTTATTTACGATGATAATTATTTGAGGAAATTAGTTATGCTAAAAGGAAATGAAATTAGAAAATTATATTTAGACTTTTTTGAAAAAAAATATCAACATACTGTTGTTGAGAGTTCAAGTCTTGTGCCGGATAATCCGACAGTATTACTTACAACAGCAGGCATGTTACAATTTTTGCCTATATTCTTAGGAATTGTGAAACCTCCGTATGACCCTGCTCGAGCAACTTCTTGCCAAAAATGTGCCAGAGCCGGCGGTAAAGATTCTGATATCGAAAACGTAGGACGTACTCCTCGCCACCACACTTTCTTTGAAATGTTGGGTAATTTTTCATTCGGCGATTATTACAAAAAAGAAATTATTCCTTGGGCGTGGGAATTTGTAACAGAAGTTTTGAAACTTGATAAAGACAGACTTTGGATAACGATTTTTGAAACTGATGATGAAGCATATGAAATATGGAGAAGCATCGGTGTTCCTGCAGAAAGAATTAAAAGAAAAGGTAAAAAAGACAACTTCTGGGGACCTCCGGGGGCTTCAGGTTCTTGCGGTCCTTGTTCAGAAATCCATTACGATTTAGGTGAAGAATACAAGTGCGACCACCCTAATTGTGGTATTGATACTTGTGAATGCGATCGTTGGGTTGAAATTTGGAACTTGGTATTTACTGAATTATATCAAGATGAAGAAGGAAATCAATCACCTTTGGAAAAGAAAAATGTTGATACAGGTATGGGTTTGGAGCGTATTACAATGGTTTGCCAAGGTGTTGCATCTACATTTGAAACTGATCTTTTAAGACCTATTTTGGATAAAGTTTGTGAAATGTCAGGTGTACCTTACAAAAAATCAGATAAAACAGATATTTCTTTGCGTATTATTACTGACCACGCAAGATGTGTTTCTTTCTTGATTTCAGACGGAGTAATTCCGGGTAATGAGGGAAGAAGTTACGTTTTAAGAATGATTTTACGTCGCGCATTACGTCACGGAAAAATATTAGGTATGGACTTGCCTTTCTTATACAAACTGGTAGATGTTGTAGTTGATAATTATGGCGAAGCATATCCTGATTTAATAAAAAATAAACAAAAAATTATTGACACAATTAAAAAGGAAGAAGAAAGATTTGGTAAAACTCTTGACAGAGGTTACAAACTTCTTGAAGAATTTATTGGAGCTAAAAAAGATATTGATGGTGAAAGTGCTTTCAGATTATATGATACATTTGGTTTTCCTTTTGAATTAACAAAGGAAATTGCGGAAGAAAACGGATTGAAAGTTGATGAAGTCGGCTATAAAGTTGCTATGCAAGAACAAAAAGACAGAGCAAAAGCTGCAACTGCAAAAATTTCTGTAACGGGCGATATTAAATATGCGAAAGTTGAAGAAGAAGTTGGTGCAACTGATTTTGTCGGATATGAATATTCAGCTTGTGAAGCTAAAGTTTTGGCTCTTATTGACGGCGAAGGATATGTTGATGTTGTTCTTGACAAAACTCCATTCTATGCAGAGTGTGGCGGTCAAGTCGGCGATAGCGGTTTCATATTAAATGATAATCTTAAAGCCGAAGTATTAACAACTTTCAAAGTAAACAGTCTGTTTGTTCAGAGATGTCAAATCATAAATGGTGAAATCAATGTCGGGGACATTGTTTTTGCAACTATTGACGTTAAAAGACGTGAAGAAATTATGGTCCATCACACATCTGCTCACTTACTTCAAGCAGCTTTAATCAAAGTTATTGGTGATGAAGTTAAGCAAGCAGGTTCTTTAGTTGAAGAAAATCGTATGAGATTTGATTTTACGTTTTCTCGAGCTATGACGCCACAAGAAATACAAAAAACGGAAGATGTAATAAATGAATGGATTAGCTTAAAACTTCCTGTGCAAACAGATGTTATGGATATAGAAGAAGCTAAATTAACAGGTGCAACAGCATTATTCGGAGAAAAATATGGTGATGTTGTACGTGTGGTTTCTATTGGTGGAGAAAAACATTGCCATTGTCATGGTGGCGGTTGTAAGCATCACGAAGCAAGTGAAGTTATTTCAAGAGAATTTTGTGCAGGTACTCACGCAAGAAATACAGGTGATTTGAGATTGATAAAGATTGTATCTGAAAGTGCAATCGCAGCCGGTACAAGAAGAATTGAAGCAGTTGTTTCAAAAGCTGCCTTAAAATATGTAAACAAAAAAATTGAAGTTATAAATTCTTTGGAAAGCAAATTTAAAGCTCATACAGATGAAGTTCTTGAAAGGGTTGAAAAACTTGGAGAAGAAAATCGTGAGCTTCAAAAAGAATTATTAAAAGTAAAAGAGGATGTTGCAAGAGCAAAATTTACCACTTTGATACCTAATGCAAAAGATATTGACGGTGGTAAATTGTTCGTATTAAAATCTGATTTTAATTCTGAGGATATTAAGACAGGTATTGAGTTTTTGGGCAATAAACTTGGTGAAAGCATTGTAATTCTTGCAAATGACAAAACGGTTGCCGTAAAAGTTTCTGAAAGTTTTATACAAAAAGGAGTTAATGCGGGTAAAATTGTAGGCGATATTTCAAGAGCAACAGGTGCTAACGGAGGCGGACGTCCAAACTTTGCTCAAGGCGGTATAAAGGATGCGAGCAAACTTGATGAAATTCTTTTGAATGTAGAACAAACATTGCAATAACAGTAATATTAAACGGCATTTTTTGATATAAAAATGTGCTTGTTGTATTATGTAATGAAAGGGTTTTAATTGAAGTGAGAAGCATTAAAAAATATATTATATCGTTTGTTATATTGGGTATGTTAGTAACTATGTGTTCGTATGCTGAGGCTGCAATTTTTTCTAAAAAGAAAACTGAAAAAGCATTAGAGCCTAAAACGGTAAAAATAGAACAAAAAATCGAACACAGAGTTACAAATCTTGTTTTTGATGATATATATGCAAAAGCAAAAGAACATTCATATGACCTGCAAGCCGCGAATTTTGATGTTTTAATTTCTCAGCAGGATGTTGCAGGGGCAAAGTCTGAATATTTACCGAAGTTATATTTGAGCGGTAATACTGAATATAACAAGAGTTTTTCTGATAGTGTGCTTATGCCTACTTATGTCGGTGATACTTATGTTAACCCTTATACCAGATATCAATCGTTGTTAGGAGTTACTCTTTCATATAATGTTTTTGATTTTGGTGTAAGGCGTGCTCATTTGGATATGGCAAAAGAAGATGTCATTCTTAAAAAGAAATTAGAAAAGCAGGCATTGCAAGAATTGAGCCTTAATATAATTGATGGTTATACAAGAATATTAATGTACAAGCATCAAATTAATTGTAATGAGGAAGTTCTAAAGTTATCGGAAAATAATCTTGAGATGCAAAATCGCTTATTTAAAGCAAGAGAGATTTCTAAAACTGAATTGAATGAACAAAAAGTTCAAGTAGAAAAAGTTCAAAAAAGGCTTAACGAATTAAAATCACAGTTGGCTGAATCGTTAAATTTGCTTAGTTTTTATACAGGTGAAGAATATGACGTTGAAAATCTTACTGTACATGAAATTGATAAACCGAATTTTGATCCGTATGCGTTTAATGATTATACAAAAACTCTTGTTTGGGATGTTCATGAAACTATTTTAAATAAGAAAATGCAAGAGCTTAAAGTTATTAAACGCACTAATTTGCCTAAAATTAACTTATATTCACGCTATTACTTATACGGAACTGATAAAAACCAATATTTAAAAGCATATGGAATAGAACCGTCTAACTGGGCAATGGGTGCAACTCTAAGCATGCCGATATTTGACGGATTGAAAAATCATGCCGATATTAAAAAAGCTAAATTAGAGCTTAGTAAATTGGTTGTTGAAAGAGATAAGGCTATTGCCGAATATAAGAACAGGCTTGATACAATGAGAACTAACCTTGTGTATCTGAATAAGCAACTTGATAACAATCAAGTCATTGTTGATGAATTGACAAGTAAAAATGATTCGATGACTAAGTTACTTGCAACTAAAATTATTTCTCCGGTCGAAGCTAATCAAACAAAAATCGATTTGCTTAATGAGCAAATGGAATTTGAAAAAAATAAAGTAACTCAAATAGCTATAATGAGAGCGATACAAGAACTAACTACTTATGATGATAAGGAACTGTAAATGGAAACTGAAAATAGTAACAACGAGGAAAATTTAAAAAAACAAAATGCAAATACAGGTTTAATTGCATTAGAAATTGTTGCCAGAATGAACCAAATTAATATTGATATGCGTTCGGTCGTGAGAGAATACGGAATTGAAACAGTTGATACTCCGCAAGAAGAATTAATGCGTATTGCAAAAAATTCCGGATTTAAAATTAAATCCAAAAAGATACCGTTAAAAGATATTGTTCCTAAATATCCAATGCCTGCTATTGTTCAATTTAAAGAAGATGATACTTATGCTGTTTTGCTTGGTATAAAACCGGAAGAAAAAAAGGCTTTGATATTAATTCCTACCGAAAGACAACCAAAGCCGATAATGTTAGACGAATTACAAAAACTCATATATGACAATGTACTTATTATGAAGCACAAGTTTTTGGATGATGAAGTTAAGTTTGGTTTCAAGTGGTTTTTCACCGAAATTATAAAGTACAAAAATATTGTCGGACAAGTTCTTTTAGGGTCGTTTGTAATTCAGTTATTCGGTCTGGTTACTCCTTTATTTACTCAGGTTATTTTGGATAAAGTCCTTGTTCACAGAACAATATCAACCTTGAATGTATTAGGTTTTGCATTTTTGGTAGTTGCTGTTTTTGAATTTCTTTTAAATTTATCAAGAAATTATATCTTTATTCATACAACTAACAAGATTGATGCAAAATTGGGAGCAAAACTTTTCAAACATTTGTTCCGTTTGTACTATGTATATTTCGAAAAAAGGCAAGTTGGTAATATTGCTGCAAGGGTTAGAGAACTTGACCGTATAAGAGAATTTATTACGGATAAATCTGTATCTGTAATTATTGATGCGTTTTTCTCTCTCGTATTTGTAGCGATAATGTTAGTTTATAGCGTTAAATTAACAATGATATCCATTACCTTCCTTGCAATAACCGGTGCGTTGTATCTTATTGTTACTCCGGAATTAAGGCTTAGATTGGAAGAAAAATTCCAGATGGGTGCTCAACAAAATTCTTATCTTGTTGAATCTGTAACAGGTGTTCAAACAGTTAAATCACTTGCATTAGAAGGTGCAATTTTCAGAAAATGGGAAGAAAAACTCGGTAAATATTTAAAATCGAGTTTCAATCTTGCAATAATGGGTAATGTTACCGGTTCTCTTTCAAAGTTACTCCAAAAGTTAATGACAATTTCAATTTTGTATGTTGGCGTTTGTTTAGTAATAGAAAACCAACTTACAATAGGTCAATTAATTGCGTTTCAAATGTTCGCCGGTCAATTTAGTGCACCGACTTTGAGATTGGTAAATTTGTGGAATGAATTTCAACAAACTTTGTTGGCGGTTGACAGAATTGGTGATATTTTGAATAGTCCTCTTGAAATGCAATCCCAAAATGCTATAACTTTAAATTCTGTTAATGGTGATATTAAGTTTGATAATCTTTCTTTCAAATATAACATTGAGGGTTCAAATGTATTAAATCAAGTGAACTTTTCTATTCCTGCTGGTGCAAGAGTAGGTATAGTTGGACGTAGTGGTAGCGGAAAATCCACTTTGACCAAATTAATCCAAAGATTATATTATCCGAGCGACGGGACTATTTATATTGACGGAATTGATATAAGAAATGTTAATCCTGTATGGTTAAGAACTAATATTGGTATAGTTTTACAGGAAAATTATTTGTTCTCCGGAACTATTAAAGAAAATATTGCGTTACCAAGACCTAATATGCCGATGGAAGCAATTGTTAATGTGGCAAAGATTGCCGGTGCACATGATTTTATTTCAAAACTTCCTAAAGGTTATGATACGGAAGTTGGTGAACGCGGTTCAAGTTTATCCGGAGGTCAAAAGCAGAGAATTGCAATAGCAAGAGCACTAATCACAGATCCGAGAATATTAATATTTGATGAAGCTACTTCTGCTCTTGATTATGAGTCCGAAAGAATTATTCGTGATAATTTGAATATGATAACAAAAGGCAGAACTACATTAATTATTGCTCACAGACTTTCGACAATTATGGGTTGTGATTTTATTGTATGTTTTGATGCCGGTAAAGTTGTTGAAATTGGTACGCATGAACAACTTCTTCAACATGACGGATATTATAAAAAATTGTATATGGCTCAAATGGGTTAGGAGAGAAAATGAATTTTATTAAAAATATTCTACAAAAATTAAGAGATTTTTTGTTATACAAGGAAAATGATGAACACGAATTCAAACCTCTGTTAACAGAGATTGAAGATCGCCCTATGAATCCTTTGGGCGGAACGGTGTTTTGGATAATTATAATATTTATGATTATTGCTTCTCTTTGGTTATATATCGGTAAAGTTGATATAGTAATCACTGCAAGAGGAAAAATTATACCTGACGGTGAAGAAAAAGTCATAAAATCATTGGATAAAGGGGTTATATATTCAGTTGATGTTGAAGAAGGTGATTATGTAGCAAAAGGTCAAACTTTGGCAATAATAAAACCCGCGGAGCATGAACCGGGGTTGGAATTGAATAATTTGCACGAAGAAGAAGCTATTACTATTGAAAGGATGGCTGCTGCAAGATATAAGATGAAAATAGCTTCTGATAAAGAACGCAGGCTTTCAGAAGTTAAGGATATTATCCCAAAAGCTCGATATGATGAAGCAGTTGAAGAAGTATCATCTCTAAGACATGAAATTAACAGTTTATCTGCTTCGCTTTCAGAAGTCAGAAATAAACGTAATCAAATTGAAAAACAAATACAAACTATTAAATCTCCGATTGAAGGATATGTTAATACTATAAAAATTCATACTATCGGCGGAGTTGTTGCACCTACGGAAGAGCTTATGACTGTTGTTCCAAAGGATGCAAAATTTAAAATAAAAGCAACTGTTTTAAATCAAGATGTCGGTTTTGTGGAAGTTGGTATGCCTGTATCAATAAAAATTGATACGTTTAATTTTCAAAAATATGGTATATTAAACGGCAAAGTAACATTAATTTCACCTAACAGCGTTGATGATGAAAGATTAGGGCCTGTTTATGAAGTTTATATTCAGCCGGAAAATACAACACTTATGGTTGAAGGTGAAGAACAGTCAATAAAAATAGGTATGACTACAACAAATGAAATAAGAATCGGAAAAAGAAGAATTATTGAGTTCTTTATTTATCCTTTGATTAAGTATCTTGATGAAAGTATTAAGGTAAGATAATTTATCAAATTTTCTTAACATTTGCAATTAATAAAAGATTTTTGATAGAATAAATACTATGTGAAACAGATTACGGAGAATATTGTATGGAAATTATAAAAACAAAGATTGGGGAAAACGGTATATCTTTTAAACCTATCGGAAGAATTGATGTTAATACGGCTGCTGAATTTGGAACTACAATCAATGATGAATTAGATGATGTCAAAGAATTGGTTATAGATTTTGACGAAATAGTTTATATTTCCAGTATAGGTTTGAGAGTTTTATTGGAACTTCAAAAAAGAATGAACTCACAAGGAGTTATGAAACTTATAAGAGTTAAACCAGAGGTCATGGAAGTATTTAAGATGACAGGTTTTAGTAATATTTTGAATATTATTTAATAGAGATATGTTTAATACAATTAAGTCAAAGATTATTTTTATTGTTGTATCGATTTTATTGGTACTCAGTTTGGTTTTGTCCTTTTTTGCGTATATTAATTTTAAGAACGAAAAAGGACTTATGCTTAGTGCATATGATTATAATATTTCTACTTTTGCGGAAAAAATTAATCGTGAGATAGAAAATCTTAATGATAATGCAATAGGACTTGCTTTATTGGGTGAATCCTATTATCAAACAGGAAAAAATAGGGATTTATTTGAAAAAATTATAAAAGAAGATTTTGAATACTATCAAAATTCAATAAGCGGCGGGATTTGGTTTGAACCATATGTTATAAATCCGACTCAAATGTTAAGTCGTTTGTTTGTTTATTATGATGATGATAACAACGTGCTTATTGACCGTGAAAGTGATAGTCTTAATTATTTTACGGAATGCTGGTATATTAAAATAAAAGAAAAACTTTCTGACAAAATATTAGTTGCTTGGTCGCCTCCGTATATCGACAACAGGGGTTCAAAAGCATTAATGACAACGGTTGGAGCAGGTATATATAATCAGAAAAATGAATTAGTAGGAATTTCAACCGTGGATTGGGAAATCAGTTCTATATTTGATAAGATTTCCAAAATGCCACCGACAAAGAACAGTTTTGCGTTGTTTGCAGATAAGGGAAATGATTATATCTTAGTTTCTACTGATAAAAACTTGACTAATGATGAAATTTTAGGCGGTTCATTAAAACTTATTCCGTGGTATTCAGAATCGCTTAAAAATATGGATAATTTTGAGTACCATGGTGTTAAATTTGTCTCATATATAAAAACTCTTGCAAACGGTATGATACTGATTATAAATGTTCCGGAAAAAGAGCTTTTTGAGCAAATTACAAAACACATGGCACTGATGCTGTTTTCATTATTGATGACAAGTATTCTTGTTGCAATTCTTATTTATGTACTTTTAAAAGAAAACATTAATCGTCCTATTGATGAACTTACACGAATGGCAAATAAAATCGGACAAGGTGATTTGGATACGGAAATAAAACTTGAGGAGCCGAAAGAGTTTGCGGATTTGGCAGAAACTTTTAATAAAATGACAAAGGATATTAAGCATTATATTAATAATATAAATTCCATTACGAAAGAGAAAGAAAAAATCGAATCGGAACTTTCTATTGCGAGAACAATTCAATATTCTGTTCTACCGCATACTTTCTATCCGAACATGGATGAATTTGATATTTTTGCAACAATGGATACTGCAAAAGAAGTTGGCGGTGATTTTTATGATTTCTTCTTTATTAATCCGACTCAATTTATGTTTCTTATAGCGGATGTTTCAGGTAAAGGTATTCCGGCAGCTTTGTTTATGATGACGACAAAAACCCTAATAAAGAATTTTGCGAATGAAAATTATTCTCCGAAAGAACTGATTGAGAAAATAAATAATCAAATTTGTGAAAATAATACGCAAGGTTTTTTTGTAACAATGTTTGCGTCAATAGTTGATGTAGAGACCGGTAAAATTACATACATAAATTGCGGGCACAATCCACCGTTAATTAAACATGCAGACGGCAAATATGAATATTTGAAAATATTCCCTAATCTTGTTTTAGGTGCAATGAATGGTGCCAGATATGAAATATCAGAATCTGTATTTAACGTTGGAGATACCATATTCCTTTATACTGACGGGGTAACAGAAGCAATGAACGAAACCGGTGAATTATATGGAGAAGAACGCTTGCTCGAATGTTTGAATAATAATTGTAACGAGGATGCAAAGCAAATTTTACGGTCTGTTAAGAGAGATGTTGACAATTACATAGGTAAAGTTGAGCCAAGTGATGATATAACAATGCTGACATTCCGTTATAATGGTGCAGAGGATATATTTTCGAAAGGAAAAGTTTTTGTTTCTCAAGCGAAAGTTGAAAATTATTCCAATTTTGTTGAATGGTTGCAGAATACTTGTAAGGAGTTGAATGTTGCACAGTCTGTGTTGATGAAATTGGAATTGATATCCGAAGAACTCTTTTTGAATGTTGCAAATTATGCTTATCCGGATGGATTTGGAAATCTTGAAATATATTTTGGAAAACAGAGCAATCATATAATTTTAAAATTTGTAGATAGCGGAATTCCATACAATCCATTGGAAAAAGATCCTCCTGATATTACACTGGATGCAAATTCGCGTCCTATTGGCGGTCTTGGTATATATATGGTTCAACAAACCGCTGATGATATAAGTTATCAAAGAGAAAATGATAAAAATATACTTACCGTTTGTGTTTCACTAAATTAAATATCTTTCTTGTGCCGTCTGTTTTTGTATGGATTGACAATATTTTTTGAGATACTAAAATTAATAGTATATAACTTAGAGAGTAAGTTAGCGTAGTATATTTAATCAAAGAAGGAGATTAATCTCATGGCACGTGAAAAGTATGAACGTACAAAACCGCACGTTAACATTGGTACAGTAGGCCACGTTGACCACGGTAAAACAACATTGACAGCAGCTATTACTGGTGTTATGGCTGCAGCAGGTAAAGCAGAAGCTAAGAAATTCGATGAAATCGACGCTGCTCCTGAAGAAAGAGCAAGAGGTATAACCATCTCTACTGCTCACGTAGAATATGAAACAGATGCAAGACACTATGCACACGTTGACTGCCCAGGCCACGCAGACTATGTAAAGAACATGATTACAGGTGCTGCTCAAATGGACGGTGCGATTCTTGTAGTTGCAGCTACTGACGGTGCAATGCCTCAAACTCGTGAACACATCTTGTTAGCAAGACAAGTTGGTGTTCCTAACTTAGTAGTATTCTTGAACAAATGTGATATGGTTGATGACCCTGAATTGTTAGAATTAGTTGAAATGGAAGTTCGTGAACTTCTTACTTCATACGAATTCGATGGCGACAATATTCCGTTTATTCATGGTTCAGCTCTTAAAGCATTAGAAGCTGTTCAAGCTAACCCTAACGTAGCTCGTGGTGCTGATAAATGGGTTGATAAAATTTGGGAATTGATGGATGCAGTTGATAGCTACTTCCCAACTCCTGAACGTGATTTGGACAAACCGTTCTTGATGCCGGTTGAAGATGTATTCTCTATCACAGGTCGTGGTACAGTTGCAACAGGTAGAGTAGAACGTGGTATTGTTAAAGTTGGTGATGAAGTTGAATTAGTTGGTTTAGGCGAAACTAAGAAAACTACCGTTACCGGTGTTGAAATGTTCAGAAAATCTCTTGACCAAGGTCAAGCAGGTGATAATATCGGTGCTTTGTTAAGAGGTATTGATAAAACTGATATTCAACGTGGTCAAGTTCTTGCTAAACCTGGAACAATTCATCCGCACACTAAGTTCACTGCTAACGTTTATGTTTTGACAAAAGAAGAAGGCGGACGTCATACGCCGTTCTTCCCTGGTTACAGACCACAATTCTATATCAGAACAACTGATGTTACCGGTTCTATCAAATTCGAAGGCGAAATGGTAATGCCTGGTGATAACGTAGTTATGGAAGTTGAATTAATCGCTCCTGTTGCTATCGAAGAAGGTATGAGATTTGCTATTCGTGAAGGTGGCAGAACTGTTGGTGCCGGTGTTGTAGACAAAATTCTTGCTTAATGTAAGTAATTGTTTATATAAGAAAAATCCTTGAGTTAATACTCAAGGATTTTTTCATTATATAGATACTAAAAAGAATTAATAATTATTTATTTCAAATTTTCTGCTTGTGTAGCACTCTCTTCCTCTTCAGTCATTTTGTTCACTACGTTAGAAGATGTACCGCCTCCTTGAGAAGGCAAAATATCCACTACTTCGATTCTATTTGCGCCAATATCACTTAAGTTAATATGACTAATAGTAGTATTATTGCCTGTTTTTAAGTTATGTCTTGTTTCATAAAATCCTTGTCCTACATCATCTGCAATATAGACATTGCCGTCTGCCGTTATTGCAAAATCAAATCTTTGGCCCCTAATTAGAACTCTAACCGGAATATCATAAGCCAGGTTCTCCGTAGTATCTGGGTCTAGTGTATCTAATGGGTTGGAAGGAGGGAGTATGTACCATCTTATATTATCTTGTGGTGTAATAAAATGATAGGCGGTGTTGCTTGCTGCGTTACACACAATGGTATCATCATCAGTTTTGCCATTAAAAACGTCCCTTAATACATGGCAAAGTTTTTCTGATCCGCTGACAACTCCTCCGCCATCGGTATGATATTCTGTCGTATAATCCAATAAAGGATACTTTTCAATCTGATATGTAATACTATTTTTTGTATATGTTGTGCCATATATGGATGAATCGTTTACAAGGTCTTTGATAGCGGCGCTTAAGGCATCATAGGTTCTTAGATATGCAATTTTCGTTTCGTTCGGTCTTGCAATGTTAACAGCTTGCATTGTAAGTATCGATATAACGCTTATAACGCCAAGAGTGATAAGTACTTCCGCTAATGTGAACGCATTTTTTTTCATAAATCTTTCCTCGTTTGATATAATGCATATACTGTAATTATATATCATGTGAGGTTTATTTCAACCCTTAAAAAGAAAGAATGTAGTTGTTTTGTAAATTTGGAATATAAGTTTTTTTATAATTTTCAGGAAGTGTTATTTGGACGTATTCTACCCTTTTTCTCAATCCGCTTAAGCCAACTACGGTGTTTTCATGGTTAAAAAAATTTTTTAAAAATTGCATATCGTAAATCCTATAAATTTGTGGTACAATGACATTATTCTGTTAAGGATAAATGTTAAGAAGTCAAGAAAAGGAGTTATTAGATTATGGCAAAAGTTACTAAAGATATGGGAATTATTGATATTGTTCAACAGCATCCAGAAGCTGTTGAAATTTTCCAAAAATACGGAATGGGTTGTATCGGATGTGCGGCAGCAAGATTTGAAAATCTTGAAGCGGGTGCACGAGTTCACGGTTTTGATCCTGATGCAATGGTCGCCGATATAAATGCATTAATTGGTGAGTAAATATATAGGGGGAAATATGGCTTTGTGGGAGCTTATTGGGATATTAGGGTTGATATTTCTTATTATAGAGATGTTTACTCCAAGTATGTTCTTTTTAAACTTTGCAATTGCTTCTTTTATAACAGCAATTGTTTCGTTGAAAATTCCTGATTATCAAATATTAGTGGTAGTATTTGTAGCAATGTCATTTATATCATTTTGGTTTTTGCGTCCGATACTTATTAAGAGATTTTGTAAGAACAACGAAACCGGAATTGAGAGCAAATATATTGGTAAAAATGCCGTAGCTGAAACTGATATAACTACTTCAAGCGGTGTTCTGTCAATATATGGAGAACGTTGGGAAGCTCGCAGTGAGTCGGATGAAATTATAAATGCAGGTTCTGAAGTGAAAATACTTAGAAATGAAAGTATTATAATGTATGTTGAAAAGTATAAAGGGGGAATGTAAATGTTACCATTTTCATTTATTTTAATTGCATTTGCTTTAATTATTGTGGCAAAAGGCGTTGTAATTGTACAACAAGCGGAAGTTATAATTATTGAAAGGCTTGGTAAATTCCATAAAATTTTAAGTTCCGGTGTTAATTTTATAATTCCTGTTATTGATGCACCACGGGCTATTGATTGGAAAAGTCAACAAAGAGGCTTTGATGGTGCGACGTATTCAGTTATTCAGAAAAGAACAAAGATTGATTTAAGAGAATGCGTTTATGATTTCCCAAGACAAAATGTAATTACAAAGGACAATGTATCAATCAGCATAAATGCACTTTTATATTTTCAAATTGTTGATCCGAAATCAGCAGTTTATGAAATTCAGAATTTGCCGGAAGCTATTGAAAAATTAACTCAAACAAATTTGAGAAATTTGGTCGGACAATTAGATTTGGATGAAAGTTTGGTTTCAAGAGATAAGATTAATCAAGAACTCAGAGCAATTCTGGATGATGCAACAAATAAATGGGGTGTAAAGGTTAACAGAGTTGAATTACAAGATATTATACCTCCATCAGATATTCAGACCGCTATGGAAAAACAAATGAAAGCGGAAAGAGACAGACGTGCTGCTATCTTGGAAGCAGAGGGGCTTAAAAAATCAGCAGTCTTAAAGGCTGAAGGTGAAAAGGAAGCTGCAATTAACAGGGCTGAGGGTGAAAAGGCTGCAAAAATACTTAGAGCAGAGGGTGTTGCACAAGCAAGAATACTTGAAGCTGATGGTGAAAAAGAAGCTATTCAAAGGATTATTAATGCTTTAGAAAATAAAGGTAAGCCGGATCAATATCTTATAGCAATGAAATATCTTGAAACAATGAAAGAAATGACAAGCGGTAAGGATAATAAGGTTGTTTATATGCCTTATGAAGCAACAGGAATCTTGAGTTCGGTCGATAGTATAAAACAAATGTTCAATAAGTAATGGACAATAAAACTTTTGTGTTATAATGCTATTAACATTCAGAAGTTATGAAAGGATTAAATTATGAAAAAAGGGTTATGTTTATCATTATTAATGTTGTTAGGTTTAGCTTCTGCTACTTATGCTTATAGCTATGACACCAATATACCATTGCCTGGAAAATCAATTGCTGGGGCAGAAATGCAAAGAGATACTTTGTTTACGGCTTATGCATATGCCCACAGAATTGCTCCGCCTGATTGCACATCTTTCTCAATAGCTGATACGATGGTATCTAAGCCGAGACAAGATAATAAATGGCAGGAAATATGGACGCTTAAGGCTTGTTCAAGAACAGCAAAAGTTCCGATAAACTTTGAGATTAAACCTGATTACAATGCGTATACTATTGACTATATGAATGTTAAAGTATATAGCAAGTAGTTAAAGAAAAATAGCGGAGATTATCTCCGCTATTTTTTTTGCTTTAAAAACTTGTCTGTTTTTTATGTTTGTGTTACGTTTATAGTGTTTGATACTAAAGAATGGCACAGGTTCAAGGAGAAAGATAAATGAGCGAAACAATTACAAAAGTTGATTTTCGGGAAATAGACAAAATCTTGGAATCATACGACTACAAAAAATCGTACTTAATTGCAATGTTGCAAAGAGTGCAAGAAGTTTACAACTATTTGCCTGAAGAAGCAATGACTTACATTGGTAAAAAGGTTGAAGGATTATCTCCTGCAACCGTTTATGGTGTTGCAACATTTTATGCACAATTTTCATTAGACCCTAAAGGTAAATATGAAATTAAACTATGCGACGGAACAGCTTGTCACGTAAGAGGTTCAATGCCTGTTCTTAATGCCGTAAGAAAGAAACTGGGACTTAGTGAGGACAAAAAGACTACTGATGACGGTATGTTTTCTTTGAATATCGTAAGTTGCTTAGGTGCTTGCGGTTTAGCACCGGTTGTTGTTATAAACGATAAAGTTTATCCTAAAATGACCGCTGATGCTGTAAAAATTGCGTTAGATACTATTATTAACGAAGAAAAAGGGGTTTAAGATGACATTAAATATAGATATTAAAGAAGAACAAAAGAAAGCTCAAGAAACCATACAAAATCAAGGTTTTAGAGTTTTAGTATGTTCAGGTACCGGATGTATAGCTAACGGTGCTATGGAAATTATAGCAAAGTTCAGAGAATTGGGCGCAAATGTCGAATCTTTATCACATCATGATAAAATGACTGTTGTTCCGACAGGTTGTCACGGTTTTTGCGAACAGGGTGTTTTGGTTGTATTGCCTGATTTGCATACAACTTATGTAAAAGTACATGTAGAAGATGTTGAAGAAATTTTTGAAAGTCATATTAAGAACGGAAAACCTGTTGAAAGATTGCTTTATGTTGATCCTAAAACCGGAGAACACGTTCATAAAAATGAAGATATTAATTTCTACAAAAAACAAACAAGAACAGCGTTAGAAAATAACGGTCATATAAATGCTGAAGATATTGATGAAGCCATTGCTGTTGGTGGGTATGAAGCATTGGCTAAAGTTCTTGAGAAAAATGATTCGGATTGGGTTATTGAAGAAATTTTAAAATCAGGTTTAAAAGGTAGAGGTGGTGCAGGTTTCCCAACCGGTATGAAGTGGAAATTCGCAGCAGCTAACAGAGGCGGAAAAACATACATGGTATGTAATGGTGATGAAGGTGATCCGGGTGCATTCATGGATAGATCCGTTATGGAGGGTGATCCTCATAAATTGTTAGAAGGTATGGCTATTGCAGCATTTGCTATTGGTGCAGATGAGGGCTATATCTATGTTCGTGCAGAATATCCTTTGGCAATTAAACGTTTGAGAAAAGCTATTGCTGATGCTGAAGCAAGACATTTTCTCGGCAAGAATATTATGGGTAGTGATTTTACATTTGATGTTCATATTAAAGAAGGTGCAGGTGCATTCGTTTGTGGTGAAGAAACAGCTCTTATCGCTTCTATTGAGGGCGAAAGAGGTATGCCGAGACCAAAACCGCCTTTCCCTGCTAATAAAGGTTTGTTTGGCAGACCTACTGTTATTAATAACGTAGAAACTTTGGCAAATGTTCCTGTTATTATAAGAAAAGGTGCTGATTGGTTCTCATCTATGGGTACAGAAACATCTAAGGGAACAAAAACATTTGCTCTTACGGGTGAAGTTAATAATACTGGTCTTATAGAAGTTCCTATGGGTACTACATTAAGACAAATTATATTTGATATAGGTGGTGGTATCAGAGGCGGTAAGAAGTTTAAAGCTGTTCAAATCGGCGGTCCGTCCGGCGGTTGTCTAACAGAAGAACATTTGGATTTGCCTATGGATTATGAAAGTTTGCAAAAAGCCGGTGCAATGGTTGGATCAGGTGGCCTTGTTGTTATGAACGAAGATACTTGTATCGTTGAAGTTGCAAGATTTTTCATGAACTTTACTCAAAATGAATCTTGCGGTAAGTGCGTTCCTTGCCGTGAGGGTACGAAAAATATGTTAAAGATTTTGGAAAGAATTGTTGCAGGTCAAGGAAAACCTGAGGATATAGATGTCTTGAAAGAATTAGCAACAGCTGTTCAAGACGGTTCTCTTTGTGCATTGGGTAAAACTGCTCCAAATCCTGTACTTTCAACTTTAAAATATTTCTTAGATGAATACAAAGCTCACATAATCGACAAAAAATGTCCTGCCGGTGTTTGTGCGGCTATGAAAACGTACAGAATACAAGAAGATGTATGTAAGGGTTGTACTAAATGTGCAAGAACTTGCCCTGTCGGTGCTATTTCAGGAACAGTTAAAGAACCTCATAAAATTGATACGGAAAAATGTATTAAGTGCGGTTCTTGTATGGCAGCTTGTCCGTTCAAGGCAATCGTTGTTGAGTAGTTATTAAGACCATAAAGGATAAAAAAAATGAGTGAAGATAAGAAAACATTATTTATTGAGGGCAAAGAGGTTGAATTTACAAATGAACCGAATTTGCTGGAAATTATCAGAAAAGCAGGTTTCAATGTTCCTACTTTCTGTTACAGACCTGACTTAACACAATTCGGTGCTTGTCGTATGTGTGTTGTCGAGGTTGAGTATCCGAATGGCAGAAAGATGATTAATTCTTCTTGTACAATGCCTCCGGAAGCTAATATCAAAGTATCTTTGAATACTCAAAGAGTAAGAAGAATAAGAAAAACAGTTTTGGAATTGTTGCTTGCAAACCATAACAGAGAATGTACTACTTGTGAAAAATCAGGTAATTGTGAATTGCAACAATATGCTGAAGAATATGGTGTAAGAAAGATTACATATCCAACGCTTCAACCGGAAGATATGAAGGAAATAGATAATTCTAATCCGTCAATCGTGAGAGATCCGAATAAATGTATTTTGTGCGGTGCTTGTGTAAGAGCATGTAAAGAATTTCACGGTCATGCTGTCTTAGGTTTTGCTAACAGAGGTTCTAAGACTCTTGTACAGCCTATGTGCGGTAAGAAGTTGTCTGATGTTGATTGTGTATTCTGCGGTCAATGTCAAGCTGTATGCCCGACGGGTGCATTAACTATTAAATCTGATGTAGAACGTGTTTGGGATGAAATTAATAATAAAGATAAAAAAGTTGTTGTTCAAGTTGCTCCGTCAGTTCGTGTAGCAATTGGAGAAATGTTTGGTTTAAAACCGGGAGAAAACTCAATCGGAAAGATATATGCAGCATTAAGAAAAATCGGTTTTGATTTAATTTTTGATACAAACTTTACGGCTGATTTAACGATTATGGAAGAAGGTACGGAGTTTGTTGAAAGATTAACTAAAGGTGGTAAGTTACCTTTGTTTACTTCTTGCTGTCCTGCATGGGTAAGATATTTGGAAACGCATCATCCTGATATGTTAGATCATTTATCTTCCTGCAAATCACCACAAGGGATGTTATCTCCTGTTGCAAAAGAGTTTGTACCTAAGTATTACGAAGGTTATAACAAGGATAATATGGTTGTTGTTTCAATCATGCCTTGTACGGCTAAGAAATACGAAGCATCTCGTGAACAACTTACCCGTGATGGTAAGCCTGAAACAGATTATGTTTTGACAACTCAAGAGTTTGGCAGGATGATTAAGAGTGCAGGTATTGACTTCAAGACTTTAGAAGATGAAAAAGCAGATTCACCGTTTGGTGAATACACAGGTGCAGGGACAATTTTTGGCGCATCCGGCGGTGTTGCTGAAGCTGCTGCAAGAACTGCTTATTATCTTGTTACTGGTGAAAATATAGCTGATAACGATATTAAGCCTATGCGTGGTGTTGATAAGTCATCTCGTTCAAAATCCGTTGAGCTTGATATAAAAGGTACAAAGGTTGTTGTTAGAGTTGTATCTACTTTGTCTGAAGCTGAAAAAGCAATTCAAGAGATTAAGAATGGTACTGCAAACTTCCAATTACTTGAAGTAATGGCTTGCCCTGGCGGTTGTATCAACGGTGGCGGTCAACCAAGAAGTTGTGATGATATCAAAGTTAAAGAAGAACGTGCAGAAGGTCTTTATGCTGAAGATAAGGGTATGCCTTTAAGACGTTCTCATGAAAACCCTGATATTATCAGAATTTACAAGGAAAATCTTGAGAAACCGGGTTCTCATATTGCTCATGAATTGTTGCATACAACATATAGCGACAAAAGAAAGGGTACTTATCTTTCAGTAGGAGAGTAAGTTAAATCAATAATTAGAAAATGTCTCGGGTTAAAGGCTCGGGACATTTTTTATAGCCGAATTTAATATGTCTGTCTGTTTAGCTTGATAATTTATTCTATTTGAATGATAATATATTTAAGCCTGACTCTCGAGAGTTTCTTAGGAGAAAGATACGAAATATAAATGTAAAGTTGTTATAATCGTGTCTTTAGGCACGATATTTTTTGTAAGGAGATATTATGACTGATACCAGAGTTGCTATAATTGCGATAATTGTTGAAGATGATGCGGTTATTTGTGATATTCAAAATTTACTTTCAGAATATTCGGATTTCATAATAGGAAGAATGGGTATTCCATATAAAACTAAGAATGTAAGGATTATAAGTGTTGTATTGGATGCTTCTGTTGATACAATTAATGCTTTGACAGGTAAAATTGGCAGGATTGAAAAAGTCAATGCCAAAACGGTTTATTCAAATGTATAGTGGTTATAGAGTAGGAAAAAGCGGGAAAAGGTTTAATTATGTATAACAAGAACTCAAACAAAGCAGAAGAATTTATAAATCATGAGGAAATCATGCGTACTCTTGATTGGGCAGAGAGGAATAAAAATAATATTCCTTTAATTGAGAGTATTCTTGATAAGGCAAAACCACGCAAGACTGGCAACGAAACTCATTGTTCCGGGCTTACGCACGAAGAAGCGAGTCTGTTGTTGGCATGTGATGATGAAGAAATTTTGAAAAAAGTATATGCACTTGCAGAAGAAATCAAACAAGCGTTTTATGGTGACAGAATTGTTATTTTTGCACCGCTCTACCTTTCGAATTATTGTGTAAATGGTTGTGTTTATTGCCCTTATCATTATAAGAACAAGCATATTGCAAGGAAAAAACTGACTCAAGACGAAGTTAAGGCTGAGGTAATCGCATTGCAGGATATGGGGCATAAAAGGCTTGCTATTGAGTCAGGAGAGGATCCGGTTAATAACCCTATTGAATATATTTTAGAATGTATTAAAACAATATATTCTATTAAACATAAAAACGGTGATATAAGACGTGTGAATGTTAATATTGCGGCGACAACGGTTGAAAACTACAAAAAATTGAAAGATGCCGGAATAGGAACGTATATTTTATTCCAAGAAACTTATCATAAAGACTCATATGAAAAATTACATCCGACAGGGCCTAAACATAATTATGCATACCATACGGAAGCTATGGATAGAGCTATGGAGGGCGGAATTGATGATGTAGGGCTGGGTGTACTTTTTGGTTTGGAAAGATACAAGTATGAATTCGCAGGATTACTTATGCACGCTGAACACTTGGAAGCCGTTCATGGTGTCGGACCTCATACTATTTCTGTTCCGAGAATTAAAAAGGCGGATGATATTGATCCGTCAGCGTTCGATAACGGGATTTCTGATGAAATTTTTGCGAAGTTAGTAGCTTTGATAAGAATTGCTGTACCATATACAGGTATGATAATTTCTACCAGAGAAAGTAAAGAAGTAAGAGAAAAACTTTTACGACTTGGGGTTTCTCAGGTGTCAGGAGCTTCAAGAACTTCGGTAGGCGGATATACGGAAGAGGAAAGACCGACTGATACAGAACAATTTGATGTATCTGACCAAAGAACTTTGGATGAAGTCGTTAAATGGCTTATTGAACTTGGATATATTCCGTCATTCTGTACGGCTTGTTACAGGGCAGGACGTACGGGTGACAGGTTTATGTCATTATGCAAATCCGGTCAAATTCAAAATTGCTGTCATCCAAATGCTCTGATGACTTTGAAAGAGTTTTTGGAAGATTATGCAACAAGTGATACAAAGTCTCTTGGAAATAGTTTGATAGAAAAAGAATTAGAGAAAATTCCTAATGAAAAAACACGTCAGATAGCAAAAGATAATATAAAGAAAATCGCTGACGGTGTTCGTGATTTTAGGTTTTAGCTGAAAATAATGTGAATAAGTCAATTTTCCCAATAAACTTCAAAAGAATTTATTTCTTGTAGTGTTTTTTGATAGTTTCCGTTAAATGTCATTGCTCTGTCGTCAATATAAAGGAATGAGCTTAGTTTTACATTGGTAACATCTTTGAAAAAACTATCCAATTTATTTTCAATAAGCCATTTTACGGATAGCATTAAATTTCTTGAGGTAAAGAGATATAATTCAGCTTGTTGGGATAGTTTTTCTAAAAATTCATATGCACCATCTTTCATTTTAGGGATAAAATTTTCATCATACTTATCTTTTTCGTAATTGTTTAATACGCCGTCTAAATCTATTAATATTCTTTTAGTCAAAATAATATCCTTTTATATTGTCCGTGCTACGGTTTGTTATATTGTCATTATAGCGGACAATTTTAGTATGGACAAGTGTTTATTAGAAAAATTAGCAAAAAGAATAAAGAAATTAAGAAAAATAAACGGTTTTACTCAAGATGATCTTGCTGATAAAGCCAATATAGCTCGCTCAACACTTGGCAATATTGAAACCGCTCAAAATGATGTAACTCTAACTAAAGTTAACAACATTGCAAAAGCCTTTAATTTGTCGTTATCTGAATTATTTGATTTTTAATATAAATTCATAAGTTATTAAAGTATGTTTCGCTTTTGTTACAAATACTTGACTTGAGTATATTTACTAAATATACTCATACATATCGCAATGTTATGTGTATGTATATATAAGAGGTGTATTTTAATACACCTCTTGACTTATTTTTAAAGTAATTACACTAAATACTCAATTAAGCAACCTGCAAGAATACTTATTGTCGCAAGTATTATTATAACAATCATACTGTCTTTAAATTTGTTATTTTTTAGTAATATCAGTAGTCCGAGTCCGCCGTTAGCAAGCAATCCGCTCATTGCAGCACCAAATGTTATAGTTCCTTTTATAAGCATCATGGTTATTGCTATTGAAATTGCACAATTTGGAATTAAGCCGATCAATGAAGCAATAATACATTGCATATAATGATGATTGGAAACAGATAACATTTCCGTTATTTGAACTTTGTCCAGAGAATAGTTCAAAACCAATGTTATAACCAAAATAAATGCAAGAATATTTATTGTATGGAAGATTGGGTGCAGTATAAGCTCATGGCGATTTTTTGTCATTAAATCGTGATTACAGCACCCTTCTTCATGAATATGCTCATGGGCTTCCTCGAGAGCTTCTTCAATGGAGTCTGTTTTATTAATGACGTCAGGATTATTGAAATGTCCCGAAAAAATATCAATCACATAACCGCCAAGTATTGCTATAAAAAGTTTCAATCCTATTATAGGGATTACCATTTGTGCTTTCTCCGGATGAGCGAGTAAAATAGGGATAGTTTCGTCTGATGTACCCAAGTAGACTGCTATCAAACAACCCCTTGTAATCATTTTTTTTGAATATAAACTGCTCGCAATTATCGAAAATCCGCATTGTGGAAACAATGATGCTAACGAACCTATGGCAATGCTTCTTTTCCTTGATTTTTTTATACAGGAATCAAGTTTATCCGAAAAATAAAATTCTAAAACTTCAATAACTATAAATATAAAAAACAAAAACGGAAATAGGTGAAAACTATCTATAAAAGCATCATTTATCCAATCTTCAAAAGGTAATGATTCAAAAAAATTGTCAAGTGGTGCAAAAAGTGCATTGTTTAAATTATTTATTTTTTCCAGTATAGATATTAACATTTATATTTTCTCCTTTTATATATAATTCCGACAATACTTATAAGTCAAGCTCTGAATTTATTTTGTCGGTCAATTTTTTATAATCTTTATTTATTACAGGTGTTTGGGTATGTTTAATAATATCAATAAATACTTTTTCGTTATGAGTTGTATTGTTTAATCCTTTTGAAGCCTTGATGTTTGCCGGAACTATCAAGCCTGTTTTTGTAAAATATTCAGAATTTTTTTCTTCTGCTAAAAATTTGACAAATTTTAATGCTGAATTTTTATGTTTTGTATTTTTTGAAATTGCCCAGCCTGATGTATCGCATGATAAAGGTTTTTTCCCGTATGGGAAATTTATGACTGCCCAACTAAAATCAGCAGTTTCGCTAATTTTGGGGTACATCCATCTGCCGGAAAGATACATTCCGATTTGTTTATTAATAAACATTTGCGCAAGCGTAAGGCTTCCTATTTGGCTTTTGGTAGGGCAAACTTTGTATTTGTTTTTCAAATTCTTATAATAATCAATACCTTGTATACTTTCTTTTGAGTTTATAACAAGTTTTTTATCTATATCAAAAATTCCGCCTCCAAAGTATTCCAAATAAGGTAAAGCATAATAGATATTATTTTCACAACCTAATCCAAAAACTTTTTGAGTTGTGCTTTTTTGTGCTATTTGTAATAAATTATCAAGCGTCCAATTGTTTTGAGGCAAATTTATCATATCCGTATTTACGTATAAAACCAAATATGACAAGTCGCGTGGAATTGCATAAAGTTTACCGTCGATTTTCATCCCGTTTATTGCTTGCGGATAGAAGTCTTTTGTATTCACAATGCCTGTAAGGTCCATAAGGCGTGAAGAGTATATCGGCAAATACAAATTATTTATAAATATAATGTCAGGCTCAGTATTTGAAGCAAAAAGCAAGTGGAGTTTCTGAAAATAATTCTGTGGAATATGTATGAAATTAACTTTTATATCAGGATTTTCTTTTTCAAAATTATCAATAATATTATGCAAAATTCCGACTTCAGTTACAGATCCCCATGAAGCAAAAGAGATTTCTTCTTGTTTTGTTTTTGTACATCCGCAGAGTAAAAGCGGTAAAAGTAGTAATATGATTAATTTTTTTAGCATAGATCCATTATGTATTTAACTTTACCGTCTGCCAATTCGATTATGAATTTATATGTTCCGGTTTTTACTAAATATCTGGTATTTGAGTTATTAAAGTTCTTTGTTGAACGAATTTGTATTTTCGGTGATTTTATTTCTTTATATTCTTTTAAAAGTTCTACATCGTCATTATCATAGCTTAGAACGGCGTATCCGTGAGCATTCTTTACAAGATGACATCCTAAATTGCTGTTAATTTGTGCTGAATCAATGATTTCATATACGGTATTTCCAAATACACATTTTGGATTTTCTGTTTTTGGAGTGGAAACATCTGTTTTATTTTTAGACTCATCATCGGTTTTATTTTGTTCAATTTCTTTATTCAGTTGTTTTTGTTTTGATATATTAATTTTTTTGATTAATTGTTCTACGCTTTCTGAATTTTTGCGAGGTCTTTTCTTTATTTCGAGTTTGGGTTTTATTTGAAGGTTTTCCGGCTTATTTTCTTCAGCTTTTACTTCCTCTGTTTTATCTTGTTTTGTTTCATTTTCGTTAATTTTATTGTTTTCATGAGGTAATTCTTCTTGCTTAATTTGTTCAACCTCGGTTTCATAATTATCCGGAAGTGCTATGTCATTAACGGTATTAAGTTCATTTTGTATATCTTCAGCTATTGATATTGGTTCATTGTCAAATTTATTTAATATTTCAAAATCTTCGTTGCCGTCGTAGAATGGTTTAAATTGTACATTATTTAGGCTTTTTAATAAAGATTTTTCATCAACTTTTGCAGGTTTAGGTTCAGGTTTATCATATTTGCGTGGATTTTTAATTGCATCTTGTAAATCCGGTAATTCGTCTTCAATTTTTAAAGTTTCAACTTCGTAGCTGTTATCTACAATATCAAAAACGTCAGAATATTTGGATTTGTATGCTGATTTATTATTAATTTCTATCGTTAAGTCAGGTAAATCCATATTTTCAGTACTTAATTTTGTATAAGAATAATTTTCATCTCCGTAATAAACAGTTGTTTTATTTTCATATTCAATCGCCTTGTTTCCTTGTTTTTTTAGCGCAACTGCAAGGTTCGGTAAATCTTCATCAATATGCAGAGTTGTTACACCAAGATTTTTTCTTGGCTCTGTATCAACTGTTCTTTCAAGAAATTCTTTTGTTTTTTCCGGATCAGTTTTTAAATCATTAACAAAGTCTTCATCAATCTCAACACTCATAAGGTTTTTAACAATTTCAATATCAGCTTCCTTGAATGTTATATCTTGTGCAACCGTATATTGTGTTATCAAGTTTTCTAAATTTTTTTGTATAGAATTTTTATCATTTTTTATCGGATTTGAAGTGATATATTTTTCAAGATTGTTGAGCGTATCATCATATATTTCAAGTTTTAAAAGTTCGTGAATACAAGAAATATCTGTATCTGTGAAAGTAAGATTGGAGTGATTTATAACTTTTTCGTACAGTTCTTCATCATAATTTATTGTATCTTGTTCAATAGGGACTACCGTTTCCGGCTCAGGTTCGCTATCAAATGAAAAATCTGACAGAAAATCATCTAAAGCGGAATTACTATCGGATGTTTGAATTTCAGTATTTTTTTTCTCTTTAAAAAGTTCATCTAAGTCAACAATATTGACGGGGTCGTTATCTTCCTTTGGAAAATCATTATTATCACCGGTATATTCGCTGACGCTTAGCATAGATTTAGGGTTTGAATATATTGCATCGAGTTTGTTGATTGTGCGAGCAATATTCTTCGATTTTGCTTTGTTTTTTTTATTGTTTTCTTTTTCATCATTGATATCAATGTCTAAATTTTCTCCAACAACATTGGCAATTTTCTCTTTTCCAAGTTGGTATAAATAACTAAGAAGCAAACATATTAAGATGGCAGATATTGTTAGTATGTATTTTTGGTGCTTTGCTTCTTTTTCAGACATATTAACCGGTGTCGGTGTTTCTATATTTGTTTCTGTATTTTCAATATCCGGTTTTTGTTTTTCACTTCTTCTTTCTTCTTCATTCAAATTATCGTTTTCATCATCATTTTCGTTATCGTTATCTTCATAATCTTGTTCTTGCACACTTTTATGCTCATAATTCCGGTTTGAATAGGTGTCATTTAGTTTTTCATAGTTGGTTTTTGAATATTCTTTTTTGCTATTTTCTTTATTTTGATAATGTTTGTCTTCTATCTGGGGTTTATCATTAGACTGAATGTATATTTCAGTTGAGGCCGTTAAATTTTTATATCCTACTGTTTTTATTGTAATTTTTGTATAACCTTTTCCTGTTGAAGAATAAGGCATTGTCTTAATATTAACACTTTCAATGTTTCCTCCCGCCTTGCTTAAGTCGGGAGTTTCTGCTTTGCTGTTAATTTCAGGCAACATAAGTATATATGTATTGGCATCTCGTTTTACAGGTGCAACTATATCAGGATATGCGGTTTTTGTTTGTAAAACCATGTTGATATCACCGTTTTCCGAAGGCTTAAAATCCAAACCCATAAGGGTATTTTTGTAATTGTTTTCAGCAAATGAGCCTGCAACGGTAATTACCGACGCTAAAACTAAAGCTATCGTCTTTTTCTTAAACTGCCTCATATTGAGATTTTACCACATATACTTGTAAGAATACAGGTTTTTATAAAAAAAATCATCAGTTTGGTTTATGTATCAAAGATATTAATTTTTTTATCAGAGGCAATTTTTTCTATATTAAGTACAGAATACAAAGATTCATTATATAAAAATTCTGAAGAATAGTAATTTCCCGACAAATCTTGCGTGATTTCATCATATTCAAAGATTTCATTAATCTTGTCAGCCAGCAATGCCAGTATAAGTTCCTGAGTTTCTACAATAATTGCAGGTTTTGTTTCATTCGTTGTGTTTGAGTTTGTATTATCGGGGATAGAGAGCATTTCCTTTAAATTGATGACTGCAATATCATCACCTCGGAGATTTGTAATTCCATCAATGCAAGATGTTGTTCCCGGAATTTTTGTAACGGATATGTCTTTTACAATCTCCTTTATAGAATCTAAAGGAATACAATAATAGTTTTCATTTAGATTTATGGAAAGATACTTATTTTTGATATAGTTTCCGCTTGCAAGATAAAGCATTGACTTCTTTTCTATCATATCGGAAGCTCTTTTTACCATTATTGCTTTGGATTTTTCATCTTGAGGAAATAGTTCGGTAACATCAGTTGTTGCTTCGTCCTTAGCATCATGGCTTTTTAACATGCTTTCAAGAGAGTATACATCTATGTTATAGATGGTTTCATCATTATATTTGTACAATGATTCAATAAACATATGAGTATCAATAAAAGGTATTTGGTCTATTTTTGCACTTTCAATCGGTAAAAGTCCGCATATTTTATCTACAATCATACCAAAAATGACTTCGTCTGTTTTAAGAATAAGAAGTTCATTATTTACGGTGTATTTAGGTACATTGATATTTAAAAAAAATCTTATATCAATGACGTTAATTACAAAACTGTTATATTTTAAAAGACCCAAAATATTGTGCGGTAATTTTTGCGGATAATCAAGAGCCGGCAATTTTATGATTTCAAGAATATTGTCGGTATTGATTGCGTATTTGCTTTCCCCGATTTGGAAATAAAGATGGGTGTTTTTCTTTTGCTCAATATAATTATTTTCCATGCATTACTACCCTGTTTCTGCCTCGTTCCTTGGCTTGATATAAAGCCCCGTCTGCGGATTTTAGCAAATCTGCAGATGTTGAAAAATCTTGGTAGTTCATTGTGAGTCCGATGCTTACCGTAATTTTTGTTTTGATGTCGTTGTATTCAAAATTATATTCTTCAATAGTATTTCTTAATCTTTGCACTGGAACTAAAGCTCCGTCAATATTAGTTTCAGGCATTATCATAACCAATTCTTCTCCGCCGTACCGATATAGCAAATCTGTTTTTCTGAAACATTGTTTCATAAGACTTGCAACCATTTGCAGGACGTAATCTCCATATTGATGCCCATATGTATCGTTGACTTTTTTGAAATAATCGATATCTAAAATTGCGAGTGAAAAATCAGCGGGATGTCGTTTGGTACGATTAAACTCTTGTTCAAGTCCGATTTCAAACTGACGTCTGTTATATAATCCGGTAAGTCCGTCAAGTACTGACATAAATTCTTTTTCAGTATATTGATATTTTGTTTTAAAAAGAGCAAGTAACTCACTAATCATAATATCAAAATATCTGAAAGACGAATAATCTATTTTTTTTCTTGAATAGAAACATATTCCGCCAAGCAATTTTTTATCAAATACAAGAGGAATTATGATTTTGGAAGAAAAATCTGAAAAATTGTAATCTAATTCTTTTCCCAAAAGCATTTTAACAACTTCAAATTTAAAAGTTTCAGTATGTTTTTGTTCTTCCATTTTCCTTGAGAAATCGTAACAAATGTCTGAAAGCAGACTTTTTGATATATTTTTCCCGAGAGTATCAATATACATAATATTTTCAGCAAAACTATCCGGAGAAGCAAAATAAATACCGGCAATGCTGTATTCTACAAACGAACTTAAAAGGTAGAAAAGTTTTTCCACTAAAATTCTTTCATAATTAAGAAAGTCGTTCAAATTACGAAATTCATTTGAAAAAGTACTTTTCATTAATAAATCGTTAAGTATCGCATTTGATTTATACTGAACAGAATCGATGGTTCCTGCTATTGTTGCAAGATTGAATTTGTATTCTTGGTTTATCGGATATCTTCTGACGGTTGCATGTATATTTGCTGCAAGGTCGTTTATATCAATAGATTTTGCTAAAAATAATTGAGCCCCTGCTTTTTTGCCCCAAAATGCATCAATCTTTTTTTCCGAAGCGGTCAGCAAGATAACCGGAATGCGTTTTGTTTCTTCATCATTTTTAATAATTCTGCATAGCTGATAACCGTCAATTCCCGGCATTATAATATCGGATACGACTACATCGGGTGTGAAAATATACAATTTATTGTATGCTTCTGAGCCGTTTGTAGCAGTTTCCACCACAAATCCGTTATCTTCTAACCCTTTTTTTAAAAATTCCAATTCTGTTGGGCTGTCTTCTACAAGTAAAATGTTTATTGCCATATATTCGCGTATTCCAATTTTGTCAATTTTAGTATAATATGATTATACAATAAATTTTTCAAAATAAATAGGAGGATGACAGTGATTGACAATTTGAATTTGGATATGAAACAAAAATTTTCCATAAAGTGTGCGGTTGATGTAATTACATTTTTATTGATTATGATGACCTTTTCATTCTATCTTATGCGACATGACGGAACTAATAATATATATGAAAGCATAGTTTTTATGTTGATTTTTGTAATATTATTTTTCCCTTTGCATATGCTTATGAAAGGTTGGGTATTCAAATCAATCAAACAATCAATGAATGTTCAAACTGAGATTGTTTCAAATGTTACGGCTGAGGTAGCAGAATTGTTGGATACTCAAAAAAATGTTTTAGAAAAACTTTCAAATAATGCAAAAAATGTTTCAGTAAATTTGGAAAAATTAAAAGAACTTTCACAAGAAGCTGTTACAACTGCAAAAAATACAGAGAAGCAAGTTAATCAATCAATATCTTTCTCTCAAAAAGAGCATGATGCTATTTCTACAAATGCAGAGAAGATGGTAACGATAAGACAAAAAATGCAAATGATTGCAGAGTTAATATTGGAGTTATCAGAACATACCCAGCAAATTGGAAGCTCAATCGGGATTGTTGATGATATTGCGGAACAAACAAATATGCTTGCCCTAAATGCTGCTGTTGAAGCTGCAAGAGCCGGAGAACATGGAAAAGGTTTTGCGGTTGTTGCTGGAGAAATTAGAAAACTTGCAGATGAGTCAAAACAAGCAATCACCAAAATTACTTCTTTAACAACTAATATCCAATATGCAACTAATTCGACTGTTATGGCAACAGAAGAGGGTGCAAAAGAAATAGAAACTGCTGTGAAAGACATAAATGCAGTAACTTCAAATTCAGAGATACTGATTAACTTAATCACGGCTATTTTGGACTCTTTGGATTTGTTAAATGAAAATGCTGTTAAACAGAATGAAATAATCGAAAAACTTAGCGGTATTGATGATGAAAATATTGCTGTATCAAATGATATTGCATCCTTTATGAGTAAAAATTCCGAACAACTCGAAAAATTAAATACAATACTTAAAGATATCAAGAATTCTGCGGAAGAAGGCTAAATTAAATTGGATTTTCAAGACAATAACAGTAATACAGATGAGCTGATGAATATCTTTCAGACTGAAACCGAAGATATTATTGAAAATGTGTATTCTCATTTGGAACAATTAAAAAACGAACCTACTAACATTGATTTGCAAGCAACCTTATATAGGGAAATGCACAGTCTTAAAGGTGCGATACGTATGGTCGGTTTTGCTAATATTCAAATGATTATTCATAAAATTGAAGATATATTTGATGATATTAAGATGAAAAATATTAAACTTTCATCTGACGAAATACACATTATTGTAAAAGCTGTTGAGTCTGTTTCTGATTTATTGCGGCAATCCGTTGATAACAAAAGAGAAATAGTTGGTCAGAATTTTACTGCGATAATATCATCCTTGGAAACTATGCAAATAACCTTGCAAGATGATAGCTCTCTTCTTGAGAGCGATAGCTCTGATATTGAACCAGAACAACAGAAGGTTTCAGTTCAAGAAAAAGAAGAATTTAATATTATTTTTAATAAATGTTTTGAACTTATTGATGACATTGTTCCGGAAGAGGAAAATTCTGACGTTGTAATTTTAATAGAAGAACTTACCAAAATATATGATAAGGTTAAAACCTACAATATGTATGAGGTTAAAAACTCATTGCAAAATGTTATCACAAAGTTGGATTTTGTAAGTCATGCTACCGGTGGGTTTACAATAAGTGAAATTCTTGAAATGAGAAATGAGCTAAGTTCAGCTGCTGCAAAGTTTAATACTTTTTGCCTTGATGAAGTACCTGTTGAAACAACTACATTCTTTGATATTGCAGAGAAAATGAATATGCTTCAAAGTAGTAGTGTCTATGCTCAAGAAATAAAAAACTCCATAGCAGAAATAAAATCAGGAATTACTGATAATTGTATTTCAGAAATAGTTAATATAACAGAAGAAATATTAGACTTTATTATAGAAAATTCTGTTCAATTAGAAGAACAGATGGCTCAAACATTAAAGAGTGCAATAGAGTACTGTGCTTCCCCGAATGAAGGAATAGATGGAGATTTAATAATTCAGCAGTTGGAAATTATGAAACAGTTACTGGAGCTGAACTTTAAAAATGATACCGGAGTTAACGAAATCAAAAATCTTTCGGCACAATCATCAATAGTAAGTAAATCTTCAATCGAAATTAAAACATTACACGTTAATGCTCAGAAGTTGGATTTGCTGGTTAATTTATTAGGCGAGCTTATAATTACAAAAATAAGATCTGAGAAAAATCATGAGAAAATTGCCGGTATTAAGGGCAGAAGTGAAAATTGTCAAAAAAATTTATTGAAAACAGCAAATTATTTGAGATATTACAAAAGAAAATATTTGCAGGGTGAATATGACGAGCAATACTTTAATACTTTTGTAAGACAGACATTTTCATTGTTTTCAAATGTAACACAAGAACTTTCCAAAATGATATATGATCTTGATACTTTGTATCGTTCTTCAAAAGAGGATGATATGAAAGTAAGAATGATTATAGATGAAATGGAATCTATGGTCAAAAATATAAGGGTTTTACCGATATCGACCGTATTCAATTCATTCTCAAGGATGGTACGTGATATTGCAATGGAAAAGGGTAAAGATATAGATTTCGAAATTCAAAGTAATGATACTTGTGCGGATAAAAAGATTATTGAAGAAATAAAAACACCGCTAATGCACATATTGCGTAATGCCATAGATCATGGAATTGAAACCAAAGAAGATAGAATTATGGCCGGTAAGAGCATGGTTGGGAAAATATTGTTGTCTGCAAAACAGGATGACAACAAAATTATTATTGATGTCATAGATGACGGTCAAGGTTTCAATTTAGAAAAAATTAAAACCAGAGCTGTTGCCAGAGGGTTTTTAACTCAAGAAGACATTAATGCTATGACAGATGAAGCCATTATGAATATTATATTTTGGCCTGGTTTTACGACAGGCGATTCTATTACAAGTGTTTCCGGCAGAGGCATAGGTTTAGATGTTGTAAAGACAAAAATTTCGCAACTTAACGGGAAAGTAAAAGTTATTTCGGAATTTGGAAAAGGTAGTTGCGTGCATATAGAAATTCCGGTAGCTTTGGCAACTTTAAGAGTATTTCTTGTTGAAATTTCAGAGCAAGTTTTTGCAATTCCTATTCAGGTAATAACTACATTTGTTTTGAAGAAGCAGGATGAAATTAAAACCGGTAATAACGGATTGTCTATCGTTTATAATGATAAAATATTACCGCTATATTATTTATCTGATATATTAGGCCTAAAGCAAACCCAGAGAAGTGATAAGGAAACGGTACTAATTATTGAAGCAGATGAAAAGTCAATCGCACTTGTGGTTGACAAATTGCTTGGAGATCAGGATATATTACAAAAGAAACTTCCTGCCCCTTTGTATAAGGTTAAAAATATTTCCGGTGTTACAAATCTTGCATCCGGTGAATTGTGTTTAATATTGAACATGCAAGATATAATGCACTATGATTTCCGTAAAACAATCCACGCCGTGCAGTTGCACAAGTCTGTTGCTTTAGGATTAATGGATTATAAAAACATTCTCGTTGTTGATGATTCTGTAACTACAAGAATAATGCTTAAAAACATTTTGTCTAATGCAGGATTTAACTATGAGTCTGTTGAAAGTGCAAAAGATGCCTTAGCTAAACTTAAAGCAAATCAATATGATTTGATAATTACCGACTTGGCAATGGAAAATATGGACGGATATGAATTTATTAGTGTCCTAAACAATGATGAGACATATGCAGATATTCCGATTGTTGTTATAAGTGCAACATCTCAAGAAGTAGCAAATGCTAAATTAAAAGATTTCAAATATGAATGTTTCATCAAAAAAGAGCCGTTTAATCAGGAAGAGTTTATTGATACCGTAAGAGATGTGTTAATAAAATACCACGAAAGTTAATTTTCTTTCAGATATTTTCTTATTTGCGATTGTATGGCATTTGCTTTTATAATGTATTTGGATAATTGCATATACTTATCTGTATTATCTCCTATCGGAATATCAAGTTTTATCAGTTCATCAACGCTTTTATTTATATTTTCCAATTTATTCAATGATTTTCTCAGCTCAATATTGGAAAGAATTTTTTTAGGCATTCGGCTGAGAAATTTTGTCTCAAAATTTGAATATGAACTGTTATTAATACTATTTTTATTGAAAATTTTCCCGAAAAATTCCATTATCGAGTCGGAAATCTTAGCAGGCATGCTTTTGTTATAAGTTGCTATTAAATTGTTATATTCTTTTACTAATAATGTTTTTTGATTTTCAAGATCATTTATTAATTTAATATCATTAATTTCTCTTGCGGAAGATATTTGTAAATCTACATTCTGTATAGCTTTTTCTGTTTTTGATATTTTATATTCCAATTTTAGAGTATTGTCGTCAATATCTTTATAAGCATCTTCTTCTAATAAATTGTGGTCATAATCATTCAAATGTTTTATTCCGTGCGTTTGCTCCGGTAAACTTTGTGAAATTCCGTTTGTATCAGCATTAAGAAAAAAATTCTTTTTATTTCCTGCTGTAAATTCAAATGTATCCGAATTGTTGTTGTTCATATCGACATTATACTAAAACTTTTGTTTTAAGCCAAATATTCGGACAATTTTTTTTGTATAACCAATGCCGGAAAATAGTTGGGAATTATACGCAAACATTCGTTGATATGGAAGTTTGCATCTATGTAATTTCTTTTGTTAGTATAGTATTTTGCATATATAAAATGAAGTTCCGCATCATTATAAAATATTTCTTTTGATTTATCTAAATATGTTTTGGCAACGTTGTACAGATTATTTGCAAACATTACCCTTGCGATATATTTATATGTTTCGGCATTTATGGAGGCAAGGATTTCAAGTGCACCCATGAATTGTTCTATATAATCTGTTTTGTTATTTTTAATAAAGAAGTCTATATCAATTTCCATAAAGTTTCTTATTTGCAAATATGTCGGATAATTTTCCAAATATCCGCTGAGAATTTCGCACAATATACATCCCCACTTTGCTCTGGGTGAGTCTATTTGTGTAAAAATGTATTTTGCACTTTTTATGTCATCATTAATAAGGCAAACATATGCGTGCTCAATAGTATTAAGCGTAAAGGTTACATTTTTGTCTTGTTCACAAAAAAAAACATATGTACTTAACTAATCTTTCTTTTGCTGTCTTTGTATTGTTAATTTAGGCTTAGCTGATTTTTCAACTGAAATTTCTTCTGCTTCGGATGTTGTTTCCACTTTGTCATTTAGCTTGCATTTATCATCCTTTAACAAATCAGCAACGGAATTGACTTCATTTACATCAGTATTTTTTCCGACTAAGTTAGCAAGTTTAATCTGGTAGTATATTTCTTCACGATAAATTTTAACATCTTTGTCAGCTTCTATTGCTATTTTACATTGACCGTTTTTTGCTTCAACAATAGTTACGACAATGTTATCGTTAATCATTATTTTTTGACCGTTTTTTCTCGAAATTACTAACATTTTAATCCTTAACTTATCTATTTTTTAAACAACGGAAAACTAATATCATATCCGGAGCCGGATAATATAACTTGTGCTGCAATATGTTCATCAAGATTAAATATTATCGGCGCAAGAAGATTGATTGTAGTACCTTGCGGATCATTTTGAGGGATTGATGCAATATTCATAACCAAAATACTGTCCACATTTTCAATCTTAAGTTTTTCTACAACATTTTCCGGCAAATCAATCGAATAATCTATATTAAGATTGAAGACTGATACTATTGGGAATGCCAAAGCCGGATCTTCGGTAGATTGCAACCATTTAAAGAAAGTGTCTTTTTTTACATCAAGTATAATGAATTTTTTCAATTCATTAAACCCTATAATAGGGAGGACAAAATCAAAAATTCTGTCTTCTTCTATATCAATTTCTCCAAACCTTACTGTGTTAATTTTCATTCTATTTTCCTAAAATCCGATATTATTCATTAGCATTGATTGAATGAGTCTGCTGTCAACAGAATTACCACCCATCATATTTAATCCATTATTATTTCCAAAACCTGTCAGTGCTGACAAGCCTAACTGATTTCCGTCTAAACTATACATGCCGGCACGTTGTAAAACTTTTATTGCCGAAACTATATCCGCATCAGATGGTGAACCTGACGGAGTATTCATACTTGAAAAATCTTTAAATCCGTTGAAATCTCTTTGTTGGATTTCCGTATCTTTGTTTATTGTTCTTTTTAGGTTTTCCAATCTTAATCTTTCATGTTGGCTTTGAACCTCTTCGGTAAATCTTGCACCATTAGATGATCTGACAAATTTGTCCAATGGAGATGTATAAACTTGTTCTTCACATTTGTCAGGTGTTTCCAAACATCTTTTGCCCTTCTCGGCGTATATGCTTAAATTTCCGCCCTTTGGTGCCAAAGTCAAAGCCTTATCATAATTGTCAATGGCTTCGGTTTTTTTACCGATTTGTGCGGCAGTCATTGCCTTGTAATAATATGCAAGAGCATTTGCAGGGTCTTTTGTAATAATATTGTCTAAACGTAAATAGCATTCCGAATAATTGTGTGCTTTATACAATTTTATGGCATTTGCTAAATCTGAACTAACGTAATTTTTCGAATATGCTACGCTCGTCATAGATGCTAATATTAATATACTCAAAGCCGTTACAAGTTTCTTTTTCATAAAGTCGCCCTTCTTTTTACACCATATATTTATAATACACCAGAGTTATAAACTCGGAATACATCATATAATTGATTATACTATATTTTTATAATGATAACAATGCTGTTGTCAAAATACTGTCTGTAATGTCTTTTTCAAGATGTATATTATACAAGTTATTAATTTCTTTAATAAAATAACATGGACTTGTAATGTTAATTTCTATGATATTCTTGTTAATAACATCCAGTCCTGCCATCTCAATCCCAATTTCATTGAGTTTTTGGGCAATCGGGGTAAAATACTTTAAGTCTTGTGCGGTCATGTCTGATTTAACTATATAGTTATCACAGTGATTATTGAATTTAAAATCGTCATCCCCTGGCATTTTTTTAATGCAATATGGTAAAACCTTGTCTTTAAGTGTTAGTACTCTTGTATCTCCCTGTTTTACTTCCGGAATGTATTTTTGAACCATCGATAATGTTGTTTCGTTGGCAGTTACCGTATTTATTATTGTATGTGTATTTGGATCTCCGTCGTATAAATACATAACTCCGTTTCCAAAACATTGATTTAACGGTTTGAGTACAATTTGTTTATGTTCTTTTAAAAATGTTTCTATATCTTGCATTGAGGATGAAACAATATTTGGAGTCATATATTCTGCGAACATTAAACTATGCAATTTTTCATTAAAACTTCTGATTGCTTTGGGTGAATTTATGACTTTTGTATGAACAAAATCGAAAATATATGTTGCGTTTATGTAGTTTGTATCAACCGGCGGATCAGGACGGAATATAACAAGCTCAAAATCATCAATTTTTTTATCATTAACTATGTTTTTGTAGAATATGTTATCTTCATTCTCAAAAGTTTCATAACATTTTGCATATGCACAGTTTCCGACAAGATGAAGCTGAGGAATAGTGGTAATATATACTTCACATCTTCTTTCCAGTAATTCTTTAATTAGCCAAAAATTTGTTACAAGTTTATTAAATTCAAAATATTTAAGTTCAAGTTTGTCAATAACAAAAAGAATTTTTTTCATTTTATCACCTCATAAAGTCATAATGATACTATCACCAATAATCATCTTGTACAAGTGATATTAAGTGTTATACCAGAAGGGTAAACTTAAATTGTGGATTTTTTTAATAAAATGCATTATTATAATTAAGTAAATTATGAGTAATAGTAGTTACAAAAAGAAGAAAAAAGAGAGTTTTTCAAGCAAGGTTGTTAATTTTATATTAACTATCATAGTTGCTTGTGGGATAAGTTCGCAGATTTGTACCGCTGCAAACAACAATTTGCGTCTGGCACAAGTTAGTGATGCACATTTTTCTTCTTATGAAGAAAATACTTCTTACAAATTATTAAAAAAATCTCCTCAACTGTTGGAAGATGTAATTTTTCAGCTAAATACGTCCGGTCCGTATGATTGCGTAATTTTTACCGGTGATTTGGTTAATACTCCGCAAGAATCTGAATTAAGGAAGTTTTTGGGATATGCAAAAAATATTAATTATGACTGGTATGCAATCAACGGGAATCATGATGTCGCGATAGGCGGTGATCTTACCAAAAAAAAGTTTATTAATATCTTGAGGGAAGAAAATAGATCAATGCGTTTTGATAATCCATATTACGCTTTTACTCCTAAAAAAGGTTTTCGTGTAATATGTTTGGATTCAATTATTGATAATAAAATTACGACTAATGGAGAAATTTCTGAGGAAGAATACAAATGGTTAAAGACTGAATTGGATAATAATGGCAATAAAGTAGTAATTTTATGTACTCATGTTCCGATAGAAGAACCTTTTTCAAGCGAAAATCACAGATTAAATAATGAGGCAAAGATAAAAGGTTTGCTTAGAGGTTATACAAATCCTATAATAGTATTACAGGGACATTACCATGCGGTTATGGCAAAACAAAAAAACAACATAATTTACGTTTCCTGTCCGTCTTTGGTTACATATCCAAATTCATACAGGGTTGTAAATATAAATTCCAATAAGAAAAGAACTATGGTGGATATATTTTTGAAAGAAACAAATTTGAAAGATGTACAAAGTCGGGCAAAGTTGAGAGTGTTGGGTTCAGAGATGCTATCCGGAAGTGAACAGGATAGAAATATTACGTTTGAAATAAAAAGAGGTAAGGAATAGAGTATATGGCAGATGAATTTAAAATTAAATTTAGAGGTGTAAGAGGAAGTTATACAGTAGCTGATGCTGACTTTTTAAAATATGGCGGGAACACATCTTGCGTAGAAGTTAATGTTGGCGGACATTTAATAATACTTGATGCAGGTACAGGTCTTATAAGTTTAGGTAATGAACTTATGCAAAGGTATATTGAATCCGGGACAACTCTTTCGGATAGAAAACCTGTAAGATGTTCAATTCTATTAAGCCATATACATTTAGACCACATTCAAGGATTTCCGTTTTTCAGACCTTCACATCTTTCTTCAACGAGGATGACTTTATTGGGCGGGGTTGGATATAATGAGTCCTTGGAAAATGAACTTGCCAAATTATTATTTACAAAATCGTTCCCGTTGGATTTGGGAGATATTGCAGCAGACTTAAATATCGTGGATCTAAATGAAACAAACTATGTGATATTTAAAGAAAATGAGTATGCTCCGAGAGTTATTAGAGTAAATGATTTAAAAGAAGGCGACTACAATGAGAATGATGTTGTAATAACTTGTTATAAATCATATGCACATCCTCAAAACGGAGTTTTTGTCTACAAGATTATGTACAAGGGTAAGAGTTTGGTATATGCAACAGACAAAGAAAGTTATCCCGGAGGGGATAAAAAATTGGTAAAATTTGCCAAAGGATGTGATTTAATTATACATGATGCCCAATATTCAACAGAAGATTATTTAAGCATATATGTGCCTAAACAAGGTTTTGGACATTCAACTTTTGAAATGGCACTTGATTGTAAACAACAGATAGGTGCAAAGCAGATTGTATTTTTCCATTATGATCCTGTATATAATGATAATAAGTTGGATTTATTAGCTGAAGAATATGCTGACGAAAATGCTATTATGGCTTATGAAGGTTTAGAAATTTCATTATTATGATAAAAAATAAAATACTTGTTATTTTTCTATTGATAATTATGTTTTTGTCCTCTGGGTATAAAAGACTAAATAAATATGTCATTCAACCTGAAAAGAATGCTTTTTATCACAATAATGTCGGCATCAATTATTTGCAGGACAGAGTATATTATGCTGCAATACAAGAATTTAAGATTGCAATTTCTTTGAGTCCGTCAACGCAAGCATCTGCAATTTTTTATAACAATTTGGGTGAAACGTACAACTTTATAGGGTATCCTGATATGGCTAAGGATTGTTTTGAAAATGCGATTGATTTGTATGGCTTGAACTTTCAGTATTACATAAATTTGGTTGATACTTATCTTAAAATGGGTATAGCAGATGGCAAAGTGTCCGAATTAAAAAACTCTGACAATCCTTATCATAGAATAACTTTAGGAATTCTATATATAAAACTTTCACAGACACGAAAAGGAATCAATATACTTGATGAATTTTGTATGCAGGAACCTGATTTGATGATAACTCCTGCTGTTAAGCAATATATAGCAGATGTTATAAAAGAAAAGATGTGATTTTAATAAACTTAATATGACAGAATAAACGGGATATGTTAAAATGCATTTAAGGACAATATAAAATGAATAAAAGTGCAATTTATGCAGGGAGTTTTTACCCTGAAAATGCTGAAGAAATAACAAATCTTTTTAATTCATATAAGCAAAGCGACGATAGTATAGAATATAAGAGTAAAGCTATTATCGTTCCGCATGCCGGTGTTTGGTATTCGGGGCATGCTGCCATGGCTGCCTATCAATGTTTGGATATGAATGACAATATTTTCATTATTGCTCCTTCTCATTATGAAGATTTTAATAATATTGCTTTGCCAAAATATACATACTTTGATACTCCGTTGGGAAGTTTAGAGGTTAATAACAGACGAATTAAAGAAATCGCTGAAAAATTTCCGTGTGTGATATCTGATGAAATCTTTGATAAAGAACATTCTATTGAAGTTCAGTTACCTTTTATTCAACATCTTTTTTGCGGTCAAATTACCAATGCACTTGATTTTGTGAAAGGATTGACTCATTTGGGACGTAAAATTAGGATAATTCCGATATTAGTCGGGAATTGTGATTACAGATTAATTTCTGATATTATTTCCACATATTGGGAAGACTCATCATTCATTATATCATCAGATTTGAGTCATTATTATGCACAGAGCGAATGTAAGAAAATTGATACATATACGGCAACGATTATTGAAACCGGTAAGTTGGAATGTTTTCAACCGCAACAGGCATGTGGTTTAACAGGAATAATGGGCTTGATTGATTTTGCAAACAATAATGACTGTGTGCTAATTCGCAGAATGTTATATAATTCCGGTGATATAACAAATGAAACTGATAAAGTTGTGGGCTATGGTTCTTGGTTTTTGTATCCCGAAAGAAGAAATGATTTTATAGAAAAATTTCATTCAAAATATGTTGCAGATATTGCCAAAAAAGCAATATTATCAGCAATAAAAGGAGAAGAATTTATTCCGAATAAGATACCTCCGGTATTAACCCAATACGGTGCATCATTTGTAACTATTAAATTGAATGGTGAACTTCGGGGTTGTGTAGGTTCGATTTTCCCGACAAAGCCTTTGATTTTGGATATTATAGATAATGCTGTTAATGCAGGATTTAATGATACAAGATTTAATCCTTTGACAGAACGTGAAATCCCGCATTTGGAGGTAATTGTATCAATATTGTGCTCAATAGAAAGAATTCCGTTCAAAGATGAACGTGATTTGCTTGGCAAAATTTATCCTTACGGAATTATTATTTCGGAACGCAATCTTCGAGCGGTATATCTTCCGGAAGTTTGGGAACAACTACCTAATCGGGAAGTGTTTTTGCAATCTTTGAAAGAAAAAGCAGGCTTACGTCCTAATTATTTTTCCAAAACATTTGAAGCATATAAATTTATGACTACCGTAATATCTTCACATATGTAGATTTTATTGGTAAATATCTCCGTTTGTTACAGAAAATATTTTTACTTCTTTTAGAAATTTTTCATCAAAAGGTAAAGTATCGACAGAAGTGATAATTGTTTGTATATTGTCTTTGACGGATTTGAGCAGATAATTTTGTCTAAGCTCGTCCAATTCTGCCAAAACATCATCAAGCAAAAGTATTGGTGAAAGACCGGTTTTTTCTTCGATTATTTCCAATTCACCCAATTTGAGTGCCAAAACCAAAGTTCTTTGCTGACCTTGAGAAGCAAATTTTGTGGCATCAAGGTCATTGATTTTAAATTCTATATCATCTCTGTGTGGCCCAACGCAAGATTGCTTTCTGGCAATTTCTTCGGATTTTCTTTCTGAAAGCTCAGTTTTGAGATTGTCTGTAATTTCGTTTATAGTTTCACCTTTTGCTGAATAATTAAGGCTGAATATTTCGGCTTCACTAATTGTTTTATGTTTTTCGTAAGCTGTTTTTTCAATTTCTTTGAGGAATTTTTTTCTTATGAGAATTATATTTGCACCTGTTATTACTAATTGTTCGTTATAAATATCCAAAAGTGCTTCATCAATAATTTCGTTTTTCAGCAAATTGTTTTTTTGTATTCGAAATTTGTCATAAACACTTAATCTTTCATCATAAGCCGGATATATTTGAGAAATTGCTCTGTCTAACCAATCACGTCTGTCTTGCGGAGTTCCTCTCAATAGTAATAGGTCTTTTGTGGAAAAAAGAACTGTTTTGAGTGTATTTTTAAAATTAGAACTCGATGTTTTCACTTTATTCAGTTTTAATTCTCTTTTTTTATCAACGCTATAACTTATGTCGAGCTCTATTGTCGTATCATTTTTTGTCATTTCGGCACTGATTTCCATTTTGCTTTCTCCGATTGTAATCAAATCTGTTAAAACAGATGTTCTTGGACTTTTAAGACTTGAAAGGAAATAAATGCTTTCCAAAATGTTTGTTTTTCCTTGGGCATTTTTGCCGATTATAAGTGTTTTTTGCTTATCAAGAGTAAGACAAACATTTTTACAATTTCTGTAATTTTTCAGTTCTAATTTAGTTATTTTCATAATATAAAGTATATCAAAGAGTAGTTAAATATGATAGTAAAGCAATCCTATGTCGGTTAAATTGTAATATGGATTTATTTTGGTGAAATATTTCTGTATTTTTACTAATTTAGTCAAAATAGTGAATAGTTAATGAAAAAAGGAGTCTTTCTTTTTTATAATTTTTACAGAATTTCATATATCATATGATTGGGGTCATAAAACATACGTCTATCAGTAAGGTGTTCATAGCCTTCATTTTCCCAAAATGAAACAGAAGCAGGTTCCGAATATCCATGTATTATTTTATCCGGAAACATTTCTTTAATAGCTGTATCCATTCCGTGTCCAATCTTTTTAAAATCACTTGTGTTATTACGAAATCTATAACTCATAAACTTTGCATTTGTCATAAAGTACCGAATACAACGTTCATTAGGCACACTGGTATACAATGAAAATATTCCCAATACATTGTCTTCATTAATATTAGCAAAATCCCTTTCATCATTATTGGTTAATGCATAACAATGTTTATCATAAATCATATTAGCATCGTGTTTTAAACTGTTTATCAACTTAGGCCCGAATCTCCAAAATTCATCTTTGTTACAAATAGCTTCTCTATTTTGTTCATATCCGCTTCATTATTAATATCAAATTCTACAAGTTTTGCGATATAATCTTGGAAATTATTATTCAAATCTTTATGTTTGACATGTACATCACGAATGAATTTTGAGTTAAAACTTATAATTTTAATTTTTGCTATTATATTGTTCTACATCGCTAAATTGTGATTTATTAAAAGATTTTACGATTTTTCGGAATAAATAATTATCCGAGCCACTTGAGTATATACGAGAAAGGAGCAGGCGAGTCGAGAGAAAACGAGCGAGCCGTATAAGAAATAACCAATTTCGACTTTTTATTTTTTGTGGTAGAATGTTTATAGTATGTCGGAGTAGGACTCCTTTCGAGTATATTGAGTATATACGAGAAAGGAGCAGGCGAGTCGAGAGAAAACGAGCGAGCCGTATAAGAAATAACCAATTTCGACTTTTTGTTTTTTGTGGTAGAATGTCTATAGTATGTCGGAGTGGCGAAATTGGTAGACGCGCATGATTCAGGTTCATGTGGGTAACTCCTTGAGGGTTCGAGTCCCTTCTCCGACAGTTTAATAATTAAATCAAACGGAATAAGTACGAGAACCCTCAACAAGACGAAGTCTTGTCAAGGTTTGAGCGCGAGCGAGCAGAGTGCGGAGTGATTTTGACAAGTGATGAAATCACGAAGTCAAAACACGCAGACACGTTTAATGCGAGAGAGCAAGAGAGTCCCTTCTCCGACATTTTTATAATATATGAGGGGCTATTTATGAATAAAAATTTGTTCATTATATCAATTCTTTTTTCCATTTTACTATTGTCAGGTTGTTCAAAAAAAACATATGATACGGTAGAAGAATATGAATCACAAATGTATATTATAAAGAGTAAAAACAATTCGTATTATTTGGAAGGTTGGCAATCATTACCAAAAGGCGGCTATCATTTTAAAGTGTATAATAAAGGGGAAAAATGGAAAGCGGAGCTTATTATGAATGGTAAAAAAAGCATTTTTATTTCTGATGGAAATAAAGTTATTGCATATAATCCGAATAATTCACAATTATCAAAAGAAGTTCACTTAAAAAGTCCAGTTGGACATTTGATAGAATGGAATAATAATTTAAATCATGTTTCAAAATTACAAGAGAAAGTATTTTTAGATCAAAACTCTAAAATTAATAAATTTAATTGTCGTATGGTACAATATGTCGAAAATGAAAATGAGTATACATCTTATTGCATAAATGATAAGTATGGCATTGCTGTATATTCTAAAATAAATACAATGCTTAACGATAAGCCAATTGAATTAATTACAAAAGTTGATAAATTAGGTATAAAAGACATTTCAGATAAAATATTTGATTTTTAAATTTTTTAATTTTATTTATAACATTACTCTAATAGTAAATAGGACGGGTTTTAATCCGACCATTTACTAATTTTAAATTTTTGTAAATAAAACTCATAATAGCAAATTTTATTTTTAGCGGTTTTAAGAATAATGACATTACTCCCAAAAAAGAAAGGAATTACCAACATGGATTCATTTAATAGTGTTAGTTTTAAAGCAAAGTTAGACATTAGCGGCATTAGAACTAATAGAAGAACGTGGAAAAGACTTGCTGACGCATTTGAATTAAAAACAAAAAATTATCCTAATGATCTTTTTTGTTTAACTGAATCAAAAAACGGGGCTTTATCATTTGGCGTTGCTAATAAAAAATATGGTACTGATATGCAAAGTTATATATCCAAATCACTTGCCGGTAAAATACTACGACTACCTGATGAAGAGATTATATCAAAATTAAAAAAACTATATTATACAACAAAACAAGTTGCTAATATGGAGTATAAAGCTGACAAATTCTTGAAAACATCTGGTTTTAAGGATGAAAGCGCATATTACCATATTATGTATAATGATGAAATAGAATTAATTAATCGAAGTTTGGGAACGGATAAATTATTTAAGAACAATCGTGATGACGTTGTTATTAATGGCTTCTTCTTATAAATCAAGTATTTGTGAGAATGGAGAATTTTGCCCATGTTTTAGAAACCACCCTGCATGAACTTTCACATAAAGTTGGTGGTGATGGCAGTAAGGTTTTTGGATACAAACTTACGTCAGTTAATGAAGAAGCTCTCAAACAAATTATACAAGAGCCAAATTAAATATTTGGGTAATTTTTTCGTATAATTTGGTATTATTTACCCAAGCGCCGGACTCATTTGTTGTTGGTATTTCTGTAATCGTTTTTTGTGCGCCCCTAAAAATTATTCATTGATTTTATTGACTTTCAGATAGTTAAAAATTATGATAAATTTTATGAGGTAGGGAATTGAAAGAGCCTTGTAATAAGGGTTTTCAGAGTTTATGAGCGTTGATTCAGGTTCATGTGGGTAACATCTTGAGGGTTCGAGTCCCTTCTCCGACATTTTGTTTTTTAGAGCTTTCAGAGGAAGGCTCTATTTCAGTATTTATAGTGTTTCTGTGGGTTCCAATCATAACGACATTACTAAGGTTTTGTTCGTTATATTACGGCTGGTTGCTCTCAAAGTTCCTAAGACTATTATAGCCAAGCAATACGGCTGTTCTGTGGGTAATCTGTACAACTTCTTGAACAGATTAGAAGAAGTATTTTAAGTAATTATGTAGGCAAAGGAAAACCACCAAGTTTATTGTATAAATCTACAGCTTCTTTTGTTAGTGGCAATCCTTCCATGTATCTTTTTCCTACTTCTGCAATATATTCACCTTCGTTACTTGTAGCATAATCTGATACTGTCTTAGCAATTTTTTGGTCTATAGAGGATTTGGACATAGAACGAGAGAGTAGTTTAGGGTCAAGTAAGTGCCAACACTCGTGATATATTGTACCAAATTCAGAAACTGGTTTATATGGACGTTCTAGTAGAATATTTAACCCATATTCCCTAAGGTTTTCATACAAGCGTACCTTTTCTTTATATGTCATTGTATTCTTTTTAGTAATAAATAGTCTTATATTGTGCACAATGCTTTGAAAGTCTTCCTGACTGCAACTATCTGGTTTTAATACATCCATTTTACCGTTAGAACCTATTGTAACGATTTTATCTATATCATTCTGTACTGCCAAATCAATATTACCGTATGTACGCTTATCTATAAGCATTACCTTTTTAAATCTATCAACTCCTTGTAATGTATCATCTGTTTGTTCGGCATACTTAACAATATTAGGCATTCGTGCCTTACCTTTTACTTTATTACTTACATTAACAAAACCTTCATTCAGCCAATTTATAACATCAAGGTCTTTTTCTCCAAAACCCTTATAATCCTTTATACCTAAGTGGGTTTTACCAAACTGTATTGCTTCTTCATACGTAGTAGCTTGTTTGAAGTCTATATGTTCTGCCAATTGTTGTACTTGCTTTGAGCCAACTTTTCCTTTAGTCAGTATATAAGTCAACGCACCAAGCCCAAGCACTACACCTGTACCAATGCACCATTTTGCACCTTTAGACAATCCCTGCTTTTGTGTTTCAGTTTGTATTTGACCATTAGCACTAAAAGAAACTGTATCAGGTTGTTGTCTCAATTGAGGTATATTTGGAATTGAAGCATTTGAAACTGTAGCACCTCTAAATGCTGGGTATGAATACCCATAGCTCTGGTACATATTATATGGATTGTATTGTGTTACAGATAAGTCTGTCATAGCTCTACCTTGTTAAACACCTAACCATATATATAAAGTCATGAACACAGGAAAAATTGCCATGTTTGTGAAGCAGTGTTAAGACCACTTTACCATGCTAGCACTAACACTTATAACAAATACCCGCACTGAGGTCACTAGCAACCGTTTTAAGACGTTTTCTCGTGTCATTAGGTGTAATTCCATTTCAGAGCTGTTACAGGTAGGAGGGGGTTTTGTTTTTATAAAAATTTAGGTACCCTTTTTGGTACCCCTTTGAAATTTCTTTATTGATTTTATTGACTTTCAGATACATTAAAATTACAATAAATTTTATGAGGTAGGGAATTGAAAGAGCCTTGTATAAAGGGTTTCATACTTTCTGAGCGTTGATTCAGGTTCATGTGGGTAACTCCTTGAGGGTTCGAGTCCCTTCTCCGACAGTTTAATAATTAAATCAAACGGAATAAGTACGAGAACCCTCAACAAGACGAAGTCTTGTCAAGGTTTGAGCGCGAGCGAGCAGAGTGCGGAGTGATTTTGACAAGTGATGAAATCACGAAGTCAAAACACGCAGACACGTTTAATGCGAGCGAGCAAGACAGTCCCTTCTCCGACAGTTATTGAAAAAGAGGATTTTTATAAATCTTCTTTAGGTTGCTTATGTGTGTATTTTATGCAGTCTTAAAAATTAATTAGAAATTATTGATATTTGTATACGCCCTTAGCAATTTCTTGTGTAAATTCTTCATCAGATAATTTTGCTAATTCAGAAATATCCCAACCGCTTAATGCATTATTCCTTATGTTTTTTAATTCTAATAACTTACGCTTTTCGACATTTATCCATTCTTTATCGGATAATTTTGCTAAGTGAGAAATATCCCAGCCGCTTAAAGCGTCATCCGTTATATTTTTTAATTCTAATAATTTACGCTTTTCGACATTCATCCATTCTGTATCAGATAATGTTGATAAGCCATAAATGCTGGAACCATAGAAAGCGTAGCCTTTTGCGTCTTTCAATTTTAATAAATCATGACTTCTGACATTTTTCCATTCTTTATCAGATAATTTTGCTAAGGTAGAAATATCCCAAACGTCGAAAGGCTCACCATCTGCGTATTTCAATTCCAATAACTTACGCTTTTCAACATTCCCCCATTCTTTATCAGATAATCTTTCTAACTCAAAAATCTCCATACTGTCAAAAAGGTTACCATTTGCATTTTTCAATCCTAATAGCTTGCGTTCTTCAATGCGTTTTAACTTGAATAAATCTTTACTAAAAGATTCTCTAATTTCATTAATTTCTTCTTCTGTAAGTGTATGTATAACTGTGGGTTGTTCTTGTCTTTTAGCCATTGCAGGTGTTTTTGCGTTTTCTGCAACAGGAGAATTATCTGTTGAAATCCCATCCAACCATGTTTTTGCCATTGAACCTGCTAATGTGTTGTTTAATAAAAATTCAACATCTTGTGTCATATCTTTGGGTTTAAAGATTGCATAACTTGTTTCATTTGTTGTGTGCGTTGTAGCATTACAACCAATTATAGCGGTTATTAATGCCAAAGCTATAACAATTCTTTTTGTAGTTTTTTGATTTGTAACTATCTCTTTGCATTCTTTTCCGCTTTTTACATCTATACTTATATTTTCAAATTTTTTAAATAAATTATTTATGTTTTTTGTTACTTTCATAATACTTTTCTTTTCTGTTTTTATATTTCTACAACTTTTAAAATTTAAACTTCACATTTAAGTTATAACATGTCAAGTTTTAGGATTGCTCAAAGTAAACCTAAAAAAGTTCGCACTATATCATATTGCAGATTTTACAATGGTTTCTGTTTCATTGTCAAACTTAAAAGATTGTCTTAATATTTATTAATAACAACATTTTGTGGATATATTGTAACACCGCAGGATTAAGATTATCATAAGATTTATTTGTTGAAGTAGAAATGTTTATTAATGAGATTTGAAGTAACTTTGCCCGCAAACTTTCATCAATCATCGGGTACGACATACATAAATGATAAAAACATGCGCAAATTTATTTTTTATGTGTTTTATAATAAAAGTAAGTACGATAAATCAAACTGAGAAATAAAATAATGAATATAATTCCTATAAATATGTGTTACAAGGCCTATGATGTAAATAGTTTTAATAAAACGGGTACTATATTACCATCTTCAAATATCGGATATGCCAACAGTGTTAATTTTGGTAGTAGGTATTTGTTTGAAAAAATGGATAAAGATCGAGTGGGTGTTGTATCTTCATTGGTTAACAGTAAATTACATCAAAAAGGCTTACCGTTAATTATGAAAGAACAGAAAAATACTGTGTGGATTCCTCACTCAAGACTCGGCTTTGCGTATCAAGTAATAGATTATATAATTAATGATCCAATGATGCTTGGAAATGCAACTATTATTAAGAATCTCAATGAGATTTTTAAAGCTGTTATAACATTTAACTTTAATCCGTATTGTTATATGGATAATCTTGAAAAAATTGCACGAAATAATTATTCAAATGAAGATGTCAATAAATTGCTTGCCGGTATAAATCTATATTCAAATTCGAATCCCAAAGATAATGCAATTCCGGATATAAAACCAAAAGGAAGAACTCTTTCAAAAAAAGATGCTAAATTCGAATTTGTACAAATGGATGAAAAAAAAGCGGATTCATTTGCAAGGGATACTTTAAATCCGAAACTGAAAAGAATGGGATTTGAGGTTATTAATACAAAAGACCTAAAACCGTTAAAATATGGGTATGCGTTACAGACTATTAATTATTTGACTGAAAATAAAGTCTTAGTAGAGAAGAACTATAATAGTCTTGCTATTGTAATACCTCTTATATATGAATATATGGCGTTAAATTCTCCTTTTCCGATAAATAAATACAAAGAAGTATTGGAATATTTGGAGCGAAACTGTGATAAAGAATATGATTCCGAAACCTTGTACGATTTATTTGTTAACGGATTGAATGACGACTTAAATGACACGAAGAATGTTCAAAATAATGCTCAAACAATATTTCCTACCACTAATAAATCTTCTAAAACTATGATAACATTTGATTCGGTTGGCGGACAAGAACGAGCAAAAGAAATGTTAAGAGAACATATTATTTTCCCGATAAATAATCCTGAAGTGTACGCTCCAATTAAAACAGAAAAAGGAGTGGTTATTTCAGGCCCTCCTGGGACCGGAAAATCTTTGATTGCACAAGCAGTGGCTAACGAGTGCAATGCTAATTATAAGGCTATTAGTGCTTCATTAAATCGGGGTTCATTGGTTGGAGAAAGTGAAAAGAATTGGCGCAAGCTGTTTGAAGCATTGGAAAAAAAACAACCTGCAATTTTATTTATAGATGAGGCGGATGCTTTATGCAGAAAAAGAGGAAGTCATGATGTGTATGGCGATAGCGAGCTTAACCAATTTTTGCAATTAATGTCTGATATAGAAGCTAAAAATCTTGATGTTTATGTAATTCTTGCAACAAATAACATTAAAGCCTTGGATAAAGCTATTCTTAGACAAGGAAGATTTGGTACGCACATTACAATGTTGTCGCCGCAAAAAATTGAAGAAACTGAACAAATTTTTGATATTCATACAAAACAATTCAAGTTTGAGGACGGATTTGACAAAAATGCCGTATTACAAGAATTGTTCAACAGAAATTCAACAGGTGCAGATATCGCAGGTGCTGTAAAAGAGGCATACCTAAAAGCTATCAAGAGAACCGGAGTTTATGATATGATGCTGAAAGGTCTACCTATTTCAAATGCTGTCGTTGCCCATATAGAATTGACAAATGCTGATTTTGACGAAATACTTCAAAATATCGGTACCACAAAACAATCAATCGGATATTTCAAAAAATAATTTTATCGTAAATTTGGTAATTTTTGTTATATAATAGATGCATGATAGAATTTTTTCATTGCTCAAGTTTGATAAATCCGCAAATAGAGTTTTTATTGCGGTTGCAGGAAGTCAGAAACAGTCTTGACAGTTCCATTGTTAACGATTTTTTTCTGTTAATTACAACTTTAGGAGAATTTATAATACCCACAATTATTTGTTCAACAATATACTGGTGTTTTGATGTAGTATTGGGGGTTTATCTTTTTTCATTGTTTACAACAAATCTTATAGTAGCACAACTGTTTAAAATGTTGGCATGTGTATACCGTCCTTGGATTTTGAGTGATAAAATACAACCGTTGGAAAAAGCCTTACGTCTTGCAAGCGGATATTCATTCCCAAGCGGACATTCAGTAACGACAACAAGCATCTTTGGCGGATTAGCATATATTTTAAAACACAAAATTTTTTCATCATTCTTGTTATTGGTTATATTTTGTGTAATGTTTTCAAGAATGTGGCTTGGAGTTCATACTCCGCAAGACGTAATTGTCGGATTTTTGACGGGGTTAGTTCTTGTATTTAGTTTAAAACCTTTCATTGATTGGTGCGAAGCTGATAAAAACAGATACTTGTATTGTCTGATATTTTTGAATGTTATAGCTATAATGTGTTTGATGTTTATTTGTTTTAAAAATTATCCTGCGGATTATATCAATGGAATGCTTATTGTAAACCCAAGAACGTCAATATATGCGGCAGTATTTTGTTATGCGTATGCTCTGGGTTTAGCAGACGGGTTCTTGATATGCAGAAAATTTTTTCCGTTTGATACAAATATCTCATTCAAAAATAAAATATTTCGTGCTATTTTCGGACTGCTTCTGCTCTTTATTGTATTTTATCTTATGAACACTTATTTATGGGGACATTCATACAGTTATAAATTCGTTTTTTGTACAATATTCACATTAGGTCTTGTAATAACGGCAGGATATCCTGCGATTTTCATGGCGGCAGAAAAGTTTTTCAAAATCAGGCATAACTAAGGAGAACTTGTGGAAAATTGTAAAAAGTTTTTAGATATCGGTATTTTTAATATACAAGATGGCAAATATAATGAGGGAATTAAAAATATTAACAAAGCTATCGAAGTCAAAAATGATTGGGAAATTCCTTATTTTTATCGAGGAGTAGCGTTTCAAGCATTGGAAAAATATGATGATGCGATTCTGGATTATACGAAGGCTCTGTCAATTAATAACAAAATGACTGATGCATATTATAACAGGGCAAGAATTATTTTGACCAGAAAAGATATTCAAAATCCGCCCTATGAACGAGCAATTTTGGATTTAGAAAAAGCATTGCAGCTTGATGATTGTTTTATTGATGCCTTATATGCAATGGCGGTTGCAAAAATGAAAGTTGAAAAATACAATGAAAGTCTTAATTATTTGGAAAAACTATTAAAAATACAGCCGGATTCGATTAATGCAAAAGCATTAAGAAAATTATTGCTCATAAAATATGTTAAATAAATTTTGGGGCAAATTATAGGCAATTTATATTAATGAGAATTGTTTATAATAATAGGGGATAAATATTTACTATGCAAATCGTTAAATTATTGGGAAAAGTTTGTAAAAATGAAGCTCCGGCCATTAAAAAGGCATATAAAAGCATAAGTAAAACGGCTAATGCTCCCAAACCGGAATTGCCTGCTTTTTTATCTTGTGATTTATTTCAATCAAAAACAATAAGAGAACTCTTTAGACCACAAAATATCCCAAAAGAAAGGTTAAACGATAATTTTTATATAACAACCGTATTAAAGAAAAATAACACTCCGACAGAAGTGTTTTTTAAAGAAAGTGAAAGCCCTATTCCAAATCTTCAAGAATGGAAGTTTTATGATATGCTGGCTTCAAATCAATACAGAGAAATCGGTAATATAGCTATATCTAAAGATCCGATTCGAAGAAGTCTTAATATTGAAAGCATGAATTCATACTATAATGACTTGTATTCCGGTCTTGGTATACGTGAACATCAATTGGCAAGTGAATTATTACGCTATGAAAATTGCGACTTCCTTTCATTAAGCTCAAAACCGGATGCATTTCCTTTCCATTATAAATTGGGGTACAGAATGGAGTCATGCTGGAAAAAATTAACAAAGTCTTCATTTGATAAATTACTTGCGAATATACAATCTCAACTCAATTTATCACTTAACAGACTGAAAGAATTGTTATGTTTTAGTGAAAAAGAAAATTTTGTTATTTTTGATGAGCTTTCTTACGAAAATATATATAGATTTTTAATGTCAAAAGGTAATCAAACATTAAAAATTGACAAAAATTTCTCTATGAAATTAAGTAAAGAAAATTTGCAATTATTTGAAAAATTATCAGAACTTCAGCCAATGATTATATAAATTATTTTGGCAAATTTATCTTTTATAAGTTTTATAATAGTAAGCTGAATGTACATTATTATGAAACTAAGTTCATTTACTAATCTATATAATTTTTTTCAAGATAGAAATACTAATTCCGATAATCGACGGAATAATTTGGCATTCAAATCGTACGAACCCCAAAAAGCAATGGAAATTGCTAAAAGGCTCAAAACTAAGTACAATATCACTTGTGATTTTGGAACAAACGGTTATGTGGCAGAAAATGTTGAAAAAATGGCAAATGTTTTTTACAAACTCTTTGGAGAAAAAGCTCTGCCTGCAAGTATAAAATATGTGTATTTTAAAGATGAATTGTATGACGAACCCGAGTCTTTTTTAGCCGGATTTGCATCATTGAATAATACAATAGAAATTAACAAATATTATGAAAAGACATTTTATAAAAATACTTTTTTTTACAAAGCTGCATGTTGGCTAAATAGAGATTTTAAAATATTTTTACCCGATTTTCATTCCAGCAGACATCCTGCTCAAACTTATGCTCATGAATTTGCTCATTGTGTTCATTACAATAATTGCGTTGAAAATTTAGGAGAAGACAACGCTTCTGAAATTTTTAGTAAATTGCAGTATCAATCAATACCCAAAAGAAAGAAAAGGATGATTGCACGTCATATAAGTAAATATGCCAATGAAAATGCAATAGAGTTATTGGTGGAAAGAATAGCTCAAGATATTTGCAAAAATTTGAAAGGAAAAAATTGGGAAATATCTGACAAAATTGATGTGGGATATAGTGATATTTTTAGCAGAAAGTGGAAATATCGATATACTTCACCTCAATCATATATTGATTATTTGACACAACAAATATGGAATGGATACACTACAACAATACAAAAAGGAAATAATATAACAGAAACAATTTTAAGCAGAATCCCGTCTGAAGAAGTGAACCCTAAAATATCTAAATTTAGAGATAATACATTAAATACACCTTTTGAAAAACTTGGTCAATTTTTGTTTAATATTAATAAAAAGCATACCAATAAGAGAGATTGTAAGAACGATATTTATGTGAAGTATTTTTAAACAAAAAATAATTTTAATAAAATTTGTTCATAATGATATTTTTTAGGTAAAATATAATTTATGAAACGAGAAAATGTAAGAAATTTTTGCATAATAGCACATATTGACCATGGAAAGTCTACTCTTGCGGACAGACTTTTGGAAGCAACAGGTACTGTTGCCCAACGTGATATGCAAGCACAGCTTTTAGACACAATGGATATTGAGCGTGAACGCGGTATAACAATTAAACTAAATGCAGCAAGAATGAATTATACTGCAAAAACCGGTGAAAAATTTATATTCAATCTTATTGATACTCCGGGGCATGTAGATTTTTCTTATGAAGTATCACGTTCGCTTGCAGCTTGTGAGGGTGCCTTATTAATTGTAGATGCAACTCAAGGCGTTGAGGCACAAACCTTAGCCAATGTTTATATGGCAATCGAACAAAATCTTGAAATTATACCTGTTATTAATAAAATTGACTTGCCGTCGGCAGATGTTGATAGGGTAAAACAAGAAATAGAGGAAATCTTGGGAATAGATACTTCTGCCGCAATACCGGTTTCAGCCAAGACCGGAGAAGGTATAGATCAAGTTTTGGAAGCTATTGTTAAATATGTTCCGCCGCCGGATGATAATACGGAAAAACCTTTGCGTGCTTTAGTTTTTGATAGTGCATATGATCCGTATCTCGGGACACTTTGTTTCTTTAAAATTATGGATGGTAAAATGCGTTTGGGCGATAAAGTTAAGTTTATGGCTTCTGGAAAAGAGTATGAAGTGGTTGAAATAGGATATCTTACTCCGAACAGAGTTCAGGTTGATGAGCTTGTATGCGGTGATGTAGGATATTTTGCAGGCTCAATAAAAGAAATAACAAGATTTGTAGGCGATACTGTAACTTTGGTTGAAAATCCTTGTGCAGAACCTCTCGCCGGATATAAAGAAGCGCTACCAATGGTATTTTCAGGAATGTATCCGGTCGATAACGAAGATTATCATGAGCTAAAAGAGTCTTTGGAAAAATTAAAACTTTCAGACAGTTCTATTACTTTTGAGCCGGAAACTTCAAGTGCATTAGGTTTTGGTTTTCGTTGCGGATTCTTAGGAATGTTGCATATGGAAATTGCTCAAGAAAGACTTGAGCGAGAATATGATTTGGCGCTTGTAACAACAGCACCGTCCGTAATATATAAAGTTCATAAAACTAACGGAGAAGTGTTAGAAATAGACAATCCAGCGAATTTGCCGGCTGCACAATACCGAGATTACATAGAAGAACCTTATGTAAAAGTATCAATTATTACGCCGAATGAATTTGTAGGAACACTTATGGATTTGGCTCAAACTAAACGCGGAATTTTTATTAATATGAATTATCTTGATAAAGTTCGTGTTGATTTAATCTATGAAATTCCGTTAAGCGAAGTTATTACCGATTTTTATGACCAACTCAAATCACGTTCAAAAGGTTATGCAAGTTTAGATTATGAATTTTGTGATTATAAACGTTCAAAACTTGTTAAGTTGGATGTAATGCTTGCCGGTGAAGTAGTTGATGCACTTTCTGTAATCTGTCATGAGGACAATGCATACTATATAGGGCAAAAACTTACAGAAAAATTGAAAACTATTATTCCGCGACAAATGTTTGAAGTACCTATTCAAGCTGCAATTGGAGGCAGAGTAATTGCAAGAACAAATATAAAAGCTCTGAGAAAAAGTGTTTTAGATAAATGTTATGGGGGGGATATTACCCGTAAAAGAAAGTTGCTTGAGAAACAAAAACGAGGTAAAAAACGCATGAAAGCTATCGGTCGGGTGGAAGTACCACAGGAAGCGTTTATGGCAGTTTTGAGTCTTGAAGACGAATAATTCCCTTATATTTTTACTTTACAACGACATTCTTTTTTAATACGATATATAAAAAGAGAGGTTATCTGATGGTTGATAATAAATATAAACGTGTGTTGTTGAAGATTAGCGGGGAAGCATTGCTTGGCGAGCAGCAGTTTGGAATAGACCCTAAACCGGTTGAAATGATTGCAGACGAAATTCGTTCAATATACGAAAGAGGAGTAGAAATTGCTGTTGTTGTCGGTGGCGGAAATATTTTCAGAGGAATGAAAAACAGTGCTAAATTAGGCATGGATCAGGCCTCGGGTGATTATGTAGGAATGTTGGCAACTGTTATGAACGCTGTATGTTTACAATGTGCGTTGAAAAAAATTGAAGTTGAATGCAGAGTAATGACTGCAATTTCAATGAATCAAATCGCTGAACCATACGTTCGCCACAGGGCAATTCGCCATCTTGAGAAAGGCAGAGTAGTAATATTTGCCGGCGGAACAGGAAATCCTTTCTTTACAACTGATACTGCTTCCGCTTTGCGAGCTTCGGAAATTAATGCTGAAGTTATGCTTATGGCTAAAAATGGTGTTGACGGAATATATGATGATGATCCAAAAGTTAATCCAAATGCACATAAAATAGAAAAAATCTCTTATGCTGATATTATTAAGAGAGATTTGAAAATTATGGATACATCAGCTTGTGCTTTGTGCAAACAAAACAATATTCCGATTATTGTATTTGATTTTAAAGCACAGGGAAGTCTTGTCAAAATATCGGACGGAAAAACTGTTGGTACTTATGTAAGTTAATAAATTTTATAAGGAGAAAATTATGTCAGAAGCTCTTGAAGAATTATTTCTATTCGGTGAAGAAAAAATGGAAAAAGCGATTTTGCAAATGAAAAGAGAATTTGCTTCAGTTCGCACCGGTAGAGCAAATCCTGCTGTTTTGGATAAAGTTATGGTTGATTATTATGGAGTTCCAACTCAATTAAGACAAATGTCTCAAGTTACCGTAAATGAGGGAACTACACTTGTTATAACTCCTTATGACAAGACCATTCTTAAAGATATCGAAAAAGCTCTAATTAAGGCAGAATTAGGTGTAGCACCAAACAGCGACGGTTTTTGTATAAGATTGAATTTCCCTCCGTTAACGGAAGAAAGAAGAAAAGAAACAGCAAAAGATGTTAAAAAGTACGGAGAAGATGCAAAAGTCGTAATCAGAAACATAAGACGTGATATGGTTGATGATTTGAAAAAAATTGAAAAAGACGAAAATCTTCCTGAAGATTCAGTAAAAGATAATCAAGATAAAATTCAAAAATTAACTGATAAATATGTTGGTATAGTTGATTCTTTGGTATCAGAAAAAGAAAAAGAGGTTCTTACTGTATAATGGATTGCAGACGACTTGTAACTGGATTAATAATTGGATGCTCTGCATTTGTTGCTCTGTTATTTGGAGGAATTTGGCTGGCATGTTTGATTTTTGGAATTTCTGTATATGGGGCAAAAGAATATACCGAAATACTAAAACATAAAGGTTTTCTTCCGAGTTATAGGATAATCCTGTTATCAAGTATTGGATTTGGCTTGCTTGCATTCTTTAATTTAAATGAATATATGGTGTTTTTAATGATTTTGACAGCTGTATTAGCATTGATGTCAGTTTTGTTCAGAGGAAGACAGCCATATATTGCAAATGTTGCAACAACAATATTTGGGGCTATATATTGCGGTTGGTTCCCTATGCATTTGTTAATGATGAGAAACCTTGGTTTAAATTGTTTGACCTGTCCGATTGAACATCCGGCAGGAGCAAGTTATTGTATCATTTTATTAATTGGTGTACTCCTGACAGATACTTTTTGCTACTTTACGGGTTGTAAATATGGAAAACACAAATTATCACCGGTTATCAGTCCTAATAAAACAATCGAAGGTGCAATCGGTGGAACTGTTATGTGTTTGATTTTTACAGTTGCTATGGGGATATATATGGAGCTAACTTGGTACCATGCCTTGATTATGGGATTGTTAATTGCAGGTTTTGCTCAAATAGGTGATTTGTGCGAATCAATGATTAAACGTGATGCCGGAGTAAAGGATTCAAGTAATATTCTTCCGGGGCATGGCGGGTTTTTGGATCGTACGGACAGTTATATTCTGACTATCCCTGTTCTATATTATTACTTGTTATATTTTGTACAAAATTTTTAATGCTTTGAAAGGTATATTTACAATGATTGAAGCAATTTTTGGTGAAGAGGCCGATAAAAAGTTGATAAAGTTGGCTCTTACACATCCTTCTTTCACAAAAGAAAACAACAAAGATATCTTGGAAAATTATGAGCGTTTGGAATTTTTTGGTGATTCCGTTTTAAAACTTTTTGCTTCAAAAATGTTGTATGAAAAATATCCAAAATATAGCGAGGGTGAATTATCAAAAATTCGTTCAATTCTTGTTTCAGATTATATACTTTCAAAAATTGCTTTAGAAATAGGGGTTAATAATGACATTATACTCGGTCAATCGGAAGAAAGACAGGGTGGGAGAATGCGTGAGTCTAACTTGGCTTGCTCTTTGGAAGCAATTTTGGGTGCGTATTATTTGAGTAACAAATCTGAGGCGGTTGAAAACTTTTTAGCTAAATATTTGCTTCCGTATACTCAGGATATAGATGAACATTTTGAAAAATATAACGCAAAAGATATTTTGCAGCAGTACACGCAAGGTCAAGACAAAACTTTGCCTGAATATAAAACAATTTCAGTGACGGGGCCGGCACATCTTCCAGAATTTGAAGTGCAGGTTGTGTGGCAAAATGAGGTTATTGCAACAGCAACAGGAAAAACAAAAAAAGAAGCTCAACAGAATTGTGCATACAAAGCCTGTAAAAAATTTGGAATAATATAGTGTTTTCAAATAATTAATTAATTGTTAATATTTGAAAAAATTACAAAAAAATATTGTATAAATGTAATGTAAGTAAATAGGAGGATTTTATTATGGCATTAAAACCATTACAAGACAGAATTGTTATTAAGGTTATTGAAGATACCGAGCAAACTTCGGGCGGTATATTTATTCCTGACAGTGCAAAAGAAAAACCTCAAAAAGGTGAAGTCGTTGCAGTAGGTGAAGGAAAAACAAATGATAAGGGCGAAAAAGAACCTATGGGTGTAAATATCGGTGATATCGTACTTTATGCAAAGTATTCGGGCACAGATGTAAAAATGGATGGCGTTGAATATAAAATTCTTTCAATAAAAGATGCATTGGCAATAGTTGAATAGAATTAGAAAAAGGAGATAAATAAAAATGGCTAAAAAAATAGTTTTTGAAGAAGAAGCAAGAAAATCGCTTCTAAGAGGTATAGATGCAGTAGCAGATGCCGTAAAAGTAACATTGGGACCAAAAGGTCGTAACGTAATTTTGCAAAAAAAATTCGGTGCGCCGCAAATTGTTAATGACGGAGTTACTATTGCTAAAGAAATAGAGTTACAAGACGGATTGGAAAATGCAGGAGCACAACTTTTAAAAGAAGTTTCGTCAAAAACAAATGATGTTGCCGGTGATGGTACAACTACCGCTTCTGTTCTGGCACAAGCAATCGTAAGAGAAGGTTTGAAAAATCTTACGGCAGGCGCAAATCCTATGTCTATGAAGAAAGGTATTGATAAAGCTGTTGAGATTTCAATACAAAAAGTAAAAGAACTTTCAAGACCTGTTAATACAAAAGAGGAGATTGCCCAAGTTGCCGGAATTTCAGCAGGTAATAATTCAGAAATCGGTGAATTGATTGCGGAAGCTATGGATAAAGTTGGTCATGACGGCGTTATTACCGTTGAAGAAAGTAAATCCTTCGGCACTAATTTGAAAGTTGTAGAGGGTATGCAATTTGACAAAGGTTATATTTCTCCTTACTTTGTAACTGATGCTGAAAGAATGGAAGCAGTTTTGGAAGATGCCTATGTTCTTTGCGTTAACAAGAAAATCAACCTAATTGCAGATTTGGTTCCGGTTTTGGAACAAGTTGCACGTGATGGACGTTCTTTGTTGTTAATAGCTGAAGATGTTGAGGGCGAAGCTCTTGCGACATTAGTTGTCAATACAATGAGAAAAGTATTAAGAGCAGTTGCTGTTAAGGCTCCGGGATTTGGCGACAGAAGAAAAGCTATGTTGGAAGATATAGCTATTCTAACAGGCGGTCAAATGTTTACTGAAGAACTCGGAATGAAATTGGAAAATATTACAACCGCGATGATGGGTGTTGCAAAAAGAGTTACTGTAACAAAAGATGAAACAACAATCGTTGTAGGAAATGAAACAAAAGATGCTGTTCACGAGAGAGTAAACCTCATTAAAAAACAAATTGAGGCTTCTGATAGTGAATATGATAAAGAAAAACTTCAAGAAAGAATGGCAAAATTGTCAGGCGGTGTTGCTGTTATTGAAGTTGGTGCTGCTACTGAAATAGAACTTAAAGAAAGAAAATTAAGAATTGAAGATGCTCTTAATGCTACAAGAGCAGCTAACGAAGAAGGTATTGTTCCTGGTGGCGGAGTAGCTCTAATAAGAGTTCAACAAGAGCTTGAAAGCAAAATTAATTCAATCGACTTTGATTCTGATGATGAAAAGAGCGGTTTCAAAATCTTAACGGCAGCATTAGATGTACCTTTGAGAGCAATTGCGGATAATGCGGGTGCTAAAGGGGATGTAGTTGTCGATAATGTACGTTCTGAAAAAGGTGCATACGGGTATGATGCATTGTTGGAAAGATATACTGATATGTTTGGGGCAGGTATTGTTGACCCTGCAAAGGTTACAAGAAGTGCATTGGAAAATGCCGCTTCTGTTGCTTCAATGTTGTTGACAACACAAGCTGCGGTAGTTGATATTCCGGAAGAATCTAAGGCTCCTGATATGTCAGCAATGGCAGGCATGGGCGGTATGGGAATGATGTAAGTTACCCATAGAAAGCTGTAAAAAATGTTCCCGTTATTGCGGGAACATTTTTTTGTTAATAAGTACCAAAAATTGTATTTCTTTTTCTTATTTTAATTTTTCAAATACAATACTTGGAGCTTCGTTTAGTTCTTTTCCGTAAAAACTCTTAACCTTTTTGGAAGTTGTTATGTATATTTTTTTCTTTGCTCTTGTTACGGCAACATAAAATAATCGCATAGCTTCTGATGCTGCGAAGGCTTTTAGTTCTGCTTCGTTCTTCTTTTTATATTGCGGGTTAAATCCCCTAACGTCTTCCATAAAACTTGCGGAAGATTTTAAGTCAATGCTGTTTACATCCATGGATAATGATTTTTCGCTTAATTCCGGAATGAAAACATAATCAAATTCATCTCCTTTAGATTTATGCATTGTCATAATCTGCACTTTGCCTTTGATTGCAGAGTTGTCTTCTTCTTCCGAAAAGAACTTAAATCCGCTTAATGAGGATTTTTTCGATAATGTTTCCAATCTTTCAAGGGTTGAATCGTAGTTGTTGTTCGAATTAAGTTTTTTGACCAAAATAGCAATAAGATATACGTTTGATTTTTCTATATCGGAGCTGTAATAGAACAAGCCTATTCTTATAACAAGTTCTTCCAACGGTAAGGTTGAAGAATTTAGCCAGTATTGTATGTCCCACAAAAATTGTGCTATGTCCGGTGAGTCGATTTCATCACCATTCAAAGTTATAAACGGCATTGTACAATTTCTTATTATTGCTTGCAGTCTTGGTTTATAAAATCCTAATTCCGAAAGTTTTTCGTATAAACTTACGCATGCTTCGTTATCAAATGGAGTTTGCAGAAATTTGAGTACGGAAAAAATAGTGTTAAATACGGATTTTTGTCCCAAAGACTCACTTCTTGTTATGCTTTTAAATCCTGCATCATTGATAAAAGAAGTCCATTTCCCAACTTGGTAATTCATTCTGAGCAAAATTCCTATTGTTGCATTTTTTTCATAAGTTAGGATATTTTTTATTTCTTTTAAAATGTATCTCTGTTCTTCGTGCTGTTTTTCAAATTCTTCAAATTTTACTGCTTCTTTAGATATTGGGTTTTTCCCTTCAACTCCTTGCATCATAATCTTGTAAAATGTTGACGGAAGATTTTGTTCTCCCCATAAAACCGTATTATTTGCCAAATCCATAACTTCTTGTGTACATCTTTGGGACATATTCATTTCCACGTTAGTATCCGAAGTTTTAATAAAGTTTCTAAATCCCTCAACGTCGGCGTTAGAAAAGGTCGTTGTAATAGCTTGATTAATATCACCGCACCTTATCAAGTTCTTGTGTTTTCCGCTCAACAAGCCTAATAATCTTTGTTGAATTTCCGAAGAATCTTGTGCTTCATCTTCAATTATGTATTCACAAATATTTTGATAATATTTTAGAATATCGTCATTTTCTTCAAGTAATTTTACAGCCATAAGCAAAATATCATCATAGTCAATGAGGTTTTCTTCCTGAAGTTTTTGTTGATATGCCAAATAAAAAGTTTTAAAGTTTTCAGTTTTTTTATCTTCGGTTTTTGTATTAATATTTCCGGCTTGAAGTTTTATGACTGAAATTGCTCTGTCAAAGTCGTCAACATCTTTTTTTAAAAATTTACCTTGAATATTTTTAATAATATGACTGCGTTGGGTATCGTCGCATATCTCAAAGTCATAATCTAAGCCAAGTCTTTCATAGTTTGAGTTTTCTTTAATAATTTTTAAAGCCAAACCGTGGATTGTACTGATATTCGGGAGCTGAGTACTATTGGGGGACATATTTTTAATACGTTCACGAAAATTTCTGGCAGCTGAGTCCATATAGGTTAAAACATAAATCCGATCTGGTGAAGTTCCTTTATCTAATAATTTCATTATGAGGGCAAGCAAAATAGTTGTTTTTCCGGCTCCAGGAACTGCTGATATTGCCATTGTACCTTTTTCATATTCCAAAACAGGTTTTTGGTCTGCTCTCGGAACAATTTTGTAGATTGGTTTTTCGTTATTTTCAGATGTTTTGTCAGAAATCAGATATTTTTCAATACCGCCGAAATTTTCAGCTCCGGTCGGATCAAACAGACTTGAATAGGCCCATATGTGTTTTTTTGAGAGCAAGAACAGTTTTCTTAAAATTCTTGCCGTTTTTTGAGCTGAAAGATAAATATCGTCTTCAACCGTGTATTCATTTTTTGTCCAATCTGACTGAAACACCCAGGCATTATACAAAGGGCCGGTGTCAGTTTTTATCCAATCTGAATGTGAAGCATCAAGCCATATTTGATATTTGGTTGAAATTTTATTATCAATAATTTTTTGTGGGGTTGCAATTACAATGTTATTGTCATCTATTTCCAATGTTGAACTCGGATTTTCCGCAATGATTGAATTTTCGATTTGGGTAATTATATCCAAAACTCTTTCTTGGACAATTTTTTCTCCTAATACATTTTCAAAATCACGAAGTTCTTTTATAAAAAAGTTGAATTTGTTAATTTCGTCTTCGTTAACAAATTGAACTGTTCTGTTAAACATTTCATAAACTTTGCAGGATATTTTTGCTTGAGATTGGCGGATTTCTTCAAAGTTATTACGGAATTTTTGATATGTTTCGTTGTATATATCAATTTCTGTTTGCGGTAATTTCTTGGAGTTTTTATATTCGCTTAAAATATTTTTGGTATATTTTAGCGGGATTCCTACATAATCTGACAAGATAACTCTCAAATCTGTATCGGTAATTTCAACTCCGTTCATGAGTTTGAGGATATTAAGGCTTGCTTTTACCAAAGGATTATCTATGAGTTTTTCACTTCCTGAAAGAAACAAAAGGTTATAAGTATTGAGTTTTTCTTTCAAGGTGAATTTTAGCATGTCATCTTGCAAAGGAGTGATTATAGAAATATCTGACGGCTTTGTATTGTTTTTTAGCAAATCTTTTATTTTGTAAACGGCTGAGTCAATTATTTCTGCACGTTTTGCCAAAGAGGTGAGTGTAAAATTTTTCAGAGGTAAGGAAGTATTTTCACAAACATTTGAAAAAATAGTTCCGGCATTCTGAAATCTTATCTCATTTAATTCCGCAATATTTTCTTGCAAAGGAGTTTCATCAAACAGTTTTGTTAATTTATATTCTGTTGAAGTATCAGCACTCAAGTATCCGCATCTGCTTGAACCATAGGAGTCAAAACCTATCACCCAATCTTTGAGTTGCGGTTTTAAGTATTTTATAAATTCAAGACAAATCGGAGTCATTTCGTCTGCATCATCTGCCAAAAGATATTTTATATTTTTAAAATAATCCGAATTTTTATAAATATAGTTAAATATTAGAGCTTGTCTTAAATAATCCAAACTTCTGTTTTTTAGTGTAGAGGACAAAAGTTTTTTCATTATAATCTCAGCATCTTCGGTAAAAGCTTCTCCGAGGATTTTAGAGCGTTGTTTTACATCTTCATTTGAAAGGTTATTTTGAACGATTAGAGAATATCTTCTAAAAATCTGATGGAGCAAAGATTTTTTCGAGTTGTAACCCTTAACTTCATTATTTTTTAAAATATCCTTGAGTAAAAATTGTGATACTTCCAAACCTACAAGGTTTGGTAAGATAAATGATTTTTCCGAGGAAATTGAGTTTTCAACAAAACACCAATTATCTGAAATAGTATTGTAAACAAGAGAATAAAATGAATGGATATTAAGTTGTTCAAATACTTGTAAATTAGTTTCCGCGATTATTCTGTCTGAAAATTTTTTCTTAAGATTTGAATTTTGTACCAAAACAAGTATCTCGGAAGGTAATGTGCCCGACTTTACTAATTCCTTGTATTTATTAACTAATATTTCTTCTCTTAATTCAGCTTTAATATAATTTAATAACATACACTTTATGGAGTATTTTATCATAAAAACGAACTAAAATGCTTGCAAAAAAATGATTATTTGTATACAATGATTTCGTAGTCGAATACAGGTACATACACATATTAATAGGAGAATGAAAAATGGCTAAGACAACTAAAGATAGTTTCAAATTGGGTATTCATGAACAAATTATTGAATCAGCAGGACAAATTTACAACTACCTTAATTCTAAAGGTGAAGTTTCAATCAGCAAGATGAAAAAAGATTTGAGCCTTGCAGATAACTTTGCAGAAATGGGTTTAGGCTGGTTATCAAGAGAAGATAAATTGGAATATACTCAAAAAGCAAAATCAATTACTGTTAAATTGAGATAGTTTTTGAAATAAGCGTTTTAAAAAGCGGAAACATTTTTATTGTTTCCGCTTTTTTGCATCTAAAATTAATTATCATTGAATATCTTGTATAGTATGATGTTTGGTTGTAAGATTTTTTTATGAATATAAATAAGGTTTTGATATGCGGATTAGGTGCAGTTGGATTGGCATATGCTAATCAATTAAAAGATAAATGTGATTTGTTAATTCTCGCTGATGATGAGAGGATAAAAAAATATAAGCAAAATTCGCCGGTATTTAATGGTGAAAAAGTTGATTTAAGATATGTTAGTCCGTCAGAAAAATCAGTGCAGGATTTGATTATTATTTCGACTAAATACAACGGATTTTTTGAAGCAATAAATTATATAAAAAATTATGTAGGTGAAAATACAATAATATTATCGCTTTTGAACGGTATTAGCAGTGAAAAAGAAATTGCCGAAAGATATGGTGAAGGTAAGGTTATACACTCTTATTATGTTGGACATAGTATTGTAAGATGTGTAAATAAGGTAGATTATGATGGTATAGGTAAAATTGTTTTCGGCTCTCCTTTTGAAAAAAATAAACAAAATCTTGAAATCTTAGAAAAATTTTTCGCTGAAAATAATATCAATTATGAAATATCTGAAGATATAATTTATTCAATGTGGTTAAAATTTGTTTTGAATATTGTTGTTAATCAGTATAGTGCAATTATAAATTCAGATTTTGGGAGAATGAAGCATAATCCGGTGTTTTATGATTATGCAAAATCATTGATAGCGGAAGTTACAAAAGTTGCGAAGGCTGAAAATATAAATAATATTGCAAATTTTGAAACGGACTTCTTTAAAATGCTGTCCGAACTCTCAGATGACGGTAAATCTTCAATGCTTCAAGATATTCTTGCTAAAAGAAAAACGGAAGTTGAAATCTTTTCAGGTGAAATTATAAGGTTGGGAGAAAAGCATAATATTCTTACTCCATTTAATGTAGTTTTTTATAAAATTTTAAAAATTTTAGAAGAAAATTACTAAAAATCCGGCATGCCAATTTGTTATGATTGTTTTTATTCAATTTAATATCAGATTAAGATGTATTCTTTAATTTGTAATTTGTCAATAGTTTTAACGTAAATTTTTTGAAAAAATTTTTAACATTTTTAACAATATTGCGAAGTGTAAAGTTGTTGATTTTATTGAGTTTCGGAGTTTGTTAAGGTAAGTAAACTTTTTGATTGAGAAGTATGTTTGAATTATCATTATCTTAGTGGATTAATTTTCCCATTATGAATGTTATTCTTAGATTATAAGAGTTGGTTATTATAATAATGCGAAGTAGAAAATAGCTGACGATTCGTTTTAGGTTAGGAGGTTGTGAGTTAATGCAAAATAGTATAAATAAGGAAAATGTAGTTGAATTCAATTCGAAATCGGCAGATGTCAAGACTTCTTGCGGAGCATCAATTCCGAGCGAATTGGGACTGCATACGAAGCCTGTTATGCATGAAATTAATAAATCCATACAGCCAGAGTCTGTAACTGCAAGTGATATATATGTTATTAAAAAAGACGGTACCAAAGAATTATTTAATAACAGTAAAATTATAAGTGCTGTTACAAAATCCGCAACAAGAGCTTTGGTTAAGTTTAGTGATAAAGATTTAGATGAAATTTGCAGTTTTGTAAATGATAATATTATTAGGTCAGGCAAAACTGAGATTTCAATATGTGATATGCACAATTTTGTAGAAGGTGCATTAGAGCATTTGTATCCGTCAGTTGCTTCAAGTTACAGAAATTACAGAAACTATAAACAGGATTTTGTGCATATGTTAGATAAAGTTTATCAAGAATCTCAAAGAATTATGTATATTGGGGATAAGGAAAATTCCAATGCCGATTCAACTCTTGTATCAACAAAGCGTTCATTGATTTTTAATGAATTAAACAAAGAATTATATAAAAAATTCTTCCTAACTGTTGATGAGTTACAGGCAATCAGAGATGGCTATATTTATATTCATGATATGTCGGCAAGACGTGATACTATGAATTGTTGTTTATTTGATGTAGCTTCTGTTTTAGAGGGTGGTTTTGAAATGGGGAACATTTGGTATAACGAACCAAAATCCCTTGATGTAGCATTTGACGTAATTGGTGATATTGTTATGGCTGCTGCAAGCCAACAATATGGCGGATTTACAATTCCTGAGGTTGATAAAATTTTGGCTAAATATGCCGAAAGAACATTTGAAAGACAAAATAACAAGTATTTATGCTTGGGCTTGTCGTTTGAAAAAGCAAGAGAAGCAGCGATGGCAGATGTAAAGAGTGATTTTGAACAAGGTTTCCAAGGTTGGGAATACAAGTTTAATACAGTTGCATCTTCCAGAGGAGATTATCCGTTTATTACTGTAACAGCAGGTTTAGGTACGGGTGTATACGAGAAAATGGCAACTATGGCAATGTTGAAAACACGTCGTGGTGGTCAAGGCAAGAAAGAATGTAAGAAACCTGTTCTTTTCCCTAAGATAGTTTTCTTGTATGACGAAAATTTACATGGTCCGGGAAAACAGTCTGAAGATTTATTTAAGGCCGGTGTCGAATGTTCAAGAAAGACAATGTATCCTGACTGGTTGTCATTGACGGGTGAGGGTTATGTTGCTTCTATCTACAAAAAATATGGTAAAGTTATATCTCCAATGGGTTGTAGAGCATTCCTTTCTCCTTGGTTTGAACGAGGCGGTATGAAGCCTGCGGATGAAAATGATACTCCGGTTTTTGTCGGTCGTTTTAATATTGGTGCAATAAGCCTGCATTTGCCTATGATTTATGCAAAAGCTAAAAAGGAAAGTAAAGATTTTTATCAAGTTCTTGATTACTATTTGGAGTTAATCAGACAACTTCATATAAGAACATATGAATATTTGGGCGAAATGAAAGCCTCTATTAATCCTCTTGCATATTGCGAAGGCGGATTTTTGGGCGGTCATTTGGGCTTGCATGATAAAATTAAACCGTTGTTAAAAGCGGCAACAGCTTCTTTCGGTATTACTGCCTTAAATGAATTGCAAGAAGTTTATAACGGTAAATCTTTGGTTGAAGATGGACAGTTTGCAATTGAAGTTATGGAATATATCAACAAAAAAGTTAATCAATTTAAAGAAGAAGACGGAAATCTTTACGCAATGTACGGAACTCCTGCTGAAAATCTTTGCGGTTTGCAAGTTCAACAATTCCGTAAGAAATATGGTATTGTAGAGAAAGTTTCCGATAAACCTTATGTTTCAAATTCATTCCATTGCCATGTAACAGAAAAAATCACTCCTATTGAAAAACAGGATTGTGAAAAACGTTTTTGGGATTTGATGAACGGCGGTAAAATTCAATATGTTAAATATCCTATTGATTATAACAGTGAAGCGGTCGAAACATTAATTCACCGAGCTATGGATATGGGATTTTATGAGGGGGTAAATTTATCGCTTGCATATTGTGATGATTGTGGTCATCAGGAATTGAACATGGATGTCTGTCCTAAGTGTGGTTCAAAAAATCTTACGAAAATTGACAGAATGAATGGATATCTTTCATATTCAAGGGTTAAGGGTGATTCAAGACTTGCAGATCACAAGATGGAAGAAATTAAAGACCGAGTATCAATGTAATTTTTATTGAAAATAATCGTAAAAACAACTCCGATATTATATTGGAGTTGTTTTTATGTTTGAGAAATTAAAGTACCTGTTTCGGCAATTATGATTTTTTTTAATCTTGTAGTAAAATAAGTTTATGAATAAAAAATTTACAGGAGTGCTTTGTATATTAGGATTATCGGCGGTTCTTTCGGTATCGTCAGTATACGGAGATGGGACGGCTGCTTTCATTCAGCATTATGAAGCCGGACAAAGTTTTTATGATCAAAATCAGTTTTCTTCTGCTATTGTTGAATTCAGAAAAGCACTGAGAATAAATTATCTTGATAATTCTGCACGAATAGGTTTGGTTAACTCTTATCTTTCGAGAGCTACATATTACGCAAATCAGGAAAATAATTACGATAAAGCGGCAAATGATTTCAGAAGTGCGATTTTTTATTTGAAAATGTATCCGACTAAGGAACAAATGGTGCAAAATTCTTCTTCAATGATTGCATCTTCAGTAGAAAATCTTAATCAATGTTTGAAAGTTATCGGTTTTGATACTTCTGCTACTTCTCGATATTCTAAAGCGGAAGAACTTCGCACGACCGGTAATTTTTCTGCGGCAGCGTACGAGTTTTCAAAAGCTGGAGAAAATTCCAATCTTGCAAGTAAAGCTAATGCACAAATTGCTGATTTGATGAAACTTTTGGGTAATGAACCACGTTCAGCGGATTATTATAAAATTGCATTGGACTTAAATATGACTGACAGTGCAATGCGAATGAAATATGCCAGAACTCTTGATAAATTAGGTAATTATGATGAAGCCTTGGCGCAATATAATTCCGTACTTGCGAACAGCAAAGGTGATATGGAAGTTCTGTATGCATTGGAAAGGATTTATCTTAAAAAGTTAGCCCAAACACCTTCTGATGCGGAACTGAATGCTAATATCGGGGCTATTAAACAAGCACAAGGAGATTTTGAATCTGCATTAAATTATTACGGAAAAGCTGAACAATTAAATCCAGATAATATTACGACAAGATTGAACGTCGGAACGCTCTATCAACAGAAGAAAGAATATTCCAAAGCAATAAAATCTTATGATTCTGTGCTTACATTGTATCCTAATAATATTCAGGCTAATTTGTACAAGGCACAGGCACTTTCGGAAATGGGAGATAAGGCAAATTCTTTAAAATTGTACGAAAAAGTCCTTTCGATTGATCCGAATAATGCTGTTGCCAAAAATGAAGTAATGGCGGTTATGCAAAGTACACTTTCACCGGAGGAATATATTGCATATTTGAGCAAAAATGCTGTAACAAATAAATCTATGCAAGAAACTCTTTATAACTTTGCATACAAATTACATAAGGATAATAAGCTCAATGATGCGATAATGGCATACAGAGCTTACATAAATATTAATCCGAATAATGCGGATGCTTATGTAAATATGGCAATTTGCTATGCTTCTTTGAACGATTACGGAAATGCACAAAATGTTTTGAATAATGCAAAGATGAAATTTCCGAATAATGCTGTGATTGCAAAGACTGTGCAAGACGTAAAGAGTGATATGACCTCGGATGTGTTGGCTCGTGCTTCATCAAGTTATGATAAAAAGGATTATAAGAAAGCAATAGAACTATATTCTTCAATTAATCCTCCGACGGAAGCATCTTTATTTGGCCTAGCAGTTTCATATCAAGCATTAGGTAATTATGATAAGGCAATAGAGAGTTATAAAAAAGCAGAAATAATTTCTCCGAAAAATGCTGAAATTCCTTATTATATAGGATATTTATATTCTGAGCAACAAAAGTGGAATGATGCGGAAAGATACCTTAAAAAAGCAATTTCTATGAATCCTAATTCCGAAGCTAAGAATATTATGCAATATGTGTCTCAAAATCTTTCTGCTAATGAACTTTCAGAGGGGATTAGCTTGTTTGAGAAGAAACAATTCGATTTGTCTTTGCAAAAGTTTAACAACATATTAAAGCAAGAGCCTAATAATGCGTATGCGTATTATTACAGAGCAATGATATATGATGAGCAAAAGAAAATACAGTTTGCAATAAATGATTATTTGAATACTTTGAAATATACAAAAGAGCTTCCGGTTGTTAATTATATGATAGCTGTTGATTATGACAGTCTTGAAAAATATCAAGAAGCCTTAAAATATTATCGTGAATTTGTTTCGTTGTATTCAACCAATGATGAGTTTTTGCAATATGCAAAGTCGAGAATACAAGAATTGAGCCAATATGCAAGTTAAAGATTTGATTTCAAGCAGAGTTTCTTTAGCACCTATGGCTGGAATTACGGATTATGTTTTGCGTTCGCTTGTAAGAGAATGTTCGCCGAGCTGTCTTGTAACTACCGAAATGATTAGCTCTGAAGCACTTACTCAAGTTAAAGATACTGATATTGTTAAGCGAGATGAAAATCATTCACCAATATCTTATCAATTAAGTGGGCATAAGCCTCAAATGATTGCGGAGTGTGCTGATTATCTCCAAAAATATGCGGATATGATTGATATAAATATGGGGTGTCCGGTTAATAAAGTGGTTAAGGGCACGGACGGTTCGGCATTAATGCGAAATCCGGATTTGGCTTATGAAATAGTAAAAACGGTGAAATCACGAATAAAAATACCGTTAAGTGTGAAATTTCGATTAGGCTATACTGCTCATGAGATGAATTTCGTTGAATTTGGTGAAAAAATGCAAGAAGCCGGTGCGGATTTTATAACAATTCATGCAAGAACAAGAGCTCAAATGTATGGTGGTAAAGCAGATTGGGCAAAGGTTTCCGAACTTAAAAAAAGTGTTGATATTCCTGTATTTGCAAACGGTGATGTTACATCAATAGAATCGGCAGAACAATGTTTGGAACAATCGCATGCGGATGGAGTTGCGGTTGGACGTGGAATTTTGGGAGATGTTACGTTAATTTCAAGAATTGAGAGGTATTTGCATAAGGGTGAATACATTAATACGCCGACATTAGAAGAAAAAATTGAAACGATTAAACGACATTTGCAAAATGAAATTGAGTTTCGGGGGGAAGATATCGGAATAAAATTTACCAGAAAATTTTATCCTTATTATGTAAACGGTTTTCATGGAGCCGGACAAATTAGAGGAATGTTGGTGCAAATGAATAATAAAGATGAGATTTTTAAGTTGTTGGATAAAATTCAATTTGAATATTATAGTAAATCGTGTTAGTATAAAGTATCAACTGGAGAATTTGCCTATGAAAAAGAATGGTTTTACATTATCGGAAATATTGATTGCATTGGGTATTGTGTCTGTAATTTCCGTCCTCATGATTGCATTAGTATCAACCGCAAGGCCTGATAAATACAGACCCGTTGTTTTAAAATATTATGCAAATGTTGCAAAAGTAACAAATGATTTATTGAGTAATAGCTCTATATATTTTAATAAGGGTGTTTTGCAGAATGGTATTGATACTTGCGTTGGTTTAAATTGTACACATAAGCCAAAGATTGCCCCATTTACAAGTGATAGTCAATTTGAAGGTGATCACAAATATGAAAATATAATGCGAGTTATGTTGAACTTGGATGAAGATTTTAAATATATAGACGGTTCTGTATGGAGCTTTCGTAACTTAGTGGCTCAGCCATCTTATCCTCCTATTCATGGTAATGAGGGTTATAGGTTAGTTATTGATATGAATGGGGATGAAGAACCGAATTGTTTTTATTCAACTGATTGCAGAAGACCTGATCAATACCGTTTTTGGATACGAGAAACCGGAGAAGTATTGCCTGATGATGCTCTGAGTGCGGCATATATAAGCAATCCGAGAGCTAACAGAGATGCCGATAGAGAATATGCTGAAACACATATAAATGATTTTATTGGTCCTTCTGATACACCTGCGAATGACTAACAATTTTAGTGATTGCTCAATCCGTTGCTCCAATCATAGGCTGACATTTCGCCTTTTCCTTCTGGTTTAACTTTGATAAGGCGCAGAATGCCGTTTCCTGTTTTGACATCTATACCAGATTTTGAGATTTTCACAAAATCTCCGTAATTTCCGTCAGCAGTTTCATTAATTACTGCAGTTTCCATTGTTTTTATTATTTTCCCCTTGTATTCAAAGAAAGCTCCTGGACATTTGTAAACACCCCTCACAAGATTATGAATATCTTTTGCAGATTTTGTCCAGTCAATTCGACATTCTTCTTTGTTTAATTTATCTGCATAACAAATTCCGTCTTCGCATTGATGAATAGGAGCTATACTTCCGTCGGCAATTCCGAGTAAAGTTTTTTCTAAAAGTAATGGAGATTGGGAAGAACAAATTTCAAAAAGTTCAACACAATTCATGTTTTCATCTATCTTTATAGGTTCTTTTAGGCATATATCGCCGCAATCTAAACCCAATTCGGTAATCATAGTGCAAATTCCGGTTTCGGTATCTCCGTTCATAATTGCTCTTTGAATTGGATTTGCTCCTCTGTATTTAGGCAAAAGAGAAACATGCAAATTAATTGTTTGATACTTTGGTATATCAAGAATTTCTTGCGAAAGAATTTGCCCGAATGCAAATGTAACAAAAAAATCCGGTTCGAGTTCTTTTAATGAACGGATGATATCAGGCTCTTTGCGGATGGACTTTGGTTGAAAAACCGGTATATTATGTTCTTCCGCAAATACTTTTATCGGACTTGGGGTTAGCTTTTTGCCTCTTCCTGATGGTTTATCGGGTTGAGTTACAACTCCCAATACTTCGAATTTATCGGAGTTGTATAAATGTTCAAGCGATTTTAAGCCTATATCAGGCGTTCCGAAAAAAACTATGCTTAGTTTCATTATTTTTCCTTATTTTCTTTAATCTCTTTTTCTTTTAATTTGCTTATTTCTTCTGCAAGTTCCGGTTCGTCAAGTAATTTTTCAATTTGTACGGCAGGAAGATTGTGTTTTTTGAGTTCTTCATCAGCTTCAAATCTGTTGATTGAATGGTCAATAAAAAGAATTCCGTCGAGATGATCAAACTCGTGTTGAATGGCTCTTGCTAAAAGGCTTCCGTCTTTTGCTTCAAGTACAAACGACCGTCCGTTCATATCCAATGCTTTTATCATTACATTAGAATATCTTCTCACATCAGTAAATGCTTCCGGAAAACTTAAACACCCCTCTCGACTTATGCATGCACCGGATTTTTTAATTATTTTCGGGTTAATAAATATTTTGGGATTTAATGGTTCATTGTTTGTGGAAACATCTATTACAAAAACACGAACATTTTCGCCGATTTGCGGTGCTGCTAAACCGACTCCGTTTTCTTTATACATTGTATCAAGCAAATCTTGAACAAGGTTTTTAATTTTTTGTGATACTTTAAAAACTTCTTTTGATGGTTCTCTTAAAGAAGCTGTTCCGTATTTTACAACTTTTCTTACTGTCATTTTCTAATCCTCGCTGTATTCATTTTAGCACAGGATTATTTAATTCTCCACAAATCCTTTTGAAAGAGAACTAAAAACGGTATTAACTCAAGACGTCCGGCATACATATCAATAATAAGAATTAGCTTCGAAATGCCTTTTAATCCGTCATAATTGCCTAATGGTCCTATAAGATTTCCTATTCCCGGACCAATATTGCCTACTGCACTTACAACTCCTGAAATTCCTATGACCGTGCTTTTCTCGGTAATTGCTACTATGAAACCAGAGCATATTATAATTGCTACATAAAAGAATACGAACATTAGTGTTTGATATAAAATTTCCTGAGATACTGAGTATCTTCCTATTTTGATGTTGAAGACTGCCTTTGGGTGTAAAATTTTTGACATTTCAGTTTTCATAATTTTAAATATCAAAAGCCATCTTATGATTTTTATACCGCCACCTGCCGAACTTGCACAACTCCCTGCAAGCATTGCAACAAAAAGTATTGCTTTTGATGTGTAATCCCAATTTGCGAAATCAGAACTGCAAAATCCGCTGGATGACATTACTGCTGAAGTTTGAAAGAATGAATGAACAAAACTTTCAATAAAATTATAATTCATGTTTGCAAATAATGAGTAACTTAGCAAAAGTCCCAAAATTGCAAAAACAAAGAAATATACCTTAAATTCTTCATTTTTGAATAACATAAGCGGATTTAATTTCGTCCAAGCTCTATATTGCAAATTGTAACTCGCTCCTGCAAAGAACATAAAAAAACATATTATCCATAAGATTGTATTGGATGAGTTTATTAAGCTGTTACTTTCAGGAGAAAATCCTCCGCCGGAAACTGATGACAATGCGTGGCATATTGAATTAAACCAACTCATTCCGTTTGCTTTAAGTAATATGAGTGCAAATATGGTCATTCCAAAATATATTTTCCATAAAGAAGCAGCAGTATTTTTTATTCTTGGTGTGAATTTATCTTCAGTAGGTCCTGGAGTTTCGGCGAAAAATAATTGTCTGCCTGCTATTGCAAATTGGGGAAGTATAGCTATGAATAGGACAATAATTCCCATGCCTCCAAGCCATTGAGTAAATGATCTCCAAAAGAACAGTGTTTTTGGATAATCAAAATGCGTTAATATTGTTGCTCCTGTTGTTGTAATCCCGGAGGTTGCTTCAAAAAATGCATTAATAGGGCTTAGACCGAAAAATAAATAAGGTATTGCCGAAAACAAGCCTGCAAATATCCAGCAAAAAGTAACTGCACACAAACCTTCTGATTTTTTTATGTCATTAATGTTTTTAAATCCAAAATTCTTTTTAACAATTTTTTTTAAGATTGTGGAAACCAAAAAAATTGATGTTCCGGTGATAAAAAACGGAAAAATTGCGTTAGGCTCGTTGTATATGAGAGCAATAATTATTGGAGCTGCAACAACGATGCTAAAATACATCATTGCAAGTGAAAAAGTATATGTTAAATAAGTAATTCTCATGAGTTCGCCTTAAAATATTCCTGTATTGTTGGTACATTTTCGCTCAAAGTGAATATGATGAGAGTATCTCCGCCCATAATCTGTGTTGCACCGTTGGGTATAATAATCCGATTTCGTCTTTGTACAATTCCAACTATACCTTTTGCAGGAAGTTTTAATTCCCATATCTTAATTGTGTTAAATTCTTCCGGTAAAAGTATTCTTAGTACTTCGCCTTTGCCTTGTTCAACGGTTGCAAGAATACCTATATTTGTTTCGCACAAATTGCTTTTTATTTCATTCAATGCAGCTGTTTGAGTGGAGATTGCAATGTCAACCCCTACCCTTTCAAATAATTCAGCATTGGTATTTTTTGAAACTCTTGAAATTACACGTTTGGCATTGCTTGTTGCCTTTCCGAGTTTTTTAACTAAAAGGGAGCACAGCAGATTTTTTTCGTCATTATTTGTTACGCTTACGATAACATCAGATTCTCCGATGTCTTCTTCATTTAAGAGTTCTAAGTCTGTTCCGTCGCCGTTGATTACAAGGGTATTTTCAAGTTGTTCAGATAAAAACCTGCATCTTTCTTCATCTCGTTCGATTATTTTTGTATTCAGTTTCATTCCCTCAAGTATTTTTGCGAGTTTTAAGCCGACACTTCCTCCGCCTATGATTGCAACATTTTTAACAAAATCTTTTTCGTGAAAAAATTTTGCGGCAAGAATATCCAATGAGTGAGCAAGCCCCATAAATAGAATTTTGTCATCTTTATGCAAGACTGTTTCTCCTCCCGGAATAAACAAGTTTTCATTTCTCATAATACCGACAATAATTGTGTCTTTTGGAAAATCACAAATTTTTATCATTTTATTGACCAAAATTGAATTTTCTTCAATTTTGTATTCCAAGAGTCTTGCTCTGCCGCCTGCAAAATTTTCTACGTCCAATGCTTTAGCAACGGTAATAATACGAAAAATTTCTTGTGTAAGTAGTTCTTCCGGCCAAATAACAAAATCAATATAAAAACCGTCATTGTATTCTGCATCTTTTGCAATATTAAGAGATGCTTTATAACCCTCGTTTCTCACAAAACACATTGTGGTAGCTTCACCAAGTCTTTTTGCTGTAAGGCAGGCAACAATGTTTAATTCATCAGAATTTGTGCAAGCAATAAAAATGTTCGCCTGTTTTATACCAGCTTGCTTTAAAACTTCTATATCAGAAGCGTTTCCGTCTACAAAACCTACGTCATACTTATTAATGCTATCAACTTTGTTTTTTTCTTCATCAATTATTGTGATATCATTATCTGTATAAAACAGTGATGCAATCATTGCACCAACTTCATTCGCACCAAAAATAATCATTTTCATGCTCTTTATTGTAGCTCAAATATCGGTTAAGTCAATTTGTGAAGTAATTTACAGAGATTTAATAATACCTACAATCCTACCTAATAAGGTTAGCTCAAATGCTGTATTACCGCTTATTGTTCGAGTACGATATTCTGGGTTGTCAGATTTAATGATAATTTCATCCAAATTTTTTGATAATCGTTTTATATAAATTTCATTATTGAAACTGAATACATATATTTTGTTATCTTGTATTTGACTGCCGTCCCAATGTTCAACAATGAGTTTATTTCCGTTTTCGATAGTTGGGCACATGCTGTTACCTGTTGCATTAATGATTGAGTATGTCTTGCTTTCTGAAAATCCGCTAATCAATGATGTAGGTAACGGTAATTTTGTTTTTCTTTCCGAAAATACTATATTTCCATTTCCGCAGCTTGCAAACACATCAGGGTAATAATCTATGTATGCAATTTTTTCTTCTCTTTCAAAAGTATCATTGAACAGGTTGATCTTGAAATATTCTTCTGCTTTTTTGAGTTCGCTTACCGTAACCTGACTTTCATTCTTAATTCTGTTGCTGACTGTTTGTCTTGTAATTCCAAGACAATTAGCAAGTTGAGATTGATTTATAAATTCGCCTGTTTTTGTCTGAATTAGTGTAATTAATTCGTCCAGTTTCATGTTTTCACCATTTTTGGAAATTATCACTTGACATATGTAAGATAATATCTTACAATATCTTACATGATGTAAATTGTTATTTGATATTTAATCATATAATGCTATTTATGTCAAATTAATTATCGCAGATTTGTGTTATATAAGAGCAGTTTTATGAGGGGTTGAGTTTTTCAATGATTTATAAGTATGGCGTAACGTGTTCGGAAACATTGTCAAATAAATGGACACAAAGTGCAGTTGATTGTTATTTGATAGGTTGTTCATGCCAAAAATGCAATCTTTATCGAGTGTATTTTTCGACTTCTGTATATAAATGTCAAATGAAAAATACTGTTATAGATTTAGTTAGAAAGGTAGGCGTGCCGGAGATAACAGAATATGACTTTCAAGAGCAAAAAATGGTTTTATAAAGATAACGGAAAAAAGGGCGGTAGACCTAAGCAAGACCCAAATATATATATAAAATTACCGAATATAAATTTGGTAACACTTACCCCTATTCAATATGAAACATTGTTGAAAAAATATGATAAAGAGTTGGTGCAAACTGCCCTTTTTGTTTTGGAGCAAACTCTTTTATCCGATTGTTTCTTTTCAAAAAAATATGCAAACAAAAACCACTATGCCCTATTTCGTTCGGACGGACGGTTAATCAATTATGCCAAAAGAAAATTAAATGAGTTTTGATTATACGGCAAATCTGAAATGCACAATATCTCCGTCTTGAACGAGATATTCTTTGCCTTCAAGCCTTGTAACACCTTTGTCCTTGCATGCCGTATAAGAACCGCAGTCGATAAAATCTTTGTAAGATGTAACTTCTGCCCTTATAAAACCTTTTTCAAAATCTGTATGGATTACGCCTGCTGCTTGAGGTGCTTTTGTGCCGTTTGCACAAGTCCAAGCACGAGTTTCTTTTTCTCCTGCTGTTATAAAAGTAATGAGATTTAGGAGAGAATAGACAGATTTAATCATTTTGTCGATACCGCTGTCTTGAACTCCTAATTCTTCAAGATATTCTTTTGCTCCGTCTTCTCCTAATTCGACAAGTTCTTCTTCAATTCTTGCACAAATAATAACAGTTTCAGCACCGTTTTTCTTTGCATATTCTTCAACAAGTTTTGTGTAGTTATTTCCGTTTTTAAGGTCAAATTCGGAAACATTTGCACAATATATGACAGGTTTTACTGACATGAGATTGAGCGGTTTAATAACAGCAATTTCATCTTCGGTAAAATTATCTCTAAGGTTTATAAAAGTACCTGCACTAAGTAGTTCTGATAATTTTTTCAATGCGTGGTCTTCTAATACAGCCTCTTTATCACCGCCTTTTGCTTGTTTTGTGATGCGTTGTTGGCGTCTTTCTATTGATGCTAAATCTGCCAAGGCAAGTTCGGTGTTAATTGTTTCTATATCGCTTATAGGATCAACTTTTCCCTCGACGTGGATTGTGTTTTCATCATCAAAGCAACGTACTACCTGAATAATGGCATCAACTTCTCTTATGTTGTGCAAAAATTGGTTTCCAAGTCCTTCTCCTTGACTTGCCCCTTTCACCAATCCTGCAATATCAACAAACTCAATAACAGTTGGGATTATTTCTTTTGATTTACACAAATCCGCAAGGACTTTCAGCCTTTCGTCCGGAACTGTTACAATTCCGACATTCGGTTCTATTGTACAAAACGGATAATTTGCGCTTTGTGCGTTCTTCGTTGCAGTAAGTGCATTAAACAATGTTGATTTTCCGACATTTGGTAGTCCAACTATTCCGGCTCTTAGCATATAAATACCTCTCAATGATGTTGTTTGCTCTGATATTAGCACAAAAACAATAAAATCTAAAATTTTTTAAAGAACTATGAAAAAATATTTCTTGTTTTTCAACCGGATGGTGTACTTGTAAAACTCTGCTTGATATGATAGAATTACGCAAGGAGAGATGTCTCCGATGAAGAGATGAGGTTTTTTGATGAGCGAAGGACACTGGGTTGTAAACACGGTTATTTTGGGTCAGCCTATGGCTTTTAACATGGATACACTTGTTACAATGTGGGCAGCAATGATTTTTTTGTTGTTGGTTTCTTTTGTTGCAACAAGAAATTTGTCAATTTTCCCGACTAAAATCCAAATGATATTTGAAACTATTTTGGGATATTTTAAAAATCTCACGGATACAACGATAGGCAATGAAGGAAGAAAACATTTTCCGCTTATAGCATCTTTGTTTTTGTTTATCGTAACAGCCAATCTTATGGGGCAGTTACCTCTGAGGATGATTGAATTAAAGCAGGGTGAAATTGCTTCGCCAACGAATGATATCAATTTAACGGCGGGTTTGGCAATAGTAGTTTTAGTCTATTATGTTACAGTAGGATTAATCAAAAAGAATTTTCGTTTTCTTTTTCATGGTTTTTCAATCTCGGCGATTATATCTACACTTCTTGAATTTTTAGATATGATTACTCGACCGTTCTCACTGGCATTACGTCTTTTTTGTAACATATTGGTAGGCGAGTTGTTGATTGCAGCATTATTAAGTATATGTGCATGGATTGTTCCGCTACCTATGATGTTCTTTGAAGTTTTGGTTGCTTGTTTGCAAGCATTAGTATTTACAATGTTAACGACAGTTTATATAGCTGCTGCCGTCAATAGCGAAGAATAAAATGAATATAAGAGGAGAAAAATTATGGCAGATGTAAAAACAATTTCAGAAATGGCACAATTGGGTGCAGGTATAGCAATAGGTTTTGGTGCAGTTGGTGCAGGACTTGGTATTGGTTTGGCAACCAAAGGTTTAATGGATGCAATGTCAAGGCAACCTGAAATAGCAGGAAAAGCATTTGGTAACTTTTTGGTTGGTGCTGCTTTGTCAGAAGCCTGTGCTCTTTATGCATTATTTATTGCTATGAAATTGAGTGGTATTATAGGTTAAATTAGGCAATGGAATTTAACGGAACATTTTTAGCAACAATTATAAATTTTATCGTGTTTGTCTTTTTGATGAACAAAGTTTTGTATGCTCCGATATTAAATATCATGAGCGAAAGAGAAAACTTTATTAAGGGGAACTATAAGGAAGTTGAGAATAATGATGAAATAGTTCGTCAACTTGCTGAACAAAAGGATAAAATCTTGTTTGATGCAAAAGCCGAGGCCGGTAATAAATATTCTGAGGTTATAGGCAAATTCAAAACTGAAAGGCAAGACCTTATTGATGATGCACAAAATGTTGCAAAAAAAGACGTAGAACAGGCAAAAAATGAACTCGGCAATTCTTCTAATGAAGCTGAGAGAAGTTTACAAAATAAAATGACGGATTTGGCAGGCGATATTGTTGAAAAACTTTTGGGATACAGAACTGAAATCAAAGGTTTTGAAGGCAAAAGCATTGATGAAATCCTTTACCGATAGATAAGAGAAATATATGGAAATTCTAAAAGAAATATTAGATTATATTGCAGGAACAAATTTATTCAATTTTGTAATATTTTTGATTATTATAGCGTTTGTATATGTTAGAAAAGATGTGAAATCTGTCATTGCAAAAGCAAAATCTGACATCGATGCTACAATTAATGCATCAACAGAAGCAAAGGATAATTCGGTAATTTCTCTTAAAAATATGGAGCAAAGTCTTTCCCATATAGAGGATGAAGTTGAGAAAATCCTAAAGAAATCGGAAGAGAATGCTACATTGGTTGGTAAAAAAATACTTGAGGAAGCACATAATTCTGCAATATCAATTCAAAATGGTGCAATGAAAGCAATAGAAAATCATAGAAATTCCTTGCGTACAGAATTAATAAGACGTGCTTCTGCAGCTTCAGTAGAGTTGGCAAAAGCACAGATTATAAGTGAACTGCAAACAAATGAAACTTTGCATGACAAACTTATTGATGAGAGTGTTGAGCAATTAGAAGGAGTTATGTCGGTATGACGGGAACGATAAAAGATAAAAATTGCGAACTCGTTGCTAAGCGTTGGGCAAAGGCACTGATGGAGTTGGTTCAAGAAGATGAAAAAATTTCCAAAGACGAAGTGTTAAATGATTTGAGGACAATCTCAGAAACAATTAATTCTTCGGAAGAGTTATCATCAACACTTGATAATCCGGTGGTTTCGATTGAAGAAAAGCAAATTGTTTTAGGCAAACTTTTTCAAAATAAAATCATTCCGATTGTGTATAATTTTATATTTGCTCTAAATCTTAAAAAGAGAGCTGATATTATTTCGCAAATAGCAATTGAATTTGAGCATGAGCTTGATGTACTGAGAAACATTACTCATGTTGATATAATTTCTGCAATAGAATTAACTGATGAGAAAAAAGAATCAATTAAATCAAGAATTGCGGAGAAGTTAAATAAAAATATTCTTGTTAATTGGAATATTGATGAGGATATTATAGCAGGTTTGATTTTCAATATAGATGAATGTGTTGTGGATAACAGTATTCGTCATAAACTTGAAGATTTAAGCAAACAAATTGGGGTAGTATAATACAAATTAAAATAGAAGAGGTAAATCAATGGCAGTAATTAATCCTGATGAAATCAGTTCTATACTGAAAGAAAACATTAGAAATTATGAAGCTAAAGCCGAAATTTCAAATGTTGGTTCCGTACTGGAAGTAGGGGACGGTATTGCGAGAATTTACGGGTTACGTAATGTTATGTCAAACGAGTTGGTTCAGTTTGATGATGAAAAGGGAACGCTCGGTATAACATTAAACTTGGAAGAAAGCAATGTTGGTGTTGTAATTTTGGGTGAATACACACATATTAAAGAGGGTATGACGGTTAGAACAACGGGCAGAATTGCTTCAGTTCCGGTTGGTGAGGCACTTATCGGAAGAATTATAAATCCGACAGGCATGCCTATTGACGGTAAAGGTGAAATTATAACAGACAAGACACGTCCTATTGAGAGAGTTGCTCCCGGTATTGTTGCCAGAAAATCTGTTCATCAACCGTTGCAAACCGGCTTGACAGCAATAGATGCACTTACTCCTATCGGTCGTGGTCAACGTGAATTGATTATTGGTGACAGGCAAACGGGTAAAACGGCTATTGCTATTGATACAATTCTTAATCAAAAAGGCGGAGATGTTATTTGTATATATGTTGCTGTCGGTCAAAAGGCTTCAACCGTTGCGCAACTTGCCAAAACTCTTGAAAAACATGGGGCAATGGATTATTCAATAATAGTTTCAGCAACAGCTAATGAGCCTGCACCGTTGCAATATATAGCACCGTTCGCAGGTGTTGCTATTGCGGAAGAATTTATGGAACAAGGTAAACATGTTCTTATTGTATATGATGATTTAACCAAACACGCTCAGGCTTATCGTGCAATGAGTTTGCTTCTTAAAAGACCGCCTGGACGTGAGGCATATCCTGGAGATGTTTTCTATCTTCATTCAAGACTTCTTGAAAGAGCCGTTAAATTATCTGATGATCTTGGTGGCGGAAGTATTACAGCATTGCCTATCATTGAAACACAAGCGGGTGATGTTTCGGCATATATTCCGACTAATGTAATTTCAATTACTGACGGTCAAATATTTTTGGAAACATCTTTGTTTAATTCCGGTGTAAGACCTGCTATTAATGCCGGTATATCAGTTTCCCGTGTTGGTGGAGCTGCTCAAACTAAAGGTATTAAACAAGTTGCCGGTAAGTTGAGACTTGATTTGGCACAATTTAGAGAATTGGAGGCGTTTGCTCAATTCGCTTCAGACTTGGATGCTGCAACTAAGAAACAGCTTTTGAGAGGTCAAAAACTTACGGAAGTTTTGAAACAACCTCAGTATAAACCGTTAACCGTAGCTCAACAGGTCACAATTCTGTATGCTGCTAATGAAGGTTTTCTTGATGAAGTTGATGACAAAAAAATCAATGAATTTAAGAATGGTTGGTTTGAATACTTTAGTGCAAAAATGCCTGAGTTAGAAAGCAGATTAAATCAAGGTGAAAAACTTTCTGATGAAGACAAGGAAGCATTAAAGGCACAACTTGATGCTTATGTAAAGACTCTATAATACGATAATTCGAAAGGCGGTGAAACAGTAGAAGAAAAGAATTAGCGAATAGTATTTGTTTAAAAACACAGATAACGCATTCACTTATTCACGTATTCACTTATTCACTGAAAAAGAAAATGCCAAACTTAAAAGACATAAAAAGCAGAATATCGAGCGTTCAGAATACAAAAAAAATTACCAAAGCGATGAAAATGGTTGCTGCTGCTAAGGTAAAAAAATCAGAAAATCTTGTTAAGGCGGGACGTCCTTTTTCTGATGAACTATTGCACTTATGCAGAAAAACTCTTGCGGAAATCGGGAAAATTTCTGCTGTTGGACTAAAAGTTGAGAGAGGGTTGGATAATTATCCTGAGTTACTTTCTCGTAGGGAAGTTCATACGGAAGGAATATTGGTAATTACTTCTAATAAAGGTCTTGCCGGTGCGTATAATGCTAATATTATTAAAGCGGCAGTAAAAAGAATAAAAGAAAATGCCGCAAACGGTATAAAAAGCGTCGTATATCCGGTAGGTCAAAAAGCTGTTTCGTCTTTTAAGCACAATACTTCTGTGGAGTTTGAGTTATGCGACGGATATCTTGCAGTTGCAAACGAGCCGACTGCAACAGGTGCAAGTTTGATTGCAGAAGATATTGCAAACGATTATGTGAACGGCAAGATTGATAAAATAGAAATTATTACGACTCATTTTAATAATATGATGTCGTACAATATTGTTAATTGGGAAGTTCTTCCTGTAAAAATTGAAGCTGATGAAAACGGTGTTCCTGACTCTGTTATGGAGTTTGAGCCATCGCCGAGTGTTGTTTTGCAACAATTAATTCCTATGTACATAACAAATTCAATCTATCAGGCACTTTTAGAAGCAAATGCAAGTGAATTGGCTTCTCGTATGACAGCTATGTCAGCTGCTTCTAATAATGCTGAAGAAATGATAAGTACACTAACAATTGATTACAATAAAGCAAGGCAAGCGGCAATTACTCAGGAACTAGTTGAAATAGTTTCCGGTGCCTCAGCGATTTAGTGGATAGAGTTGTTATTTAATGATATGAATCCACTTTCCATTAGGAATTGTGTGAAATTCAAAATTTCAAAATAATTGTTACTTTCATCAAAACCTTGGTATGCGTTTCTCATTGCCCTTATTCCTGCCGAATATGCTTCTGTTTCGCATTGGATTAAATAATGGATTGTATTCATTAGTTGTGCTAAATCACAGTTTGGGTATCTATTTTTACAAATTGTAAGGGCATTATCAATATTCTCCATTATATTCTGCCGAAGAGAAGTGTTAAGACATTTTGTATAGGCTTCTCGTATGTTTACTATCTGATATTTGTTAGGATCAGAGAAATTTTTGATATATGGTTCAACAATACTTAATGTTTCTGAAATACCGTCTTCTAAATATCCAAATATCTCAAATGAGGCAGAATACGTATCCATTTTTACCATTTGTGAATTATTTTTCTTGAAAAATTTTGTAAGAAAATCAGTCAGTGATAATCTGTCAGAAGAATTATCCTGAAATAAATGCGTAGCCTCATGTACGATAAACTCTAATAATTTTGCCCGTTTAAATTGTTTTGTTCTACATGCATTAGAATTAGGTATTTTGGTTAACAATTTTGAGTCCGGTGTTTCTTTTGGTAGTTCTATGTACATTGTTGTATTATGAGCTACATTATAATCAATACTGGATGTTACACATGCACGCATATTAGGTTTACAATGTAATAGTTTTCTCACATCATCTGTCAATTCTTTAATATTTGCAGTGTTAATTACCATGTGCAAAATCGTATTTAAATCTTCAAGAGTTATTTCTTTAGCTTGTATAATGTAGTTTGTAACTTTTGGAATAAAAACATCTGATTTTTCTTTTAATGTTGTAAGTCCTGCTCTAAAAGAAACAAACTTGTTATGATTTTTATTTTGAACATGATTCTGATTGGGTATATTATTAATCGGTAGTGTACGAGAAATTGAGTTAATTATCATTTTAGCCTTTCAATACAGAGATATTATTATATAGAATAAAACTTCTAAATTTTTTTTTTGTTATAAAAAATGTACAAGTAATTCTTTGTCTGTATAATAATATACTATCAAGCGTTTATTTTATAAAATAATTGTTCAAATTCCGGAAATGAAATATTAGTCCATTCAAAATTATTGATTGCAATTTCTTTTTCTGAAATTAAGCCTGCCACATAAAAACTCATTGCTAATCTGTGGTCATGAAATGATTCGACTGATACATTTCCTTTTAGTTGTGTTTTGCCGTATATAACAAATCCGTCAGGAATTTCTTCTATTTCAGCACCGATTTTTTTCAATTCTGAAACGAGGCATTTTATTCTGTCTGCTTCTTTGTTTCTCAAATCTTGAGCATCTTTTATAATAGTTTTTCCCTCGGCTTGTGTTGCTAAAACTGCAATTATCGGTAACTCATCAATTAATCTTGGAATGTCGTTTCCTGAGATAGTACAAGATTTGAGATTTTCTGAATAAATTACCCTTATATCAGCAACTGTTTCGCCGCCAATTTCTCTTTTGTTCATCAATTCAATTTGACCGCTCATTCTTTGGACAACATCAATAATGCCTGTTCTTGTCGGGTTAATTCCAACATTTCTTATGATAAAATTGGAATTTGGTACAACCAATCCTCCAACAATAAAGAATGATGCCGAAGAAATATCTCCTACAACCTCGATATCTTTTGCTTCAAGTTTGGAGTGTATTATTTCTGTTGAATTTTCGTGAGTATTTATTTCAGCACCCAAATATTTAAGCATTAATTCCGTATGGTTTCTCGATTGAAAAGGCTCTGTATAAGTAGTTTTACCTTGAGCGCTCAGCCCGGCTAAGATGATTGAAGATTTGACTTGTGCACTTGATATTGCCGAGTGGTAGTCAATCCCATACAAATTACTTCCTCTAATGCTTAAAGGTGCATGAAATTCGTTTGAATTTATTTTTGCTCCCATTAATGATAGTGGTTCAATGATTCTCTTCATCGGGCGTCTTGTTAAACTTTCATCACCGATTAAAATTGAATTAAATTTTTGTCCGGCAAGCACTCCGCAAGTCAATCTCATTGTTGTTCCGGAGTTTCCGCAATAAAGGGGCTCTGTTGTATTACTATTAAATAGTTTACCGTTTGATGTTATTTTTAAAATTTTTTCATCAACATAATTGATTTCAACTCCTAACTTTTGATAAAGTTCTAATGTTGATTTGCAGTCTGCACCTGATGAAAAATTTCGCACATATGCAGTTCCTTTTGCAAGTGATAACAACATTACAGCCCTGTGAGAAACAGATTTATCAGCAGGAATAACAATTTCTCCGCTTAAACCTTTGGTATTTTTTCTGACAGTTTTAATCATAGCGTTCTTTCCGTCTGAGATTAATCTTTTATTATTTCATAGATCTTTTTGCATTTTTCAAACACAACATTAGCGTCTTTAAGATAAAGCATATTTGCACCATCGCAAAGAGCCTTTTCCGGATTAGGGTGAATTTCAAAGAATAAAACATCTGCACCGGATGCCATCGCACATCTTGCAAGTATAGGAACAAAACATCTGTCTCCGCCTGTCGAATCGCCGTTTGACCCCGGCATTTGAACACTGTGTGTTGCATCAAACACAACCGGGTATCCAAATTCTTTCATAATCGGAATTGCTCTGAAATCGGATACAAGATTGTTATACCCAAATGTTACGCCTCTATCTGTCAGCATAATGTTTTTATTTCCGCTTTCTTCAACTTTTCTAACCAATGATTTCATTTGCTGTGGGGCGAGAAATTGTCCTTTTTTTATATTAACTATTTTCCCGGTTTTTGCGGCAGCCACCAATAAGTCGGTCTGTCTGCATAGGAAAGCAGGAATTTGTAATATATCAGCTACTTCTGCGACTTTTTCGGCTTGTTCCGGAAGATGAATGTCAGTAACAATAGGAACTTCAAATTCTTTTTTAATTATCGATAAGTATTCCAAACCCTTATCAATCCCTAATCCTCTGTATGAATTGATAGATGAGCGGTTTGCTTTGTCAAAAGAACATTTGAATACATAGTTGATTCCGAGTTTTTCACAAACTTTTTTAAGCTCTTCTGCCGTTTCTTTCATAATATCAATGGTTTCTATGGCACAAGGACCTGCTAATATTGTTAACTTATCGCCGCCGATTTCAAAATTCCTTAATTTAAGCATTTTTATCTCCCGTCATAAATTCGCATACAACTGATTTTAGAGTTATGCAATATCCCATTTACCGCAAGTTCCTCCCCAGCGAGCTATAATATTACCTTTAATATCACCAATTTTTTCAGTATGACTGATAGGCTCGGAACCTTCTAAAATAGTTATAACTTCACAACTGTTTGAACAACCGCTACATTGGCAAGTTATAGATTGGAAATTCATATTCCCGACTTCCCAACCCTTGAATTTTGTAGGTGTTTCGGTATATTGGTGGTTTTCCATTGCCAAAAGTGCAGCTCCGATAGCACCCATTGTTTGGTGATTTTCCGGAACGACAATTTTTGTATTAAGAGCTTCTTCAAATGCCTTAACCATCCCTGAATTTGTTGCTACGCCACCTTGAAAAGATATTGTAGGTAATAATTCTTTCCCTAAAGCCAAATTGCTCAAGTAATTTCTTACCAATGCCTGACAAAGTCCGTACAACAAATCTTCTACCGGATATCCTAACTGTTGCTTGTGAATTAAATCAGATTCTGCAAAAACCCCGCAACGTCCTGCAATACGTGCCGGATTGTCTGATTTAAGTGCAGTTGCTCCAAATTCTTCAATCGGAACATTTAACCTTTGAGCCTGATGATCCAAAAAACTTCCTGTTCCTGCTGCACAAACTGTATTCATAGCAAAATCTGTAACAATACCGTCCCTTAAAATTATAATTTTACTGTCTTGTCCGCCAATCTCAAGAATGGTTTGAACGTTTGGAATATTTGTACTTGCAGCAACGGCATGAGCTGTAATTTCATTTTTTATAACATCAGCGCCAACCAAAGCACCGGCAAGATTTCTTCCTGAACCTGTTGTGCCGACACCTTGAATTGAATATTCCGCCAGAGCCTGTTCTTTTATATGTCTTAATCCGTCTTGTACTGCATCAACAGGCTTTCCTGCTGTTTTAAGCATATAAGAATCAATATATTTCCCTTTTTCATCAACTAATGCAAGTTTTGTCGTAACCGAACCGACATCTATTCCTAAATACACGTTTATACTCATTTTCCCACTCTTTCTGTTTGAAAAATATTATATCACAAACCTTGGTAATTAGATAATGATTGTGATTTTCTGATTAATTTTTTAGCAAATTTTCGATGTCGATTGTTGTTTTGAGTTTGAGGGCGTATATGTCGTTACGGTTGAGTAGTGCGAGCTTAACTGCGTCTTTTTCTGTCGTAACTATTTTACCGTTTATTCCGTCGATATCGGAAATATTATATTGGTGATGGTCGTCAAAAGATACTTTGCGTGCAATCTTATAGTCATTTTCCAAGAATTTATAAAATTGTTCCGGCTGACCTATTGCAGAAATTGCAGTTATTTCTTCATTTTTTGCCAAGTGCTCGCCTGAAATTATGTTATAAATATAATCCGGTTCGGTTTTGCATACAAAAGTTTCTTTTTCGTACTTATTTTTTAATTCTTCTGCAAGTTTTTCCGCAAGAGAATGTTCAATACTCTTGCTTACAACGATTATTTTATTAACTCGATTAAACCCGTTGAGATTTTCCCGTAAAGGCCCTGCCGGAAGCAGATTATTATTCCCAAAAATTTTTTGTGAGTCAACTAAAACGATATTTTCATCTCTGTACATTTTGCGGTGTTGAAAACCGTCATCAAGTATTATGTGAGTTATTCCCATTTCTTCAACCGCATATTTTGAAGCCTTATATCTGTCAGCACAGGTTAAAACTGCACACATGTTAAGGTTAATCGCTAACCAATAAGGTTCATCTCCGGCCATATCAGCTTTGTAGTGTAAGTTAATTCCGTCAGAAATTACATTAACCTTTTTGTTATCAAGTTTTCCGCTATATCCTCTTGAGATAATAGCAACTTTTTCGCCTTTATTAATATAATATTTTGCAATTTCTGCTACAACCGGTGTTTTTCCGACACCACCTGTTGTAAAATTCCCAACAGAAATAACGTATGCGTTGACTTTTTTTGGTTTTAAAATACCGTTGTCATACATTACGTTTTTCAATGAACTTCCGAAATTGTAAAACACGGATGCAAACTTTAAAACATTATATAGCAACCCGTTTGCAGATTTATTGTAATGAATTTCCGTAATTTTTGTTTTTATATTCATTAGTCTATTTTTCTACCATGCTTTTAAATTTTTCAAAATCTTCTTTTGTATCAATTCCGACCGGAATATTATTTACGATTGCGACTTTTATTTTCATACCGTTTTGCAAAGCTCTTAATTGTTCAAGGCTTTCAGCTCTTTCATATGTCGTTTGCGGAAGTTTTGTCATTCTTATAAGTGAGTCTTTTTTATATCCGTATATTCCGAGATGTCCGTAAAACTTGCTTTCTCCAACATTTCTTTCGTACGGAATTTTTGACCTTGAAAAATACATTGCAAAGTTATTGTTATCAAAAATGCACTTTACTAAATTAGGGTTATTGACTTCGTTTTCATCTTTTATTTCTCTTACAAGTGTTGATATATCAACGGATTTGTCTTCAAGAACTCCTTTTATAACCAGTTCAATATTTTCTTGCTCAATAAGTGGTTCGTCTCCTTGAAGATTAATGACATAAGCAATTTCCGGATGTCTTGAAACAACTTCTGCAATTCTGTCGCTACCGCTTTTATGTGAAGTTGAGGTCATTTCAACTTCTGCACCAAATTCTTTGCAAGTATTGAAAATTCTCTCATCATCAGTTGCAACAATCACTCTATCAACATTTTTGCAGGTTTTAGCTTTTTCCCAAACCCATTGAATTATATATTTCCCACCGGCTTTTAAAAGTGGCTTTCCTTCTAATCTTGAGGAGCCATATCTTGCCGGTATTATTATTGCTGTTTGTTCGCTCATATTTTTTGTCCTTATTTAACCGCCGTTATAAATACGGCATTTGATTTAAGATTGATTTCTCGTCCTGTCAGGTAGTTTTGGATATCCTGAATAAATTTATTAACGGTTGCTTCGTCAAAATATTTAAGGTAACGTTCTTTTGTGGACGGTTGGTCAGGTGATGGCGGATTGTTAAACCACGCTGATACCATATTATCTTGAACTATGTAGTTTGATTTTACTTCCTGTACTTTGACTTCCGGAATTGAAAATCCTGCTATTTGTAAGTTCATTTTTAGAGTCTTTTCATCAAAGTTACATAAAGAATCGAGCGGATTTTCCATTATCTCATTCTCAACCCGTTTGAAATCTTCATATTTGTCAATATATTTAGGATCAAGAATTTCCCAATACCTTGTATTCGAGCGGATTATCGGCTCAAAAGCGCAGAACTTTCCACCAGGTTTAAGAACTCTGTATACTTCACAGATTGCAGGTTGTTTATTAACGATATGAACGAGTACAGACCTCATTAAAGCCTTATGTACCGAACTTTCCGGCAGAGCAATGTGTTCACAAGGGCAAAGTAACATTTGGTAGCCCTCTGTAACACAGGACTGATCGAGTATTCTTTGGCAATCGTTTAAGCAATCAGGAAATTTGTCAGAAAAAATAACTTTTCCTTTACAATTTTGCATTTCTAAGGCTTTGAAAGCTAATAAACCAGTTCCGGTTCCGATATCCAGGACAACATCATTAGGTTCAATTTCCGCATATAAAAGGATTACGTCCCTGACAGTTTCTAACCATTTTGTGGTTTGTTCAATCATTTCGGGTGTTTGCCCCGCAAATCTATTCTTTTTTAACCACTCAGTCCAGTTTTCACAAATCTCGCTCATACACTCTCCTTGCTATAACAGACCCATTATACAACACATTTGCTTTTACGGCAATTATTAGGCAGAGTCGGAAATGTACCATTGTTTGTTTTGCTTAAAAAATTATCTCTCTATTGCAATCAGATTTCGCTGAAATCGGTATTTTGAAGCCAAAAATGTTTTTATTGTTTTTAAAACTTTTAACAAATATTTCACCTCGATGTCCTTCTATTATTTTTTTTGAAGCATAAAGACCTAAACCTGTTCCATGAACTTTGCTTTTTTCGGCATAAGAAACATATTGGGCAAAGATTTTCTTTTTCCTTTCGTCGTTTATGTAAGGACTGTTATTTTCAAATTGAAAGCACATATCAGATTTTTCAATATAGATTTTAAGTATTAGGTCTGAATTTCCGAAAGCGTACTTTATTCCGTTAGAAATCAAATTCATAATAACTCTGCGAATTTGTACTCTATCAGCAACTACAATATACAAATCAGAGTTTTTATTTTCTTTTGTATCAATTTTTATTGCAATGTCTTTATCTTTTGCAACATAAACCATTTCGGATACACAATCCTGTACAAGTTCAAGCAAGGAAAATTCGCTGAAATTGAGTTTGATAACACCTTTGTATGTGCGATAAGTATCTAATAGCGAGGATAACATTCCGTTCATATAACGACAAGAGTCGAGTATCAGAGATAGTAATTCCCGTTGTTCGTTGTTGATTTTTCCGAAAGAACCGTTTAAAAGAAGTTCAATCGAGCGTATTTGTGCTATTGTCGGATTTTTAAGGTCGTGTCCGATTGATGCTACAAAAGTTTCACGTTGTACCTGCAATGCTTTTTCAGAGTCAAGATTAGCGGCTATTGTTATTAATCCGATAACTTTGTCATTAAAATCTTTTATCGGTATTTTTTGGATTTTGTATCTATGAGGAAAGCCTTTGTTATCAATAAGTTCAATTTCTCTTGTTAAACATTTTTTCTTCTTAATTGCGGACAGGCTAAATTCTCTGTCATCAAAGTGTGTGATATAAATTCCTTCAATCGCGTCTAATCCCTCATTAAGAAACGATTTTGCCTGCTTTGTTCCTGTAATATATTCAAGGTTTTTATTCTGCATATAGATTATCATGGGAATATTTTTTAAAAGGGCTTCTAATTGAAAATGTTTATTAACAAATTGTTCTTTTATTGCTTCTTCATTCGTAATATCTTTGACAAAAGAAATTATTCCGGCAAAATTATTTTCGTGTATTATTGGTGATGTCAAAATATTTAAGTATTTCCCTTTTGAATAACCTATGACGTAATCCATAGAGCTTTTGCTCTCTTTAACTTCCATATCTGTACTGTTTATTATGTTCATTTCTTTTTGAGTCATGTATTCATTGGTTTTTGTTCCGATAATTTTGGAGCTGTCTTTTATAGAAAACAAATCACAATAAAATTTGTTGATATCCGTATAACGTAAATCAGCATCTTTACAAACAATGCCTACTTCACATTTTGCAAACATTGAATCGATATATAAATTGTCCTTTTTAGAATTTTTACAGTGTTTAAGATTGACCATTTGATACTTCTCAAGTATTTGTATTGTACTATAATTTAATATTGGTAAGTAATTGGATAATCGGCTTATTTTGGTATTCAAGCTATATAAAAATTTGGCTGTTATTTTGAATTTCTCTGTGGTAATATTTACTTACAACAGATAGTTGGAGGGAGAAACTATGGGACAAAGAATAGGTATAGATGTTGGCGGAACAAATGTTAAGATTGCACTTGTCAGCGACAAAGGCAAAATAATATATTCAAATTCTATTCCGACAAGAACCGAAATGGGGTATGAATATACGATTAACAGTATGAAAGATGCCATAAGAGATTTGTTGAAAGAAACTAAACTGCAAGCTGCAAATATTGAGGGCATGGGATTTGGTTTTCCCGGACAAATTGATTGTCAAAAAGGGATTGTAAGGCTTGCTCCGAATATTCCGGGGTGGGTGAATGTTCCTATTGCGGAAATTATGGAAAAAGAATTTTGTATACCTACAAGAGTTGATAATGATGTAAGAACGGCGGCATTGGGTGAATTAAACTATGGTGCAGGTATCGGATGTCAAAACTTGATATGTATTACGGTTGGAACAGGAATTGGTTCGGGTTTGGTAATTAATGGGAAATTAGTTAGAGGAGCTTCAAATGCTGCAGGCGAGCTCGGTCATATAAAGCTCACTATGGATGGTGGCCCGTTATGCGGTTGCGGAGACAGAGGTTGTTTGGAAGCGTATGCTTCCGGTCCGTCAATTGTAGCTATGGCGGAAGAATATATTAAAGGCGGAAAATCTACAAAATACAGAGAGCTCGCAAATCCTGATATAACACCGTATATTGTTGCAGTTGCTGCAAAAGAGGGTGATCCTGTTGCAAAACAAATATTTAGGATAATGGGTGAGTATATTGGCATGGGTTTAACGAGTGTCGTAAATTTGCTTAATCCGGAGAAAATCATTATTGGCGGTGGAGTGGCAGAAGCAGGCGATATCCTTTTAAATCCGATTAAAGAAACAATTCAAAAACGTGCAATGTCAATACAAGGAAATGCAGTAGAGATTGTACCTGCTCAACTTGGTAACACCGCAGGTGTAATCGGAGCAAGCCTTTTAATTAAATCATAAAGTTCGCTTGTTTTTAATATAATTTCTAATTTTACGGAATTTTATTGGTTTAAGATTGAAATTTTAAATTAACGACGCCATGAATTTATTTCTTGGTGTCGTTTTAAATTTGGTATTATTAATTTGTTGTATGCCTTTTTGTCAATAATAATAATTTATTTTTAATGGTATGAAAATCATGTACAGTAAATAAAAACTCCCCAAATGGCTAATAATAATTCTAAGAAATTAGCCAATTAAGCGATAGTGCAAAAATTAAAATTGCGGTTAAATATGATTATTAAATCTTTTTCATACTTCCAGCTATTCTTAATTCCAACAGTCCCAATTCGGGACTTTTTTTTATGCATTAAATAATTTGCTAAACATCTTTCAAATCTTTAGCAATTGATTTTAAACGAGATTCGATTTCTTCATATATATTTTCGTTTTGAAGTTTTTGCATTAATTCTTCTTTCGTACCTGTTTTTAGTATGGTTGATATTTTGTAAGGTGATGGGAAATTATATGCAACAAGTTCAAAATTTCTAATTGTTTGATGATTTTCAACTGTTTTGGGAGGTTTGGATATTTGTATAAGAAAATCTGTTGCACAGAGGGTATTGTCAGGATTTTTAAAGGTTTCAAATACCGGACTAAAATCTCCATACTCAGGGACTTCTCGTTCTGCTCTTTCGGAAAGTTTTTGGAAACTTTCTTTTATGAGTTTATTCAATGTTACAATTTCATCAGGCTGTTTGGCGGATTTTACGTTTTGTGAAATGTTTGTATTCGGAATTCTGTTTACCATATTTACCTCTTTATCATATTATACAACTTTTATCAAATTATGTGATTGTTTTTCAATTTAAATCTAAATTTTCTTTATAAATTTTAATTGCATCATCTTGTGAAATTTCACCTTTTTTAACTTTTTGAGTTAAATCGTGTATGAACATAAGATTTTTAGCTTCAAGTTGTTTATCGAATTTCACATTTTTAACTTCATAATCGGATAATTTTGGTTCCGTACTTTCAAAACCAAGTTCGAGTTTTCTTAGATGTGTGTAATAATCTGCTAAATATTTTTGATATGCTTTATAGACATCATCATCAAAGTGATTTTCATCTGTTAATATTTTATCAATCGGTTCATATAATCTTACTAATTTCGGATCTTTTACGGTACCTTCTTTATGTGTTCTTATATCATAAGGTAAATGTTCAGCTTCTGCAAAATCATTAACTTTATCGCCACGGCATTGCCATTCAATAGTTTTACCGTCTTTTGTGGTGAAATTTAATTGAAACGCTGTATAGCCGGATGGTTGTGAACGAGTTGTCGGTTTTATACCTTGAGCTTGATATACTTTATAAAGTGGATCATTTTCATCAACTCTTTCAACATAATTAAATTCTATATTTTTAGAAGCGGCTAATTGTCTAAGGTTGGCAAGTTGGGCTTCTGATAAATACGGAATGCCGTCTTCTGAAACGTAGTTGCTCAATCTTGTAATAGAAAATGCAGTTAAGTTATCGGCTTCAGAAATTATAAATGCTTTAAGTCCTTCATAAATTGGTTGAGATTGTATTTCAGCCGCTTTGAGTATTGCTCCTCTTATATCTCCTGCATCTATTAACGCTTTGACTTCCGGATGTTGCGAGTAATCACTTGACGCAAGTATAGTTCTTGCTCCAAAAGCATCACGAACATCATTAATTGCTTCTGGTAAAGTAGCATTCGGATTTTCTTTCAAATAGTTTACAATCTTATCTTTTAAACTTTTAGGGCTCTTGAGTCTGGAATGAAAAATACCTATCTTATCAAGACCTAATTTTGTAAATTCGTCGTTTAAAAATTGTTCAGCAGCTAAATATTCGTCATTGATTTTACTTACAGCATCATCAATTGCTTTCATGTTGTGCAAAACAACATTCTGCGGTTTTTCATTTATTTTAGTTTTTTTTTTAGTTTGCTCAATGTCAGGTTGAGCCTCGTCAATCAATCCCATTTTAGGTTTTGAGTCAACGTTTTCAAATTTAGGCATGACAAAATCATCACCGCATATATCTTTTATGACTTTAAGATTCTGGTTAAACATGTCGGGGCGATAAGAGTCAAATATGAAATGACCTATATTATGTGAGAAGTCATTATTTTCAAAAACTTTCGGATTATTTAAAATTACAGATACCATATTTGTGCTGTTATATGAGCAAGTTGAGTCTACTATCCAACCTATGTTGTCGGCAAAGTTTTTGTTATTCCATAAATCAGGATTATTTTCTTGAATGTCCGTGATATTGTGAAGTGCGATAATTTTGGCTTCGGCTTGTTCTTTGGTATTGGATTTTTCGATAATGCTTCCGATAAAATTTGAAAAATCCTCATTTTCGAATAAATCAGAATGTTGTTCAGAAATCTGGATTATTTCATCCATTACAGATCTCATAGATTTTACTGTTTCAACATTGAATGCAGATTCTACAAGTTGTCCTCTTTTTTCTGCAAATGAATGGTTGTTCCATAATTCCGAATGATTTTCTTTTATGTCAATGAGTTCATCAATCACTGATATTACACCATTAGCATGTTCCGGAGTTTTTATTCCATCGATAATAAATGATATATATTTTCGTAAATTGATATCTTCATAGAATAATGGTGTATTCATCATTTTTGAAGCTACACTGTATTTGTTTGGAGTATTTGTTTGGGCAATAATTTGTGCAGCAAAAGATGTAAAGTTAGCATTATTTTCCAAATCCGGATTATTTTCTAACATTTTGGTAATGTCGTCTATTGTCTTTGTCCTGATTTGAGTGATTTCTTGTGTTTTGCAATTATCTATCATAGTTGTTAGTGATTCGGTTTTTGCTATAATGTTATACAATTTAGGATTTTCAATGATTTTTTTGCACAAACTTGCTTTTTCAGGAGTATTACAAGAAGCTATAATCTCTTCGGCATGTGAAGCCATGTATTTATTTTCTAAGAATTTCGGATTATTAAGCATTTGTTCTAAAATATCAATGGAATTTTCTGTAATGTATTTAGGGTTAATTCCATTATTTAGATTTTGGGATTGTTTCATTTGAGAAACGAGTTCTGCTTTTTTTGTTTCAAAGTTCATATTAGCAGAATTATCAGACGAATTTTTCGTATACATATTATATACTTCCGGTGTATCTTGAGAATGTTCATTCCACTTTTTTTGATATTTATCAAAGAATTCTCTAAATTTCGGGTCATTCTTTAATTGAGGATTACCACGGAATATTTTTGATATTTCTCTGAGGATTTCTGTATCCTTTGCCTCATCAACACAGCGTTCTAATGTTGCAAAGTCTTTATTTGCAATGATTGTCGGTAAAAGTTCTTGTACTTTTTCAATGTCAGAATTCTTAACTGCATCAATTATAGAATTAACGACTCCTCCTTGAGCATCGTCAATCAATCCCATTTGAGGTTTTTGTCCATCAGTTTTTGGAGCGGTTACGGTTGCATCA